>CABYDZ010000004.1 GCA_902517885.1 uncultured Pelagibacteraceae bacterium
CTTCTATAATGAGTTTAAATCTGTAATTTCTCAAATTCCAACAGAACAACAAGTCATTCCAATTGAAATTATTAGTGACGAAGCAGATGAAGAAAAAAAAGAAGAATCTTTTTTTGAATTTGAGCCTGGAGAAAGTGAAATTCTCGATGAAATTTTACCACTTAACTTTACTGTCCAAGTATTTAAGGCCTTATTAGAAAGCGCTGCAAGCGAACAAGGGGCTAGAATGAGCGCGATGGATAACGCATCTAGAAATGCGGGAGATATGATTGATAATCTAACACTATTTTATAACCGTTCTAGGCAGGCGGTTATTACAAAAGAGCTTATAGAAATAATTTCTGGAGCAGAAGCAGTTTAAAAAAGGAGCACAATATGACCACTAATAATAAAGGAGCAATTTCGCAAGTAATCGGAGCCGTAGTTGATGTGAGATTTGAAGAAAATCTCCCTTCTATTCTTACGGCATTGGAATGTAACATCGGAGGGAAAAAAGTAGTACTCGAAGTAGCCCAACACTTAGGTGAGTCAACAGTGAGAACAATCGCAATGGAGTCAACTGATGGAATGACAAGAGGAGATGAAGTTATAGATACTGGAAATCAAATTCAAGTTCCAGTTGGCCCAGAAACTCTTGGTCGAATAATGAATGTTGTTGGCGAGCCAGTGGATGAGAGAGGTGAAATAAAGTCAGCTGATAGATGGGCTATTCACAGAGATGCTCCTCAATTCGTCGATCAAGCAACTGAAACAGAAATTCTCGTAACAGGAATCAAAGTTGTTGATCTACTTGCGCCATATTCACGTGGAGGAAAGATTGGTCTTTTCGGTGGAGCAGGAGTTGGAAAAACAGTCATTATTATGGAGCTGATTAATAATATCGCAAAAGCTCACGGTGGTTACTCAGTATTTGCTGGAGTAGGAGAGAGAACTCGTGAAGGAAATGATTTGTATCACGAAATGTTAGAGTCAGGTGTGAATACTCTTGAGGGAAAAGACTCTAAATGTGCTCTAGTGTTTGGTCAAATGAATGAACCTCCAGGAGCTCGTGCAAGAGTTGCTCTAACTGGACTGACTGTTGCTGAATATTTTAGAGATATGGAAGGTCAAGATGTATTATTCTTTGTTGATAATATCTTTCGATTTACTCAAGCTGGATCAGAAGTGTCAGCACTTCTTGGAAGGATACCGTCTGCGGTTGGATACCAACCAACATTAGCAACAGACATGGGTTCACTTCAGGAAAGAATAACATCTACAAATAAAGGATCGATTACTTCTGTGCAGGCAATTTATGTTCCTGCCGATGATTTAACAGATCCAGCGCCTGCAACGTCTTTTGCGCACTTGGATGCAACAACTGTTCTTTCAAGACAAATTGCAGAATTGGGAATTTATCCTGCCGTTGATCCATTAGACAGTACTTCTAGAATTCTTGACCCACGCATTGTTGGTGAAGAGCATTATAGAGTTGCTCGTAATGTTCAATCTGTTCTACAAACATATAAATCACTTCAAGATATCATTGCGATTCTTGGTATGGATGAATTATCTGAAGAAGATAAGTTGACAGTTTCACGTGCTAGAAAAATTCAAAGGTTCATGTCTCAGCCATTCTTTGTTGCAGAGGTCTTTACTGGAACACCAGGAATTTATGTAGAATTAGACGATACAATTAAAGGTTTTGATGCAATCTGTAAGGGTGAGTATGACCATCTCCCTGAAGCAGCCTTCTACATGGTAGGTACAATTGAAGAGGCAATTAAAAAATCTGAAAAAATGGCAGTTGAGGCTGCATAAATAAGTGTCTGATTTATTTAATTTTAGCGTTGTTACTCCCGAGCAGACTTACTTAGATGGAGAAGCATCGATGGTGGTGGTTCCAGGCATAGAGGGTGATATTGGTTTTTTAGCTAATCATGCCAATATCATAACTTCGCTAAGGCCAGGCACAATTGTTGTAACATCTGATAAAGATACAAATTCTTTTAATGTAGAAAAAGGGTTTGTAAAATTCTCAGAAAATAAGTTGCTTGTAGTAGCTGAAGGAATTGTGAGCGAGTAGTAAATTCAATAATTACTTAATTATTCTTATTTAATTCTTCCGCCATTTCAGATACCACATCAGAGTATAGTTTCTTTTTAAAGGGGACTATTAATTCCATCATTTTCTTAGAAGAAGTCCATTTCCATTTTTTAAACTCAGGTTTTTTTGTTTTTATATTAATTTCACCATCTTTACCTTTAAAATGAATCAAGAACCATTTTTGTTTCTGTCCTACAAACTTTCCACCCCATAATTTTTTCTGTAAATAAATAGGCAGTTTATAGTAATGCCATGTTTTAGTTTCATAGAGTATTTCGAAGTTTTTTTTGATACCAGTTTCTTCATGCATCTCTCTTATTACAGCATCAACAGTTTTTTCTCCTTTATCAATACCTCCCTGAGGCATCTGCCAAGCTGATTTATCTTTTTCGAATCTCTGACCAATGAATATTTCTTGATTTTTATTTATGATCATCATGCCCACACCTCTTCTGTATTTTTCTTTAAGCATGCCAATTTTTTCTTTGTTCATTAAATTTGTGATTTTACTCTATAACACTATCTTTGTTTAAGAGATCTAAGGCGTAATCAAGTTGATTATCTTGTTCGTCATCATCTTCATTATAAATAAATTCAACTTCTATATCAGGCGTAATACCAACTTTGTGAATTGAATCTCCAGATGGCGTATAATACAAAGCCGTAGTCATACGAATAGCACTTAAATCCTTTAGAGGAAAAATTGTTTGAACAGATCCCTTCCCATAAGACTGCTCACCTATGATAATTGCTCTTTTGTGATCTTGAAGAGCTCCAGCAACAATTTCTGATGCAGAAGCAGATCCTTGATTAATTATAACTATTATAGGTTTATCACTTGCAATATCTCCACCAGATGCTGTAAACCTTGAGATATCATTTTTATCTCTTCCCTTTATTGAAACAATTTCACCTGATCTTAGAAAATTGTTTGTAACCTTTGCTGATTGATCTAAAAGTCCTCCAGGATTATTTCTTAAATCTAAAACAAACCCTTCGATCTTTTCACTTCCTATACTAGCGGTTAATTCTTTTATGGCGTTCTTTATTCCTTTATCTGCTTGTTCACTGAATGAGATTAGTCTGATGTAACCTATATTTCCTTCTGCCCGAAATTTTACCGCTTGAACAGTAATAATTGCCCGTTTTAAGCTAATATCCAGAGGATCTTCTTCACCGATTCTAACAACGGTGATAGTAAGAGACTTTCCTACAGGTCCTCTTAAAAGTTCAACAGCTTCAGCAAGAGTTAATCCAAGAACATCAACGTCATCAATATGTGTAATGTAATCACCAGGTCTTACTCCAGCCTTTGCTGCCGGGGTATCATCAATGGGTGAAATAACTTTGACATAACCATTTTCCATGGTCACCTCAATACCAAGTCCGCCAAATTTACCTTTGGTTTCTTCCTGCATGTCAGAATATATTTCTGACGCCATATAACTGGAGAAGGGATCAAGCGATTGAAGCATTCCATTAATGGCATATTCAATAACTTCTTCATCATTGATTTCTTCGACATAATCTTTTTTTATAATGTCAAATACATCACCAAAGACCTCTAATTTTTTGTAAAGATCCTGATTGTTTGCTGACAAATAGTTAAAACTAAAAAAAGAAGATATAAAAAAAATAAAAGTAAAAAATATTTTCATTTTATGCTCTGTGATAAGGATGATTAATTTTAATAGTAACAGATCTATAAATTTGTTCTATTAAAATAATAGCAGCAAAAGAGTGTGTTAGTGTCATTTTACTTAGCGATATTTGTTTATTCGACAAATTTATTATCTCCTCACTAAATCCATCTGTGCCTCCGAGCACAAATAATATTTTACTAAATGAGGTTCCAAATAATAAGTGCTTGAATTTTTCTGTTGTGACTTTTTCACCTTTTTCATCAAGTAGTATTATTGCTTCAGTTCCTTTTTTTAATTTTATTTTCTTTATGAGAGACTTATCACTAATCTTTTCAGCCTTAATTTTAGATATAAGATTATTAGATATTTTAGTAATACGATTTAGATACATTTTAAAAAGAAACTCTTCTTGCTCAAATTTAAACTTATCATGATATAAAATTTCAATGTCCATGATATTAAATCTATTATTCTATTTCGGTTGACCACATATTTTCAAGGTTGTAAAACTTCCTAATCTCATCTTTAAATAAATGCACTATTACATCTCCACTATCAATAACAACCCATCCACTATCATTGCTTCCCTCAATAGAAGGGGTTTTGATATTTAATTTCTTTAACTTTTTATGTACTGACTGTGAAATAGAATTGATGTGTCGATTGGAGGTCCCCGTTGCAAATACTAGATAATCAGCTAGCGATGTTTTTTTTGAAATATTAATTGAAACTATATCTGAAGCTTTGCTGTCCTCCAATTCTGTCAGGATATTTTCAAGGATATTAGTCAATTTTAGTCCTTATTTCTGTAGAAGATATATTTTCATCAAAATCTTGAATAAATGTCCAGCTGGGACCTTCCTTAAATATTGAGTTCTTTGATAGATCATCTATACGGTATTTTTCAAATGCTTTGGCTGCTTTTGAGTTTAACGATTGATATTCACTATCTTGTCGATTGAATACTGCAATAGGTATTTGCTTAAATATACTCTGGTATTCTTTCCATTCATGCATCTCATTAAGTGAGTCGCTTCCCATAAGAAAAATGAAAGTATCTTTTGAAAATTTTTCTTTTATATACTTTAGATTGTCTATGAGGTAGTTAGAATTTGTTTCTTCTTCATAATATTTGAATTTAATATTCCTATTTTCAATGATTTCATCAATTTTATTTTTTCGCTCATTTAATGGAATATAATCAGAAGAGTTTTTTAATGGATTAACTTTAGTTATCAGCCACCAAACTTCATTCAAACTAAAAGTCGCCAGTGCTCGATTTGATATTTCTAAATGACCTTTGTGTGGAGGATTGAATGAGCTTCCTAGAATTCCTATCTTCATTTATGGTCTTACCTGCCCACTTCCACGAACAATATATTTGTAGGTTGTCAAACCTTCAAGACCCACAGGACCTCTTGCATGTAGCTTGCCTGTTGCTATTCCAATTTCTGCACCAAGCCCAAATTCTCCACCATCTGCAAACTGAGTAGATGCATTATGCATCACAATTGCACTGCCTACTGAATTTAAAAATTTTTCAACGTTATTTTTATTTTCAGAAATAATACTTTCGGTATGTCCCGATCCATATTTAGCTATATGATCAATTGCTTCATCAACACCCTTAACAGTTTTAATTGATATAATTGCATCAAGATACTCAGTTTCCCAATCAATTTCATTTGCTGCATTCACTTTATCGGAAAATTTCATACATATGCTATCACCTCTAACTTCACAACCGCCTTTAATGAGAGTTTCTATTATTTTACCTAAATGACTATCAATACACTTTTCATCTATAAGAACTGTTTCTGCAGCACCGCAAATACCAGTCCTTCTTAATTTTGCATTTTCTACAATTTTACTTGCAAGATCAGGATTCGATGTTTCATCAACATAAATATGACATATGCCATCAAGGTGACCAATAACTGGAATTTTTGCAGTATCCTGAACTTTCTTAACAAGACCTTTGCCTCCTCGAGGAACTATTACATCAATATATTTTTCCATTTTGGACAGCATATAATCTACTGCAACTCTGTCAGTTGTATTTACATACTGAACTATATTTTTACTCACAGATTTTGATTGAATAGCTTTTTGCATTGAATTGACCATCGCTGTATTTGTATTGAAACACTCAGACCCACCTCTAAGTATTACACTGTTTCCTGCTTTAAGGCATAATACTGTAGCATCAATTGTTACATTTGGTCTGCTTTCATATATAATTCCAATTACTCCAAGAGGGACAGATACTCTTTCAACAATCATTCCGTTCGGTCTTTCATTAGTAAATAAAATATTGCCAGTGGGGTCGTCTAGTGTAATTACGTTTTTTATCGACTCAATAATACCTTCAAACCTTTCATCATCCAGCATCAAGCGGTCAAGCATTGCATTAGACAATTTATCTTGAGACACTTCTATATCCAATTTATTAGCTTCTAAAATTTGATCTTTGTCACTTTTAAGTATTTCTATGATTGCATTTAAAAGCTCATTCTTTTCTTTCTTACCTAAAGATTTGATTTCTTGAGAGGCAACAACGCTATCTTTACCTAAAATATCTAATTCATTTTTAATTTTCATAACAATACCAAATCATCCTTATGTATCATTTCTTCTCTGTAAGAGTAGCTTAATATATTTGCTATTTCATCACTTTTATGTCCCATGATTGATTTGCTTGCTGTGGAAGAGTATCCTGCCAGTCCAATTCCAATCTTTTTATTGTCTTCAGAGAAAACCTCTATTACATCTCCTCTTTCAAAACTTCCTTCAATCATTTTTACGCCAGCAGGAAGTAAGCTACTCCCTTTTTTTAGAGCATCCACAGCTCCTTGATCAATTACTATTTTCCCCACAGGATTCATTGTTCCGGCAATCCATTGTTTTCTTGCAGCCATTGGCGATTTGTTGGGCTCAAACCATGTACATGGCCTGCCTTCAAAAAGTGATCTTATAGGCTTCATTATAGATCCATTTGTAATAGCGAGATGACAACCAGATAACATAGCTGTTTTGGCTGCTTGTATTTTTGTTTTCATGCCACCTTTTCCGTATTCAGATATCGATTCTCCGATCATTTTCTCTATGTCTTGATCGATTTCATTTACAGTGGGGATTAATTTTATGTCCTCTCCGTTAGTTGGATCAGCTGAATAAAGTCCATTGATATTTGATAAGAGAATTAAGCAATCAGAGCTAGATATCTGAGCAACCCTTGAAGCCAGCCGGTCATTATCACCATATCTTATCTCGGTCGTTGCTATCGTATCGTTTTCGTTAACAACTGGAACTATTCCAAGCTTAAGAAGTGTATCAATAGTCCTCCTAGCATTAATCGACCTTCTTCTTTGCTCTGTGTCATCTAAAGTAAGTAAGATTTGAGAAATTTTAATTTCATTTTGTTCAAAAGCATTTTTAAAAGAACTCATTAAATGTATTTGACCTACTGAAGACACAGCTTGATTCATGTCCAACTTCATATTTTTCATATCAAGATTTAAGTCCTTTGCGCCCATTGCTATTGCCCCAGAAGAAACAATAATGACTTCTTTCTCTCTTTCTTTTAGAAACTTTACATCCTCTGCAAGACTATTGAGCCAATCTTTATTTAAACTTCCAGATGTGGGATCAAATAAAATGGCTGAACCAATTTTTATTACAATTCTTTTTGTATTCTCTAGTTTCATATATTTTTTAATTTTAAAATTTCATTTATTAATTGATCAATGCCTTCTCCAGATATCGTAGAAATTAAATGTATCTTTAAGTTTATAAAATTCTCGAAATCTATTCTTATTTTATCTATTTCTTCTTTTTTCAGTAAGTCACATTTATTTAATACAATAATCTTATTCTTATTGACTAAATCTTCATCATAACTTTTCAATTCGTTTATAATTGTATTGTATGATTTTACTAAATCTTCATTTGTGATATCTATCATGTGAATTAATGAATGACATCTTTCAATATGCTTTAGGAATTTAAATCCAAGTCCACTGCCAACATGCGCATCCTCAATTAATCCGGGTATATCTGCAACTACAATCTCCTCATCACCTTTTCGAACAACTCCTAATTTAGGATCAAGAGTTGTAAATGGATAATCAGCAACTTTTGGTTTAGCGGCAGATATTTTTCTCAATAAACTTGATTTTCCTGCATTTGGAAAACCAACCAAGCCTGCGTCTGCTAAAATTTTTAGTCTTAGAACAACCTCTGCCTCATAGCCTTTTTCACCAGGAGTTGTTTTTCTTGGCGCTCTATTTGTTGAAGATTTAAAATTTATATTTCCTTTACCGCCCTCTCCACCTGGGAAAAGAATCATTTTTTCATCATTTACTATATCTGCAAGAATCTCATCATCATGTAATATTTCTGTTCCAACAGGAATTTTTAGAATCATGTCCTTGCCAGCAGCACCTGTTCTGTTTCTACCGGCGCCCCCTCGACCTTTTTGAGCTTTGAAGTGTTTTTGGAATCTATAATCCACTAAGGTATTTAATGACTTAGTGCCCTCAATAACAATATCACCTCCCTTACCTCCATTGCCGCCATCAGGTCCTCCAAATTCAATATATTTTTCTCTTCTAAAACTCAGGCAACCATCACCGCCATCGCCGCTCTTTATAAAGATTTTAGCTTCATCAATGAACTTCATTTTTTTGAAATATAATTTATGAAAAAGTTTTTTACTTTTTATTTTTTGGGATCAACAGAAATGAATGTTCTGCCATTTTTCTTTTTTCCAAATCTTACTATTCCATCAACAAGTGAAAAAATTGTATGATCTTTACCCAAGCCAACATTATCACCTGGGTGCCATTTAGTGCCTCTTTGTCTCGCTATAATATTGCCAGGTATAACCTGTTCACCACCATACTTCTTGATTCCTAATCTTCGGCCTGCGGAATCTCTTCCATTTCTCGACGAACCACCAGCTTTTTTAGTAGCCATTCTTATTCACCCTTTTTCTTTGTTGTCTTTTTCTTTGCTACTGCCTTTTTTTTCACAGCAACGTCTTCACTTTTAGTTTCCTCTTTTGCAGAAACCTTCTTGGCTGCTTTTACAGCAGCAAACCCAGGAATATCTAATGAATTAACTTTTAAGAAAGTAATATCCTGTCTATGTCCATTAAGTCTTCTATAATTTTTTCTTCTCTTCTTCTTAAAAACCAATATTTTTCTATCTCGGTCTTGCTTTACTATCTCAGCATTAATTTTGGCTCCGTCAATTTGAGGAGAACCAATAGAAAACTTGTCGCCGTCACAAGCAAACAACACGTCATCTATTGTTATTTTATCACCATCTTTACCTTCAAGCTTGTTAACTGTTAGAATGGTGTCCTGGCTTACTTTATATTGTTTCCCGCCAGTTGAGATAATTGCAAACATAATAATTTTGATTTTGATTTTCTAAGTCTGGCTGAATATATACCCCACTTTTCAGCTGTCAATAGCCATAATTTTGTTAAAAAAACTTAAAATCAATGGTTTTTAAGCATAAAATATACGTATATATATCTTGCTTGTTCTATTTTAATTAATTAATCCGATTATGGTATTTTTGGTAAAACCATTTAAGGCGTACAGGCCATTGAAGCGACGTGTGGAAGAGGTGGTCTTGCCAACATTTGATAATCTAACAGATAAACAACTAAAAAAAATACTAAACCAATCAGAGTATAATTTCCTTAACGTTGTAAGTCCCAAAGCATTTTATCCGAATATATCTAGGAAAAATTCTAAAAAGCATGCTTATGATCATTTGGATGCAATGATTAAAAATAAAATCATTGTTCAGGAAAAAAGTGAATCTTTCTACGTATATTGTCTAAATAAATATAATAAAAGTCAGTTCGGTATAGTAGCTTCAATTGAATTTGATAGAAGAAATAAAAGAATCTTAAAACATGAAGCAATTTATAAGGCACGTTCAAATTCTATACTAGAGACAATAGAGCACACTAAGATGCAAATTGGCCCTGTTTATCTTTCATATAAAGATAAAATTAATATGAATTTGATTTTTTCAAAATATAAAATTAAAAAGCCACTTTATAAATTTAAGTCTGCTGGAGGCACAACTCGCTCATTATGGAAAGTTGATAATATTAAAGACATTAAGTTGATAGTAAAAAAATTATCTAGTATTAAAAAATATTATATCGCTGATGGGCATCATCGATTCGCTGCAATTGAAAGCCTTGACAAAAAAATAAATGGCGGCTCGAGGAAAAAAAAGAGAATAAATCTTTTAACAGCAATTTTTGATGAGCAGTCAGTAAATATTCTAAGTTTTCATCGATTAGCAAAGTTCAATAAATTTAATTCAAAGAAATTTATAGACACATTAAGTAGAAAATTCATAGTCTCAAAAAAATCTAGGTTTCAAAATCCTATTGAACCTGGTGATCTGATGATATATTTGAATAAATTTTGGTATAGCGTTTCGCTTAGATCGGATCCTAAAATATATTCAAAATATGAAACTGATATAGATATAGTTGAAAAAATAATTATAAAAAATATCGCTAATAAAAAACAGAACAACTCTCTTCTCTCTGTTATTAATCTACCTGGACTCAGCGTTCACAAAAAATTAATGAAAGAGGTAGACTCAAGAAGAGCTGATATTGGATTTTTCATTTGCCCAATGCCGATGAAAAAGATAATGTCCATAGCAGATAGAGGTAAGATAGTGCCTAAAAAATCTACTTACTTTGACCCTAAGCCTGCAGACGGCTTGGTAAATTTATTAATGGATATATAAAATGGAAAAACCAACATCAAAACCACATTACCCTTACTTTTCATCTGGACCTTGTGCAAAGCCTCCAGGATGGTCATTAGACAAGTTAAAAGATGCAGCGTTGTCAAGATCACATCGTTCTGGCGCAGCGGTTAAAAAATTACAAGAGGTTATTAACAAGTCGAGAGAAATACTTCAAATACCTGAGGACTACTTAATAGGAATTGTACCTGCTTCAGATACAGGTGCAGTCGAGATGGCTATGTGGTGCATGCTGGGCCAGAGAGGTGTTGAGGTGTATTCTTGGGAAAATTTTGGACATGACTGGAATATTGATGCGGGTGAACAACTGCCCCTTGATAATAAAATTCTAGTTAAAGCTGATTATGGAGATATACCCGACTTTTCTAAGAGTAACCCCGATAATGATATAGTATTTACATGGAATGGAACTACTGCAGGAGTAAGAATTAAAAATACTGATTGGATAAGTGATGATCGCAAGGGATTAACTATTTGTGATGCTACCTCTGCGGTTTTTTCAATGGAAATGGATTGGCCAAAACTTGATGTGGTTACATATTCATGGCAAAAAGTTTTAGGCAGTGAAGCAGCTCATGGAATGCTAATTCTATCACCTAGAGCTGTAGAGCGACTCGAAAGCTATACGCCACCATGGCCCGTTCCAAAAGTATTTAGATTAGCTCAAAATCAAAAATTAATATCTGGAATTTTTTCTGGAGCCACAATTAATACTCCCTCAATGATAAGTGTAGAGGATGTTTTAAATTCTCTTAATTGGTCAAATGAAGTTGGCGGAATTTCAAAATTAATAGAAATATCGGAAAATAATTTAAAAATTGTAAGTGATTGGATTGAAACAAGTGAAAATTTTGAATTTTTGGCAAAGGATCCAGAAACAAGGTCTTGTACATCCATATGTATCATACCAAAAGATGAGTGGTTTAAATCTTTGAGTAGTGATGATCAGAAAAAGTTTATGGCTGAAGTATGCTCCCAATTAGAAACGAACGAAGCTGGTTACGATTTAAACTCATACAAAACAGCGCCACCAGGAATTAGAATTTGGGGAGGCTCTACGGTTGAAAATAAAAATGTTGAGTTAGTTCTCCCATGGATTGATTGGGCGTATTCATCTACAAAGTCAAACTTCCAAAAATGAATAAAGTTCTAATTGCAGATAATGTATCTAATGCTGTATTTGGAGTTTTTGATAAATATAAAATAGAATATGATCAAAAGGTCGGATTGAGTGAAGACGAAATTTGTGCTGAAATTGGAAATTACTCAGGTCTTGTAATAAGATCAGCTGTCACAGTCACTGAAAAAATTATTGAAAATGCTCAAAATTTAAAAGTAATTGGGCGACCAGGAGTTGGCGTTGATAACGTTGATCTTGAGGCAGCATCAAAGAAAAATATAGTGGTAATGAACACTCCACTTGGAAATGTACAAGCCACTGCTGAGCTCACATTTTCTATAATTCATGCATTAATGAGAAATATAACAAATGCCAATCAATCAATGCACAATAAAAAATGGGAAAAAAAGAAATTTATTGGCTCTGAAATGTTAGGAAAGACAATTGGTATCGTGGGATTTGGAAATATAGGAAAGAAGATTTGTGAAATTTCAAAAGCTTATGGCATGAATGTTGTTGTAAATAGTTCTTCACTTTCATCCAGTGACGAAAGTAAATATGGTTTAAGTAATCTTTCTTTTGATGAATTAATTGCAAAATCAGACATCATTACTTTTCACAACAAATTATCAGATAAATCAAAGTATATGGTCAATAGTCAGTCAATAACTAAAATGAAAAAAACTGCAATTATTATTAATTGTGCAAGAGGTGGCATTGTAAATGAGCATGACCTCAAATTAGCCTTAGATGCAGAAAACTTAGCTGGATATGGTTGTGATGTTTATGAAACTGAGCCACAAACAGATAGTATTTTTAGTGGAATGCAGAATGTTGTAATGACCCCACATATTGGCGCAAGCACAGCTGAAGCCCAAGAAAAAGTTGCAGTACAGATAGCAGAACAAATAGCTGATTATCTCCTCAACAACAAAATTGTTAATCAAGTTAATTCTTAGTGTCTAATCAGTTAATACTAATCAGGCACGGTAAAAGTGTTTGGAATAAAAAAAATATATTTACTGGCTGGGTTGATGTTGATTTAGACTCTGAAGGAACGAGCGAAGCATTAAAGGCTGCTCAGTTAATTTCAAAAGTAAATCTTCGTCCTACAGTAGCATTTACTTCATACTTAAAGAGAGCTCAAGAAACTCTGAACATAATAGTAAAAAATTTAAAATTAAACGATGTAGAAGTAAATTATGCGTGGGAATTAAATGAAAGACACTATGGTGCTCTTCAAGGTTTAAATAAAGATGAAGTTAAAGAGAAATATGGAGAAGAACAATTTCTTAAATGGCGCCGGGGATATAACACTCCTCCACCAGCGTTAAATGCTGATAGTGAGATGAACCCAAAACTTGATCCTTTATATAAGGGAATTACAAATTTACCTTTAACAGAATGTTTAGCAGATACTTATGAGAGAGTAATTCCCTATTGGGAGAATAACATAAAGCCAATAGTACTAAAAAATACTACTATTATTTCGGCACATGGAAACAGCTTGCGCGCTCTTTGCAAATATCTTTTTTCTGTTTCAGACAAAGAAATAGTGAATTTAGAAATTCCCACAGGGAATCCTCTGATGATAACCTTAAATAATAGTTGCAAAATACAGTCGGCAAGTTATCTTGATCCCCTCAGATCGGAAAATTTGCCAGATATTGGCGCTTAAAGAGGTACATTTATGAATGAAGTTTTTATCACATCCGCTGTTAGAACAGCTGTCGGTTCTTTCAATGGATCATTAGCAAATATGCCTGCTCATGACTTGGGCAAAATTGTAATTAAAGAAGCTATCGGTAGGTCTAATGTTGAGGCTTCTGAAGTAGAGGAAGTTATACTAGGTCAAGTATTAACGGCCGCGACTGGCCAGAATCCAGCAAGACAAGCGGCAATAAATGCTGGTTTAAATAAGGAAACACCAGCTTGGCTTGTAAATCAAGTGTGTGGATCCGGACTAAGAAGCGTGGCACTAGCGTATCAAGCGATCATGAACAATGATGCAAATATTATTGTTGCTGGCGGCCAGGAGTCTATGAGTCAATCTCCTCATTGTTCTCATTTAAGAAATGGAACAAAAATGGGAGATAACCAAATGGTGGACTCAATGATTAAAGACGGCCTCTGGGATGCTTTCAATGGTTATCATATGGGTACAACAGCTGAGAATGTTGCTCAACAATGGCAAATAACTCGTGATCAACAAGACGAATTTGCTGTCGAGTCTCAAAAGAGAGCAAGCAAGGCAAAATCTGAAGGTATATTTAAAGATGAAATTGTTGGCGTTGAAATAAAAACAAGAAAAGAAACTGTTGTCTTTGATAGCGATGAATACATTAAGGATAATGTACAGTTAGAAAAACTTGCGACTCTAAGACCAGCTTTTTCAAAAGAAGGTACCGTAACAGCAGCCAATGCGAGTGGAATTAACGATGGTGCTGCGGCAATGACTGTTATGTCTGGAGAAGAAGTTAAGAAAAAAAATATAGAACCTATCGCTCGTATTGTTTCATGGGCAAGTGCTGGAGTTGATCCTTCAATAATGGGCACTGGTCCAATACCTGCCAGTAGAAAAGCCTTAGAGAAAGCTGGATGGAGTGTTGCTGACTTAGATTTGATTGAGTCAAATGAAGCTTTTGCAGCCCAATCATGTGCAGTAAATAAAGAAATGGGCTGGGATACATCTAAAGTAAATGTCAATGGCGGAGCTATTGCAATTGGCCATCCAATCGGTGCTTCTGGAGCAAGAATCTTAGTGACATTATTAAATCAAATGAAGAGACAAGATGCGAAAAAAGGCCTTGCAACACTATGCATTGGCGGTGGCATGGGTGTCGCTTTATGTGTTGAAAGATAAAAAGGAGAATATTATGACAAAAGTAGCATTAGTAACTGGTGGAACAAGAGGTATTGGTGCAGCAATATCCATAGCGCTAAAGAATAGTGGATGTAAAGTTGCAGCAACATACGGTTCAAATTCTGAGGCTGCAGAAAAATTTTCATCTGAAAATGGAGTAGAGGTCTTTAAATGGAATGTAGCTGATCCAGCTGCATGTGAAGATGGCGTTAAACAAGTAGTTGAAAAATTAGGAGCTGTTGACATCCTAGTAAACAATGCTGGAATTACTAAAGCTGCAATGACACATAAGATGACAATTGAGCAATGGGATGATGTCATCAGAGTTGATTTAGATTCAGTTTTTTATATGACACGATGTGTACTAGATGGCATGAGAGAAAAAGGATTTGGAAGAATTATTTCGATTTCGTCAATTAATGGTCAAAAGGGTCAAATGGGTGTTGTTAACTATAGTGCTGCAAAAGCAGGAGTAATTGGTTTTACTAAAGCACTTGCCCAAGAGACAGCAAGAAAGAACATAACCGTCAATGCTGTTGCACCAGGTTATATTAGCACCGAATTACTTGCTGATACCCCAGAAAAAGTCATGGAAGGAATTCTTGCTCAAATTCCAATAGGCCGGTTAGGTACAGTTGATGAAGTATCAAGAATTGTTACTTTCCTTGCAAGCGATGATGCTGGATTTATAACTGGTTCAACCATATCTGCAAATGGTGGTCAGTACTTCTCTTAAAAATTATCTTTAAGATTTCTTATATGGGTGAATACGTTCTCAGGACTTTTTTCTATAAGGCCTAAAGCTTCACTAATCTTATTATTATCTGCTTGTAAAAAAATATTCAATTTCTTTTCCTCTTGAATTGTTGAAGGTATCGAGGATAAATTTTTTGAATATAAATTTTCCAGTTCATTAATTTTACTTTTTAACTCATCGCTAGGCAAAATTGAGTAGATAAATTTGGCATTGCTCAAAGTATACTCATGACCACAATATATTTTTGTTTCATCAGGCAGATCCCTGATTTTTTTAAGTGATTCCCACATCATTTTAGGAGTGCCCTCAAACAGTCTTCCACATCCAAGGGAAAACAGAGTATCGCCTGTAAAAACTGACTTTTCTCTATGAAAATAAAATGCAATATGACCAACTGTGTGGCCTGAAATTTCAAAAATCTCAGACTCTATATCGCCAAACTGCCACTTGTCTCCCTCTTTAAGGTGAATATCGATGCCAGGAATTCTATCTTTATCTTTTTCACTACCTACAATACTACATTTATATTTTTCTTTAAGTTCATAATTTCCTCCAACATGATCAAAATGATGATGAGTATTTAAAATATATTTTAATTTCAAATTATTTTTTTCTAAGCAATCAATGATAGGACTGGCTTCAGATGGATCAACTACAAATGCTTCATTATTTTCATTATAGCATACATATGCATAATTATCGGATAGACACTGAACAATGAGAGTTTTAAACATATTAATTTTTTATTTTAGAAACTAAAAATAAACCAACTTCATTAAAATAACTATTCAAAAGATTTTTTCCATTAAATTTATTTAGTTTGTTTGTTTTTAAATTTGCTTGCTTTTCAATTCTAATTCCCACTTCATCACATAAATCAATGAAATCATTTATGGTACAGAAATGAAGATTAGGTGTTTCATGCCAAGAGTAACTTAATTTCTCACTTATAGGCATTTTTCTTTTAAGTAATAGACTTGTAGCAATTTTCCAATGACCAAAATTAGGAAAAGAGATTATTGCTTTGCTTGAAATTCTAACTAATTCTGACAAAACATTTTTTGGACTCTTTGTTGCCTGTAAGGTGTAAGTAAGTATCGAGTAATCAAACAAATTATCTGGATAATCATATAAGTCTAAATCAGCATCACCTTCGATTACAGAAATTCCTTTTGAAAGACAGAGTTGTACTTTTTGTTGATCAATCTCCATGCCTCTAACATCAATATCTTTTTCTTCTTTTAAGAATTCTAGTAACGAACCATCGTTACAGCCTACATCAATTACAGATGACTTAGCTGGTATTAAATCAGCAATGATCTTAAAGTCTTTTTTTTCATTAATTAAGCTCATAAATTTTCATAAGTTGATTTAATAAATCCTTGCATAGCTTCAAAAAGCTTAGGTTCTTCAAGTAGAAATGAGTCATGTCCACCGTCAGTTTCAATCTCAATAAAACTGACATTTATTCCTAAAGTATTAAATACTTTTACAATTTTTTTATTCTCTGAGGTTGGGTAAAGCCAATCGCTTGTAAAAGAAATACACAAAACTTTTGAGCTTGTGTTTTTAAATGATTCAATTAGTGAACCATTATTACTTGACGAAACATCAAAATAATCCATTGCACGAGTAATATATAAATAACTATTAGCATCAAAGCGGTCTACAAATGTAAATCCTTGGTGCCTTAAATAACTTTCAATTTGGAAATCAGCATCAAAAGAATAATCTAAACTATTCTTATCTTGCAGATTTCTTCCAAACTTGCTGTGCAAAGCGTCTTTAGATAGATAAGAGATATGGGCTGCCATTCTCGCAACTGATAGACCTTTTAAAGGTTTATTGTCAGAATTATAATAATTACCTGAATTCCAATTTGGATCAGCCATAATGGATTGTCTAGCAAGTTCATTTAATGCAATATTCTGCGCTGAATGATTTGTCGCAGTTGCAATTGGAATCGCAGAATGAACCATCTTAGGAAATTTTGATAGCCATTCAAGAACTAGCATTCCGCCCATAGATCCACCTGTCACACAAAAAATTTTTTCAATACCTAAATAGTCAATAAGTAGCTTTTGAGCTCTTACCATATCAGCAATTGTAATAACTGGAAAATCTGTACCATATTCTTTACCAGTTTCTGAATTTACTTCCTTTGGACCAGTTGAACCCATGCAGCCACCAATAACATTAGGACAGACTACAAAAAATTTATTTGTATCGATTGGTTTTTCAGGACCAACAATATATGACCACCATCCTTCTTTTTTTGTAATTGGGTGTTTGCTCGCAACATACTGATCGCCAGTGAGAGCATGACAAATCAAAATAGCATTATCCTTAGTGGCATTTAATTTACCGTAAGTTGTATAAGCTGTTTTAATGCTTTTCAGCGATTTACCACAATCCAGTACAAGAGCCTGTTCTTTTGCTAATTCTACTATTTTGTTTTCACTCATTTGTTTAACCAAAAAAAAACCACCTAACAACTAAGTTTGGTGGTTTATATACCTCTTTAGCTGCATTTTTACAGCGCCCGCAAGCTGTGCTCAAATCGGCGCAGTAACTGTATTATATATTCAAATCAGTAATGTCAAATTAGAAGATTAAATATTTCAAAGATTTTCTTTCAAAATAAACAATATTCACCTATTTATACCGAATTATTATATGAAAAATTTAAAAAATATTAATATCTATGAAGGTGGAATCTCATCAATTCCAGGAAAAAAAGATGTAGTCAAAGTGTCTTCTAATGAGTCACCTTTTGGACCCAGTATTAGTGTAAAGAAAGCAATTTCAGAAAGCCGACTTAAGACGAATAAATATCCTGACGGTAATTGTATTGAGTTAAAAGAAGCTATATCTAAAAGTTTCAAATTAAAAAGCAGCAATCTTTTTGTTGGAAATGGTTCAGATGAGATACTTGGTATTGCATGTCAATTATTTTTAAACAAAGGTGATGAGGTTATTGTTCCAAAGCATAGCTTTTTAATGTTCGAAATCTATTCCAAAATAAGTGGTGGAGTTATTAAGAGATCAGCAACAAAAAATCTTCGGGTGGATTTAGAAAGTTTATTAACATCTATCACTAAAAAAACAAAGATGATTTTTATTGCACAGCCTAATAATCCTACAGGTTTTTATTTATCGAAAAAAGATCTCGTAATGATGATTAAAAAAATTCCAAAAAAAATTATGATTATAATTGATGCAGCATACGCTGAGTACATGACTGATAATGATTACTCAAATGGACTTGAATTTGCTCAAAAAAACAAAAATGTAATTGTTACACGTACATTTTCTAAAATATATGGACTAGCTTCTCTTAGACTAGGCTGGTGTTATGCTCACAGTAATATTATTAGTTCTATGAACAAAGTCAGAGGACCTTTTAATGTGAACCAATTGGCACAAGTTGCAGGAATTCAAGCATTGAAAGACAAAAAATATACAAGCAATTCAAAAAAACATAATACATTGTGGCTCAACATTATGAATAAAGAGTTAAGTAAACTGCCTATAAAAGTTTATGATAGTAGAGCTAACTTTTTACTTATAGATGTAGGAAAATCTGTATCTAAACTAAATAAGTATCTTTTATCTAAATCAATTATTATTAGGTTAATGGACAAATATAAGTTACCAAGCTGTGTAAGGGTTTCTATTGGTACAGCAAACGAAAATAAGAAAGTTATAAAGGCTTTCAAAGATTTTTATAAATGACAAATAAGAAAAAACTATTTAAGCAAATTACTATCATTGGGCTAGGTTTGATTGGTTCATCACTAGCACTGTCTATAAAGAAAAGAAAAATCTCTTCTAAAACAGTGGGTTACTCCAGATCTTCTAAAACCAGAAATACATCTAAAAGACTCAACTTAGTTGATAAGGTAAGTAATAAATTAGAGGAGTCTGTAAGAGGGTCAGATTTGATAATAATTTGTACTCCTTTAAGTAGTTATTCAAATATAATAAAAAAAATTATACCCCACATATCAAAAGGCACAATTATCTCTGACGTCGGCTCTGCAAAAGAAAAAACTATTAACGAAATAATTCCTCTCTTAAGTAATGATGATATTTTTATACCCGCTCACCCTATAGCTGGAACAGAAAAAAGTGGCCCAAGTGCTGGGTTTGCAGAATTATTTGATGACAGGTGGTGCATAATCACTCCACTTAAAAACAATAAAAAAAGTCATATTAATAAAGTAAAAAATCTTTGGAAATCATTAGGAAGCGATGTTGAGGTAATGTCCCCTCAAAGACATGACAGAGTAATGGCAATCACTTCTCATTTACCTCACTTAATTGCTTATAATATTGTATCTACTGCTGCAGATCTCGAGAATGTAACGAAGTCTGACATCATTAAGTATAGTGCCAGTGGTTTTAGAGACTTTACTAGAATTGCATCATCTGATCCAACGATGTGGAGAGATATATTTCTTAATAATAAGGAAGCTGTGTTGGAGATGATTAGTAGGTTTACAGAGGATTTAACTGCTTTACAAAAATCAATTCGTTGGGAAGACGGCAAAAGTCTACATAAACTCTTTTCAAAAACAAGAAAAGTACGAGACAAAATAATTTCAGCAGGACAAGATACTGTAGATGCTGATTTTGGCAGATCAAAAAAAAGATAAGTCCTTCAAATCTAATAAGGGCATAAACAGTAATGACACTTTTCCATTATTAACAGTTAAAGGCGCACTGAATAATTTATTTTGATTTTCATTTTCTATAATATCAACCTGTAAGCTACCATTGTAAGTAATCGATGAAATTTCACCATTAATACTTACCTTAGTCTTTCCGATATATGAGTTGAGGAAATCATTTGCAATCCCTGAAAAATCAATCTTGTAAACTGACTGGTCGTCTAAATCTATCCTTATTAAAAGTTGATTGATTGTACCAACTTTATATTCATTATAATTCAAATCAAGGTAATCAGATATCAACAAAAGTTTCATAACTATGCCTTCATTCAAAACTATCTTGCCCTGAAGGTTTTTAAAATCAAAAAGAGATTCTGAGCTATTAGCTATATCTGAACCTTCAACTTGGTTACTTCTTAAATATAAAGTATCAATTTGAAATGGGTTCATATCAATTCTGACGTCATGAAAATTAATATTAGATAAAAAATTGTTTTCAAATTTACTGAACATTAAGTCATTAATAAGAGCACTCATTCTATATGGGTAACCTGATATTGATATATTGCTGTAACTACTATTCACTTTATCTAGATTATTTTTTATTTGAGTTTTAAATTGAACTGAGATGAAAAGCCAATATGCTGAGTAGATAAATAAAATAGCAATAACAAGGAAAATTATTCTCCTAAAATAGGCATTCTTCATTTAGGAAAATTAATCCTAGCTTCAGATAATAAATCATCTGATTTATTTTCTATTACATCATACAGTTTTTTTGTGAATACCTCTTTTTCCAAACCTGCTTCAATTGGTTTTAGAAATTCAATGACCATTCTACCAGGGTATCTAAGAAATCTTCTTCGTGACCAAAAGTACCCACAATTTATTGCCACTGGAAGACAAGGGATATTCAGACCATCATAAAGTGCTGTAACGCCATATTTATATGGTCGTTTTACTCCTATCGGTGTTCTAGTACCTTCAGGAAAGATTAAAAGTGGTCGTGGGTCTACGTCCATACTTCTTTTTGCAGAATTTACCATTGCTTGAATATTTGTTTCGCCCTTTCGTCTATCTACATAAATAAAATTAGCTTTTTTAAAACATAGGCCAACTACTGGAATTAATAAAAGTTGTTTTTTTGCAATTATAGACGGAGTTTCAATTGCATCATTTAAAAATATTGCCTCGGCAAGTGATTGATGTTTAGAAGCAATTAAATATTTTCGTTCTTTAGGTATATTCTCAATACCTCGATATTCAATTTCAAGATTTGCAAATAGTTTTAAGCTTATTCTTGTGTGAACGGATTGAAAGTGAATAATTCCTAACATATATTTTTTAGGTAGAAAAAAAAGTACTGGTGCGAATAGGCAGCATGCAATCAATACGATATAGAAAGCAAGGTTAGCTAGAAAAGAATTTATGTAGATCATTAGTAAAGCCCTATGCTCAAACTTATATAAGTTCTTAAATATTTAATATATTCTAACACTAATTTTTTCACTCGACTAAATTGCTCTTCACTGATGTTTTTTGTGGATACATAATAGATATTCTCGCTATTTATAAGCCTTTTTGACTCTAATTTTACTCGAGGTAGGTGATAATCTGATGTAACAATAATAGTGTTGCGATAGTTATTATTTCTTATCCATAGGAATGTTTCCCTTATATTTTCAAAGGTATTTTCTGAGATCGATTCAATTTCAATACAGCAATTAAACAGTTTATTATTATTTGGAAAAGCATTTTTTATTTCTGTGAGAGTAATATCTTTATTAACTCCAGATAGAAGAAGCTTGCTACCAAGATTTTGACTCAAAAGTTCTAACCCTTTAGCAATTCTGAATCTGTCTCCTGTTAAGACAACAATACTATCTACTTGGGCTATATTATGATTTCCGTCATCTACTGTCTTAACACTCGAGAAGAAAATATTAAAATGGATCAAAATTAGTATCAATAAAGACAATAGGAATAAAAAAAAGTAATACAATTTTTGTACATTTAACATACTAAATAAGCTACACTAATAAGGTTTAAATATTAACACAGACTAACACAATTTATGATTATTTCTTGTCCATCATGTTCAGCTCGCTATGTTGTAAATATTGACGATATCGGTCATGGTCGGCAAGTTAAATGTACTAGGTGTAACCATTCATGGTTTCATGAAAATACGACATATGAAGCCGAGAAAAAACTAATAATAAATGAGATTAGTAATGAGAAAATTATAAGAGAGAGTCTTTCAGATCAAAACCTACCAGTAGTTTATAAAAATCAGAAAAATATTCCACTGCCATTTTTAGTATTGATAGTGCCAGTTATATTTATTTTTGGAAGTATGATAATTGACAGTATCAAGATTGATGCTTTTGCCGTTAGCCAATCTATAAATAATTTTATTAGTTTGTTAGTAAATCAAATAACTGAATTATTTAATAATTAAAGTTCATTTTTTATGAAGTCATCAAATGACTGTTTTTTTCTTATTATTTGAATTTCATCTTTATTAATTAAAATTTCTTCAATAAACGGTCTGGCATTATAATTTGAACTCATTGTCGATCCATAGGCTCCAACATTTTTAATAACTACATTATCTCCTTCTTCTATATTAGCAAATTTAGTAGTTCTCATAAATTTGTCAGAAGATTCACATATTGGTCCAACTATTTCTGTTTCAATGTTGTGATCTGAATCATTTAATTTTGAAGTTAAAATTTCATGCTCTGCATCGTATAAAGCAGGCCGCATCATATCATTCATACCTGCATCAATTATAATAAATTTTTTTCCTTCACTTATTTTAGTATAAAGAACTTTTGAAACAAGTATTCCTGCATCAGCCGCAATTAATCTCCCAGGCTCAAAGATAAAATTAAATCTTTCTTTATCAAAATATGAAATCAGCATATCGTAATAATCTTTAAAGCTAAAATTTCTTTCTTCGGGACTTATTCCTCCGCCAACATCAATAGTTTTTAGCGAGTTGTAATTCAATTGTATTTTATCAATTAAGTTTTTAGCAACTTCAAAAGAATTTTTAAATGGACTTAAATCTTTTATGTTACTGCCTATATGAAATGCAATAGCTGTAATCGAAAGAGAGGAAAATTCTTTACTTTTATTAAATATCTCTAAAGTTTCATTTACAGATATTCCAAATTTATTTTCAAGACTCCCAGTTGTTATTTTTTCATGCGTATCAGATTGTACATCAGGATTTATCCTAATCCCAATATTTTGAACTTTACCAATTCCTTCAGCTATTTGATTAATTTTTTTTAACTCAGCTAAAGACTCTACATTAATTTGAAAGCAATCATTTGCAATTGCATACTTAATTTCATTTTCGCTTTTTCCAATTCCAGAAAATACTATTTTTTGAGGTGGTATCCCTGCTTCAATTGCTTTTTTAAATTCCCATTCAGATACCACATCAGCACCAGCACCTAACGAGGCCAAGATTCTTAATAGTGTGAGATTAGAATTTGATTTTAAAGAAAAACAAATTTTGTAATCGAGATCTGAAAATACATTATTAAAATTATTATAGTTATTAGTGAGCACACTTTTGCTGTAACAATAAAATGGTGTTTGGTGTTTTTCAGAGATTTCATCTACACTAACATTCCCAAATCTAAGAATATTATTTTCATATTTCAGTTCTGACATAACTACACCTTGACAGTTGAAGATTGATATAAATATCCTGTCTCAACTGGAGGGTACTCAAGTGAACCTTTCTTGCCACAACCATATATAAAAATTAATAGTATCAAAATACTAATACTTTTCATTTTTGATCTCCTTACGAGCAATGGCAATCATTTTTTTTATTTGACTTATAGCAGTGCCACCGTAACTCTGTTTATTATTAACACTTTTTTTTATACTAAGGAAATTATATAAAGATTTATCAATATTTTGATCAAATGATTTATAATCACGAAGTGTAATATCTTTTAAGAATAATTTCTTTTTCTCAGCAAAATTTACAATTTTTCCAGTAAGACTGTGCGCATCTCTGAAAGTATAATTTAGCTTAATTACAAGCCAATCTGCTAATTCAGTAGCATTTATGTAGGTTTTAGAGATAATCTTCTCTGCAGATTTTTTGTTAATTTCTAATGAGTCAATGATTTCAACCATACAATCTAAACAAATATGCAACGTTTCACTTGTTGATGTAACTAAGATTTTATCTTCTTGAAGATCTTTACTGTAAGTCAGGGGCAGTGACTTCATTAGATTTAGCATCGATGAAAGATTACCTATTGCAATAGAAGCTTTGGCTCTTATAAGCTCAGCACCGTCTGGATTCCTTTTTTGCGGCATTATAGATGAGCTAGACATTAACTGATCACCAATTTTGAAGAAGTTAATTAGATCTGAAGAATAAAGCGCAACTTCTTCTGCGATCCTTGACAGGTGCATAGAAAGTAACGAAGCACTTGATAAAAAATCAATAACAAAATCTCTGTCCGAAACTGTATCTAGAGAGTTTCTTGTAGGTTTTTTGAAGCCTAGGGTTTTAGTAGTTTTGTTTCGATTTATAGAAAAATTAGTTCCTGCGAGTGCGCCGACACCTAGAGGATTTTCATCAAGTCTTTTTAATGAGTCCCCAAACCTAGTAGTGTCTCTTGAAAACATTTCATAGTAAGCCATAAAATAATGGCCAGCAGATATAGGCTGTGCAGACTGAAAGTGTGTAAGCCCTGGTAGCAATATTTCAATATTTTTATTTGCAGACTTCACTAAAGAGTTTTTCAATCTTTTTATTTTTTTTGAAATTAATACATTATCTTTTTTCATCCATAGTTTCAGATCCGTTATCACTTGATCATTTCTTGAACGCGCAGTATGAAGCTTACCTGCAACATCGCCTATGATTTCACTTAATCTATATTCAATATTCATATGAATATCTTCTAATTGATTATCAAACTTAAATTTATTATTTTTTATTTCAGATTTAATCTTTTTCAACCCGCTTATGATTTTATTTGAATCACTTACTGAAATAATTCTTTGTGAACCAAGCATTGATGCATGAGCAATAGATGCCACAATATCTTCATTGAATAAAAATTTATCAAATTCGATAGAAGAATTGATTTTTTCAAAGGCTGCGCTCACTGGTTTTTTAAACCTATTTCTTAATTTATTTTTTTTTATAGACATTTTACTCTAAGATTATACTTTCCAATTTATGTTGCTTAAAAACTTTAGGTCCAGATTAATTTTGATGGTATATGCCATAATTCTCTTGTTTTGCAACAGTTTATATAATTCATACTTAAGTGCTAATGAACTTATCATTTATGAAAAGCAAGGTTTTTCCAGTAAATTTCAAGATATAAATAGTACTGAATTGGATCTGAAAAATTTTGAGGGAAAACTAATTTTAGTTAATCTTTGGGCAACATGGTGTGAACCTTGCAAAGAAGAAATGCCTTCTTTAGATAGATTGCAAAAAAAATTTGATAAAAATGTTTTTCAAATCCTCCCAATCAGCCTAGATCGAGGACCGAAAAAAAATTCAATCAACTTTTTTAAAGAATATAATATTGAAGAATTAGATATTTATTTTGATGACAAGAACAATATCCCAAGAGAGGCAAAGGCAGTTGGGTTACCTTACTCTATTTTTATTAACCAGAATGGTAATGAGATTGCTAAGTTAATTGGTCCAGCAGAATGGGACAGTGATTATTTTGTAAACTTTATTAGAAAAACTCTAAACTAATTAAAGAGCTTGTTCTAATTCTGGTAACACCTGAAACAAGTCAGCTACTAATCCGTAATCAGCGACATCAAAAATTGGAGCTTCTTCATCTTTGTTGATTGCAACTATCACTTTTGAATCTTTCATACCAGCAAGATGCTGGATTGCTCCAGATATTCCCACAGCAATATATAATTCAGGGGCCACTACTTTACCAGTTTGTCCAACTTGATAATCATTTGGAACAAAGCCTGCATCTACAGCAGCTCTTGAAGCACCTACGGCAGCTCCAAGCTTTTCAGCTACTTTGTCTAAGAGTTCAAAGTTTTCGCCATTTTGCATTCCACGTCCGCCAGAAATAATAGTTTTCGCAGAGGTTAGCTCTGGTCTATCCGATTTAGTTAACTCTTCTCCTATGAATTCAGAAATCGATGGCATATTTTCAGCATTTATTTTTGTTATCTCACAACCGGAGGATCCCATAGTCGCTGATTTAAAAGCAGTAGGCCTCACAGTTAGAACCTTTTTTGGATCACTAGTTTGAACTGTAGCGATAGCATTGCCAGCATAAATTGTTCTAATGAAAGTATCGGGTCCTTCAATTGCAATGATTTCAGAGATCTGAGAGACATCTAATTTTGCTGCAAGTCTAGGCATAACATTTTTTCCAGTCGTGGTAGCCGCAGCTAAAAAGAATTCATAATCTCCAGATATATTTAGTATTAATTGGGTTAGATTTTCAGCCAGTATATTATTAAAACTATCATCATCCACATGCATTAGCTTATTTAGTCCCTCTATTTTAGAAGCTTCAGCAACAGCAGAATCTATATTTGATCCGACAATTAACCCGTGAACATCTCCATCTATTTGGGACGAAGCTGAGATTGCCTTTAAACTTTGGTCACTTACTTGTCCATTTGCATGTTCAATAAAAAATAATGTTGTCATATAACACCTGCCTCATTTTTAAGTTTTTCAACTAATTCAGAAATATTTTCTACTTTAATGCCCGCTTCTCTCTTTGGAGGCTCTATAACTTTTAATACTTTCACTCTAGGGGTGACGTCAATTCCGTAATCCTCTGGTGATTTTTGATCAATAGGTTTTTTCTTTGCTTTCATTATATTTGGAAGAGAAGCATATCGAGGCTCATTTAATCTTAAGTCGGTTGTGATAATAGCCGGCATGTTTAGGCTTACTGTTTGTAAGCCACCGTCAATTTCTCGAGTAACTTTTACTTTATCTGACTCTATTTCAATTTTAGAAGCAAAGGTACCTTGAGGCATGTCAGTTAAAGCTGCCAACATTTGGCCTGTTTGATTATTGTCACCATCAATAGCTTGCTTACCGGAAATAACTAGTCCTGGAGATTCCTGTTCACAAATTTTCGATAAGATTTTTGCTATAGATATTGGTTCAATTTTCTCTTCAGTTAAAACATGTATTCCTCTATCCGCACCCATTGCTAATGCTGTTCTTATGGTTTCTTGGCAGGTCTGATTTCCTATTGATACAGCAATTATTTCTTCAGCTTTTCCAGCTTCTTTCAACCTAATCGCTTCTTCAACTGCAATTTCACAGAAAGGGTTCATTGACATTTTTACATTTTCAGTTTCGACACCAGATTGATCAGATTTAACTCTAATATTTACGTAAGGGTCGATAACACGTTTTACTGGGACTAAAATTTTCATAATTGATTTATAATACCTTTTTTATTTGAGTAAACATATTTATACATTCTTGCCAGGCTTCCACAGAATATCTTTTTTTCCATTATCATTTTCTACACGTGATAGTACAAAAAACAAATCTGATAAACGATTGATATACTTAAGGGCCTGCTCATTTATATTTTCTTTTTTTGATAAAGTTACAATTAAAGTTTCAGCTCTTCTTGCCACAGTTCGTGCGTTGTGAAAAAATGACGCAGCTTTACTTCCTCCAGGCAATACAAAAGAACCTAGGGGTTTTAATTTTTTATTATACTTATCAATAATCTTTTCTATTCTATCAACTTGATTGCTGGTAATTCTAAGCGGCTCATACTTAGGTTTTGCTTCTATTGGCGTTGCAAGATCTGCTCCTAAGTCAAAAAGATCATTTTGAATTTCTGAAGTTATTTTTTTTATGCTTGACCTCGTATAAAGGTTAACAATACCTAGTATTGAATTCAGCTCATCTACTGTTCCGTAAGCTTTGATGCGAATGTTGTCTTTGAAGATTCTTTTACCATTAACTAAACCAGTCTTACCCTTATCACCTGCCTTAGTATAAATTTTATTGAGTTTTACCATTAACTATTAGTAGAGAAGTACAATGCGCTCATGATAATGACAATAGCGACAAACTGAAGTGTAATTCTTAACCGCATTAATTTATTTGCGTATTTTTTATTAAAGTCTCCACCCTTAAACATAGCATATATTCCCGTACCCAATACTGCTAGCACTGCTAGTAAAGAAATGGGTATTAATAGATAATATAAAAAACCTGGCATTTTAAGATGGATTTGTTGACACTAATCTGCGAGTGACAATGTCTGCCTGTATCTCTGCTGTGCCTTCGAATATATTCAATATTCTTGAGTCACATAGTATTCTACTGATTGGGTATTCAAGTGCAAAACCATTACCGCCATGTATTTGCAAGCCATTATCAGCACAAGCCCAAGCAACTCTTGCAGCGAGCATTTTTGCCATACCCGCTTCAAGATCACATCTGTGACCTTTATCTTTTTCTCTAGCCGCGTAATAAGTTAATTGTCTTGCCGCCATTATTTCAGTAGCCATTGATACAATTTTAGAGGCATTTCTTGGCTTATCATAAAGTGATTGGCCGGTAACATTCAATCTATCAATAGCATATTGCATCGATGTTTCAAAAGCTGATTGAGCAACACCTAAAGCCCTTGCAGCAGTCTGTATTCTCGCTGACTCAAAAGTTTCCATCATCTGTTTAAATCCATTACCTTCTTCTTCTCCTAATAGATTTTCTTTCTTTACTTTAAACCCATCGAATGCCATTTCATATTCTTTCATCCCTCTATATCCCAAGACTTCAATTTCACCACCACTAATGCCATCATCAGGAAACATATTATCATCGTCACCTCTTTGCTTTTCAGCCAAAAACATTGATAAACCTTTATAACCCTTTTCGTCAGGATTGGTTCGAGCAAGGAGCATCATCACGTCACTACGTGCACCATGTGTCACCCAAGTTTTATTTCCAGTAATTGTGTAATGCTCACCATTTGCTACTGCTCTTGTTTTGAAGGAGCCCATATCAGAACCTGAATGAGGTTCAGTGAGTACTGCACATGGTAAAGTTTCACCTGATGCAATTTTGGGAAGGAATTTTAATTTTTGATCTTCAGTTCCACCTGTTATTAGAAGCTCAGCGGCAATATCACCACGTGTTCCCAATGATCCAATGCCAATATATCCTCTAGCGAGTTCTTCTGTCACAACACAGTCTACAAAACGAGACATTCCTAAGCCGCCATATTCTTCAGGGATTGTGAGACCAAAAACTCCCATCTCTGACATCTTCTCAATAATTTGCATTGGTATTAACTCATCTTTCAAATGCCATTCATGAGCATGTGGCGTCACATCGTCCTCAACAAACTTTCTAAACTGGTCTCTGATAATAGATGTCGTCTCGTCAAGATTGCTGTTTCCAAAATTTTTGCTGCTGAAACCATTTTTTAATAACTGTGCAAGTTTCATTCTATCATTAACACTGTTGCCATTTAGAATTAGATCATTAAATTCTTCAGTTCCATTCTCTTGAAATAAACCATTTTTAAGCCCTAGGTCTTGTGGTCGCACATACTCGAGTTGTGACATTGGAATACCTGATTTTATCTGCGCACAATATTCTGAGAATATGATTTGAAGCATAAGCTGCTCTGTCTCATTGAAAGCAGAATCCTTATCTAAACTTTCTGCCCAATTTACCATCTCTTTAAGAGTAGCCCTATAAGCTGCAATCCATGAAAGCCCATGTGCTGCATGCTGTTCTTTATCAAGATTATCTCTTGATAATTTTCCATCAATTATAAGTTCGCTTCTTACATGCTGCAAAGCTGCGTCGTAATATTTATCGACGGTAATAAGAGCTTTCTGACATTTTGAAATTAATTGGTTCATATTATAAATTTAGTTAAGAGATTTTTGCCCTTTATTTGCCGCGCCAACGAGAACAGACATATTGCCACCTTTATGCTCATTATTTAGCATTTTCTCATGCGCATCTGGAATATTTTTCCATGCAAACAACTCAGACATACAAGGATCTAAAGTTCCATCAATAACAAGTTCATTTGCTGCGTTAGCTTGTTTTGAGTTTCCAAAGTGTGAGCCCTGAAGCCTTTTACTTTGCATCCATAGATATCTTGCATCTAAAGTTAAATTGTAGCCAGTTGTACCAGCACAAATAACAACCATTCCACCGGGTTTTACTACAAAGCAAGAGACAGGAACTGTTGTTTCTCCTGGGTGCTCAAAGACCATGTCCACATTGTTGCCTTTTCCTGTGAACTCCCATAGAGCTTTTCCAAACTTTCTTACTTCTTTCATATAGTTTCCATATGTTTCAGCATCATCAATATCTGGGTGTTCACCCCAACAATTAAAGTCTTTTCTGTTTAGTACTCCCACAGCTCCAAGACTTTTTACATAATCAATTTTTGAGTTGTCCGAGATAATACCAATAGGTTTTGCTCCAACAATTTTTGCAAGTTGAACCGCCATACTTCCAAGACCACCTGACGCCCCCCATATTAAAACAAACTCTCCAGGTTTTAATTCGTTAGGCGCATGACCAAAGAGCATTCTATACGCTGTGGCAAGCGTTAACATATAACAACCACTTTCTTCCCAAGACAGGTTTGGTGGTTTACGCAAGACCTGATGAGCTTGAACAGATGTAAATTGTGCAAAAGTCCCGTCGGCCGTTTCGTAACCAAACACTTTGTTTGTTTTTGAAACCATTGGTTCACCACCGTTAACTTCAGCATCTTCATGATCCCATTGCATTCCATGAATAATTACTTCATCACCTACTTTCCACTTTTTGACTCCTGAGCCAACTTTCCAAACTATTCCTGAACAATCTGAACCTGCAATGTGATAATCTTTTTTAGTCATGTCCAAAGTAGATACAGGCTTACCTAAACCTGCCCAAACTCCATTATAATTAACACCAGCGGCCATAACAAAAATTAATACATCGTTGGATCCAACTTCAGGTATATCAAATTCTTCTTCCTGAAATGACTTCATGGGATTGCCATGACGGTCTCTTCTAATAACCCATGCGTGCATTTTTTTTGGGATGTATCCAAGAGGCGGAACCTCACCGATTGCATAAATATCTTTTTCTTCAGTAGTCATAAATTAGCTCCTGTAGTGTAAGTTATATAAATCTAATGTTTCTTTTTTCTAGGTTTATAGCCATTTAAAGTAGATTAGTATATACATTTTAGTGAAAACGATTTAATTATTCACAAAAAAAACGTTAAAAAACAATGGATAAACCTTGGCTTATACGAACTTATGCAGGACATTCGTCTGCCAAAAAGTCAAATGAACTATATCTGAAGAACCTTTCAAAGGGTCAAACCGGCATATCTGTAGCTTTTGATCTGCCAACACAAACTGGCTATGATAGCGATCATATATTATCAAAAGGCGAAGTAGGCAAGGTAGGAGTTCCAATTTCACACATTGGGGATATGAGGTCTTTGTTTAATCAAATCCCTTTAGATAAGATGAACACTTCAATGACTATAAATGCTACTGCTGCATGGTTACTTAGTTTGTATATAGCGGTAGCTGATGAGCAAGGCATTGAAAGAAGCAAGCTTAGGGGCACAACTCAAAATGATGTACTAAAAGAATATTTATCGAGAGGCACTTATATCCTTCCTCCAGACCCTAGTTTAAGAATTATTTCTGATGTCATTACTTTTACATTTAAAGAAATGCCTAACTGGAATCCAATTAACGTTTGTCCCTATCATCTAGTTGAAGTAGGAGCAACACCTGAGCAGGAGCTTGCTTTTGGTCTTTCAATTGCAGTTGCATATCTTGATAAAGTGCAGTCTTCTAAAACATTAACTGATGAAGAATTTGAGAATGTTGTCGGTAGGATAAGTTTTTTTGTTAACTCTGGAATTAAGTTTATTACTGAAATGTGTAAGATGAGGGCTTTTGTTTCTTTATGGGATCGAATTACTAAGGAACGATATAACGTTAAAGACGCAAAAAACAGAAGATTCAGATACGGTATGCAAGTTAATAGTCTCGGATTAACCGAGCAGCAACCAGAAAATAATGTTTATAGAATTTTGATCGAAATGCTTGGCGTTGTTCTGTCAAAAGATGCAAGAGCTAGGGCTGTTCAATTGCCTGCATGGAATGAAGCAATGGGTTTGCCAAGGCCATGGGATCAACAGTGGTCTTTGAGGCTTCAGCAAATTGTAGCCTTTGAAACAGACTTGCTGCATTTTGAAGATATATTTAATGGCTCAAAAGTTGTAGATGAAAAAGTTAAAGCACTTGAGGAAGCGGCATATGAAGAATTTAATCATATATTGTCGATAGGAGGTGCTGTTAAAGCAGTTGAAAGTGGTTATTTGAAACAAGAACTTGTTAATTCACAAAAAGAAAGATTGAGAAAAATAAATAGCAAAGAACAAATTGTTGTTGGTGTTAATGATTTTATAGAAACGGAAGAGTCACCTTTGACTTCCTCTGATGGAGGAATAGAGACAATAGACCCCAAAATTGAAAGTGAACAAGTGAATGCTATTCAACAATGGCGAAAAAATAGAGACCAGGGGGCCGCAGATAAAGCATTAAAAGATCTGATTGATGCGGCAAATAATGGAAGCAATGTGATGGAACCATCCATAGCTGCTGCCAAAGCTGGAGTTACAACAGGTGAATGGTCTGCGGTATTAAGAGATGTTTTTGGAGAGTTTAAAGCACCAACAGGTATAAGCAATATACAGCCAACCAACAATGACGATTACAGTGCAATTAGAAAAAGAGTTGAGGACATATCAGATAAAATCGGCAGACGCATTAAGTTCCTCGTTGGTAAGCCAGGTCTTGATGGTCACTCAAGTGGTGCTGAACAAATAGCTGTGAGCGCTAGTGATTGTGGCATGGATGTTTTATATGAGGGAATAAGGCTTACACCTGAACAAATAGTTAAATCATCAGTTGAAGAAGATGTTCATATTATTGGTCTCTCTATTCTTTCCGGGTCACATGTCCAACTTGTTGGAGAAATTATGAATGAAATGAAAAAAAATAAAATAGATGACATACCAGTAATTGTTGGAGGAATCATTCCGACTGAAGATGAAAAACTCTTAATCAACAATGGAGTCGAAGCAGTATACACACCAAAAAACTATCAGCTCAAAGATATTATGAGTGATATTGTCGGAATTGTTGAGAAAAGAGTTTCCTAATGTCAATTCTTAATGGCCCCGTTATTGAAGCAGCTAACTCACAGAACCCAAAAAAAATTGTGATTTTTTGTCATGGATATGGTGCAGATGGAAATGATTTAATTAGCTTAGCCAATTATTTTCAGCCAACGCTCCCAGATGCAGTTTTCTTATCTCCTAATGCACCAGAGAAATGCGGCATGAATCCTATGGGTTATCAGTGGTTTGATTTTCAATCGGGAGATCCTGCTACAATTTGGAAAGGTGTTTTAACCGCTGCCGATACACTTAGTAAGTTTATTGATGAGCAACTTGAGCATTACAATCTAACTGATCAAGATTTAGCCCTTGTTGGCTTTAGTCAGGGAACTATGATGAGCCTTCACGTTGGTCTAAGGAGACCAAAGCCAATAAGGGCAATTGTAGGATTTTCAGGTAGATTAATTGCACCAGAGTTGTTGGATAAAGAGTTAAAGTCTAAGCCTCCCATTTATCTCATACATGGCGACGCAGACCCAATGGTGCCTTACCAAGATACAATTGAAGCTGAAAAAAAATTAAATGGGCTTGGTTTAGATGTAAAAGCCCACATTTCACCAAATACTCCACATTCAATTGCCCAAGACGGACTTTCAATTGCCATAGACTTCATAACTGAAAAATTTTCAAATTAATTTCACACAAAATTTTTTTGAATTTTAGATGCATATACATATATAATATTTGTATGACCGTTCGTGTGCCATTAGAAAAATGTCCTGCTCTAGTATTGAATTCTGACTTTCGTCCACTAAGCCATTACCCTCTCTCCCTGTGGTGTTGGCAAGATAGTGTTAAAGCAGTAATTTTAGGAAGAGTAAATATTGTTTCTAATTACACCCGTGAAATTAGTAGTCCAAGCTTTCAGATGTATTTGCCAAGCGTGATAAGTTTAAAGACTTACATTAAGCCAACTCGAAATCCTATTTTTTCAAGATTCAATGTCTTTTTAAGAGACAAGTTTAGTTGCCAATACTGTGGTTCGAAAAAAGATTTAACATTCGACCATTTATTGCCTAGAGCACACGGGGGAGAAACAACATGGGAAAATATTGTAACTGCATGTTCAATGTGTAATGTAAAAAAAGGTGGTAAACTTCTCAAACACTCGGGCATGAAGCCGAAGAATTATCCGAAGGTTCCAACAATGGCTGATCTAGACAAATGTGGAAGATCATTCCCACCAAATTTTCTTCATGAGAGTTGGATGGATTTTTTATACTGGGATATACAACTAGAAAAATAACTAGTATCTCTCAGCCATAAAGATTGCAAGCTTAGTAGTCTCGTTAATTGTTTTTCTCAAAATGCTATAACCAAATGTTTGTTTAGAACCCTGGTTAATGGCCGTATTTTTATGTTCTACTTCATCTTCTTGGAATTTAATTATTTTTTCTCTTACATCATCGTGAATACCTTCTAGCTCATCTATTTGTTTTTGATAATGGGCCTCAATAACTTCTTCTACTGCCTCTGTACAAACATATGCAGCTTTTCGACCCAAGAGGGCGGTACCAATGCCCATTGCAAAAGCACCAACCCCAAATAAGTTTGACAATTTAGTAGGTTTAATAGACTCTTTTTTTGCAAGTTCATTAAAGTAGTCGAGATGCTCTTTTTCTTCACCTGCCATTCGAGAAATTTGATCGAAGTCTTTTTTATTTTTTAAAGTCTTAAATACTAATTTTTGGCCTTCATAAATTTGTTGAGCACCTACCTCACCAGCTTGATCAACTCTAACAATTTTCTCTAAAATTTTTCTTTTTGCATTCATCACTTTTTTACCAAAAAATATATGTTTATAAATAAGAGGAAAGTCATCAAAATCAAGTTAGACTCTGCAATCGATATAAAGTTAAATAAATAAGTTGCCTCATCGCATCTTACTAATGCAACCTGATTCAGTTCCTTAAGCAATGCTGACTTATCTGACGTATTAATTAGCGCACCAGAGCATTCAGTACTTAGTTTAATAATGCCTCTTTCAACGCCAACATGCCTTAGAGTGTAAATGAAGCCAAATAAAATTGTTGAGATTGAGACATAATCAATTATTTTTCTTAATTTTGCTTTTTCTATTTTTACTAAATACATTGCGATAATACTTAATAAAATAAGAGCGTAGTAAGGGTATCTTTCGACTAAGCACATATCACACGGAATTAATTTGAAAATATATTCAAGAATAAAAACTATAATTAATACAATTAATGAGATGGATAGGTTTATATTTATAGAGTTCATAATTTAATCAAGCGCTTATATAAAATAAAATTAATAATACTATTATTATAAAAAAAATTGAATAAAGAGTTAATCTTTTCTCAAATTCACGCATTACTTGCTCACCGTACGTCTTAATTAAGAAACCAATTAAAAAAAACCTTATTGATCTTGATAAAACACAAGCAAGAATAAATATTAAAAAATTAATATTTAGAAAACCGCTTGATAAAGTTACAACTTTAAAAGGTAAAGGAGTAAAGCCCCCAATAAACACATATAAAAACCCAAATTGTTCAATATCGTTCACAAAATTATTGAAAGCGTCATTCATGTGTAGGGTTTCAAGTATAAGTATCCCAATACTTTCAAATAGAAACAGTCCTATGAAATAAGCAATAACAGCACCCGCCAAAGAGCCCGTAAGGCAAATGAATGCAATCATATAAACCTTGGTTTTATTGACTGCCATCATTGGAATCATAATAATTTCTTGAGGCAATGGAAATATAATTGCTTCTGCTAAGCAAATTACAAATAGAAAAGGATACGCGAACGGACTGTTAGAGAACTGTAAAGTTTTAGAGACGAAATATAGCTTAAATTTTTGATAAATAGAGTTTAACATAATTTATGGTAATATACATATATTAGCATAGATAATAATTTTAGGCCCTTATTGATTATAATAATGGTTTAAAGAATAATTTGTAAAATGGGGATATGGCGGAATTGGTAGACGCGCCAGACTCAAAAGATGTTGTTACCTAGAATTTGAGACCTGACGCAGTATTTGAAGTTTTTAATACTTTCACACTACTTTCACACATAAATGAATAGTCATATTTGCAAGTATAACTATGTTGACCAAATAGAATTAGTTCTATTATTTATTTTTTCTTGCATATCTTTTATCATTTTTAAATTTTTATCTATAAAATCAATATCAGAATAAACCTTTTTAATATATTCTTCTTGTATTTCTATTGAGGGTACTGGAATTTTAAATTTTGCAACAAAATCTTTAGGTACTCTTCTTAAACCACTGGTTCCTGTAAAATTTTTAACACCTAGTCGTTTGAATTTATTAGTGATGATAAAAGAATATACCCATTCTTTTTTTACTTTTTCGTTACATCTTAAAACAATAAATTCAGATGAACCAAAACCAACACAATTTACTAAATCTTTTGCGATAGTGCATTTTCCATTCTCAAAGCAAGGAGTAACTCTTGCCAATAAAATATCATCTGATTTAAAATAGGTGTAACTAGTTTTTACTTCTGATAATTTTTTTGTTTGTAGCGGCAAAGTAAATAAATCATTCTTTTTAACATCTTCCATTGGTATGAAACTTACATCTGAATTATTGTCTAATTTAATCTCACTTTTCTTAGGATTTATTTCACAAATATTACCTATTTCTTCCATTTCCCAATTAGGGTCAATATCAATTGAAGGTTTATAGTTATCTATAACCTGACTACATCCATCAATAATTTTTTGATAACCATCTAATTCTTCAACTATTTGATTTTGAATTTCTAAAATAGGAACGGGTATTTTAATTTTTAAAAACATATCAATGTTAAGATTTTTTTGAGCAACACCCCTAGAGCAATTATATATTTCTGGTTGTATGTTTAATAAAATCTTATCTAAATATTTAGGATTAAGTTGTTTATTTTTAACTTCTAAAGATAATCCGGAATCATTTAAAAAGAATTTATTCTTAACAAATCTTACACAATGTTCTGAGATCCCAAATCTGGCAATAATTAGTTCATCCTCTCTATTATAGGTATTATTGTAAAATGTTTTATTTCCTCCTCCATAAACAGGATATTCACCTTTAACTGCATTCTTCTTCACAATTCTTGTACCGTATTTAATATTAACAAGTTCATTTAACTCATATAATTTTAAATTTGATACTTCATCTTTTTCATTCGAATATTCATTCAAATTTAAAGAAATTATGTTATTTGAAAATAACAATTTTTTTTCTACCGGAAAAATATTTTCTATTTTATTAATAATTTTTTGATTATTAAAAATATTTTTTAAGGAAGTTAAAACGTTTGGTATGTCATTTTTGTCTATTTTTTTTCTTTGAGAACCCAAATCAAAACCATCATTTTCAATATTTGCAAAATAAATAAATTTATCATCTTTTGCTTTTTTCTTATCTAATATTAAAATTGAGGTCTTTACATTAGCATATGGATTAAACACCCCAGATGGCAATGAAACAACTCCAATCAGTGATGTTTCTATTAATTTTTTTCTTAATTCTTTGTATGCTTTTCCAGGTTGAAAAATAATTCCTTCAGGTACAATAATTCCTGCACGACCATTGGGTTTTAAGTGTTCATTGATATAATCAATAAATAATACTTCTGCTTTTGTTGATTTAACTCCAAATCTATTATGAGGCATTATTCCACCTTTAGGAGAGAAGAAAGGAGGATTGGCAAGTATCACATCATAGTATTCATTCCATCTATCCTCACTTGAAAGAGTGTCGTATTCATTAATTTTAGGGTTAGTGAATTTGTGTAAGTACATATTTACTAGAGACATCTTCACCATATCAGGAGAAATGTCATAACCATTTAAATTATCTCCAATCTTTTTTCTGTCTGATGCAGTTAAACTATCTCCTAAATTCTTCTTAGTGTTTTGATTTAAGATATTTTTGTAAGCACTAATTAAAAAACCTGCAGTACCACAGGCAGGGTCTAATATAGTTTCATTCTTTTGTGGATTTACTATCTCAATAATAAAGTCAATTATATGTCTTGGTGTTCTAAATTGACCTGCGTCGCCTTGCGAACCCATAAAAGATAACAAATATTCAAATGCATCACCTAATTTTTCAGAATTAGAATAATGAAATTCATTAATCTCTTTTAAAAACATATTAAGTGTTGATGGTTCTTTAAAAGGTAAAACTGAATCTTTAAAAATATCTCTAAATAATTCAGGAAGATTTTCGTTGTTACTCATAAGATTTAGCGCTTCTGAATAGAGTGACAATTTTTCAACACCACTAGTTTTAGTATCCATTAAGTTCTTCCAAGCGTATTTTTGAAATTTGCCTGAGAAGTAAGTTGATTTACCACCCATTGATACAGACTCTTCATCCATATCATTCATAAACTTATAAATTAGACCATTTGTGATTTGTTCTACTTGTGCCTTTGGGTCAGGTAATTTTCCAACAAGTATGCCCCTTAAAGAGTTAATTCTTTTTTTTGTTACATCATCAAGCATTAGTAAATTTCTCTAATTCAATGTTTTCTTTAATATAAGAAGGTATACTTGTTCTAAATTCTTCAGGTAGTTTTTTAAAATATTCTCCAGTCGGATGTATATTCAATTCAGCAAATCTTCCAGAGTCGACTATTTCTCTAAATTCTGAATCTGTTGCATACGCTTCAAAAACCTGTCGTATAGAATCAAATGAATTTTCATCAGGATTAAATAAATTATCAAATTTATCAAATTCATCTTCAAATAATTCATCTTTTGATTTTATTTTGTTTATATGTCCAAATACATATAACAATAGTTCTTTAGTGCTTAATCCTCGATCCAGTTTAAGTGCTCTTTTAAGTTTATCTAAAGTGTAGTACTCATCAGGTTTGTTCAGAAGATTGTCGTTTAGATATTGTTCTGCTTGATCAAAATCTCGATTATTCATCATTTCTTCAATTGAAGTGTGAGTTTTAATTTTTTCTGCAAATTCATCAAAGAACATTCGATCAATTTTCATGCCCTCTTTTCCTATTTTGATAACATCTAAAGTAGCAAGAGGATCAGGATTAGTATTCTCAACTTCTTCTGGTTTAATAGTGATTACTGGTTCTCCAGGAGGACTTGAGATGGTTGGTAGTTTTAGTTTTTCGTCGTATTTAAATTCTTTTTCAAAATACTCACAATTTGCAAAGAAATCAAAAAGGAGAAATTCTTTTTTATCATAATCAACTTCTTCTGTTATTTCTTTCTGATCTATCCAATGACTCTTAAAATTATTTAATCGTGTGCCTCTTCCTTTCATTTGTATAAAATCAGAAGGAGAAAAAATTGGTCTCATCAAGCATATATTTAATAAATCTGTGCAGTCGTATCCAGTTGTCATCATGCCTACAGTTACACAAACTCTTGATTTTGATGTTTTATAGAATGGGTTAAAGTCGGATGTGCCCCCCAAATTATTGTTTCTAAAATTAGTAGTCATTTCTGTTGCACGATCTACTTTTGATGTAACTTGCATTGCAAAGTCAGATTGATATTTTCCAGGAAACATTTCATGAGCAAGTTCATTAAGGTACTGCGTGATTTTACCTGCGTGATCTTGAGAAACACAGAATACGAGTGACTTGCCAATTTCTCCAGAGTAGGGATCTTTTTTTGCATTGTCCATGAATGCCTTACAAAAAGATAAATTTGTTTCTTCAGATTTAAATGTTTTTTCATATTGTTTTCTTGTGAACTTTGCTTCTATCGTATTTCCTTCTTCATCTACATCTGTATATGTGTAACCTTGATCTGATAAAAGTTGAGTAGTGATATCTGTTCGTCCATCTAGGGGTTTAGGGTTAACCAGGTAACCGTCTCTAACACCATCTAAAAGTGAGTATCTAAATGTAGGATTTCCACTTTCACATCCAAATGTTGCATATGTATCAAGCAGCATACGTGTTTCAAGTTCTCTTGGATCAAGAACACTTTGATTTGTATAAATATTTTTTAAGTAATCTTTAGGGGTAGCAGTTAATCCAAGTTTATATCCAATGAAATATTCGAATACTTTTTTGCTTTGTCCACCAAGAGATCTATGTGACTCATCTGAAATTACTAAATCAAAGTCATCTCTTGAAAATTCTCTCTTATATTTATTTTTGGTTTTTAAAGATTGTACTGTTGTGACAACTATCTCTGCAACTTTCCAAGATGTTTGTTTTTCTTTCCAAATTGCAACTGAATAATCGTTTTTTAAAACTTCTTTAAATTCTTTTTCTGCTTGTGTCTCAAGTTCTAATCTATCAACGAGAAATAGTACCCTTTTAACATTTGCCGATCTTAAAAATAATTTAATAATTGCACATGATGTAAGAGTTTTTCCTGTACCTGTTGCCATTTCAAGTAAAAAACGATCATTACCTTTTTTTGCAGATTTTTGAATTGCTTTTAATGCTTGTAATTGGAATGGACGCAGAAATTTTAGTTTATTTTTTTCTTTAAAATGATCTCTCTTATTTTCATTAATATAGTCTGGATTTTTGTTGTAGTCAGGCAATTGTGTTAGAACGATGTAGTCCTCATTAATTTCTTCTTCAAATAATTTATTATTATCTGGTTGGTACTTATAAAGTTTTAATTCAAGTTCTTCTTGAGTAGGACAAATTGATATTGCAACAGGATTACCTATGTGCGTGTCCCAGAGATAATGCATTTCGCCGTTTGACATCATTGCAAAACGACACTTCTGTGCTTTTGCATATTTTCGTGTTTGTTCTTTCGCCGCTAGTAACCCACCATCCTCTTTTGAAACCTCTAATGACTTTGCCTCAAGAGCACATAGTGGAAAATTATTTGCGTCATATAATGTATAGTCAACTCTGCCTTTGCCACGTACTTCAAAATCTACGTTTCTTTTTTTTCCTTCATGATCGGTTAAAACCCAATTTGATCTTCTTAACCAGTCATCAATAACAACTCTATCTTTTGCTTCGCTCATATTGAATTCACTATACTTGAACAAAAAAATCGTTCAAACTCATTAAATGTTTAATAAAATTAAATACAAAAAGGCACTAGATTATGCTTATAAGTTACATTTCGGGCATGATCGTGAGGGTGAACTAAAAATCCCATATTTCTCACATTTATCTTCTGTAAGTAATTATGTGATTGAGAATGGGGGAACTACCGATGAAGCAATTGGCGCATTATTACATGATGCAGTTGAAGATCGAGGTGGATTAAAAACACTCAAAGAAATAAGAACAAAATTTGGTAGTAAAGTAGCAACCATCGTAAAAGAATGCAGTGACTCTGTTGTAGAACCAAAACCACCATGGTCTGAAAGAAAAAAGAAGTATTTATCAGATATAAAGAAGAAAACCCAATCCTCTATGTTCGTATCTCTATGTGATAAACTGCATAATGGAACATGTATTATAGATGATCATAAAAGAGTGGGTAAAAAACTATGGAAGCGATTTTCTGCATCACCCAAAGATGTCGCTTGGTATTATGAAAGTCTTTATAAGGAATTTAATAAGCATCTTAAGGGTCATAAAGTCTTGAAAGATAACTATTCTTTAGTTGTAAAAGAGATTAAAAAGATCACAAAATAGTACATAATTAATCGTTGTGACTTTCACACTATCGAGAATACTTTCACACCAAAAGAAATTGATTGTGTTGAATTCATTAACTAAGTTATTATTTTTAATTAGAAAATAAGAATGGGGATATGGCGGAATTGGTAGACGCGCCAGACTCAAAATCTGGTGCCTTCGGGCGTTCCGGTTCGACTCCGGATATCCCTACCAAACGAAAACTATGAAAAGTATTAGAATTAAAACAGAAAAACTTGATTACATAAATCCTCAGGATGCACTATTAAGATTTCAAGATCAGAATAATCTTATTTTTTTAGATAGTGCGAATAATACTATTTCAAAAAATAATAGATATTCATATATTGCGTTTGATCCGATAGAATCCATTAAAATAAATAAGAAAAATATAAATTTTTCGTCGAAAGAATTTATTAAAGCAAGAAATATATTATCAAAAGTCAATTTTAAAAAAATAAAAAGCTTACCGCATTTCCAATGTGGTTATGCTGGATATGTATCGTATGAATCTGGTTTAATTAATGAAAAAATAAGAAATAATAAAAAAAACGAAAAGATTGTTCCTAATATCTATTTAGGATTATTTGATATTGTTTTTGCCTTTGATAATAAATTTAAGAAAGCATTTTTATTTTCGTGTGATCTTAATAATGAGATTAAAAATAAAGTAAATCATGAAGTACGCTTACAAAAAGCTAAAAATTTGTATTCAATTCCAAGATTAAATAACGCTAAAGTAAAATTAAAAGGATTTAATTGGAAGAAAGATTTTACAAAGAAAAAATATATTTCAAAAATAAAAAAAGTTCTTAAATACATTAAAGATGGAGACATCTTCCAAGTTAATATAACACAAAGATTTTTGTCAAAAATACCTAATGATTTTAAATCCGTTCAATATTATTTAAAGTACAGAGAAAATACAGAAACACCTTTTTCCTGTTTTATTAAAAATTCAAATTTTACAATATTATCTTATTCGCCAGAAAGATTTCTAAGAATTGAGGGTAACAAAATCAAGGTGTCGCCAATCAAGGGCACAATTAAAAGGGGACAAAGTGAATTAGAAGACAGAAAATTGGTTGCCACTTTAAAAGCAAGTGAAAAAGATAATGCTGAAAATCTTATGATTGTTGATGTATTAAGAAATGATATTTCTCAAGCTTGTAAACCAGGTTCAGTAAAAGTTACGAGACTTGCAGAAGTAGAAACCTATAATAATGTTCATCATTTAGTCTCAGATATTGAAGGAAATATAAAAAAGGGAAGTGATATATTTGATATTTTGAATTTTTGTATGCCTGGAGGATCAGTTACAGGAGCTCCAAAAATTAGAGCAATGCAGATAATTTCTGAACTAGAAGATAGTAACAGAGGCGTCTATTGTGGTGCTATTGGATATGCATCATTCTCTGGTTATTCTGATTTTAATATTCCTATAAGAACAGTAACTGTAAATAAAAAAAGAGCTTACCTTAATTCTGGAGGAGGAATTGTGTCTGACTCAGATCCACTAAACGAATTTCTAGAGCTAAATGAAAAAGTAGAAAACCTAGTTAATATAAATAGAACAGCAAGAAACAACGCGTCACATAAAGCACAACGTGTAGAATGATAATTTACTTTAATAATAAATTTTCAAATAATAAAAATATTCTAATTGATGTTAGGGATAGAGGCTTCTTATTGGGAGATGCTATATTTGAAACAATTCTTTTTAATAATCAAAAAATTATTTTATTTAACTACCATTATGAAAGATTTATAAAATCAATTAAAAAAAATTACTTCAATTTCTTCATCTCAAAAAAAAAGCTTGAAGATATAATTTATAAATTAGTAAAAATAAATAAAATAGACACAAGGCGTGTGGCCATTAGATTAACGCTTTCAAGGGGAGTATCGAAGGCTCGAGGGCTTGATTTTAATAATGATCATGCGTGTACTTTTCTAATTACTCTTTCAAACCTAGCCACCAACAAGACTATACCAAAGATAAGAATTAAAACTTCAGATATAAAACGCTTAAGTAATTCAATATTGTCACAAAATAAGACGAGCAATTATTTTGAAAATATTGTTGCAAAACATATTTCAAAAAAAGAAAAATTTGATGATGCATTATTCTTAAATGAAAAAAATAAAATATGCTGCTGTTCTAGTTCAAATATCTATTTTGTTGAAAATAACAAAATTTTTACACCTCCCCTAAAAGATGGAGCTCTAGATGGCACTGTCAGAAAGCTGCTTTTGAAAAAGAAAAAGGTTGCAGTAAAGAGCATATCATTGAATAATCTAAAAAAAGTAAGTGAAGTATTCTTAACAAATAGTATTCTTGGGGTAAGACCGGTAACCAAAATTGATAAAATTTCATTTGATTTTGGGCCAAAAACAAAAACAATAATGAAATATTCAGAAAGTTTAGGAATTTAAATGGGCATTTTAAATACAGTATCTAGAGAGTATAGTTATTTTAAATTTTTCTTACAACTTGTTGGACGTTCTAGAAAGTTTGATAAAAAAAAATCAACAACTGTGGCAGATATCATGGAGGAGCAGGTAGATAAATCTCCAGATAGCATTGCAATAGAATTTGAGGAAAAAAAATATACGTACCGCCAGATGGATGATGAGGCTAATCAAATTGCCAACTGGGCAATTAGCAAAGGATACAAAACTGGTGATGCAATTTCTTTATTAATGGAAAATAAGCCAGAGTATATTTTTACTTGGTTTGGCTTAGCAAAAATTGGGGTTACTGTTGCTTGTTTAAATAACAATATTAAAAGTAAGTCTTTAGCTCATTGTATTAAAAAATCGGAAAGTAAAAGTCTTATTATAAGTTCTGACTTGATGGAAAATCTTTCATCAGCGCAAAGCTATATTGAGGATGATTTAGATGTTTACGTAGCTGGTAAAGAAGTTCAAGGCTATGAGTCACTGTCTAATAGCTTTAATGAGGAAGGAAAAATTAGACCAGATAATTCAGTAAGAGAAAATTTATCAAATAGCCAATCTCTTTTCTATATTTATACAAGTGGTACGACAGGTATGCCTAAAGCATCAAATTTTAGCCATCAAAAGTTTTTAGTTGGATGCGGATTACAAATGTTTTCACTTCAAATGAAACCTACAGATAAAACGTACATGGTTCTTCCATTATATCATGCAACTGGAGGTGTAGTTGGCATAGGTTCAACTTTTTGTACAGGTGGTACTGTTGTGCTTAGAAAGAAATTCTCTGTCGAGAAGTTCTGGGAGGATTGTGTAAAGTATGAAGTCACAGTAATCACTTACATTGGTGAACTATTCAGATATTTGGTGGCTGGAAAAGAAAACGATTATGAAAAAAAACATAAGATCAGAGGAATATATGGAAATGGACTGAGGCCAGAGGTCTGGAAAGTAGTGCAAGAAAGGTTTGGTATTAATAAAATTATAGAGTTTTACGGTTCCTCGGAGGGAAATGTATCTTTAACTAATGTGGACAGTGAATTCGGTTCAATTGGAAGAATTCCTCCATATTTAAAGGGAATTTTACCGACCAAAATTGTTAAATTTGATGTTGAAAATGAAGTTGTAATTAGAAATGAAGAGGGGTTCTGTATCGAGTGTGAAAATGATGAGGCTGGTGAAGCAATTGGCTTCATTCCAAATGATGATAAATTCACTGGAAAATTTGAAGGGTATACAGATAAAGAAGCTACAAAGAAAAAAATTCTTGAGGACGTTTTTGAAAAAGGTGATCGTTGGTTTTCTACAGGTGATTTATTAAAGAAAGACAAGCAAGGTTATTTTTATTTTGTAGATCGCATTGGGGATACCTTTAGGTGGAAATCTGAAAATGTATCAACTAATGAAGTGAGCGAGGCAATTTCATCATTTAGAGGAATCGATGAAGTTAATGTTTATGGTGTGGAGGTTCCCAATCAAGATGGTAGAGCAGGTATGGCATCTCTTGTTGTAAATAGTGAATTTAAATTAGACGAGCTCTATCAATATTTATCGGAACAATTGCCAGCTTACAGTGTGCCTGTTTTTATTCGTATAAGTCCTGAGATAGAAAAGACGGGAACATTTAAATATAAAAAAACAGATCTGGTCGAAGAAGGATTTAATCCTAATAAAATTCAAGATCCGCTCTATTTTGCATCAGGACCCGACTCAACATATATAGATTTAGATCAAAATATATTTGATAAAATTTATAGTTCAGAAGTTAGAATCTAGAAATATTTAGCTAGTTTTAGAGTTAAACTTGAATCTTGCTTAAATTGATAAGTAAAGTCAGCCTTATCAATACTTCCATTTAATGATACATCAAAAAAAAGTTTTAAGTCGTCATTTACTCTTTGTTCAAACTCTGCTTGAAAGCGATTTGAGTTGCCTCTTATGTCAAATAAATAGCCTGCTAGTAGACTAGAAGATTTAATATCATTTAAGCTCCATCTTAAACCAATAACACCTTCGTTATTAAAAGGATTATCATTCCTATCATCAAAGGCATATTCTACAATTACACCTAGATCACTTTGCGTATTACGAATACCATAATATGTATATTCGATTCCACCCGCAGCGCTCAAATGTCTTTCACTTCCATCTTTAGCGCTTACAGACTCAAGCTTGTACAGCCAAGGACCTTTAGTAGCTTGAATATCAACTCCTGTTTGAGATAATATAGGGTAATGAGAGTCAAACTTTAAAGTTGATGGATTAGGGCTTAAAACAGGTGTTCTGTTGTTTCCGTAGAAGTGAGATAAACCAATATCTAAATCCTCGATAACTGCAGAGTATCTTAATGCAAAATCCATTTTATGTTTCTTTGCTGAAGACTCATAGGTAATAGAATTCTTATCAACTTCAAATAAAAGTCTCGGACGACCTTCTTTGCTAGAAAATGGTCTCTCTCTAAAATACGGCATTAAGTAGATATCAAATATCCCGTAATCCTGACTGTATGAAATTGAAGCCATAGGCTGACCAAGTTTTTTTGTTCCAGCTATATCTTCTGCTAAATTTGATTGATTGATAATGTCAACAATATTAAACGTTTCATTGACTCCCCAAAAAACTATTTCATTCCCAACTTTTAGCGCTATATCGTCAAAATAATATTCATATTTAAACTTTTGAAAATCTAAGTAGCGAAGTTCATCATCATTCTGGTCAAAACGACCAATTGCACTAATGGTAAATTTCGCATCACCTTCTTGCAAGTATGATATAAAAGTTCCTTTTCCAAACAAAGAAGTATTGTAGTTATCCTGATTGTGTTTTCCGTCCCCATTTATGTAAATAGATGTCTCTGGTTGAATGAAACCGTAAGCTTTAAAGTCTAATGCATTAATATGAGATGTAAGAAATAAATAAACTAACAAGAAAATAAGTATTTTTCGTTGAAAAAGATTTTCAATCACAATTAATCAGCTAAACGCATCAAACTGGATTTCTCAAAGTCCTTTTTATTTAGTCCTATATTTAATTGACGATTTTCCCATTTATAAATAGTTGAGTTGTCATTTTGATGATTTACAACACGAAAAGTATCTGCAAACCAGATAGTATCGTTGTATAATTTATGATCCTCAAAATATATAGTCTTTAGGAGATCGCCTTTTCTATCATAATACTCAATTTTTCGAGCTCTTAACAACTCGTCCGTAAGACCAATTCTCTTTGTGTACCCAGAATTTTCATACTTAGGATAAGACTCAAGTTTATAGCACAATTCGCCTTCATAGTTTTCTTCACCTAAATATTTCCAGTCGTATTTTCTGTAATCTAAACCTGAAAAGTCTTCAAATGAAATTTCACTGCCCATAAACGCCCCTGATTTATTGCTAGACGAAATTCTTTTTACTCTACCTAAGGCAGGAAGATAAAGCCATTGATCATCATCATCATTTACATGTGTATGTGAAAGCATTACTGTGCCTTCGACATCTTTAGGTTTATTAAAGAAAATTAATGATTTATCACCATCATTTGGGTCCATGTTTTCTAAATTTTTACCTGAAATTTCTCGTATGACCTCATTACCTTTTGGATCAATTAGAATCATTAATTGCTCTGATGTACTATCTATATATCCTCGTGTACTTTCATAAGCTTCTTTTGCTATTTTCAAACCTATTTCTTCATCTGTTTCCGCAAACGATGAAAAATTAAATGTTAGAATTAGTATAAATAAGAAAGAATAAATTTTCATTTTGATTTATTTCCGAAGATTAATAACAGTGATGGCAGCAATAATAGGTCGATTATCAGTGCAAGTAAAATTATTAATGCACACATTCCACCTAATACGTAATTCGTCTGAAAGCTAGACTGAAGTAAGAATAGAAATCCACAAAAAAGGCAAACTGAGGCAACAATGATTGGGTAGCCAACATATTTATAGCAATATTGGATTGCATCGTATGATGACAAATTCATCACGTTTGCTTTTTTAAATTTTGTTAAGAAATGAATTGTTGCATCTACCACAAGACCAATGGCAATTAAAATGGCAACAGTATGACTGAAAGTTACTATTTTGGTAAAAAGTGACAGTACACCATAGGCAAGAACAAAGGGAACAACATTAGGAACCACACTAATTAGTCCGAACCTAATGCTTCTGAGTGTAATGCCAATTACAACAATTATTATTCCAAAAGAAAAAATAAGTCCCCTTAGAAGTCCGTTCGTATTTTCTTGATATACATATGGGAACATCACAGGTATGCCAACAATCCCATCAGATTGATAGGAGCCAAGATTATTTTTTATCCACTCTTTGGTCCTTTGGTGAAAATCTCTAGATTGAATTGAGGTAAAGTTATTAAGTCTTATAAGTAAACGTGATTCTGACTTGTTGGCAGTCATTTGATCTTTTAGATCCATTCCATAAGGTACTGAAAATTCGTACATTAAGAAATATTGTGCATTTAGTGATTTATTATCTGGTATTGAATAAAACTCTTCTGATCCTTCGTTCATATTTTTATTCAGGGTCTTTATAACATCTGCAACTGTAGCAACTGTAACAACCTCATCTTGACTCTCAAGCCAACTTGCAAAATCATCAAGTTTTTTTAAATAATTTGGATCAGTAATGCCATCCACTTCTCCTGAATCCATATTGGCAAAAATAAAAAACGAACTACCAAACTCGTCGTTAACAATATTCTTAACTTCAACCCAGTCATCAACGCGATCAAAGTAAGCATCAAAGTCATCATCAAAATATAGTGTTGGTATCAGTGAAATTAAAAAAATTGTGATTAGAGATATAAAAGTGATTACATAATATTTAAATTTAAAAATAAAATTGCCCAATGCATGCAAGGCAGGCAAAATAATATTATTCTTACCATCAGACTTTATAGGCATCATCATAAATAATGCTGGCAATACTGTAACAGATAATACAAAGCTGTAGGCAGCACCAAATACAACAGCATTTGCCATTTGACTAAATGCCGGAATATTTCCAAAATTTACTCCAGCAACACCCACAGCAGTTGTAAAACTTGTTAAGAATACTGGCATAAAGTTAATTTTCATACTTTCTATAATCGCCTTATCTTTTTGCATTCCTTCATTCATATTAGAAAGTGCTATTGAAAGAATATGAATAGCATGAGCTAAAGCAATAGTTAGTATAATTATAGGCGCAATAATTAAAGGAGGTAAAACTTGATACTCTAGCCATCCAGCAGAGCCCATTGAAGGTAGAATTGATAGAAAAATAACAATAAGTGATAGTAGCGATGCAGAGACTGACCTTAAAAGTACATATGAGAGTATGATTATAAGAACTAAGAATGCAGGGTACATATTAGTAGCATCACTTTGAGCTGTTTCTTGAAAGTTCTGAGAAAATCTAGCTGAGCCTGCTACAGTTACAAAGATGTCAGGATTTTTTTCATTAAATAATTTTTTTTGTTCTTCTGCAAATGCAATTGGTTCGATGAAGTCAATCCCAATAGGTACATCAAGTGTAATATTTACAAAGCTTACTTTTGAACTTTTCGATAATATAAAGTTTACTATATTTTTTTCTTTTAAAGCTAGGTTTTTTAGATCCAATAATTCATTATCAGTAAGTGAGTCTATGTCACCTATGAAGTCACTAATATTAATGTCGTCACCATCAACGGTTGTATATTGATAATTTGTCAATGAACTAACTCTTGATGAGTATGGAGCTTTCCATGATAATTCGGTCAATTCATCTATGACTTTAAGAACATTTTTCTGAAAAATTTCACCACTTTTGGGCTTTATCACAAAAGTAAGAGTATCAATCGTGCCGTACTTTTCTTCTATATTAAGTATATCTTGGTAATTCTGCTGATCATTTTCAACAAAAGATCTGTAACCAGCAGGAGTTTCTAAAAAACGCACGCCAGAAGTAGCAAGTAAAACAAGCGCTATTGCTAACGTAATAGTTTTAATTTTATGAGATATTATGACACTAGTAAATTTTTCAACTATATTTTCTATATTCATATAGAAATACTATATAAAGAAATTTGTAAATTTGACTAGTATGAATAATAGTAAGAAAATAATTTTAGTTTCGCCAAGAGGCTTTTGTGCAGGAGTTACTCGAGCTATTGATGTTGTATTAGAAACACTTAAAAAATATGGATCACCAGTATATGTAAATCACGAAATTGTTCACAATAAGCATGTGATTGACGATTTAACTAAAAAAGGGGCAGTATTTTTAAAGAATATTGAGGATGCTCCAAAAGATAGACCAATTATATTTTCAGCACATGGAGTCTCAAAAAAGATTACTAATTATGCAAAAGATAATAATAAAACTATTATAGATGCTACTTGTCCACTGGTCACAAAGGTGCACGTGCAGGCAGACAAGTTTTATAAATTAGGATTCAAAATTATTTTAATAGGTCATAAGAATCATCCCGAAGTAGAGGGTACGATGGGTCAATTGCCTCGAGATACTATTTACTTAGTAGAAACTATAAATGATATAAATGAACTTAATTTTTTTGGAAATGATAAAATTGCTTACTTAACTCAAACTACCTTGTCTATTGATGATACCCAAAATATGATCAATGAATTACGTAAAAAATTTCCAAATATTGAGTCATCCCCAAAAGAAGACATATGTTATGCCACTTCAAATAGGCAAAAGGCCATTAAAGAATATGCTGATAAGTGTGATGCATTTATTGTAGTTGGGTCTAAGAATTCATCTAATTCAAACAGACTCGTTGAAGTAGCAAAAAAAGCAGGCTGTATTAACTCTCATTTGTTAGAAAATGCAGAAAGTCTTAATTTAAGTAATTATTCTTCAAGTAATATTATTGGAATATCCTCAGGAGCATCAGTGCCAGAGATTTTAGTAGAAAATGTAATTTCAAAATTTCAAGAAAATTATTCATTAGAAATTGAGAATGTTTCACTTGGTGAGGAAGATGTTCAATTTAAACTTCCTAAGGAAGTCAGAAATTAATAATGTTAGAAAATTTAAATTGGAAATATAAAAATCCGTTTATCGAAGAATTTACTGCTACCAAAGAAGATATTGATATCCTTGGCCACGTTAACAATAAAGTTTATTTAAATTGGTGTGAAATTGTAAGCTGGAAACACTCAGCAAGATTAGGCATTACTCCAAAGGTATATGAAGATTTGAAATGTGCTTGTGTTGTAATAAAAAGTGAAAATAGTTTTACAGGATCTTTGTTTGAAGGAGACCAAGTAGCTATTTCAACTTGGATTATTTCAACTGATAAAAAAATCAGATTAAGTAGATTTTTTCAAGTTATTAACATAGCTAAAAATCAAACAATTTTTACTTCTTTTGTTGATTACGCATGCATAAGTCTCAATAATTTTAAGCCAGTAAGAATGCCAAAGCTCTTTGTAGAAAATTATAATGTAACATGTTAAAATGTTTACGTTAAGGGATGCTGAACATTCTGATATAGATAAGATTGTACGAATCAATGAGTCTGCAATTCCAGCAGTCAATTATGTATCTTATAGTGAATTTGAGTGGTTTCTTAAAAGAAAGCTATATTTCAAAATAGCTGAAAATTCTTACGGTACCATTTCTGGTTTTTTATTAGTTTTGCCATCAGGACTTGATTATAAAAGCTTAAACTATAAATGGTTTAGTGGAAGGTATGAAAAGTTTGCTTATATCGATAGAATTGTAATTATGGATGAGTTTAAGAAAAACGGTATTGGAAAAAGTCTATATCTAGACTTAGAAAAAAATATTAGTGAGTATGAATTAATCGCATGTGAATTTAATATTGAGCCACCAAACCCAATATCAAAGAAATTTCATGAAAGCCTAAACTATGAAAATGTTGGATATCAGCTTACAGAAAATGAAACAAAAAAAGTATCATTAATGATAAAGAAAATTTCATGAGTAATAATTTTGTAGACGTATTAGTTATAGGAGGTGGAGTTGTTGGGTTAGCAATTGCTAAGACTTTTGCTGCTGAAAAAAGGGACGTATTAGTCGTTGAAAGAGAGAATACTTTCGGTTCAGTAACAAGTTCAAGAAACAGCGGGGTAATCCATGCTGGTGTCTATTACGATCAGGATTCATTAAAAGCAAAATTTTGCGCTCCTGGAAATAAACGTATTTATGAATACTGTAATAAATTTAAAATCCCCCACTTCAATACAGGTAAATTTATTGTGGCTTGTTCAAAAGACGAAATCCCAAAGATTGACGAAATATATGAAAAAGCAGGGGATAATGGTGTTGAAGGAATAAAGAGAGTGACTGGAGATTATGTTTCTCAGGTGGAACCGCTAGTAGAATGTGAGGAAGCATTGTTTGTTCCATCTTCAGGCATTGTTGACCAAGCATCATTAATGAGATCATATCTAGGAGAGTTAGAGCTGTCAGGAAGCATTGCCTACAATAGTAAATTTATTAAATCTGAGCTAAAGAATAATGTCCATGTCTCAACAGTTCTTAACGAAGGTAATGAAATTAAAATTGAGTCTTCAATTTTAATCAATGCAGCGGGTCTTTATGCTGAAGATGTTGCCAAATCAATATCCTCCATGGATAAAACACTAATTCCAAAGACATACTTCGCTAAGGGAAATTATTTCGAGACCAGTAAAGATTTAAATATTAGGCACTTAATTTATCCTATACCAAATGAAGCAAGTCTTGGCTTACATTTAGGTTTAGATATTGGCATGCAAGTACGATTTGGTCCAGATGTAGAATGGATTGATGAAATAAATTATGATGTAGATGAGAATAGACTTGAATCTTTTTATAATGATATTCGAAAATATATACCTACTTTTGATAAGGGCTTATTAAAAAAAGGCTATTCGGGGGTAAGGCCAAAGTTGAAAAATCGTGGAGAAGGAAAGAGTGATTTCATAATACAAGGCGAGGAGATTCACAAAAGTAAGAATTTAATAAATCTTTTTGGAATTGAGTCTCCTGGTTTAACTTCTTCTTTAGTCTTGGGAGAACATATTGTTGAATTAGTTAGCTGAAAAGAAGATCTTTGCTTTGAGAGTTAGCAATATACGATTTCAACTTCATCATTGCACCTTTTTCTATTTGTCTAACTCTTTCTTTTGAAATTTTAAGTTCTTTTCCTAGAATATCAAGAGTTTTAGTATCTTCAATTAAATGACGATCCTTTATAATTCTAATTTCCCTTTCATCTAGTATCTCAAGGGAACGTTGAATTAGTTCTTTTTTGAAGTTTACTTGATCCTTTTCGAAAACTTTGTCATCAGGCCTTGCATCTTCGTCCTCTATTAATTCCATGAATTCACTTTGGCTCTCATCATTAATTTTGTGATTAAGAGAGCTGTCGTTTTGGCTTATTCTGCTATCCATTTTAATAACATCGGACGTAGAAATATTTAAATCGTTTGCAATTCCTTGAGCTGTTCTAAAGTCAATTGAACCATGCTCAGTTTGGTGAATTTTATGTTTTAGTTTTCTTAGATTGAAAAATAAGCTTTTTTGTTTTGATGTCGTAGCTATTCTTACTAGTGACCAGTTTTTTAGAACAAAATCCTGTATAGAAGCTCTTATCCACCAGCCTGCATATGTAGAAAATCTAACTTCTTTATCGAGCTGAAATCTTTCGGCAGCTTTCATTAATCCAATGTTACCCTCTTGAATTAGGTCACTGAGATTTAAGCCGTAATTTTTATATTTTACTGCAAAAGCAATTACTAATCTTATATGAGATTGCGTAAGCTCGTGAAGAGCGCTCTCATCCTTCTTTTCAATCCACTTTTTAGCTAAAACTTTTTCCTGTTCTTCAGCTAAAAGAGGAATTGACATAGCTTTTTTGGTAAAAGCTTTCATTTCATTTGCATCATCAAAACTTGACATGACGCTAAAATACAAATTGAATAAATAATTACAAATTTAATCAAACAATAAAGGGTATAAACAATTGCCAATATGGCTCTCATAGATAAAAAAAGCATTGTAAAATATGATGATTTTCAAAAAATACAAATTTTAACAGGTACCATTAAATCTGCTGAAATTAATATAAAAGCAAGAAAACCAGCATATGTTTTATCAATTGATTTTGGTCCAGAATTAGGAATAAAAATCAGCTCTGCTCAAATCACTAATTATTCGATAGATGAGTTAATTAATAGGCAAATTGTTGCAGTTTGCAATTTTGAAAATAGGAATATTGCAGGCGTCGAGTCAGAAGTGTTAGTATTAGGTGCCATAAATAAAAGTGAAGAAGTGATACTTTTGGAACCGCGTCAATTGGTAGATAACGGTTCTGAAATAGCCTAGATAAATTTTTGTTGGCGCGCTCGAGATGATTCGAACATCCGACCCCAGGATTAGGAATCCTGTGCTCTATCCTACTGAGCTACGAGCGCACATTAATCAGAAATAAACTTATAACAAATTTTTTTTTCTTTTTTTGTTTTAAAATTATAAATTTTACAGAATAAGTTTTTTTTATTAAAAAAAATTCAATGACTATAAGTATTTAAATAAATAAACTAATAATTTAAAATAAATTTAATTTTTTAACATTTTTACTTTTAATCTTTGAAAAGATTGAGAAATTGACAGTTTTCAATAAAAGTTTAATCATTGACTATAACGAATCAAATTTTTGATTCATTAATTAACCTCTAACTAAACCCAAATGGGGGGAGATAATTATGGAGGAACTTAAAGTAATCTTTGCGAAGGCAAAGAAAAAGGCTAAGAAAAAAGCAGCTCCTAAAAAGAAGAAAAGCGCCGCTAAAAGGAAGCCAGCTAAAAAGAAAAAAAAAGCAGCTCCTAAAAAGAAGAAAAAAGCCGCTAAAAGGAAGCCAGCTAAAAAGAAAAAAAAAGCAGCTCCTAAAAAGAAGAAAAAAGCCGCTAAAAGGAAGCCAGCTAGAAAGAAAAAAAAGAAAAGATAAATAGCATTGATTAATCAATGCTTTTTTTTGCGCCCTTAGTTTAATAGACTAGGGGCGTTTTTTAATTTGTCTCTACCAAGAATTTTGTCTATTTTTTTGATTGCATTTTCTTCAGTGATTTTAAGGCTTGCAATAACTTCGCGTAAAAAACGATCATAAGATAATTCAAACAGTTGGCGTTCACTATAAGATTGCTCTATCTGGTTGTTTGCCCTATTTAAATCTCTAACTACTTCAGCAATTTGCTCAATTTCCCCAGAGTTAATTTTTAAATCATATTCCTGTGCACGCCGACTCCACATAGTTCTTTTAATTTTGGCTTTTTGAGAAAGGATTTTCAAAACATTTTGAATTTTCGATGGTTTTGAAACTTTTCTTAAACTGAGTTTTTTAGCTTTATCAACTGGTACTCTCAGTATTAATTTATCCTTTACAAATTCAATGACGTACATTTCAAGCTTTTGGCCAACTACCTCCCTTTTTTCTATATCGATAACCTGCCCAACGCCATGAGTTGGATAAACAACATGGTCTTTAGTCTCAAATATTTTTTTAACTTTTTTTTCTTTAATTGTTTTTATTTCTAAAAATTTCTTTACTTTTTTTGCTTGATAGTGAGAAGGGTTAATTATTCTATTATTGACCTTTTTATCAGATTGTTGAGGCATTTTTGGAGCTACAAACTTTTTAGAAGTTTTTTTCGATTCTATATTTTTTTTTGGAGCAGCCTTCTTTTTTTTAATAGTTTTTTTTACTACTTTCTTTTTCTTAAGAACTTTTTTAATGGCTTTCTTTTTCTTAAGAACTTTCTTAACAACTTTCTTTTTCTTCTTTATGGATTTCTTATTTTTTTTCATATAATTGTCTTATCCCCCAGGTTTTTTTGAAAAAAATTTGTTATACTTATCATCTTCATTCTCATATTTTTCCGCATCAACTGGCGGATCTTTTTTTAATGTAATATTCGGCCACTCATTAGAAAACTCCGTATTAATTTTCAACCATTTTTCATCTTTATCTTCAGTATCAGCGATTATTGCATCTACCGGACATTCTGGTTCACAAACACCACAGTCAATACATTCCTCGGGATTGATTACTAGCATGTTTTCACCTTCATAGAAACAATCAACTGGACAAACTTCCACACAGTCAGTGAATTTGCATTTAATGCAATTCTCATTTACTAAGTATGTCATAGAGGATTAACCTGTAAGTCTTTTTTTGATTTCACCAACTTTAAAATCATCAATATAAAGTAGTCCTGATAGTTTTCTCACAAGAGCATTTTCGTAATCATCAATTCGCCCATCAGCAATGATTATTTTCCACAGCATTTCAATTATTGCTAGTTTTTCTTCATCATCTAAGGAAGAATTTATTTTTGAAGTAAACTGATGAATATCACTGGCGTTATCAACCATTGAGTCAGATATTTCAAACAAATTGATTAAGCTTTCATCTGTCAACTTATAGTAATTATTAAGTAACTTAAGAATTTCTTCCTTTTCAATTTCATCAAATATTCCATCGTGTTTTGCTGTCGTAATCATTAGCGAGGCAACAGCCAATTGCGTTGCATCAAATTCGTTATCTTCTTTAGTTTCAGTCTTTTCAAACAATGATGTAAATTTTTCAAACATAATATTATTTTTGTATATTAACTATTAACTGACACAACATATTGTTTATAATATAGAACAAAACAGGTAGATTATGTGTCCGAATCACTAACAAGCTATGTTCTTTAAATATTCTATTTTTGTTTATAATCAAATAATTATATACATCACATAATCTAAATTTAAAAGTTTCTTAATTAAATATGAAAACAAAAAATAGTGAAAATTATACAAAGTGGCAGAAAAGCTTTGAACAAGAAACCAAGATTGATCTCAAAGAGGCTTCTTCTGAAACAGATGAAGGTATTGAAATAAAGCCAGTTTATACAAAAGCTGACATTGAAAATCTTTCATTTGTAGATAATGACTCACTCCCTGGTCAGTTTCCATATACGAGGGGGCCAAAAGCTTCAATGTATACAAATAGACCTTGGACGATAAGGCAGTATGCTGGGTTCTCTACAGCAGAGGAGTCAAATGATTTTTATAAGAAAAATTTAAAATCTGGTCAAAAAGGTCTTTCAGTTGCTTTTGATCTGCCGACTCATAGAGGTTATGACTCTGATGATGATTTAGTGATGGGAGATGTTGGCAAGGCTGGTGTTGCCATTGATACCGTTGAAGACATGAAAATTCTATTCAACGACATTCCACTTGATCAGATGTCTGTATCAATGACGATGAATGGGGCAGTACTTCCTGTCTTATCCTCATTCATTGTTGCCGGGGAAGAGCAAAATGTTAATAAAAATTTACTATCTGGAACTATACAAAATGACATTTTAAAAGAATTCATGGTGAGAAACACATACATTTATCCTCCTGATCCATCCATGAAAATTGTTGCTGACATAATTGAATTTACATCTAAGGAAATGCCAAAGTTTAATTCAATTTCAATCTCGGGCTATCATATGCAAGAAGCAGGTGCAGATAATGTACTTGAACTTGCTTACACACTTGCTGACGGGATGGAGTATGTAAGGGCAGCTCTCTCAAAAGGGTTAGATATTGATGACTTTGCTCCACGTCTTTCATTCTTTTTTGCAATTGGAACTGATTTCTTCATGGAGATTGCAAAACTCAGAGCGGCTAGAACATTATGGTATAAAATAATGAAAGATTTTGGAGCAAAAAATGAAAAGTCCTTGATACTCAGAACACACTGTCAGACTTCTGGAGTATCACTTACTGAAAAGGATCCATATAATAATATCATTAGGACCTCTTATGAGGCACTGTCTGCTATACTAGGTGGAACTCAGAGTTTGCACACCAATTCATTTGATGAAGCAATTGCTCTTCCTACTGATGAGTCTGCTCGAATAGCCAGAAATACCCAGCTTATTCTTCAAAATGAGACTGGTGTTACGAATACTGTAGATCCATTAGCAGGATCATATTTTATCGAAAGTCTTACTGACGAATTATCAAAAAAAGCTTGGGAGGTTATAGAAGAGATAGAGTCCCTTGGAGGGATGACAAAAGCTGTAAAAGCGGGTGTGCCAAAATTAAAAATTGAGGAGTCGGCCACTAAAAAACAAGCAAAAGTAGATAGTGGGTCAAGAGTTGTTGTTGGGGTAAATAAGTTTAAAAACCCCAAAGAGCCAAAGGTAGATGTTAGGGTAATTGATAATAATAGAGTGAGAGATGATCAAATAAAAAAAATAAATGACATAAAAGCCTCTAGGGATCAAAAGGCTGTTGATGAGTCTCTGGCTAAATTAGTGACTGCAGCGAAAGAGGACAGTAATTTGTTAGCGCGTTCAATTGATGCTATAAAAAACAGAGCAACAGTTGGAGAAGTTTCAAAAGCGTTAGAGCAAGTATACGGAAGACATTTTGCAACATCTTTAAGTGTCTCGGGGGTATATGGAAAGCATTTTGAGGGTGATGAGGATTTTATGAATGTAACAAAAAAAGTAAATATTTTTGAAGAGGAAAATGGTCGAAGACCCAGAGTTTTGGTAGTTAAGATGGGTCAAGATGGTCATGATAGAGGAGCAAAGATTGTTGCTACGTCATTTGCAGATATGGGATTTGATGTTGATATGGGTCCTTTATTTCAGTCTCCAAAAGATGTGGCAAAAGATGCAATTGAAAATGATGTACATGCAATAGGTGTCTCAACACTTGCGGCAGGTCATAAAACACTTGTACCAGAGCTTATGAAAAGTCTAAAAGAAATAGATCCCAAGTCAAAAATAATTGTTTTTGTTGGTGGAGTTATACCTGAGCAAGACTACGACTTTTTATATAAAAATAATATTTCAGCCATCTTTGGCCCAGGTTCAAATATTATTGAATCAGCAGAAAAGGTTATTGATTTGATATCAGATAAAATTCATAAAAATAATTAAATGCAGCTTGTCGAAAAAATTATTAAAGGTGAAAGAGCTGCAATTGCTAAAGCTATCACATTAGTAGAGTCCTCTAGGGAAAATGATAAAAATGAAAGTAGAAAGCTAATTTCAGAGCTATTAAATAAGCCAGGCAAATCAATTCGTGTTGGATTTTCAGGGCCGCCTGGTGTTGGCAAATCAACATTTATCGAGTCATTTGGCCGTTATCTGGTAGAAAAAAATTATAAGCTTGGCATTTTAGCTATTGATCCATCTTCACAGATTACAGGAGGGTCGATACTGGGTGACAAAACTAGGATGATAGAAATTTCAAAAAATCCTAATACATTCATAAGGTCTACTCCCTCAAGAGGTTCGTTGGGGGGCATTTCAGCTGGAACAAGAGAAGCATCAATCATATTGGATGCAGCGGGATATGATTTTATTTTTATTGAAACTGTTGGTGTAGGTCAGTCAGAAACTATGGCGACTAATTTAGTAGATATATTTTCTTTAATTGTAGGACCAGGGTCTGGAGACGAGCTACAGGGTATAAAAAAAGGGATAACAGAATACGCTGATATATTTATAGTTAATAAAAATGACGGTGACCTAAAATCTGAAGCCTCTAAAACTGCTTCTGATTACAAATCAGCAATAAGTTATTATAAAAAATCAAATGATACTGCTGATAAGGAGGTCTTGCTTGTCTCGGCTATTGAACAAACTGGTATGGAAAAAGTAATAGAAACTATACAAAATATAGTCTCACAAAATAAGAAAAATAAAAATTTTGATGAAAGGCGCGCTAAACAACTTACTTATTGGATCGAAGAAGAGGTTAGAGAAATAATCCAATTTAATATTCAAAATAAAATCAAAGCAGATGGTAGTATTAGTCAATTGTCACAAAAAGTAATGGATGGTAAGATTCAAATGTTTGAAGCTATTGAAGCTATTACTCAGAATTTACAGAATAAATAATCATATTGACAATATTTATTATTATCTTTAACTAACACAAATTATGACAAAAGCATGTGATTTATCTGGCAAAAAAGTTCAGTTTGGAAATAACGTAAGTAAAGCCAATAACAAAACTAAAAGAAAATTCAACGTTAATCTTCAAGCGGTAACTTTTAAAAGTGAATTGTTAAATAAAAAAATAAAGTTATCAGTGGCTACATCATCAATTCGGACAGTCTCGAAATTTGGTGGCATAGATGAATTCTTAACAAAAACAAAAAGTAAGAAATTATCGCTTAAAGCCAAGAGATTACAACGTGCAATGGGCATAGCTGCAAGTAAAGTTAGTTAGCAAGCTGGCTTTTACTTTTTTTCTCACTCTCTTCAAATAAATCAACTAACTGTTCTGTCATAACATCCGCTAACTGTTCAGCATCTACTATGGTAACTGCTCTTTTGTAGTATCTAGTAACATCGTGACCTATACCTACAGCCAACAATTGAACGGCAGACCTTGATTCTATCCATTCGATTACACCTCTTAAATGTTTTTCAAGATAATTTCCTGTGTTTACGGATAAAGTACTATCATCTACAGGCGCTCCGTCGGATATAACCATTAATATTTTTCTTGCTTCATATCTGACTTGCAACCTTTTATGTGCCCATAAAAGTGCTTCTCCATCAATATTCTCTTTCAATAGACCCTCACGCATCATAAGGCCTAAATTTTTTTTTGATCTACGCCATGGTTCATCCGCAGCTTTATAAATAATGTGTCTTAAATCATTTAATCTTCCTGGTGCTGGAATTTTCTTGTTCTGCATCCAATGCTCTCGACTTTTGCCACCTTTCCAAGCTTTTGTTGTAAAGCCAAGTATCTCAACTTTCACACCACATCTCTCGAGTGTTCTGGCAAGAATATCAGCGCTCATTGCAGCTACAGTAATGGGTCTTCCTCTCATTGATCCAGAATTATCAATTAAAAGTGAAACTACTGTATCCTTGAAGTCAGTATCCTTTTCTTTTTTGAAAGATAATGAGTGATATGGGTCCATTATAATCCTGGTTAATCTTGATGTATCTAGCAATCCTTCTTCCAGATCAAAATCCCAGCTTCGGTTTTGCTTAGCAAGCAATTTCCTTTGTAATCGATTAGCCAATCTAGAAATAATTGTTTGATATGACTTTAGTTGCTGGTCTAAGTAAGCGCGAAGGCGGTTTAATTCTTCATCTTCGCATATATTTGAAGCAGTAATTATCTCATCAAATTCCTCTGAGTATATACCATACTCATTTAGTATTTGTTCACTTGAATTCTCAGCTCTATACTGAGGTGTTGCATTTTCACTATTTCCTTCATCAAACTCTGAAAGTTCATCATCCTCTTGCTGGTCAATATTCATTTCTGTTTCTTCATACCCCACTTCCTCTTCTGACTGTGAGGCCTCATCATCACTAAAAGATGACTGATTCTCCATCTCATCTAATTCATTATTTTCGAGTTGCTCAGTGTTTTGATTTTTTTCCTCTTCATTCTTTTCATCATTGGTGTCTTGGTCATCATAATAGTCTAAGTCATTTATTAATTTATTTACATTTTCAGCAAAAACTTTTTGATCATAAATATTTTCTAAGAGTGAATTTGAAGAGTCGCCAATCCTACTTTGAAGCCATTTCTTCCATACGCTTATTGCTTTATCAGAATCTTTAGGTAGATAATCAGGACTTACTTTATTTCTAAAATATAAATCAATAGCATCTTCAATATCAATATCAGATTGTTTAGAGATTTCAGAAATGTTTTTGTCTTTAAATTTATCTTCATAGAGAGAATGTAAATTATTTTTAACACCCCTCATCAATTTACTGCCTATTAGTTGTATGCGAGTATCTTCAAGTATTTCATAAATCTTTCTATTTTTTTCTCCGGAGGGCTCATATTCTTTGAAAGTGTCTTGATTGTGATATTTATATCTTAGGGCTTGATTATCAGCATTCCCTCTAAGCTGGCTAAGCAACTCAGGATTAACATCTAACTTTATTTGGGGTAAAACAATTTTATTTTCAGATGAAGAACCGGTATCTTCGAACACAACTTCAAGCTCTTTGTTTTCAGCAATAGCCCTTGTAGCGGATGAGATAGCTCTTTTGATATCTTCTAAAATATCTTCTTTCACTATATTAAGTTAAACTCATTCTTTTCTAATGAGAGATCGTCACCAAAACAGCGTTGATAATATTCAGATATAATCTGTCTTTCACTCTCATCACATTTATTTAAGAAAGTAAGTTTGAATGCCATTGCATAGTTAAAATCAAATATCTCAGCATTTTGAGCCCAGGTTAAAACTGTTCGTGGACTCATAACTGTTGATATATCTCCATTTGATAGCCCTTTTCTGGATAGGTCTGCTACTTTAATCATAAGTTCAATGATTTCTTGCTTTTCTTGCGTATTGAACGAAGGAACTTTTGAGAGCATGATTTGTTTTTCTTGCTCAAAATTAAGATAATTGAGTGTGGTCACTATATTCCACCTATCCATCTGACCCTGATTGATCTGTTGCGTTCCATGATATAAGCCTGTGGTATCGCCTAAGCCAACTGTGTTTGTTGTTGCAAACATTCTAAAATAAGGATTTGGTTTTAAAACTCTATTTTTATCTAGAAGTGTAAATTTACCATCTGCTTCCAAGACTCTTTGTATTACAAACATGACATCAGGTCTGCCTGCATCATATTCATCAAAAACTAATGCCGTTGGATTTTGTAATGACCAAGGAAGAATTCCATCCTGAAATTCTGTTACTTGCTTGCCTTCTTTCAATACGATCGCATCTTTACCTATTAAATCAATTCGGCTTATATGACTGTCAAGGTTAACTCTAATACAAGGCCAATTAAGCCGCGCAGCAATTTGTTCGATATGGGTAGATTTTCCAGTACCATGTAATCCCTGGACCATTACCCTTCTATTATATTTAAAACCTGATAAAACCGCCATTGTTGTTGCTTTATCAAAACAATAGCTGCTATCGATATCTGGAACATATTCAGACTTCTTTGAAAATCCCTCAACGTGTAAATCTGTATCAATGCCAAAGGCCTGATTTACTGAGATAGAAATGTCAGGCTTATTTTGAATTAGGTTTTCTGTTGCTGTCATGTTGATCCTTTATTATTTTGTAGGCTTCTAGAACCTTAGTAAGTTTTTCTTTGTTTTCTTCATTCAGTCCAACTGTATCAGGGTGAAGTTCTTTTACAATCTTTTTGAATTTAGATTTAATATCCTCTAATGAACTTTCTTTTTTGTCCATACCTAAAGTTGCTAGCGCATTTAGATATTTAGAACTATAAAAACTAGGGTGCATATTCAGGTTTTCAAGATTATTCATGCCAGAAAACATCTGTTCGGAGATTTTTGATATTTTTTCGAAGTAATTCACATCATTCGTGCCTATTTTTTTGGTTTTTCTGTGGCCAATGATGTCGTTTTCAATAAACTCTTCAATTTCGTCAGCAGACATATCAGAGAAATAATTCCACTTTTTATTATATTCTCTAATGTGCTTCAAACAGAACCATACATACCTTTTAAGCTCTTTTGGCGATGAAGGTGCTTTAAATTCTCCATCATTGGGGCAATTTTCAAAAGAGCATTTTCTGTTATCCATATCGCAATTAATTATGTTAAGTATATATGATTATATATGAGTCTTGAAAAAAATATAAACAGGAAGATTAATGATTTTTTTAAACCATCATTTTTCAAAATAATAAATTTTTCTGACCAACACAAAAACCATTATTCTGGCGAAAATAAAGATACTTCCCATATAAAACTTATTATAGTTTCTGAAGAGTTTCTAAACCTATCACGAATTGATAGAGAGAGAAAAGTGCATAAAGTACTCGAACAGGAAATTTTAGATGATATTCATTCAATCAGACTAAAGTTGCATACTGAAGCAGAATATTCTCTAATTAAGTGAAGATATTTTTACTTGAGTAATAATATTTTTATTAGTTCCTAATATTTCAAACTTAAAACCATAATATTGAAAAATCTGACCAGTCTTGGGAAATGATCTTGACTCATTTATTATAAGTCCAGAAATCGTATTCGCTTCCTCATCAGGTAAATCCCATCCAAAACTTCTATTGATATTTCTTATTTCTGTCGAACCCTTTACTTTTACTGAACCATCTTGATTCCTCTTTATGTCAGAAAGCTCAATATCATGTTCATCACTTATCTCGCCAACTATTTCCTCTATAATATCTTCTAGGCTAATCATCCCACTCAGTACTCCGTACTCATCTACAACCATTGCTAATTTAATTTTTCTATTAAGGTGCATTTGAAGTTGATCTTTCAGAGAAGTTGTTTCTGGAACAAACCATGTTTTAATAAGTGAATCCTTTATGTCTTCCCGCGTAATTGAAAGGGTTTGCTTTTCTTTAAGTAATTTGAGTAAATTTTTAGCGTGTATTAAACCTATTATATTTTCATTATTATCTTTCCATATTGGGACTCTTGTATATGGGCTTTCTATTACCTGATTAACAATTTTTTCAGGATCATCATCAATATTAAGCATAAACACGTTGCTTCTATGTACCATAATATCTTCAACCGCAATTTCAGATAAGTCTAAAATTCCGGTAACCATATCCTTGTCAATTTTAAATAGTCGACCTTCTTTATGATGTAGGTCTACCGTTCCTCTTATTTCATCGGCAACAGATATACTGCGAGAATTTTGATCATGTTTAATTCCAAAAATTCCTAGAATATAAAAAACTATTTTTTCCATAATCCATGTAACGGGCGCCAGTACAGTAACCAGTGGTTTTAATAATGGACTAACAATCAACGCTAATTTCTCCGCATTCGCAATTGCATAGCTTTTAGGAAGAATTTCAGCGAAGATCACAATTAATGCCGTCATGATTATTACTGCGTAAGCTACACCTGAGTTTCCAAATACTTTAATGAGTAGGCTTGTAGCCAATGCGGAAGCAAGAATATTTACAAGGTTATTACCTAATAATATCGCACCGATTAATGATTCTTTTTTATTTAGCAATTGAAGAGCAACATCAGCATTTTTACTACCTTTCATTCGCAAACCTGTAAGTCGACTTCTTGTACTGGCTGTCAATCCAGTTTCTGATCCTGAGAAAAATGCAGATAATGCAAGCAGTATAATAATAGCAAAAAATAAAATAATTATCTCAAATAACATTTAGTTTAAAAAATCTTTTATTACCTTTTTCATGTTCTTATGTTTGAAAGTATCAGTGATATAAGCTTCACCAATACTTTTACATAGTATTAAATTTATTTTTTTGTTTTTTACTTTTTTATCAGAAGACATTGCTTCTATAAACTGTGAAGTGTTTAAATGCTGTTTTAATTGCTTTGGTATCTTTCTTTTAATGCCTATTTTATCAAAATGTGATTCTATTTTATTTATAATGTCTTTTGATATTTTTCCTTCTAAGAACGATAGCTCTAGTGCCATTATTATTCCTATCGCAACAGCTTCACCATGCACAACTGTTTTTTTATAATTATTAAGTGCTTCGATAGCATGTCCAAAAGTATGGCCTAGGTTTAATAAGGCTCTAATATTTTTTTCCTTCTCATCTTGATTTACTATTTTTGCTTTATTTTTGCATGATTTATATACTATCTCTATTAAGTAATTAGCATTTTGATTCAAAAAATGTTTATCATTTTTTAATAGCCAATTAAAAAACGCTTTGTCCATTATGATGCCATACTTGATTACTTCTGCATATCCTGACAATACCTCTCTTTTATTTAAGCTCTTTAATATGCCTACGTCAGAAATAACAAGGGCAGGCTGATAAAAAGAACCGATTAAATTTTTTCCAAGTGGCGTGTTAACTCCTGTTTTCCCACCAACTGATGAGTCTACTTGTGAAAGTAAAGTTGTAGGAATTTGAATAAAGTTAATACCTCTTAGGGTTATACTTGCTACAAATCCAACAAGATCACCTATTACTCCTCCCCCAAAAGCAATCAGAGTATCATTTCTATCAACTTTATTTTTTAATAAATGGCTAGTTAAGATTTTTACTGACTCAAGATTTTTCTTACTTTCACTATCGTTAATGATAATTTCGCTGACAGTTATTCCATGCTTAACAAATGATTTCTTTATTTTTTTTAAATACAAAGATTTAAGAAGCTTATTTGTAACAATGAATACCCTTTCACTCTTTAGATATTTTTTAGAATATTTACCAGAGCTGGCTATAATATTATTGCCAATAATTATATTATATTTATTAAGAGGAGTTGTAACCCTGAGAGTTTTAATCATTAAGTTTAATTTGATTTAGTAATTCCTTTGTAACCTGATATTTCGTTTTCCCCCCCACATTTATTGATAAGTGGGCTTTAGAATAATTTTTTCTTCGAATTTTATCTAACTTTACCAGTTCTGATTTAATATTTTTATTTTCAAGTAAAGGTCTATTTTTTTTAAAATTACACCTTTGTTCTAATAGATTTAAGCTACATTTTAGCCAAATACAATTACATTTTTCTAATGCTACTTTTCTTACAGAAGGATTTTGAAATGCTCCACCACCAAGAGCAAGAACTACATTCTTATATTTAAGAAGTTTAAGATTAATTTTTTCCTCAAGGTTTCTGAAATATTTTTCTCCATGTAAACTAAAGATATTACTAATTTTTATTTTTTCTCTCAACTCAATTTCTTTATCAGAATCAAAAAAATCAATACCCAACTTCTTTGAGAGGTTTTTGCCTATTGTTGATTTTCCTGATCCCATGTGACCCACAAGAACAATACTTTTATTACTATTAGGAAGTCTTAATTTTGACATCATTAGATGTGAATAAATTTCACAGTTTCAGATTAATCTGTTAAAAGAAATTGTTATGACGAAAAGAAGCATTTTTGTATATCTATTATATATTATAACTATTTATCTCGTAAGTATAATTTTTATAATTTTCTCAGCAAATGCAGAACAAACAGACACGAAAGAACCATTTGATATTTGGGCTGAAGATAGTTTGGTGCCAATTAATGAAAATGACACAGAAGAGGATGTGAAAATTGATGAAAATACAGAATCAAAGTCTGCAGTAAAAGAGTCTGATTTTTCTTATTCTAGAAAAGACTCACTTGGATTGATCGATATCTCAAATGGTGGGTTTGATACAACTTTATGGAATGGATCAAGTTACTCTGATATAGAGCATTTGATTAATTCCTTACCTGAAGTATCCTATAGTTCAACACTTAGAGAGCTGTTGGTTAATTCACTCCTTACTATAGCTACTCCTCCAAAATATAATTTAGAAAGTACCCAAAGTTATTTAGATTTAAAAATTAATTTTCTGGCCTCCAAAGGGTATTTTGAAGAAATTTATTTATTATCCACTCTAATGAATGAAGATGAAATCAATGAACAGATATTAGGGAATATTGAAAAATATTTTCTTATTAGTGGAAATTATAAGAGAATTTGCAATAGAGATGTAACTTATTTTTCTGATTACTTTAATGATTTATATTACACATCATTTTGTAATGCAATGAACTCAAACTTGTTGGCTTTGGATTTAAATATTTCTCTTATGCGTGAAGAGACTAAGCACGAAAAAGAATATATTGAACTTTTGATTTCTTTATTAAATGATGAACTTATAAATACTAATGAAATTGGAGACATAAGTCTCATTAAATTAAATCTGCTAAAGAATGAAAAGATAAGTTACGATAACTTGATTAAAGAAGATTCAGATATTGAATATAAATTATTTTATGTTTTATCTAGTCAAGATAGTAACTTAAAAAAAATAAACATCACTGAAACATTGCTAGAACTAGGGCTACTTGACCTGTCCTACTTAGCAGATTTTTATAAAGATTATAAGTTTGATAATGATAATGAAAAAAATATAACATTAGAGAATAGGATTTCAATTTATCAAGAAATTAGAAAAACTGCATCTCAAGAAAAAATTGTAAAGCTTATTCCAAAATTTATTGATATATTTAGTAATCAAGGCTTCCTTAATAAAGCTTCAACTCTTATTTATGATAAGGTTAAAGTAATTACTCCAAAACAAAATTTAGTAGCAGAAAGTCTAGATGTTTGTTTAATTCTTATACTTAACAAAGATTTAGATAAATGTAAGGAATGGTTAAATGTAATTAATTATAAAGATGATTACAAAATATTAATGGCGAAGATTAAGTTTTATTTATTCCTCAATTCCGATATCTCTTTTTCTTTAGATGAGCTTGAAATTTTACTTAAAGATAAAAAACTTAGCTCAAAACAGAAAAATATTATTGTCAAATATTATGAGTTAATGACAGATGAGAAAATAAGTAATTATTGGAAAACGCCAAATGATTTAAACAGGGTTTCATCTGTAATTACAAATGTGAAGCTTGATGAATACTTAAAATCACTAGATAATCAGGTTGGAGAAATGATCTTGCTTTTAAATCTCATACACGGTGATCAAAAGTTCATAAATCTTCATGAAACTACAATATTTACTATCATAGAGGGACTTATTAACATAGACCCTGCATATGCAAATCAATATGTATTTGAATACCTCACAAAAGATACGCTTTAGATTAAATGGCCAATGCATCACTAATCGAAAATTTTTTAGAGTCTCTTGCGTCTGAAAAAGGACTTAGTAAGAACACTATTCAATCATATAGCCTTGACATCAAGCAGTGTTTAAAAATAACCAAACTTAATATAGATAAAATTTCATCAAAAAATTTAAATTTAGATATTGAAAAATATATTGCTTCATTGAATACAAAGGGTTTTGAGCGATCTACTGTGCTTAGAAAAATCTCAGCGTTAGGGCACTTTTTTAATTTTTTAGTCGAAGAGGAAATTCTAGAATCAAATCCAATAAAAAAAATAAATATTCCAAAGAAAAGTTCAAAGTTACCTATTTTCCTAACAAATATGCAAATTGATCGACTTTTAAAAGCTGCCCGAGACGATAAGTCTAATGGAGGTATTCGATTTTTAGTGATGCTTGAGATACTTTATTCAACAGGCATAAGGATAACAGAACTAATTAACTTACGGATTTCAGCACTTTATGAGAAAAAAAATTTTTTACTTATTTATGGGAAGGGAAATAAAGAAAGGCTTGTTCCGATTGACAAAAATACATTAGGCACAATCGAAAACTATTTAAAAATAAGAGAATTATTTATAAAAAATAAAAATGATCAAAAATGGTTATTTCCTTCAAAAAATTCTAAATTGGGACATATAAGCAGACAGAGATTCAATCAGCTCTTAAAAGAACTTACGATAAAAGTAGGCATAGAAGAGAAATTTGTTAGTCCTCACAAATTACGTCATGCCTTTGCATCACACCTGCTTGCAAACGGTCTCGACCTGAGATCCTTACAAATATTGCTGGGTCACGCAGATATTTCTACAACTCAAATTTATACTCATATTTTAAATGATAGATTGAAAAAGACTGTTAAAGATAACCACCCACTCTCAAAAATTTACAACAAATAAATTCGTATCTGAAGAAGGCCTTGAAAAGATAATTTTATAGTGATAGAAAAAACAATATGAGTTTCACGTCCGTACCAACAAAACCAACGAGACTAAATCGTTCCCAGTTATTTGTCCCAGGCTCTAAACCCGAATTATTTGACAAAGCATGCAAGAGTAATGCTGACATTATTTGTTTAGATTTAGAGGACGCGGTGGCTCCACAAGACAAAGAGCAAGCAAAAGAAAATGTTATTAAAGCTCTAAATGAACTTGATTTTGGAAAAAAAACTATTTCTGTCAGAATAAATGGCCTCGATACTCATTATTGTTACCGCGATGTAGTTGATTTAATGGAGCAAGGCGGTGAACGACTTGACTTGATAATGATACCAAAAGTTGGAGTTGCGGCTGATGTTTATGCCATTGACATGATGGTTACCCAAATAGAAGACAAAATAAATAGAAGCAAAAAAATTGGTTTTGAATTAATTATTGAAATTTCAATGGGCATCACCAACTTAGATAGTATTTTAACTGGCAGCAAAAGAATTGAGTCTCTTCATTTTGGTTATGCTGACTATGCTGCATCAGTCAGAATGAGGACTACTAATATAGGTGGGTCGAATTCAGATTATTCCATTTTAACAGACGAAACTAATGGAGAGAGAAATATTCACTGGAATGACATGTGGCACTATCCTATTTCTAAAATGACAACTATTGGCAGGGCTCACGGCATGAGAATTATTGATGGACCTTTCGGTGATTTTTCAGATCCAGATGGATTTAAATCGCATGCAAGAAGAACTGCAATACTCGGATGTGAGGGCAAATGGGCGATTCACCCTAGTCAAGTAGACTTAGCCAATGAAGTCTTTACGTTACCTGAAAGCGAAGTCCAAAAAGCCAAAGATATTATTAAGGCAATGAGAGAAGCTCAAGAGTCTGGGGCAGGGGCAGCCACTCTCAATGGTAGACTTATAGATGCTGCATCAATTAGACAGGCTGAGCAAATCATTGAACAAACTAAATTAATTGAAACTTTAAGTTAATATAATTTATATTTAATGACCACTTATCTTGAGTTTGAAAAACCAATTGAAGTACTCGATAGTAAGATAGTTGAATTAAAAAGTCTGAATGACAGCGCTCCATCTGAGGATATGCTAGACAAGATCTCTAAAGTTGAGTTAGAGATTAGTGATACTTATAAAAAAATATACTCAAATATAAGTCCGTGGCAAAGAACACTTGTTGCCAGGCATCCAGATAGGCCAAAAACAAAGCAGTACATAGAACACTTAATTGAGGATTTTTTTCCTTTATCAGGTGATAGAGCATTTTCAGATGACAAGGCGATTATAGGTGGATTTGGAAAATTCAGGGGAAAATCGGTTTTGGTTATTGGTCATGAAAAGGGTCATGATACGACTTCTCGTATAGAGCATAATTTTGGTATGCCAAGACCTGAAGGTTATAGAAAAGCCCAACGTTTAATGAAACTTGCTGAAGAGTTTGATATTCCTGTTATTTCATTTGTGGATACACCTGGCGCTTATCCAGGAGTGGGAGCGGAACAACGAGGACAGTCTGAAGCAATTGCGAAAACTACAGAATGCTGCTTATCACTAGGAGTGCCTATTGTAGCGGTAATTATAGGAGAAGGAGGTTCTGGAGGAGCGGTTGCAATAGGAACGGGCAATACCGTTTTGATGCTTGAAAATTCAATATATTCTGTAATCTCACCTGAAGGCTGTTCCTCAATTTTATGGAAGGATAACTCAAAAACTGTTGAGGCTGCATCAGCACTTAAACTTACCGCTAATGATATGTTGAAAATAGATGTGATTGACAAAATAATTCAGGAACCTTCAGGCGGAGCCCATAGGAATCGGCTCATCGCAATGAACAATGTTGGCGATCAAATAGAAGAGTATCTTAATATTTTATCAAACCAGCATGGAAATGATCTAAAACACGCAAGACAAGAAAGATATTTGCAGATTGGGCGATCAGGTCTATTTAGCGATACACTTACTACAGCAAATTCTGTGCTTGATGAAAAGTATGGAAAGGCGAGTGATAGGAAAAAATTCAAAAATAGTACTTTTTTCAGAGCAATTGCTGCTTTTGCAATTACTATTTTTTCAGTAGGATTAGCTTACTACTTATTTAGCTAATATTTCCGTGACAGTGTTTATATTTTTTTCCAGATCCACATGGACAAGGAGAGTTCCTTGATATTTTTTTGTCTTTTTTGATAGGTTCACTTGATGATTGTTCAACTTCGTCATTATTATTGTCAATATTGAGATTAGTATTCTCACGTATTCGCATCCGAGAGAAAATCTTTGTTACATCTGTTTTCAGACTATTGATTAATCCTTCAAATAAACTAAAAGCTTCATTCTTATATTCATTAAGGGGGTCTCTTTGCCCATATCCTCTAAGACCTATTGTTGATCGTAATTGCTCTAAATTATTTATATGATCCTTCCATTTATCATCTAGGATTTTAAGAAGAACCATCTTCTCCGCAGCATTAATTTTTTCCTTTGAATGATTTTGAGCTCTGGCGATTGAAATATCATCTATAATTTTATAAATCTTATCTTTTAATCCTTGATGATCGATCTCTTCCTCTTCTATTATTTTCTTTAGATTAAAATCTTGAGAGAAATACTGAGTAATTTCCTTACTTAATTCATCGATATTCCATTGATCTATGTATGCTTTTTCAGGAGCGTATTGATTTATAATATCATCAGCGACATCGTATTGCATGTCTTTTGCAATTTCAGATATATCATCAGCATTCATCAATTCCAGCCTTTGATCAAATATTGTTTTTCTTTGATCATTTAAAACGTCATCAAATTTCAATAATGTTTTCCTAATATCAAAATTACGACCCTCAACTTTTTTTTGCGCTCTTTCAAGAGCTTTTGATATCCAAGCATGTTGGATTGATTCACCTTCTTTAAGACCCAGACTTTTTAGAACACTGTCAATTCGTTCAGAACCAAAAATTCTCATCAAATCATCTTCTAAACTAATAAAAAATTTAGTTTCACCTGGATCTCCTTGTCTTCCAGATCTACCTCTAAGTTGATTGTCTATTCTTCTACTTTCGTGCCTTTCACTTCCAATCACATATAAACCACCAGCGTTTATCACACTTTTATTTTGCAAGTAAATTTTATTTTTTAATTCATCAGAACCTTCATGATCTTTCATTTGCTTTTTATTAAATTCAAAGTTTCCACCCAGTTGAATATCTGTCCCTCTTCCAGCCATATTTGTTGCTATCGTCACTGCACCTGGCTCTCCAGCATTAGCAATTATTTTTGCCTCTGATTCATGTTGCTTTGCATTAAGAACTTCGTGATTAATTTTGGCATTTTTTAATTTTTTTGATATTTTTTCTGATTTATCAATACTAGTTGTTCCAATCAGAACAGGCTGATTTTTCTTACTACATTCAACAACTTGTTTTATGATTGCATCATATTTTTCTTCCGAGGTACGGTAGATCTCATCTTCATTATCTTTTCTTACAATGGGTGTATTTGTAGGGACCGCAAAAACTGGCAAATTATATATATCTGCAAATTCTTCTGCTTCAGTAAGAGCAGTTCCAGTCATCCCTGATATTTTTTTATAAAGTCTAAAATAGTTTTGATATGTTATAGAGGCTAGGGTCTGGCTCTCATTTTGTACCTTAACATTTTCTTTTGCTTCTATTGCTTGATGCAAACCATCGCCATACCTTCTTCCTTCCATTGTTCTACCCGTGAACTCATCAACAATGATTACACTTCCAGATTTAACAATATAATCTCTATCTTTTTCAAATAATTTATTTGCCCTCAATGCTTGATTAATATGGTGAACTACTGAAACATTTGATACGTCATAAAGCGTACCCTCAGTTATAATATTTTTTTCCTTTAAAATTTTTTCTGCCTTATCATTTCCTTTATCTGTAAGTGTCCCTGTTTTTGTCTTTTCATCAATTTCGTAATCTTCTGGGTCTAGGAAAGGAATAATCTTGTTTACAGAATTATAGAGTGTTGTTTTATCTTCAACAGCTCCAGAAATTACTAAGGGTGTTCGTGATTCATCTATAAGAATGCTATCAACCTCGTCAACAATGCAGAAATTATGAGATCTCTGTACCATATTTTTTTTAAGCACTCTTAGGTTATCCCTTAAATAATCAAAACCAAATTCGTTATTTGTTCCATACGTAATGTCACAGTTGTATTGTTTTTGTCTTTCCTCAACTCCGGTCACATCGTTTGTGAGGCATCCAACAGTTAGCCCAAGATATTTGAATACATTACCCATCCACTCGGAGTCTCTTCTTGCAAGATAGTCATTTACAGTAACTATATGCACACCTTCATCAGTTAGTGAGTTAAGAAATGCAGCAAGTGTAGATACAAGTGTTTTACCCTCGCCTGTTTTCATCTCAGCTATACCACCGTTATGAAGAATCATCCCCCCAATTAACTGAACATTAAAATGTCTTTGCCCAAGTGTTCTTTTTGCTGCTTCTCGAACGATAGCGAAAGCTTCAAGAATAAATTTATCAATACTTGCCCCATCTTTGATTTCAGCTTTAATCTTTTCGATATGAGTTATTAAGTCCTCTTGAGTTTTCTTTTCAAATACTGGTTCAAGTGCGTCAATATCTTTGGCAATTTTCGAAAACTCACCAATTTTTTTCTTATCATTCCCGCTAAAAAGTGAATTTATTATTGAATTTAGATTAAACATGTAAGTTGATATTGTTATTTTCTATTTAATTACAAGCTTTTATACATTAAATACTAACTTCAATTAAGTTAAAATTAGTATTATTAATTAAAGAGATAATAGTGAGACAAAAATACAGAAAATCACCACTTGCACCAAAAAAGGCAAACAAGGTTTCAAGTATTCAAGGCATAGAACTTTATACCTACTGTGCCAATCTTTACGATAAATCTAGAAACGATGTAGCAATTTTTATTTTTAAAGAAAAAGGTTCTATAGCTGAAGTGTTTACTCAGTCTTCTATGAGATCCTGTACTCTTGACTGGAATGAAAAAGCACTTAAAAAAAAAGAGGTGCAAGCAATAATAATTAATTCTGGAAATGCAAATACGTTTACAGGAAAGAAAGGTCATCAGTCTTTAATAAAGATAAGCGAACTTGTTTCAAATATGTTTAATCTTTCAAAAAGTAAAATATTTTTTGCATCTACGGGTGTCATAGGAGAAGAATTTCCTGAACAAAAAATAATAAATGCGATAAGAAAAAATAAAATTAAAAACAATAATTGGATGGATGCAGCAAAAGCCATAATGACAACAGATACTTTTCCAAAAGCTATTTCATCAAAGACTAAAGTTGATAATAAAGTAGTAACAATTACAGGAATTACCAAAGGATCCGGAATGATCGAGCCAAATATGGCAACCATGTTAGGATTTATATTTATTGATTTAGAAATTCCTCAGAAAATTTTACAAGCTTTATTAAAACAACTCAATGCCAAGTCATTCAATAGAATTTCTGTTGATGGCGATGAGTCTACGAATGATACAGTTATACTTGCAAGCTCGAATAAAATTAAACTTAAAAACAAAATTAATTCTATAAATGATAAAAGAATAAATAGCTTGAAAATCTCTTTATATAAAGTGTTTAGCTCTTTATCGGAACAAATCGTTAGAGATGGTGAGGGAGCAACTAAATTAATCAAAATTAAAGTGAAGAAAGCTAAGAACATTTTGCAGGCTGAGAAAATTGCAAGATCTATCGCAAATTCAAATCTTTTTAAAACTGCGATTTATGGAGAAGATGCTAATTGGGGAAGAATAATCATGGCAATTGGCAAATCATATGAAAAAATCAATCAAAGCAAATTAAAGATTTACTTTGGTAACTACTTAGTAGCAATGAATGGAAAAGCTAATACTAAAATAAATAATTCTGATATTAAGAAGTACTTAGGACAAAAAGAGGTTAAAATACAAATTGATCTCGCAATAGGAAATTCACACGCTGATATTTTAACATGTGATTTGTCGCACAAATATATAGATATAAATGCTTCATATAAGTCATGAATCTGGTTTTTTGCTCTTCAGCAGTCATTAGAAATAAAAAAGACCAAATTCTAATCATGAGTCGAAAAAATAAAAAAACATTCAGAAATTGTTGGGAGTTTCCTGGAGGAAAATTATCTAATTTCGAAGATTATTTTGAAGCCTTAATAAGAGAATTGAAAGAGGAATTAGGAATTGATATCGCTAAAAATAAGTTAAAGAATTATATCTTTACTAGGCATCAGTATCGAGCTTTCTTGTTAATGATGTATACATTTGAGGTTAAACACTGGTCAGGTCAAATTGAAAATAAAGATAATGAAACATTAAGATGGGTTTCAATTAAAGAGATAAAAAAAATAAAATTATTGCCTGCGAATACCAAAGTTATTAATTATTTTTTAAAATAACAACCAGTGTCCTCAGTGAAAACAGAAACTATATTATACTCTCCATATTCAATTGAAATTTCTTTCCCCACCTCATCTTTATTGTAACCCAATAGTTTAATTTGACTGTACAATTCATCGTCTGAAATTGATGCAGTTATAACACGATCATATGCTTCATCGCAATAATCACTTTTCATCTCTGATATAAAGAAACAAACACAATAGTGTTTTGCTGAAGCATTTAAACCAATGAGAGTTTCATCAGACTTGGCTGTACTAATATTTATAAAAAAAAATGATGTAAATATTATTAATGTGTTATAAATATTCCGTGACATCTTATGCATAAAATTATTAAATTTATTACGTATTTATCCTTTATTTTTATTTGGGTCAATCCATCATTAGCTATTATTAATCAGTTACCACAAAATGACGCAGTCGAATGGCCAACAAATACATGGCCAGAAAATTTAAAAGAAATTGACGACGAGGGGTTTAGTGCAATTATTAATTATACTTTTTCTGATAATTCTCATGATGAATTAGGGCGCACGAATGCGCTTTTAATTATTCAAGATGGAAGTATTGTTTATGAGAAGTACAATTCTCCTATTACAAAAGATACTAAGCTTGTCTCCTATTCAATGGCAAAAAGCTATATTGGCTTATTGACTGGAATGATGATTGATAGGGGAATCATTTTATCAAAAGATGAAACAAATCTCCTACCAAGCTGGGATGACAATAGAAAACATATTTCTATAGGACATATGCTTAATATGCAGTCAGGGCTGGACTATGTTGAGGAGTATGATTTAGGTGGAAGGTCAGATACATTAGAAATGTTATTTGGGCAGGGACGATTTGATCAAGCTGCGTTTGCATCTTCCATGAAACTAAAAACTCCTCTACCAGGTATGAAATATAATTACTCGACGGGAGAAACTAATATTCTTAGCCAAATAATAAAGACAAGGCTTGAAGTTCAAGGAATCGACTATTTAGATTTCATCAAAGGTAATCTTGTTGAAAAAATAGGTATAAAAAATTCTATTTTCGAATTTGATAACTCTGGAACTTTCATTGGTGGTAGCTCCATATTTGCAAACGCACGAGATTATGCAAGATTTGGATATTTATATTTAAGAGATGGAGTATGGGATGGCGAGAGAATTGTGTCAAAAGAATGGATTGATGACACAAGAACTCCAGCTAAAAACTCCTACCAGTTGTATAGTAATCAATTTTGGATGCCTTATCCAGCATTTACACGGGGACTTCCAAAGGATACTTATTATGCCGCTGGATTTGGGGGGCAGTACATATTGATCATCCCATCTAAGGATATGATAGTTGTTAGATTAGGTGAAACTTATGTTGAAGATGATAAAGTATTAGAAAATATTTCTGAAATCATAAATTATTTTGATGATAGGATCTAATTTTTATGAGTGACCAAATAATTATTTATTCATCGTACAATTGTGGATATTGTGACTTAGCTAAAAAACTCCTTGATCAAAAACAAATAAAGTATCAGGAAATTAACATTCAAGACGACCCCTCCCAAAGAGACATTATGTTAGAGAGAGCTAATGGAAAAAGAACTGTTCCACAAATTTTTTTTAAAAACCTGCATATCGGTGGATTTGAAGAATTAAAAAAACTTGACGTAAGTGGTAAGCTTGACAGTATTTTAGATGGGTAAAAGATTCAAAGTAGCCTGCGTCCAATTAAATTCAGGTCAATCAGTAAAAAAAAATCTAGATCAAACACTCAATTATTTAACAAGAGCTGTAAAGCTTGATGCAAATTTAATTTTAACACCCGAAATCACTAATATTGTTTCTTTAAATCAAAAGCATTTACTGAAAGAAACTTACCCTGAAAAAAACGATCCATTTTTGAAAAAAATAAAAGAATTTGCAAAGAACAATTCTGTTTGGGTTGTTTTAGGATCTATCATTGTGAAAGATAAAAATGAAAGTCTTTTCAATCGATCTTACTTAATCAGCAATAAAGGTGTAATAATTTCAAAATATGACAAGATTCATATGTTCGATGCCATCATCTCCTCTAAAGAATTTTATAAGGAGTCTTCTATTTTTACTGCTGGGAAAAAAGTAAAGATAGGTCAGACACCGTGGGGCAAAGTGGGGCTTTCAATTTGCTATGATATGAGGTTTCCAGAATTGTATAGAAGTCAAGTTGCTGGAGGCGCTAAAATAATTTCAATTCCTTCCGCATTCACTGTTACTACTGGAAAAGCTCACTGGCACACATTATTAAAAGCACGAGCTATTGAAAGCGGATGTTATGTATTCGCACCTGCTCAATGTGGTCAAAATACTCCTAAAAGAAAAACATATGGTCATAGCCTCATAGTCTCACCATATGGCAAAATCCTAAAAGAAAAAATGAGTGGAACTGGAATAATTACCTGTAAAATTAATATGGATGAAGTTGATAATATTAGAAAAAATATGCCAAGTTACCAATCAAAACTATTGAAAAGAACTATTTCGTAACAATATATTAGGCATGATCGTATTTAATTTAATGTGCAAAGATTGTTCTTCTGAATTTGAAGGGTGGTTTTCTAATTCAAAATCCTGCGACACTCAGATTAAACAAAAATTAGTTGAGTGTGTAATTTGTAATTCCTCTAATATAGAAAAAACACTTTCTAAGCCGAATGTATCTGTCAATAAGGGTAAGGATAAGTCATCAGAAAAGGTTCTGCGAGAATTAAAAAATAAAATTAAGGATGTAAAAAAATTCATTGAAAAAAATTGCGATTATGTAGGTGATAATTTTGCTTATGAAGCAAGGAAAATATACTATGGCAAGAAAGACAAAAAACCTATTTACGGCAAGGCTACCAAAGAAGATGTTGTAAAGCTAAATGATGAGGGTATTGAAGTTGCATCGATACCTTGGGTTGAAGAGGAGAATTAAATTTTTTTACCAGCTACCATATAATTAGCGTTCATATTTTGAGACTTGTACCATGTATCGCCTAAAGGATTATAATTAACTCCCGCACTTCCAATAACATCAAATTTGTTTTGAATAAGGAAAGAATAAATTTCTTCGGGTGTTAAGAACTTATTCCAATTATGAGTGCCCTTCGGAAGAAATCCTAATATATATTCAGCTGTAAATTTAGCGAACACCAAAGAAAATAATGTTTTATTAATTGTTGCAATAAACATCAATCCATTATTGTTTACTAGATTGCAACTTTGATTAATAAATTCTTTCGGATTATTGACATGTTCAATAACTTCTAAATTTAATATTACATCATATTGATTTTTTTTGGGTAGCTCTTCAACAGTACTCATAATATAGTTAATGTCTAATCCACTCTCTTCAGCATGAATTTTTGCTGTAAGACAGTTTTTTTCTAATGCATCAATTCCAGTTACCTTGGCACCTAGTCTGGCTAGTGGTTCGCACATTAATCCACCACCACAGCCTATATCCAAAATTGATAAATCTTTAAGTGGTTTATCTTTTTCTGAATTTATTGAAAAATGATCTTTTATAGTTTGAATTATATAAGAGAGACGAACAGGGTTAAATTTGTGTAAAGTTTTGAATTTACCATCGTGCTTCCACCACTCTTTTGAGAGACTTCTGAATTTCTCAATTTCAGTCTTATCAATTGAATTTATATCCATAATACAATGTCTTAAGTAGTACTTGATTTAACTGAGGTTATACAGTACTTCTTATTTTTAATTCTTTAAAATATCACGATAAACTATTTAGTTACGATATAGAAAATGTCCACACTTGTTTTAAAATTTGGCGGTACCTCTGTTGCTACAACAAAATTAATAGAGTCTGCAGCAAAAATTGTTAAATCTGAATATGATAAAAACAATAACATTGTCGTAGTCGTATCAGCGATGTCTGGAACTACAAACAGTTTAATCGACCATGTAAATAGTATCGACTTTAATGATGATAGTGAATATGACCTGGTTGTTTCATCCGGTGAGCAAATTACAGCTGGCCTTATGTCATTGGCTCTCAAGAAAATAAACGTACCAGCAAGATCCTGGTTAGGATGGCAAATACCCATTATTACAAGAGGCCAACATCGAAATGCCTTTATTGATAAAATAGTCCCAGATGGCATTGTCAACGATTTCAAAGAGAAAAAAGTTGCAGTGGTTGCAGGTTTTCAAGGAATATCTTCAGAAGAAAGAATAACAACTATTGGCCGAGGTGGATCAGACAATACAGCCGTCTTTTTAGCTGCGGCAGTTGCTGCGGAAAGGTGTGATATCTATACTGATGTTGATGGTGTTTACACTTCTGATCCTAAAATGACAGACAAAGTAAGAAGACTTGATAAAATTTCTTATGAAGAGATGATCGAAATGGCCTCTCAAGGCGCTAAAGTCCTTCAGACTACATCTGTAGAATCCGCAATGAATCATGATGTGAATGTTAATGTAAGATCAACATTTAATCCTTCTGACGAAGGTACACAAATTTCAAATGATGTATCGAATGAAACTCGTGCAGTTACAGGCGTTGCTTATTCTAAAGATGAGGCAAAAATAACTATTATTGATGTTGAGGATAAGCCTGGAGTTGCAGCAGAAATATTCAAAGAATTAGCTAGTTCGTCAGTAAATGTAGATATGATTGTTCAAAATAATTTTATTGAGAGAAAAATGACTAATATAACCTTTACAGTCCCAATGACTGATTTAAAGAAGTCACTTGGCGTACTTGAGGAACTTAAAAAAAGAATAGTTTTTTCAAAAGTATTGGATGAGCAAAACTTATCAAAAGTTTCAATAATTGGTTCAGGTATGAGAAATCAGCCAGGAATAGCAGCAAAAATGTTTGATTGCCTTTCTAATAATAATATTAATATTGAGGTTATATCTACTTCTGAAATTAAAATTAGCGTCCTAATTGACAGAAATAAAACAGAGGCAGCTGTAAATGCGCTACACAGTGTATTTAATCTAGATAAAATATAATATAATTTAAAGTTGTTAATAAGGTTTCATCGTGAGTGAAGAATTTAAACATACTATAGTACGACGCAAGACTAAAATGATTAATGTTGGCAATGTAAAAGTTGGTGGCGACGCAAAAATCACGGTTCAGTCAATGACCAATACTTTAACTACAGATATTGATGCTACAGTCTCTCAAATAAATTCGTTAGTTGAAGAGGGCGCTGATATTGTCAGGGTTTCATGTCCAGATAAAGAGTCTACAGAATCTCTCAAAGAGGTAGTGAATCAATCAAGTGTTCCAATTGTTGCCGATATACACTTTCATTATAAACGTGCCATTGAAGCGGCAGAAGCTGGTGCAGCCTGTTTAAGAGTTAATCCCGGAAACATTGGGAAAGAAAAAATCATCGAAGTAATTGAGGCTGCAAAGCAAAACAATATTAGCATGAGAGTAGGAGTTAATGCAGGTTCAATAGATGAAAAAATATTAATAAAATACAAAGAGCCATGTTCTGATGCGTTGGTTGAAAGTGCGTTAGAAAATATAAAGTTATTGGAAGATAATAATTTTGAAAACTTCAAGATTAGTGTTAAAGCATCAGATGTATTTATAACAATTGAGTCATATGAAAAGCTTGCTCAATTATGTGATTATCCATTTCATGTTGGTCTTACAGAGGCAGGTACATACTTATCTGGGTCAATTAAATCCTCAATAAGCATTGGTACTCTTTTATCAAAGGGCATAGGAGATACTATAAGAGTATCACTTACCGCCGATCCAGTAGAAGAAATTAAAGTTGGTTATGAAATATTAAAAAGCTTAGATTTAGGTTCAAGAGGAATTAAAATTATCTCTTGCCCTTCTTGTGCTAGACAGGCTTTTCCGGTTATTGAAACAGTTAAAAAATTAGAACAAAGACTTGCTCATATAAAAACACCTCTCACACTTTCAATCATTGGATGTGTTGTTAATGGTCCCGGAGAAGCACTCAAAAGTGACATCGGCCTTACTGGAGGAGGAAAGGGTAATAATATGATTTATTTGTCAGGTGTAGCGGACCATAAAATTACCAATCCTGAAATTGTTGATCATGTAGTTGAGCTTGTTGAGCAAAAAGTTAGAACAATAAATGATTAAGCGAGACGAATTAGATAAAATATTAAATAAATTTAATTCTTTAGAACAAGAGTTAACCACAGCAGTCAATGATAAAGAAAAATATGTTTCTATTTCAAAGGAATATGCAGAAATTAAGCCTTTAGCTGAACAAATAAATATTTATTTATCTCTTCTCAAAGAACATGAAGATTTGAATGCAGTTTTGGATGGAAATGATAGTGACCTAATAGAAATTGCAAAATCTGAGATTAGCAACTTAAAAATAAATCTGCAATCTTCTGAAGAATCTTTAAAGCAGCTATTGATACCGAAAGATCCATTAGACCAAAAAGATGTCATTCTCGAAATTAGAGCCGGAACAGGTGGTGATGAAGCAGCGTTATTTGCAAATGAATTATTGCGCATGTACCAGCGATATGCAGAGGATCAAAATTGGAAAGTTGAATATCTGTCTATTTCTGATTCTGAAAAAGGAGGCATGAAAGAGGTTATAGCCAAAATATCAGGGCAGAGTGTCTATTCAAAACTAAAGTTTGAATCAGGTGTTCATAGGGTTCAAAGAGTTCCTGAAACTGAGTCTCAAGGAAGAGTTCATACATCTGCAGCCAGTGTTGTAGTGTTACCTGAAGCTGAGGATGTTGACATTCAAATTGACGAAAAAGATATAAGAGTTGACGTATTTCGCTCAAGTGGCGCTGGGGGGCAACATGTAAATACTACTGATAGTGCAGTCAGAATTACTCATATGCCATCAGGAATTGTCGTACAACAACAGGATGAAAAATCACAACACAAAAATAAAGCAAAAGCTATGCTTGTCTTAAAAACGAGACTTTATGATCATGAGAGAAAAAAGCAAGAAGATGAGATTTCTGATAAAAGAAAATCTCAGATTGGTTCAGGCGACAGATCAGAAAGAATTAGGACTTACAACTTTCCACAAGGAAGAGTTACAGATCACAGAATTAATTTAACATTGTATAAACTTGAGCAAATTTTGAATGCATCCGGACTTGAGGAAGTTATCTCAAATTTAATTATAGCTGATCAAAGCAATTAAAATGACAACAATTGGTGAAATTCTATATTCAGATGGAAATTCTATTTCAGTCTTTGAGAAAAAATTACTTTTATCTCATGTACTTGGCTTCAGTAATGAAAAGCTAAATTTAACTCATAGCAAAAAAATAGGTGATAAAGATTTAAAAAACTTTGAACAACTAATTAATAGAAGAAAAAATTCAGAGCCAATTGCATATTTAATGAATATAAAATCATTTTGGAAAAATGATTTTTATGTCGATCAATCTGTTCTTATTCCAAGATCAGATAGTGAATTATTAATTGAATCAGTCATTGAATATTTTCCTGATTTAACTAAAACTTATAATTTTTTAGACCTTGGATCGGGGTCTGGCTGCTTGATCATATCTCTACTAAATGAATATTTATTAAGCTCAGGAATAGGTGTAGAAATTGATAGAGAAGCTATCAAAGTTTCAGAAAAAAATAAGGAATTTTTATTAAATAAAGATAGGCTAAAATTTTTAGAAAGAGATTTTTCTAACTATGATACCAGTTCATTCGATATTATTATCAGTAACCCACCATACATCCCATTCGAAGAAAAAAAAGATATAATGAAAGAAGTAAGGAATTATGAACCATCAAAGGCTTTATTTGCAGATGAAAAAGGACTTTATTTTTACAGAAAGATTATTGAAAATTTATCTAAACACCTGAAGAGAAAACAGTTTCTATTCTTAGAAGTAGGAATAAATCAGCCAGATGGAGTAGTTAAGATATTGAAAAATAACAACTTTAATGTTGTTTCAATAAAAAAAGATATTTCAAACATCCCTAGGTGTATTATTGCTGAAAGAAGTTAAATAAAAACTTGATTATTTTAATAGTAAACACTAGTTTACAAACATTCTTATATAAAAAAGAATTAAACCTTTCCAAATATATTTAGGAAATAAAATTTCAAAGTGAGAAATAGAAGAACGAGACCTTTTAAAAGGTCAAACAATAAACATTCAGGTGATAGTTTTGTTAATGGAAATAGCTCTACTCGTGTTAGAGGTAATCTATCAACAGTACTTGAAAAATATAAAGTTCTGGCAAAAGATGCAGCTGCTTCGGGAGACCATATAGGAGCAGAAAATTATTTACAGCATGCAGAGCACTACAGCCGTTTAATAAATGATCGACAAGACAGAAATAATAGTAATGGAGAAACAAAAACCATTAAAACCGTGTCTGCTAATGAGAAAACTGTGCCTGTTGAAACCTTAGATCCTGCTAAAGCAATAGAAGAAACTAATTCTTAATTTTTGATATCTCATTATTTATCCTGTCTTTTTCTGCGAGAAAATTATTTAAATTCGTCCCTTTTAATTTCTTGCCTGATGGAAGCTTCATCTTCATGGGATTAATTTTTTCGCCGTTAAATATAACTTCGTAATGAAGATGTGGACCTGTTGATAATCCGGTACTTCCTACATAACCTATAGTTTGCCCTTGTTTGACCCGAACATTCTTTTGCATGCCGGAAGCATAACTACTAAGATGAGAATAACTGGTTTTATAGCCATTCAAGTGTTTAATCCGAATATATTTTCCAGCACCACCGTTGGTGCCAACGTATTCAATATGCCCAGTTCCAGCAGCCATAATTGGAGTACCTGTGGGGGCAGCAAAGTCAACGCCCATGTGCTTTTTATTATATCCTAGGATAGGGTGCTTCCTCATACCGTATGCCGATGATAATCTTGCGCCATTTATTGGAGTTTTCATTAGAGCTTTAGTAGCACTTTGGCCGTCACTATTAAAATATTCAATATAATTATTATCTTCAAATTTGTAGAGCTCGTACCTATCTTTGGTTAGAACAATCTCTGCAAAAAAGATGGATCCAGTTTTGATTAAGTCATCATCTTTATCTTTAAACTGTTCAAATAGAATTTTTATTTGATTTTTGTTCCTGATGTCTCGTTGAAAATCAATATCAAAACTAAAAAGTTGGACAAATGACATGATTATATTGTCTGGTACGTTAATATTTTTAAGTGATGAATAGATACTTTTATCTATGTCAACCTCATGAAATACGAGTTCTGAGTAAAGTGTTTTTACGTCTTTACTTACTGTAAATTTATCCTCTATTCTTAAGACTGATATTTTTTCTTCACTATCAGGATAAATTACAACTTCTTTAACAATTTTTTTTTCTTTTATAAGTTCAGAAATTATCTCTATGCGCGTTCCAATCCTTAGTTGGTTTATCTCCATTGAATCTTCCGCAGCTATGATTAATTGGTCAATTTCTCTATCGTTAAGGTTAGTTTTTTTGAGAGTACTAATAAACGTATCACCTTCTTCAAGTTCATAATACTCGAGAAATGAATAGAATAAGTCTAAACTATTCTTTTTTTCAGTATTATTGTTCAGAATTTGAATTGCTTCTACTGGTTTTTGAATATCATTATTGTCTTTAAAAAATACTGCCAAATAATAAGCGACCGCGCCAATAAGAATCAGTCCAGTTATAAAAACCAAGATTTTTTTATTTAATAGAGGCATTTTCATCATTTCATATAAAGGATTTATATTTTATGACATCACTAATATTAATCTTACGAGACTAAATGATTTTGTGCGTTCTATCCCATTGATATTATTGGTTATTCTATAAGACTGAAAAGTGCTTATTTTCTGGGTAATTTTATGTTTGATGCTTGACTTTTTGGCTCAATACAATAAAAAACGTTCACCCTTGTTCGGTGATGCTCTGAACTTGCGGCATATGACTATTTTAGTCTTAATATAATCAATTTGGCATTTTTTATTTTTCCAATGGAAAAGTAACACCTGCCTGCGCGATTATGCTATTGGAAAAGTAAATTGAAAGAGAAACGTGGGCGGTAATTCCGCAGTACAGAATAATCGTACACGTTTTATTTGGATTACATAATTTAGATTATGTAACTCCGCCAATAAGTTTGTGTGCGTCGTGTTTAAACTTGAGAGTTTGATCATGGCTCAGAATGAACGCTGGCGGCACGCTTAACACATGCAAGTCGAACGGGATCTTCGGATCTAGTGGCAGACGGGTGAGTAACGCGTGGGAACCTGCCCAGTAGTAGAGAATAACTTGAGGAAACTTAAGCTAATACTTTATACACCCTTCGGGGAAAAGCTTTATGCGCTATTGGATGGGCCCGCGTTAGATTAGTTTGTTGGTGAGGTAATGGCTCACCAAGACTACGATCTATAGCTGGTCTGAGAGGATGATCAGCCACACTGGGACTGAGACACGGCCCAGACTCCTACGGGAGGCAGCAGTGGGGAATATTGGACAATGGGGGCAACCCTGATCCAGCGATGCCGCGTGAGTGATGAAGGCCTTCGGGTTGTAAAACTCTTTCGTCAGGGAAGATAATGACGGTACCTGAAGAAGAAGATCCGGCTAACTCCGTGCCAGCAGCCGCGGTAATACGGAGGGATCTAGCGTTATTCGGAATTACTGGGCGTAAAGCGAGCGTAGGCGGATTTGTAAGTTGGAGGTGAAATCCCAGAGCTTAACTCTGGAACTGCCTTCAAAACTACATTTCTTGAGTTTGGTAGAGGAGAGTGGAATTCCTAGTGTAGAGGTGAAATTCGTAGATATTAGGAGGAACACCAGTGGCGAAGGCGACTCTCTGGGCCAATACTGACGCTGAGGTTCGAAAGCATGGGTAGCGAACAGGATTAGATACCCTGGTAGTCCATGCAGTAAACGATGAGTGCTAGATGTTGGGAATTTAAATTTCCAGTATCGCAGTTAACGCGTTAAGCACTCCGCCTGGGAAGTACGGCCGCAAGGCTAAAACTCAAATGAATTGACGGGGACCCGCACAAGCGGTGGATCATGTGGTTTAATTCGAAGATACGCGAAGAACCTTACCGGCCCTTGACATACCAATCGCGGACTTAAGAGATTAAGTCTTTCACTTCGGGTGGATTGGATACAGGTGCTGCATGGCTGTCGTCAGCTCGTGTCGTGAGATGTTGGGTTAAGTCCCGCAACGAGCGCAACCCTTACCTTCAATTGCCAGCACGTTATGGTGGGAACTTTGAAGGAACTGCCGGTGATAAGCCGGAGGAAGGTGGGGATGACGTCAAGTCCTCATGGCCCTTACGGGCCGGGCTACACACGTGATACAATGGTAACTACAAAAGGCAGCGAAGGAGCGATCTGGAGCAAATCTCTAAAAGTTACCTCAGTTCGGATTGCACTCTGCAACTCGAGTGCATGAAGTTGGAATCGCTAGTAATCGTAGATCAGCGCGCTACGGTGAATACGTTCCCGGGTCTTGTACACACCGCCCGTCACACCATGGGAGTTGGTTTTACCTGAAGCTGGTTCGCTAACCGTAAGGAGGCAGCCAACCACGGTAAGATTAGCGACTGGGGTGAAGTCGTAACAAGGTAACCGTAGGGGAACCTGCGGTTGGATCACCTCCTTTCTAAGAGTCATTTTTTGAGTTCTTTTGAACTTAAGAAATTTATAACTTAGTAATTATATGTGGCTTACCGTCCTCGTTTCTCTTTCATTGTTTAAAACTATAAAGCCTACGTTTGGGCTTGTAGCTCAGTCTGGTTAGAGCGCACCCCTGATAAGGGTGAGGTCGGTAGTTCGAGTCTACCCAGGCCCACCATGACGTGGTTTCTCTTGGGGCTGTAGCTCAGCTGGGAGAGCACCTGCTTTGCAAGCAGGGGGTCACCGGTTCGATCCCGGTCAGCTCCACCAAAGTTTTAAGCTTTTCCATTTACATCGTGAAGTGACATCAATACTAAATTAATAAAATTTTTATTGAGAATTCAAAATATCAAAAAGTATTGCAAAAGACATATAAGTTTGTTTTTTGTACATAGAATAATCAAGCGTTTAAGAGCATTTGATGGATGCCTTGGCACACAAAGGCGATGAAGGACGTAGTACGTTGCGATAAGCTTCGGGGAGTGACGAACACACTTTGATCCGAAGATTTCCGAATGGGGAAACCCAACTCTTTTGAGTTATTGCTAACTGAATACATAGGTTAGTAAAGCGAACCCAGTGAACTGAAACATCTAAGTAACTGGAGGAAAGGATATCAACCGATACTCCGTAAGTAGTGGCGAGCGAAAGCGGACTAGGCCAGTAGCGTTAATTGTACAACCAGAATTACCTGGAAAGGTAGACCGTAGAGAGTGATAGTCTCGTATGGGTAATGACAATTAATGTTCTCGAGTAAGACGGGACACGTGAAATCTTGTCTGAATATGGGGGGACCACCCTCCAAGCCTAAGTACTCTTGTGTGACCGATAGTGAACTAGTACCGTGAGGGAAAGGTGAAAAGAACCCCGACGAGGGGAGTGAAATAGATCCTGAAATTGAATGCTTACAAGCTGTGGAAGCCCGTAAGGGTGACCGCGTACCTTTTGTATAATGGGTCAGCGAGTTAGTTTGAAGTGCAAGCTTAAGCCGTAAGGTGTAGGCGTAGCGAAAGCGAGTCTTAATAGGGCGACAGTACTTTGGATTAAACCCGAAACCGAGTGATCTAGCCATGAGCAGGTTGAAGATAAGGTAACACTTATTGGAGGACCGAACCAGTTGACGTTGAAAAGTCTTTGGATGACTTGTGGTTAGGGGTGAAAGGCCAATCAAACTCGGATATAGCTGGTTCTCCGCGAAAACTATTTAGGTAGTGCGTCATATGAATACCATCGGGGGTAGAGCACTGGATGGGCAAGGGGGGAGAGATCCTTACTAAGTCCAACCAAACTCCAAATACCGATGAGTAATGTATGGCAGACAGACTACGGGTGCTAAGGTCCGTAGTCGAAAGGAAAACAGTCCAGACCAACAGCTAAGGTCCCCAAGTTATTGTTAAGTGGGAAAGGATGTCGGACGACCAAAACAGCCAGGAGGTTGGCTTAGAAGCAGCCATCCTTTAAAGAAAGCGTAACAGCTCACTGGTCTAAATAAGTTGTCCGGCGCCGAAGATGTAACGGGGCTAAACAATACACCGAAGCTTTGGACACAATTTATTGTGTGGTAGCGGAGCGTTCCGTACGTTGTTGAAGGGAGACTCGTGAGAGCTCCTGGAGATATCGGAAGTGAGAATGCTGACATGAGTAGCGACAAACAGAGTGAGAAACTCTGTCGCCGAAAATCCAAGGGTTCCTGCGCAAGGCTAATCCGCGCAGGTTGAGTCGGCTCCTAAGGCGAGGACGAAAGTCGTAGTCGATGGGAACAAGGTTAATATTCCTTGACCAGATGAGATGTGACGGATGACGTAAATTGTCTATCCTTATATGGATTGGATAGGCAGTGAAGTTGTTCCAGGAAATAGCCTCATCGTGGACCGTACCCGAAACCGACACAGGTGGATAGGTAGAAGATACCAAGGCGCTTGAGAGAACTATGCTGAAGGAACTCGGCAAATTGCCTCTGTAACTTCGGAAGAAGGAGGACCTATGTTTGGGCAACCAGATGTGGGTGGCACAGAAATGGGGGTAGCAACTGTTTATTAAAAACACAGGACTCTGCAAAGCCGTAAGGCGAAGTATAGGGTCTGACGCCTGCCCGGTGCCGGAAGATTAAAGTGAGTGGTGCAAGCTGCAACCTGAAGTCCCGGTGAACGGCGGCCGTAACTATAACGGTCCTAAGGTAGCGAAATTCCTTGTCGGGTAAGTTCCGACCTGCACGAATGGCGTAATGATTTCCCCGCTGTCTCCAGCGTAGACTCAGCGAAATTGAATTCTCCGTGAAGATGCGGAGTACCCGCGGTTAGACGGAAAGACCCCGTGCACCTTTACTATAGCTTTACATTGGTGTTAGAAATTGCATGTGTAGGATAGGTGGTAGACTTTGAAGTGAAGGCGCCAGCTTTCATGGAGTCATCCTTGAAATACCACTCTTGTAATTTTTGACATCTAACTGAGATCCATTATCTGGATCCAAGACAGTGTATGGTGGGTAGTTTGACTGGGGCGGTCGCCTCCCAAAAAGTAACGGAGGCGTGCGAAGGTAGGCTCAAGCTGGTCGGAAATCAGCTGTTGAGTGCAATGGCATAAGCCTGCCTGACTGCGAGACTGACAAGTCGAGCAGAGTCGAAAGACGGTCATAGTGATCCGGTGGTTCTGAGTGGAAGGGCCATCGCTCAACGGATAAAAGGTACGCCGGGGATAACAGGCTGATACCGCCCAAGAGTTCATATCGACGGCGGTGTTTGGCACCTCGATGTCGGCTCATCACATCCTGGGGCTGGAGCAGGTCCCAAGGGTTCGGCTGTTCGCCGATTAAAGTGGTACGCGAGCTGGGTTTAGAACGTCGTGAGACAGTTCGGTCCCTATCTGCCGTGGGTGTTGAAGAATTGAGAGGAGTTACTCCTAGTACGAGAGGACCGGAGTGAACGTACCAATGGTGTACCAGTTGTCGTGCCATCGGCATCGCTGGGTAGCCAAGTACGGACGGGATAACCGCTGAAAGCATCTAAGCGGGAAGCCTCCCTCGAAACTAATTCTTCCATGAGAGTCGTGGTAGACCACCACGTTGATAGGTCAGGTGTGGAAGTGCAGTAATGCATGAAGCTAACTGATACTAATAACTCGATCGGCTTGATTTTCTATGTACTAGAAACAAACTAGTAAGAGCAAGCAACACTAAGATAGAATGATTAATAAAACATTATTTGGTATTGATTTCACGTTTTGTTGACCTGGTGGTTATAGCGGAGAGGTTACACGCGATCCCATTTCGAACTCGAATGTTAAGGGCTCCAGCGCCGATGGTACTTTGTCTTAAGGCATGGGAGAGTAGGACGTTGCCAGGTCTACAAAACGTGAAATTATTGTCACTTTACAAAAGCTTATTGAAACGTATTCTTTATTTATGAAAATATGTGTTGTGGGAACAGGCTACGTTGGCCTGAGCTTATCTGCTTTATTGTCACAAAAATATCATGTGATAGCGCTCGATATCTCTAAAGAAAAAGTTGATTTGATAAATCAAGGCATTTCCCCCATTAATGATGATGAATTGATAAGTTATCTAAATGATAAATCGTTAGATCTGAAGGCGACTATAAATAATAAGGAAGCATACGAAAATGCAGACTATATTATTGTTGCGACCCCAACTAACTATGACACAGAAATTGGATCTTTTGATACTTCAAATGTGGAGATAGTTATTTCAGACTGTATTAAATTAAACCCAAACTCAACAATAATTATAAAATCTACAGTGCCATTGGGCTTTACTGATAAGATGAGAAGAAAGTATAGAAAAAGAGAAATTATTTTCTCTCCCGAATTTTTAAGAGAAAGCAAAGCTTTATATGACAACCTGTATCCATCCAGAATTGTGGTTGGAGATACTACCACGAAAGCAATAAAGTTTGGAGAAATGTTATTGGCTTGTTCGAAAAAGAGTAAAAGCGAAAAATTACTTTTTAATATGAGCTCCAAGGAGGCAGAAGCTGTGAAGCTCTTTTCAAATACATTCCTAGCAATGAGAGTAGCTTTTTTCAATGAATTAGATAGTTTTTCAGAAATCAACAATATCTCAACTGAAAAAATAATTGACGGTGTGAGTTCAGACCCAAGAATTGGAAATTACTATAATAATCCATCTTTTGGCTATGGAGGATATTGTTTGCCCAAAGATACTAAACAACTTCTAGCAAATTTTGGAGAAATCCCAAATAACATCATTAAAGCTGTAGTAGAGTCTAATGATACTAGAAAAGATTTCATTGTTGAATCTATTATAAAAAAGAAACCTAAGACTGTTGGTGTCTATCGGTTAATAATGAAAAAAGGATCAGATAATTATCGTGAAAGTGCTGTATTAGATATAGTAGAAAAACTACTAAGAGAAAAGATTGAAATAATTATTTATGAGCCATTTATAGATGAAATAAAATTTAAGCAAATTGATATTGTATCAAATTTAAGTGATTTTATATCACGTTCTGATTTGATAGTAGCTAACAGAATATCTTCTGAACTGAAGCTTGTAAGCAATAAAGTTTATTCAAGAGATTTATTTAGAGAAAATTAGTAAAATTTCCATTTATTAAATATATTATCGAAATTCACTACTATATATTTTCAAATTACAAAAAATTTGTGATAACCTCATATAATAATTAACTTCAATTAGGTAATGTAATGATTTCATTGTCGTCACCCAAAATTTTGGGAAAAGAAAAAGAATATATTGATGAGTGCCTTCAAAGTGGCTGGATTTCAACTTCAGGACCATTTATAGAAAAGTTTGAAAATGAATTATCAAAGTATGTTGGCGCAAAGTATGTTGTTTGTTGTATCAATGGTACGTCAGCATTACAGATTTCATTAAAGTTGATGGGAGTTAAAAAGAATGATGAGGTTATTGTTCCTACTCTCACATTCATAGCTACGATAAACGCAGTTTTTTATAATAATGCTTCACCAATTTTTATGGATTGTGATGAGTATTACAATTTAGATACAAAAAAAACCATAAATTTTATAAAAAATGAAACATACTTTGAGGATGGATTCTCATATAATAAGAAAAGCAATAAAAGAGTTGCAGCAATAGTTCCAGTCCATGTCTGGGGTAATGCAGTATGGTTTGATGAACTTTACGACTTATGCTCTGAAAGAAATATTCAAATATTAGAAGATGCAAGTGAAAGCTTAGGAACTAAATATACAAAAGGAAAGTTTAATAGCTTTCACACCGGGACAATTGGAAAGATCGGTTGTATTTCTTTTAATGCAAATAAATTAATCACTGCTGGCGGTGGTGGAGCCATAGTAACTAATGATAAAAATATTGCAGATAAAGCTTTGTATTTAGTAAGTCAGGCTAAGGATGATCCAATTAGATATATTCACAATGAAGTTGGTTACAATTATAGAATTACTAATATAAATGCTGCTATTGGACTGGCGCAACTAGAGATGGTAGATGAGGTTTTAAAAAGAAAAGAGGAAATAAGAAATTTTTATTTTAATCAGATTTCATCTATAAATGGATTGGAGCTTGCAAGCGTTCCTTGTTATGCAAAAAATAATTATTGGCTCAATCTCATAACATTGTCACATAATTATAAGCATAATATTTCTGAACTTCTTAATAAATTTGACGAAAATAAAATTCAAACACGTCCTGTCTGGCAACTAAATCATTTGCAAAATCAATATAAACATTATCAAAAATTCAATATTATGAATGCTGAAAAAAAAATAAAAAGCTCTCTATGCATTCCTTCAAGTAGCCATCTAACTATAAGTCAAATGGAGAGTGTAATTAATATATTAAAAAATTAGTTACTTTAACAATAAAAAAATTTTTTCAAGATTAAAAAATTTATTTACTCAGAGCTTGCTATTGCAATTAATGTATCAGTCGCATTAATCTTTGATAGAGCATTTTGATATTCAATATTTAAATTATTTGTATCTATCATTGATAGTATTGATTTATGCCCTGCCGCCTTTCCATTAACAATCCAGTTAAAATGATTAGACAAAGGGTACCTTTGAATTCCACTAATAACTATGTTTTTAAATCCAGCAAATTTTAAAAAACTATACAAAGATTCTCTGGTATGAAGAATTAAATGCTGACTCCAGAGAGTGAATTGTTTAAAATCCTCATTTGAAAGATTTGAGAGAAGAAAGTCTTTTGCATGTGGAACTTCAATTATTATTTTACCTTTACTACGCAATTTAGTCCTTAATTCCTGAAGTGTTGTAAGTGGGTCTGGTAAATGCTCGATTACATGAAAGGATACGATTGTTTCCAAAGATGAATTTTCAAGTTCTGATAAGTCACATACACAATCAATTCCATTTTGATTTAGTGAATCAATATAGCTTTTCTGGAGCTCTATCCCTAAAACACTCTCACAGTATGGTTTCACATTTTTTAAGAAGTCTCCGTTTCCACATCCAAAATCTGCAATTTTTTTCCCCGCTAGAAATTTCAGGTTAGCTTCAATGCGTCTGTTAGTATCGATAGAATTTTCAAAATCAGGTTTACCTGATTTTAGTTCTAAATTAGTGTCAGTTCTGTAATCTCCATCTATATATGTTTTATTTCCTGTGTAAAAGCTATCAATATAAATGACACCACTAACTTCATCTTTCCATACCTCAATACTTTCCATATCACGCGTTTTATCATTGTAAAGTTTGCGAGTTTTCAAAGATGTTAATTTAAGCTTTTCGAGTGATTTAAATATGAAGTTTTCCATTTATGATTTTCTTCATTTAATATAAATAAAATTTGAATAGACTCCAATACAAAAGGGATTTATAGATATAAATAATTATCGCGGGATGGAGCAGTCTGGTAGCTCGTCAGGCTCATAACCTGAAGGTCGTAGGTTCAAATCCTACTCCCGCAACCAATTAAATCAATTATTGTAAAATTTTTTCTAAAATTTGTTCGAGTAAATATTCATTAGTCCCAACTATACCTCTTGTGGTTTCTCCAAAATTACTTATATCGCCCTCGAATATATGGAAACTACCACCGGCATTTTTAATTAGTTGTGACCCTGCAACCATATCCCATATCTTGTCATCAGGGTTTATATATGCATCAAGTCTTCCAGCTGCAACATAAGCAAGCTCTAAATTAGCTGACTCAAATATTTTAATTCTTCTTGTTATAGGTGGTTTTAATTTTTTGAATAAGCGATCAATGCTTAAAGAGTTATTTTTGTATGACGATTGATTACAATTAATAGAAATTATTGCTTCTTCTAATCTCTTAGTTTTGGATACATTTATTTTATTATTATTTAAAAATGAATTTTTGCCATCATTTAAAAAAAATTCTGATCTATTTACATCTAAGATACAGCTAAATATTAATTTACTCTCATCTATACAACTGATTGAATTTGCAAAAAAAGGGATTTCTCTAAGATAATTTGTGGTTCCACATATTGGATCAATAATCCAAACTGATCCTTTTCTATCAAATTGATATTCATTAAGATTTTCTTCACTTATAATATGGTCATTAGGATAGCATGATGATATCTGATCAATAATAAAATTATTAACTAAAACATCCTCTTCACAAAGATATCCTTTTTCTTGCTTATAACTTGATACATTTATATCTAATTTAGAAACAAAATTTTTTAGAGGAAACGCTAACTCTTTTAAAAAATCAAGTCTAGTCTTCATGAATTAACTCAAGATCATCGAATGATAAAATAGTGTCCTTTTCAATTATTGATTTTGCTCTATAACTTTGGATTTTATAAAAGTTTTCCGGGGAAATACCGTTTTTATTAGATGTAACAACTGTACGAATTGAGTTCTCATCAATTGTTTCTCCCATATTTAATTTTTTAGTAGTAATAAATTTTTTTTCTAAAATACTTTTTAGTGTAAGTTCAGAGTCTTTAAGCTTTTTATGACTGCTTCCCATTGATTTCACAACATTATTTGATAACTCTACTAGGCGTTTAAACTCTGAAAATTCTAAGGATGCATTTTGATCTGGTCCGCTCATTTTTCGACTAAGTGTTACATGCTTTTCTACAACACTTGCTCCAAGAGCAACTGCTGCCATTGTTCCTTCTATTCCAGTTCCATGACCTGAAAAACCAATATCCTCTCCAAAAAGAGATTTCATTACATTCATCACACTTAGATTTTTATCTTCTATTGGACAGGGGTAGGCTGAGGTACAATGCAAGAATATCATCGGACAATTGTTTTTTTTAAATATATCGTGAGTAACAATTAGCTGATCATAAGAGCACATACCTGTACTAACTATTGTTGGTATGTTTTTCGACGAAATATATTCTATAAACTGATAATTTATTGCATCAATACTTGCCACCTTTATCACCTTTGCCTCATTTTCAACTAGAAAGTCTACAGATTTTTCTTCCCATGGGCTTACAATAAAATCAAGGTCTAGATTTTTTGAGAAAGCCATTAAATCTCTATATGTTTTATCATCGAACTCTAGTCTAGAATCAGGGTAAGTCCAAGTTCCAAAAGCTTTATTCTCATCAGGGATGTCATTTTCACTTTTACTTAAATATCCTGTTGGTGTTTCTATTACTGTGTTTGGATCTACTAAATTTCTAATTTCTCTTTTTTGAAATTTTACAGCATCAGCCCCTGCATTCTTCGACTCTTCTATCATCTTTTTTGCTAATTCAACAATACCATTATGATTAATGCCAATTTCAGCAATAAAATAAGGACCAATTTGATTTTTAAGATGTTTAGTTTTGAATGACATTTTAAACCTTTGATTGCTATTTTATTTTAATATTTATATTGTTAATACTTATATTAGTTTATTGTCAAATATAAATTTTTTAATTTATGAATCTAAAATATAAATCTTTAGTTACATCAACACCTTTTAGAATTTCTTTAGGTGGCGGAGGTACTGATCTTCCATTTTATTCAAAAGTATTTGGTGGAGATTTATTGTCTGCATCAATTAATCATTTCATAACAATCTCAGCTTCAGAAAGATTAACGGACAATGATGTTTTGGTTCAAACAACATCAGTAGATTACAAAAAACTAGTTAGGGAGATTGATCATGATTTAATAAGAGAAGCTCTTAAGTATTTTAAATTTAAAAATAAAATACAAGTTGCAACTTATTCTACAATTCCCTCTCATACCGGGTTAGGGTCCTCAAGTTCTTTAATGGTAGGAATTGTAAACTGTTTGTCCGTTATGAGAGGATATCATTTATCCAAAAATGAAATTGCTAAAGTTGCATATAAGATTGAGAGAAATATTTTAAAATTAAAAGGAGGTTCTCAAGATCAATATATTTCATCTTTCGGTGGGATAAAAAGAATAAAAGTTAACAATTTAGGTAAAACTACTGTTTCAAACATAAATTTACGTCCATCAATTATTAAAAGATTGGAAGATAGTCTGATAATATTATTTTCTGGAAAAAAAAGAAGTTCTGATGCCGTTATAAATAGTATTACAAAAGATAATCAGAAAATTTATGAAATATTTCATGAAATTAAAAAAATAGGAAACCAGTCTTTAAAACCTCTTAGGACAGGTAACATCCAAAAACTAGGTTTACTAATGGACAGACATTGGGAAATTAAAAGACAACTCTCAAATGATGTAAGTGATACTTTATTAGATACTAAATATAAAAAACTTAAAAATTTTGGGTCACCGGGCGGTAAAATTATTGGCGCAGGAGGTGGTGGATTCTTTATGATGTGCGTGCCTTATGAGAGAGAAAAGTACATTAAAAAAGCAAAAAAAAATGGCTTTAATATTTTAGAGTGGAAATTTGATTTTGAAGGAACTAGGGTAATACATCCTAAAATAAATTAATGAGAGATTTATTTAACTTAAAAGACAAAACGGCTCTTATTACTGGTGCAGCAGGGCTTTTAGGTTATGAGCATGCAGTAGCATTAATGTCAGTTTCCTGTAATCTGGTTCTTGTTGATATAAATAAATCAAAACTAATTTTAGCTAAGAAAAAATTACTTAATTTCAAAAAAAAAATTAAGATACTTACATATGTTGTAGATATAACTGACGAAAAAGCATTAAATACTTTAGTGCAAAAATTAAAAAAGAATAAAATTTTTGTAGAAATATTAATTAATAATGCGGCACTAGATCCTAAAATGAATAATCTAGAAAAAAAGTCTGGTACTGTTGAAAAGTATGATGTTAAGTATTTGAGAGAAGAAATCGATGTTGGTTTGGTTGGTGCGTTTTTGTGTGCCAAAGTCTTTGGAAATGAGATGTCTAAAAGAAAAAAAGGCATAATAATTAATATTGCTTCTGACCTAGCTATTCTTGCTCCAGATCAAAGAGTTTATTCCAAGACTGGAAAAATTAGTGACGTTTTAAATTTTAAACCTATTGGTTATCCTATAGTAAAGGCTGGCATGTTAGGTCTCAATAGGTATTTAGCGACCTATTGGGCGCATAAGGGTATAAGAGTAAATTGCCTAGTTCCTGGTGCAGTGAAAAACAAACAATCAAAAAAACTTTTAAAAGAAATAGCTAATAGGGTTCCAATGTCTCGACTGGCGCGAAAAGATGAATATAGAGGTGCGATTATTTTTCTCTCTTCAAAAGCAAGTTCGTATATGACAGGACAGCTGTTAATTATGGACGGGGGCAGAAGTATTTGGTAAATTAAAGTATGTCATTTCAAAAAATTTCTTACCCTAAAGATTACTTCAAATCAAGCTCAGCAGTGCTCATGAGTTTAGATGAACAAGTCGACCAAATCAGATCTATTACTGAAGGCATTTACGAGTCATTTATTAATGGAGGAAAGGTTCTTATAGCGGGTAATGGAGGTTCTAATTCAGATGCAGAACACTTCGCTGGTGAGCTTACTTGCACATATAAAAACTCTAATCGCCAAGGTTTCCCAGCTATATCTCTTGGAAATAACTCCTCTGCGGTAACGGCATGGGGAAATGATTTTGGTTTTGATACTTACTTTAAAAGACAAGTGATTTCATTGGGTAATGAAGGTGATATATTATTTTTGATATCAACAGGTGGAGGAGATATAGAAAAAAAATTATCATTAAACTTAATTATGGCTGCAAATATTGCAAAAGAAAAAAAATTGAAAGTATTTTCAATAATAGGTAAAACAGGAGGAGAATTAGAGAAAATCTCAGATAAGTTTGTTAAAGTTAAATCTTACGAAACATCACATATACAGGAAGCGCATATAGCAATAATTCACTACATTTGTGAGTCATTAGATTTAATAGAAGATAACTTATGAATAACAATTTTAACATTGATATATACCTGGATGGTCCTCAAATAGATGAATTAAATCAATCTAATGATGAGAACATATCAGGGTATACATTTAACCCGTCACTTTTTAGATCTAATCAAGCTGAAAATTATATTGAGCATTCCAAGATGATATTATCAAAAATTCAAGCAAAACCCGTTTCTTTAGAAGTGATTGCAGATGATTTTGAAGAAATGATTTCCCAGGCGATAAAATTAGACTCATTAGCTGACAATGTTTATGTCAAAATCCCAATTACAAATACTAAAGCTGAATACACTCTTCCAGTTTTAAAAGAACTTGCAAAAAGAGATATAAAAATGAATATAACTGCAATTTTTACTCTTGAACAAGTAGTATCCATTATTGAGGAAATAAAAAATACATCTTCGATTATCTCAATTTTTTCTGGAAGACTTTTTGATATTGGGATTGATGCTGTTCCAATTACAAAAGAGATATCAAAATTTGTTCATTCAAGTTCTAAATGCAAAACATTGTGGGCAAGTACAAGAATGGTATATGATATATTTAATGCTCAAAAAAGTGAATGTGATATTATTACAATGCCACTTTCTTTTGTCAAAAAAATAGCTTTATTTGAAAAGTCGCCCGAAAAATACTCTCTAGAAACAGTAAAGATGTTTTATGATGATGCAGTAAATGCCAACTATTCTATTTAATAGTGTGTCAATTAAAATATATAAATAAAAATCCGAACAAAAAAAATAATTTATTTCTTGATAGAGATGGGGTCATTAATAAAATTATTTTAAGAAATGATCAGATTTCTTCACCAAGATCATTAGACGAATTTTCATTTAATATAGGAATTGAAGTCTTTTCAAATTTATATATTAAAAATAATTATAATTTAATTATCATTACGAATCAGCCCGACATTGAAAGAAATATAATAAATTTAAATTTTATTGAACAAGTAAATAATAAAATATTTAAGTTAATTGATTATAATATAATGTATATTTGTCCATGCACAATAGAATCTAATTGCAGTTGTAGAAAGCCTAAAACAGGAATGATTGATTCATACTTTAAAGAATTTGGAAGAGGAGAAAAAAATTTTTACATTGGGGATCAGGAGTCAGATTTAATTTGTGCAAATGCAGCTTCTGTAAAATTCATATTAAAAAATCAAGAATATAACAAAAATATTCAAGATCCTTCAGATTATGTAATTACAGACCTAATAGAAATTTTAGATATTATTTAGAAATGAAGATTAAGAAAAATAAATTTATTGCCTTAATACCTGCAAGAGCAGGATCAAAGGGATTAAAAAATAAGAATATTAAAAATTTACACGGCCATCCACTCATCGCATATTCTATTGTAGCTGCTAAAATGACTTCTGGAATAACTGATGTAATTGTTACGACTGATTCAGAAAAGATTGCTACTATTGCGAGAAAATATGGAGCAAGCACACCATTTTTAAGGCCAAAAAAAATATCAAGAGATAATTCTTTAGATATAGAATTTTTTAAACATTTCATAAATTATAATATTGAAAACAATCTTATAGTTCCTGAATATATCGTTCACTTAAGTCCTACTGTCCCACTTAGAGAAATTAACGTAATGACTAAAGCAATAAAAAAAATAAAAAGTACACCACATGCTTCTGCCCTTAGATCTGTTGAAAGGACTTCATTAGTTCCAGAGAAAATATTTAGAGAAAAAAAAGGTTTTCTAAATGGTTATTTTCCAGGTTTAAATGGCGAATATTATAATTTGCCTAGACAATCTTACTCTGAAGCACTTATTCCAAATGGACAAATTGATATAATTAAGTCAAAGAATATTACAAGAGGCAGCTTACATGGTGACAAAATTATTTCCTTTGTGACCAAACATGTTCCAGACATCGATAATTTAAAAGATTATCAAAAAGCCGAAATAACTTTTTTTGAAAAAAGATTTTCTAAAATTGTTAACTCACTTCTATAGTTATTTTATTGCCACGCTCTCAATCATTAGTTCTCTTGACCATTTAAGAAAATTATTTTTAACTCTTTGATGTATAAAAGGTGAAATAAGATAACAAAAAAAATTAATCGATTTATATTTCCAAGTAATAGGCAGTTGTCTAAAAGTTCCTACATCATAATCTTTAAATTCCGTTATACGATATAAGTCGCGCAACGTCATTACTGTAAATGGCCTCTTGTGAGTATGATCATCATAGTAGATTCTCATATTTGATTCCCAATCGGGGATCAGATTGATCAATTTCCCCCCTTTTTTTAAAACTCTCTTAAAATCTAATATTATTGGTTCAGGATCAAATACATGCTCAAGAAAGCTTTTAGTGAATATTACATCAAAACTTTCATCATCGAATGGAATACAAGATTTATTATCAATACTATGCTCGACAAACTCAATACCGCTCTTTTCTAAATCTTTTTGGAAAGCCGTTGATTGATCTAAGCCAAAACAATGACTTCCAAAAGATTTGAAGCCTTGCAAGACCTCTCCTCTTCCACATCCAACTTCTAAAATTTTATCTGTTTTTTTAATTTGATATTTATTGATCAATCTATTCGCCAGCAATAGAGGATAGTTAGTTCTTGGAACTAATTTTTCATCATATATTGTTTTTAAATAATCTGGCATAAACTGAGATTGTTTCAGTTACAAAGTAGATAAGATTTTACTTAATTCCTCATCAATGATTTTGAATGAATTAACTATTTTATCTTCTTTCATACTTAGAGGAGGTCCAAATTTTATTGTTTCTCGATTTGTTTTAACGAGCAAAATCCCTCTTGATAGACATGCAAAACAAAGTCTATTTGCTATTTCAACTCCCTTTTGTTCCCCAGGAGATCCAAAATGTACAGCTGCAAGAAGACCTTTCCCACAAACAAGAGAAATCACATTACTATATTTATTTTTTAATCTATTTAGTTCATCAAGTAAGACCTTGCCCATTTTTTCTGAATTCTCAATTAATCCTTCTTCAATTATTACTCGTAACGATGCCTCAGCTGCCGCGCATGCAATTGGGTTTCCTGAGTGAGTTGAGCTCATATTCCCTGCTCCAGGAAGATCAATAAGTTCAGCAGACGTTAATATAGCTGATAATGGCAGGCTTGAGCTTATCCCTTTTCCACAACAAATAATATCTGGAGTAACACTGTAATGCTCATACCCAAATAATTTTCCTGTTCTTCCAAAGCCAGACTGCATCTCATCAAAGCACATGTAAATATCATTTTTCTTGGCTAACTTATCTAATGCTAGCATATACTCAGATGGGTAAAAAATTGCCCCATAGCCCTGAAACGTTTCAATCATAAATCCAGCAATATCTTTATCTAATTCAATATTTTCCCTAGCGCAGAGTTCATTTATATCTTTCATAAATTGCTCTCCTGAATTTGAATTATATTTTTCTAACCATGGGTAAGGGAAAGGTAAAAAATGAATATTTGGGTCTTTAAATCCGAACCATGATTTTTGTTCTTCATTTCCAGACATGCCTTGTGCTCCTAAAGTTCTGCCGTGCCAGGCTCCTTGAAAGCATATAATGCCATTTCTTCTCTTATTTTTTTTAATTCCACCTAGTCTCATTAGCTTTAATCCTGCTTCAGTAGCTTCAGAACCTGCTGAAGTTAAAAATGCTTTTTCAAAATTTGAAGGAGTAACTTTTAGTAAATATTCTAAATAGGATACCCGATATTTATTTAAGTATGTATAGGTGTGTAATACTCCTTTAGTAGTCGCTTCAACAATTGCATTTACAACTCTTGGATGTGAATGACCAGCATTTGCTACAAAAATACCACTTGTAAAATCCGTATATACATTACCATATTCATCATAAACTTCCTCACCCACAGCATGATCCCATACTAGAGGAAGTTGACCATGCATAGTACTTGCTTCTATTTTTGATAATTTATTCTGGAGTATATTAAAGTTATCCAGGTTTTTTTGATAAAGTGAACTACTAAATTTATTACTCATACTTTATTTAATTTATATTTAATAAAACTATATAATTTCAACCACTTCAACTCTGTATTTATCTGGATCAAAAATAAAAAAAACATTTGCTATTCCTTCATTAGATCTGATTGGTTCGGAAAGGGTTTCAATTTCATTATTGATACAGTGTTCATAAAAATCTCTGGCATTTTTAACTTGAATTGCTATATGTGCTTCGCCCACAGAATAGAGTTGTTCATAGTTTCTGGAATAAGATACACCATCACCATGATACTTTAAAAGTTCAATAACAGAACCATCAGGACTTTTCATTTTTACCATATGAACATTCATATCTTTTGTTCCAGCAAGATTGTTTATTCCTTCGCTTCCATCCCAAAAATCTTGAAGAACCTGGAAACCAATTTTATTGACATAAAAATTAACAGATCTTTCCATATCACTTACAATTAATCCAGCGTGTCTTATACCTAATAACATTTTTTTAAAATTTTATTTAATAATTTTCTATTTATACCTTATTTTCTGAAAGTCTACCATTATTTAGGGAGTAAATATATTCACAATTTTCTATAATTGATTTTTTATGAGAGATAATGATTATTGTTTTGTTATTTTGTAAGTTATAAATTTCTTTCATAAATTCTTTTTCCGTTTTTCCATCTAACGAATTAGTTGACTCATCAAAAACAAGTACTTCAGGTTCATTATAGATAGCTCTTGCAATACCAACTCTTTGTCTTTGACCCCCCGATAACCTTAATCCCCTTTCACCTAAATAAGTATCGTATCCATCTTTCAACTCATTGAGTAACTCATTTAGCTGTGAGACTTTTATTGCTTTATCTAGAAGTTTATAATTAATATTTTCATCTTTAATTCCTAAAGCAATATTTCTTGCAAGCGTATCATCAGATAAATAAATAGTTTGGGGCACATAACCAATTAATTTTTGCCAGGAAGAAATATTATTGTTTATGTCAATGCCATCGACCATTATTTGACCTGAAGATGTTTTTAGTAGACCTAGAATAATATCAACTAGGGTACTTTTTCCTGCTCCACTTGGCCCTTCTATGCCAATTGTAGATCCCTTTGGGATTTTAAGACTTACATTTGTCAATGCTTTTCTATCAGATCCACTATAAGAAAAATCTACATTTTTAATTTCAATTAAATTATTAAAATTGATTTGATTTTTATTTATACTGTCATCTTTAGATTCTCTATATTGAATTATATTCCTATCTATACGATTTAAGATTGGAATAACAGGCTTGAAAAATCTTAGAGTTTGTACATTTGCTACAATTCTTGTCACCAGTGGCATAAGCCTATAGCCAGCTGCACCAAAAATACTTAGAGTAAAAAGTGTACTATTTATTGAATGATTCATAGTTATTGAAAATAATATCACTGAAATTATCAAAACTATTGCCAATGTCTCAAAAAAGAATTTAGGAACTTGCTGCACCACAGCTTGGTTTCTTGCTACTTCAGAGTAAAGTTTATTACTTTTTTCATATCTTTCTGTAGACTCATTTATTCTTCCTAAGAGAATTATATTCTTAATTGAACCCAGTCCTTCTTGAACATATTGGATTCTTTTGCCTTCGTGCAGCTGTCTTTTCTCACCCCAAGAAGTATTGTATTTTTTAATATTTACATAAAATAAGTATCCAGAACCAGCTAAGAGACCAAGTACTATCGTTGCCATCCAAAAATCAACATAAGTAATAAGTATAATCAGCGCAACAAATATGATCGTATCTGCAATAATTAATACAGATGCATTTACTACGGTAATAAAAGCAGTAACTTCAGTAGTTACATTTCTTATTAGTTGAGCAGAATTATTCAAAAGATGAAATTCATATTCTTGATTTAGATAGCCTCTAAACATTTTGAAAGAAAGATTAGCTTGAAGATCAAAAATAAATTTTTGTTGAAACCATAGCAGATAACTTAAAAAAATATTTTTTAAAAGAAAAACTAACGCCATAAAAATTCCAGCAAAAATAATTTGAGAATTTTTTTCTTCATAACCCATTTCAACAAAAATTCTATCTAAAAAAAACCATTTTTCTTCAACACCCTGGTTAAAGACTGATGTTAGTACTGGTATGATTGCACCAATACTTATTGTTTCTAGGATCATCGAAATGAAAACAATTAGCATTAAATAATAGAATCTTGTCTTTTCAGTTTTATCTAAAAATTTAAATATATTTTTAATTAGAAGCATTTCTTTTGCTTTGGTTATGGAACTAAATATTTAGTTTACTCAAAGCTAGTTATATTATAATTATCATTTTATGAAACCATTATTTATTACAGGGGTTTACAGAAGTGGGACAACTTTAGTTAGTAACATATTAAGAAAGCATCCTGAATTAGATATCACATATGATTCAGTGAACTATTTTAGATATGTCATAAAAAAAAATATTGAGGCAGCAAAATATATTGAGATTACAAAGTCTATTGAGAAAAGGATGAGTGATAGGTACTCAATTAAATTAAACAGTGAAAAAATCATAAATGATATTGAAAAGAGTAAAAAAGATATTGATCATGCGGTAATTTATTCTTGTATTATGAATAATTTATTTAGCTACAGTAACAACCGATGGGGTGAAAAGAGTGTTTTAGAATGGACAAGTATTCCAAAGTTTTTGAAAATGTATGAAGATAGCCAAGCAATTCATATTATAAGAGATCCAAGAGATGTATTAGCATCTAGAAAATACATGACTATTGCTCCAGGCAAACAGTATTTGGATACAATTTTTAATTGTATGCATTCTATGCAATGTGCAATTAAATACAAAACTCAACTACCTAGTGATAGATACTTATTAATTTCGTATGAAGAGCTAATTTTGCAAAAAGAAAAAACTACAAAAAAAATTTTTAAGTTTTTAAAGGAGGAATTTTATGATGATCTTATCGAATATGAGAATTTAATTGACAATAAAGGCGAAGCTCTAAGTGTGAATACTCACTCTTCCTATTCAGATACTAATCCAAATAATTTAATTGGCAGATGGAGAGAAAAATTAGACTCAGAAGACATAATGCTTACACAACTATTATTAAAGAATTATATGAAAAATTTCCATTATGAAATTGATCAAAATTATAACAATTCTAATGACTCAAAAATAGCTGAAAAAGTTTTTGAGGATGATGCATTACTAAAAAAAAGATGGTTAAATTATAAGAAAACTGGTGAGGGAGTAGAAGACTTTACAAATGATCCAACAGATCCTGAAAACTGGGTTAAAAGATCAGGTATTGATGGAAAAGGGGCCGGTAAGGGATATAAGAAATTCAAAACTTAAATTAAATGATAGGTCTAAAATTTATTAAAAGTTTTTTTATAATTTTTATAAACGCAAAAAAAAATTATTTATTTCCCACGTATAAAGATATTGTAATTTACCAAAAAGTTAACAGCGAGATTTTTGAAAGATATTTTTATCCTGATGATTTAGTGGTACTCGATCGAAATTTTAGCCTAAATATACCTGTTTTGCTATTATCCTTTATTTCTTGTATTTGCCATAAAAGCTGGACACCATACTACCGTCTATTCATAAAGTTAACTAGAGCTAAATGTGTATTAACTTTTATGCACAACGATCCTGACTTTTATCAGCTTAAAGAATCTGATGATAAAGTCTTTATATCAATTCAGAATGGAATTATTTTGGGTAAGCAAACCTGGCTAAAAGAAGATCGTATTTATAAATCAGATTATTTCTTATGTTTTGGAACTTCTACGCAACATGAGTTTAAAAATATAATTGACACAAAATTCAAATCTATAGGGTCATTTAAAAATAATATTTACTCAAAAAATAAAATAGAAGAAAAAGAAAATTGTATTACATTTATTTCACAATATAAGTTAAATAGATCTATCAAAGAATTTTTTACAATTGAAAAGAAAATTCTTCCATATTTAAACAATTATTGTAAAGAAAATAAATTTATATTTAAGATTTGTGGAAGCAATTTAAATTTTGCGAAGGAAGAAAAAGAGTTCTACCAGGAAATTATTAAAGATGATTTTATTTTTCTTCCTAAGAAAAATGTAGATACAAGTTACAAATATTTAGAAAGTTCAGAAATTAATGTAGCTATTGATTCTACTTTAGGCTTAGAAAGTTTGGCATCTGGTCATAAGACAGCAATATTTATGGTAAGAGGAAAAAAATTAAATTTAAATAATTGGTATTTCGGAAAACATATAAACAACATATCTGAAAATGGACCATTTTGGTGTATTGAAGATAAATTTTCTGAATATGATAGAATTCTTAATTATTTAAAAAACATAGATATAGAGAAATGGCAAAAGTATCATAGTGAATTAATTTCGAAAATTATTGGATTTGATAAAGATAATAGTATATTTAAGGATATTCTTCTTAAGAATAATGTGCCCCATAAGAATATAAGATAATATTGATCTAAATCAGAAAATTTTTGTTATTAAACTAAATATTAAAATAATGAAACTCTCAAAAGATAAAATTAATTTAATAAAAAAACATTATGATCTAAATGGATACATTGTAGTTAGAGGATTATTTGACAAAGAAACAATATTATCTGCTGAAAAATATCTATGGACCTATATAGAAGATAACATCAAAAATTTTGATAAGAAGGAAGTTAACTTTACGAAAAATGGAGATATTAATTCAATTCATAATTTTTCAAAATGGCCGTGGGTAAAAAAATTAAGAGATAACAAAAATCTAAAAAAAATTGTTAACAAACTAATCGGTAATCAAGCAAAAAACTTTGGGGCAGAGCTTTTTGCAAAACCAGCAAAATCTGGAATGCCTGCGCCAATGCATCAAGATAATTATTACTGGTGCATAGATAATGCATGTGCGCTTACAGTTTGGATATCTTTCGGGGCGTCAAATAAGAAAAATGGTGGAATATATTATTTAAAAAAAACCCATAAATTTGGTATTCTTGAGCATAAAAGATCATATGCCCCTGGAAGTTCACAAACATTAAAATATCAGGAAAATCTTAAAAGTTTCAAAAAAATATATCCAAATTTACAAGCTGGAGATTGCGTAATACATCATTGTTTGTCTGTTCATGGAAGTGAGAAAAATAACAGTAATATTCCAAGAGTTGGCTGCACTCTTAGATATATCGGAAAAAATTCAAAGATAGATTCTATTATGAAAATGAAGTATGAGAAGGATCTAAAAAAGCATTATAAAAAAATTATGAGATAGGTTTTTAATGAATGCTGATTATAAAAACTTATTTTTAGATAAAAATCAATTTTTAATTGATAATACAACTAATTTTGCAGACCAAATCGTTAATATAGTTAATGTAATAAATGAGTTTACACATTTAAATAAAAATTGGGTTAAAAAAGATTGTCTTCAAAATTTGTCTGAGCAGGATCTGATAGAAATACAAGACTCCGTTTCAAACGATGCGCAAGAAGAATTAGTAAAAATAATTAAACCATATGTAGAGCCGAAAATAGTTGAATTATTTGGCAAAAAACAAGAAATCAATATTAGAGTAAGTGCACAAATAAAAAGTAGGTGGAAGAACGAAGTATTGAATGAAAATAGACGAGTTATATTAGGTAAGAATGGATTTAATGAACATGAAAATAAACCTAACATGGCATTTCCTACTAGGGCCCATCAAGATTTAGATAATAATGGAAATCGTAGTAGTCATGTAATAATTTTTTATTTTCAGATGACTGAAAATTATGAAAATTGTTCAATGCTTCAAATAGGAAACATCGATAAAGATTTATGTATTATTGATAATGATATGAGAAATGGTTATCCAAATGAAATGACTTCAAGAGCTCAAAATGAGATAAATTGGTTAGCACCAAAAATTAAACCTGGTGATATTTCTCTAATGAGTCCACTAACTATTCACCGTAGCACTCCTATATCAGAAATACCAAGAATAGCACTGAATGTAAAATTTCAACCAACTACATTAGACTATATAAAGTTGATCTATAATGAGGACTTAGACAAAATAAAAAAAATTTCTGATCGAAATGAAAAATTAATTCTACTAAAATCAATGATAGACAAAAATATTAATAAAAATAGAGGTTTATCATTAGAAAAAGCTACGATTTCGTTGCTCTTAAATGATCGTAAAAGTTTTTATGATGATATAAGAAAGTTGTTCACTTATGAAATATCTCAAAAAAATTTGGATAAAATAGCTGCTGGATGTATTTTGCGAAAATCAGTTTATTTTGTAAATGATAATGATTTGAAATGTTTAAATAATCCAATTGAAAATTTTGTCGACAAGTCCTGTGCATCATCGATTTTAAAAACAATTAATTAGAGTTTAAATGTCAAATTATTCAATTTATTTAGAAGAATTCACTGAACAACATGATTTTTCAGATTACTTAAAACTTGTAAATGATAAAAATAATACTTATGCGATTGAAGGGATAGATGAAAAAAGAATAACAAAAAAAGAATTAATTAAATTTATAAATGAATATGATGGAATTTTATACGGGATTTTTAACGAAAAAAAAAGACACATTGGAAATCTTAGTTTTAGCAAAATTGATGATCGAAAGAAAATTTGTAATACAGGCATACTTTTGTCTCAATCTTACCAAGGATGTGGCTACGCGTTTCAAGCAATGGTATTAGGGCTTGGAAATATTTTTGACAATTTTAATATTGATACTGTTCAATTATTTGTATTAGAGTCAAATCTCTCGGCAATCAGACTTTATGAGAAATTAGGTTTTCAGCTTCAAGGAGTTGCTCATAATCAGTTTTTTAAAAACGGACAATATAAAGACTCATTAGAATACAGAATTGAAAAAAGAAATTTTAAATATTACCCCTAGCTAAAATGAAACTTGGAAAACAATAGAAACTAGTATATTTGATTTGATAGATTAAAGGATAATTTTATGAATATATTAGGTTTATCTCTTGGAATACTGTCAACAGCAGCATTGTTTGTGAATGGAAAATTAAAATCCTGTATCAGTCAGGAGAGATACTCCAGAATTAAAAATGATGAGTCATTTCCAGTTGATGCGATAGAGCATGTGATGTCCGTAAATGCTATAGATGGTAAAGATTTAGATGCTGTAATTATTGCGGGCAACATGCTTAACCTAAGTACCCATTTAATGAAAAAATATAGTAAATGGTCACTAAAAGATCATTTTGATATTATGGAATTGTATTGGAAGCCAAAATTAATTGAAAATAAAGATTTGTCCTTTAATAAGATCTTCAAGCACAAAATTGATACAGGCCAGTTCCCGGGAAAGCCATCTTGGGAAGACCTGCTTAATAATACATCTGAAAACTATTCAGATCCAATGAATATGGATGTGTATAAAAAGTTTATACATAAGATTATTTCTGACTTATTAAATATTGAAGAAAATAAAATTATTCACATTGATCATCATGAATGTCATGCAGCATATGCATATTGGGCATCGCCTCTAAGGGGAGAAGAAACATTAATTTTGACTGCAGATGCATTTGGTGATGGATTGAGTTCAACAATATCAGACTTAGGAAAAAATAATAATATAACACGTTTACATAGCGTAAAAGCTGATGATTTTCAGTTAGGTAGAATTTATAGAAGCATAACCCTATTAATGGCGATGATGCCAGATCAACACGAGTTTAAAGTAATGGGTTTGGCTCCTTATGCAAAGAATCATGCTGTTGAGACTGCATATAATATTTTTAAAAATGGAATGTACGTTGATGGAATAAATTTTAAATATCATGAAAAGCCTAGTGATTTATTTTTTTATTATAAAGAAAGACTTCAATCATGCAGATTTGATGGGATAGCTGGTGGATTACAAAAATATACAGAGGAGATAATGTTGGAGTATATCTCCAATGCAATGAGAAAATTTAAGAAAGATAAATTTGTTTTTTCAGGTGGTATATCAATGAATGTGAAAGCAAACATGTTAATTAAAGATCTACCAGAAATTAAAGAAATGTTTGTAGCACCCTCTGGAGGTGACGAGTCATTAGCTATTGGTGGATGTTATGCGTATTTAGATAAAAACAATTTAATTGATGAAATTAAGCCTATGGAGCATGCTTATTTAGGAAGAAATATTTCCGCCTTAGAAGTTGAAGAATGCGTAGCCCATGCACAAAATGAAGGCTTTCATACTTGTAACTATGATGATGATTTTCTAGCAAGACTTATTTCAGAAGGAAAAGTTGTTGGAAGATGTTCAGGAAGAGCAGAGTTTGGAGCAAGATCTTTAGGTAACAGAGCAATAATAGCTGATCCAAGAAATAGTATGATTGTTGAGATAATTAATGAGAAAATAAAAAATAGAGACTTTTGGATGCCTTTTGCACCAAGTATATTATTTGAAATGAGTGAAAAATATATAATTAATAAAAAAAATATATTCTCTCCTTATATGACAGTAGGCTTTGAGTCAACTCATGATGGATCTAAAGATCTCCAGGCAGCAATGCATCCTTCTGATAAAACTCTTAGACCACAAATGGTTACAAAAGAAATGAATCCTGAATATCATAGATTGCTTACATCCTTTTATAATTTAACTGGAGTTGGAGGAGTTCTTAATACTTCATTTAATTTACATGGTTTTCCTATAGTAAACAGTGCGAAAGATGCTTATAATGTTTTCAAAAAATCTGGTATTGATATTTTAGCTTTTGATAAATTTTTAATATCAAAAAAAACTATTAAATAAATTCTTACCAAATTTAAATTATGGATGAATATAAAGAACTCTCTAGGAATTTTTCAACTTCTAACCTAAGTGTAGAAAAGAAATTGGAGAATTTTCCTGCTTATGTGCATCGTCGCGATGTCGCCATGTTCTTAAATAGATATGAAATTTTTAAAAATATATTAAATATTCATGGATCTATTATTGAATGTGGGGTTAATTTGGGTGCGGGACTTTTTTCTTGGTTTCATTTTTCAAGTATTCTCGAACCATACAATACATCAAGGTTTATATACGGCTTTGATACATTTGATGGGTTTAAGTCAGTTGATAATAAAGATTCAAAGGGAATATATGTAGACAAAAAAAGATTTCTAGAATTTACAAAAAGACAATCTGATGAAGAAATCCAAAAAACTATTAATATTCAAAATAATCACCGTCCCCTGAGTCAATTTGAGAAAGTTTCAATTATTAAAGGAGATGCAGTAAAAACAATTCCTAAGTTTATTAAAAATAATGAACATATAATAGTATCATTATTGCACCTTGATTTTGATATTTATAAGCCTTCCAAAGTTGCAATTGACAATTTTTTACCAAGGATGTCAAAAGGATCGATAATTGCTTTAGATGGAACAAATTGTCCAGAGGGGCCAGGAGAGGCAATTGCTGTTCTCGAAAGTTTAGATATCAATAAAATTTCAATTCAACGTAATAATTTTGACTCGTTTCTTTGTTATGCAATTGTTGAATGAATAAGTAACGAATGAATGTTGTTGCCATAATTCAGGCGAGAATGGACTCAACTCGTTTTCCACAAAAAATGAAAGCTTTTCTTGGTGATCTAACGATAATTGAGTGGGTAATTTTGAGAGTAAAAAAAGCAAAATTATTGGATAATATAGTTTTGGCAACTAGTGATGAGAAAAGTGATGATTCCCTTATAGATTTAGCAAATAAGCATAAGATCAAAAATTTTAGAGGTAGTAAGGAAGATGTTTTAAATAGGTTTATAAAAGCTGCTTCCCAATTTAATGCCGATCATGTAGTCAGAATCTGTGCTGACAACCCTTTTATTTGTTACGACTTAATAGATGATTTAATAAAATACTACTTATCAAACAATCATGATTTGGTATTTAATCATGGTCCTCAGTTAAATTCTAATTTTGCTGATGGTTTTGGGGCTGAAATATTGTCTTTTAATACTTTGTATAAAATATCTGAAGAGGCTAGTTTGGATGTTCATAAAGAGCATGTAACTAAATATATTTACGATAATTGTAACGAATACGACATTAGTGCTCCACCTTGTCCAAACGAACTTTCGTTTCCTCATCTCAGTTTTGATGTAGACGAAGTTAAAGATCTAGAAAAACTTAACAATATATTAAATTCTAATAATATTAACGTAGCTACTTCGGCAAAAGACATTTTGAAAATTTATTCAAAAAATTATTGATAGTACCTAATATAGTTTGTATAGGATTTAAGATTGCTTCAGAATAATAAAAAAAAAGTATTTTTTGCAACCTCAAATATTGAAGAATATTGGGACAAAGAATATCCAATATTATTTTCAGGACATTGGTGTTTAAACAATAAAGATTACTTTGTAAAATCTCAACTTGATATCATCCCATACCAATGGAATGATTCAAAAAAAGTAATTGAGGCTCAATTGTATTGTGAAAAAGTATTTGAAGAAATTTTAATTAAAATTACTGGCGAACTAAATAAGTTCCTTAATTTAAAGAATAGTTCAAAATATTATAGAATTCTTCTTGGCAATTGGCTTATTCATTACATACATCAATGTTATGATAAATATACCTGTATAAACAAAGCTAAAGAAAATTTTGATATCTTTACCCACTATATTGAAAAAAAAGAAGATGAAGACAATATCCCATACGATTTTGATGAATTTATTAGTTCTAGCTTAAATCCAGAATATCAAGTTCAATTATTTTCAGAACTATTTATGATAATGAACATTGAATTAAAAAAAATTAAAAACAATCCAAACAATATATATCTTCATAGCAATATTAAACCATCTTTATTTGGAAAAATTAGGAATTGGTTAATTTTTATAAAAAATAGCCTGTCTTATTTTATTCTTCTACTTTTGAAAAGAATTCATAAATCTATAGTTATAATCAGTAATCCATATTTCAAATTTAATTCAGTTAAAAATAAAATTAATGTTTTTATAAGATCAAAAGGAAGAATCTTCTTTTATAATCCTATTTTAAGTAGGCCTTTTGTAAGAAAAAAAATAATGAAGAAATTTAGAAATTCAGAAGCAAACAAACCCAACAAATTTGAGGAAATTATTTATAACCTAGTGAAAAAAAATATTCCCAAAGTTTATTTAGAACATCACAGTGATTATTATGAGCACGTAAAAAAATTCTATAACTTCAAAAATAATGATATTTCTTGGCTATCATTTCAATGGAGTGGGAATACAGTTTTTCAATATATCGCCGCTATAACTTACAATCATTCTAATATATTATTAGCTCAGCATGGATCGGGGTATGGAATGGATAAAATTCATTCGCTTGAAAATAATGAGCGATCTATATCTAATAAATATTATACCTATGGTTGGAAAGATAGCAGTCAAACCATTCCTTTGTCACTTCCTAATATTAAAGTTCATAAAAATATAGATTTAAGTAAGAAGGCAATATTATTTGTCAATACAACACGTCCGCTGCATTTGGTGAGGTTTCATAATGGATCAAATTCTAGTCAAAATTTAATTGACAATGTTGAATCGCCAATTATTTTTTTGAATCATTGCAAATTTACAAAATATGTAATCGGCAGATTCCATTCATCAGATTCTGAAAGATGGAATAATTATCAAAGAATTAATAAACATTTCCCACTTTTAAAAAGAGATAGAAATAAGAGTTTTTATAAATCTCTTAAAGAAATTAGGATGGTAGTCTCAGATCATTTAGGAACTACTTTCTATGAAAGTTTACAAGCTAATGTTCCCATAATTATTTTTATTAATCCACAAACATATACTTTTAGAGACCAAGCAGAAAATTTGATTGAAAAATTAATCAAAAATAAAATTATTTTTTTTGATCCAAAGGAAGCTTCTTTGCATGTTAACGAAGTCTATCAAGATATAAACACCTGGTGGAGTTCAAGTAAAATTCAATCATTAAGAGAGGAAGTATTAAGAAAACATTGTTATACTTCGAATAATTGGATTAATGATTGGTACAAAAAACTATTATGATAATTCAATCACTTTATTACTCACGCTAGAATGCGACATAATAACTCGATGCATTGGTTAGGTATTAATTTAAATTAAACAGTAAACTTATTATGATTTTTCAATTTATATCAAATGCAAGTTGCGTTATTGAAGGTAACTACGGTTCAAGAATATTAACTGACCCATGGTTTAATAACGGAGTTATGGAAGGAAGTTGGTGCAATCATCCTCCAATCGATACAAGAGCTGCTGATTTCCACAATGTTGATTTAATATATCTAAGTCACTTGCACCCTGATCATTATGACGCAAGATTTTTTGATTTTCCAAAATCTACACCTATTATAATTTTAGACCATGGTAACAATTACCTACAAAAAATTCTCAATAAAAATGGTCACTCTAATTTAATATTAGTTAAAGATGGATGTTCAACAACGTTCAATGAATTTAAGATTACAATGTTTGCACCATTTGTTAAACATGCATTTGAAGATTTTGAAAAAAATCAAATTGCCTCAGATGTAGGGAATTTAATTGACAGTGCAATGTTAGTCCAAACGAATGAATTCTCTATTATGAATTTTAATGATAATAAACCTGATACAAACGCATGCAATGATTTAGTAAAAAAATATGGTCAGATCGATTTAGCTTTACTTAATTATAATGCAGCAAACTGTTACCCTGCTTGCTTCGAAAATTTGTCCGATAAAGAAAAAATCAACGAAAAAAAAAGAATAGTGACTCGTAATTATGATTACATGATTAACTTAATTAATGCGCTAAATCCTAAAACAGTATTTCCATTTGCAGGCTCTTATGTACTTGGGGGCAAGGAACACATTAAGAATAAATACTTAGCAGTAGACTCCGCTGAGGAATGTAAAAACTATATTGCTAATCATGTGAAATCTTCAGTAATTAATTTAAGTGAAAAAAATCGTTTTGATTTAAAAAGCAATACACTCCTTGACAAGTTTATTGATTTCAGTGAAAAGCAAACAGAAATGCTAATTGAGAGTGAGCTAAAATACCTGCCTTATCCTTACGAAGGTGATCGAGATCCTGACCTTAATCTTTTAATAGAAGACACAAAAAAAGCATCAACTAAAATGACTAATAAAATGGCTAAATTAGGTTTTAAATGTAAAACAAAAGTTAGCATTTTAATTAATGACAAAAGTATAGAAGTTTATAACCCTTCAAATGATAACAAACTCACTTTGGAATGTTCAATGGATCCGCGCCTACTTAGAAGAATTCTTAACAGAGAGGCTAACTGGAATAACGCAGAGATAGGTGCTCATATTAATTTTCGAAGGACACCTAATATAAATGAACCTGATGTTCATACTGCTCTTCAATTTTTACATTTATAGAATTTGCTTTAATTAAGTAGATAATTCAATATATTCATTTAAGTTATTATTAGATTTTACTAATCAATGACTTAAAATATTTAATATGTCAAAATTGAAAAAAATTTCTGTAATAATACCTGTTTACAATCAAGAAAGATATTTGGCTAGATGTCTTCACTCAATTTTATCGCAAACTTTTAATGATGATCATTTCGAAGTAATAGTTATTAATGACGCAAGTACAGACAGTACACTTTTTGTTTTAGAGCAATTTAAAAAAAATATTAAAATTATTAATAATAAAAAAAATATTGGATTGCCTGGAAGTTTAAATCTTGGAATTAAAAATTCAAATGCACAATACATTGTTAGGTTAGACAGTGATGACTATGTTAATGATAAGTTTTTAGAAATTTTATATATGTTTGCAAACTATAATTCTAAAATAAATGCCTTTGCGTGTGACTATCACCTTATAGATGAGAATGAGCAAATAATAGAAACTGCTAACTGTATGGAAAAACCTATCGGCTGCGGAATCATTTTTCGAAGACAAGATTTAATAAAAATCGGAATGTATGATGAAGAGTTTTTGATAAATGAGGAAAAAGATTTAAGGTCAAGGTTTGAAACTGAATTCTTAATAAATAGAATTGAATTACCACTTTATAGATATCGTAAACATGAAACAAATATGACAAATAATAAAAATGCAATGAGTCATTACAATAAAAAACTTAAAGAAAAAAAATGATTCAAAATTCTATTTTTTCCAGAAATGTATATAAACACTCTCCTTATATAATAGCTGAAATCGGTGTAAATCACGAAAATTCATATGACACAGCTGTCAAGATTATTGATTTAGCAAAGGAAGGTGGTGCTGATGCAGTTAAATTTCAGAGTTACAAGGCTGATCTACTTGCGTCAAAAGACTCCCCCGCATATTGGGATACAAATAAAGAAAAAACATTAAATCAGAATGAACTATTCAAGAAATATGATAGTTTTAATGAAAACGAATATATAAAATTATCTGAATATTGTAAAAAAATTAATATTCAATTTCTTTCAACGCCATTCGATATACATTCAGTTGCTTATCTAGATCCAATTGTACCATTTTTCAAAATAGCTTCTGCTGACATAAATAATTTTCAGTTATTAGAGAGAGTTTCTAAGACTAATAAGCCAATAATATTATCAACTGGTGCATCCAATTTAGATGAAATTGATCAAGCTATAAAAATATTAGAAAAAACTGCAAAAAAAGATATTTGCTTAATGCATTGCATCTTAAATTATCCTACAGAAAATATAAATGCTAACCTTTCGATGATTAAGAGTCTTCAAAAAAAATTTCCTGAAAGAGTAGTAGGATATTCTGACCATACATTGCCTGACGAAAAAATGAGATCAATAGTCTTGGCTTATTTGCTTGGAGCTACTGTTATTGAAAAACATTTCACTCATGACAAAAGTCTTCCTGGAAACGATCATTATCATGCAATGGATTTCAATGATTTAAAAATATTAAGATCGGAAATTAATCAAATTGAAGAACTTATAGGAAATGAGGATGAAAAAAAATCTATACCTAGTGAGGAATTATCAAGACTCAATGCAAGGAGAAGTATTGTTACTAGTAGAAAATTATCAAAAGGTCATGTAATTGACGAATTTGATATAGTTTGTAAAAGGCCTGGCTCAGGAATTACAGCAAATAATTGGTATAAAGTTATTGGAAGTCACGTATTGGATGATTTACCTGAAGATTATTTAATAAAGTGGTCTGACTTAAAGATTGTTGGGGAATAAAGTGCTGATAAAAATATTCAGAAATTCATTACTTTTATTTTATAATCCAATTAAATTTATTTCTAAGTTAGATGATTTTGTAAAAAGGAGCTTAATTCAGTATATCCTTAATAATAAACTACCAATATTTTATAAAAACAAAAAAATCTTTATGATTAGAAATTTTGGAGCAATTTCAAAAATGAGGGCAAGTTCTTTTGAAATTAAGGAACCTGAAACACTAAGATGGATACAAGGGTTTAAGGATAACTCTTCGCTTCTAGACATAGGTGCAAATATTGGAATTTATAGTCTTTTCGCCGCTTACAACGGTCATTTAGTAAAGTCAATTGAGCCAGACGCTCTCAACTATGCTTTGCTTAATTTAAATATAAAAGATAATTCCTATCAAAATAAAATTACTGCCTATCCGTACTCAATGCACTCAGAAACGGGCACAGCAAAATTAAATATTGGAGATTATGAATGGGGTGGAGCTATGTCATCTTTTGACCGGGAATTGGATTGGAAGGGAAGGGAAATGAATGTTCAATTTACTCAAGGAAGTGCTGGAATTAGTATTGATGATTTTTGTAATAATATAAATTTTGTTCCTAACCATATAAAGATAGATGTAGATGGCAATGAACTTCTAGTTCTAAAGGGAGCAATGCAAACCTTACAAAATTTGGATCTTAAATCTATATTAATTGAACTCTACAAGGATCATCATGAGTACAATGAATGTCTAAAAATTCTTAAAAATAATAATTTTATTTTATCTGAAGCTACTCACTCAGCTATTTATGATAAAGATGATTTAAGAACTGATAATTACATTTTTATTAGAGATTAATGTTATGAAAAATATAGTTTATAAAGAAAAAGATATAAAAGAATATTTCTCAAAAGATCGAGTCAAATGGGAGCAGTTTTATGAATCGGAGAAGAAAGTTATTCAAAAAACTCTACATGGATTGGAGAATATATTAGAAAAAGTGTCAGTGTTAGATGTTGGATGCGCTTGTGGTGGTCTAGGAATCGCATTGAGAGAAAAATTTAATATAGTTAATTATACAGGCATAGAAATAAATCATCAAGCAGCTAAATACGCTAAACAAATAAATCCAGATTTTCAAATTATTGAAGGGGATTTTTTAGAAGTATCAAAAAAAGTAAAAGATAATTATTACGACCTCGCCTTTTCGTTTAGTTGTATCGACTGGCAAAATAATTTTAATCTTATGCTGAACGAACTTTTTGCTAAGGTTAAGCCTGGTGGCAATTTATTAGTAAGCCTGAGACTTACAACAGAAAAAAGTATTAATGACATAAATAAATCATATCAATATATAAATTATGATGGGAACAAGATAGGTGAGAAAGCTCCTTATGTAATTTTTAATATTAATGATCTTTTGGGTAATTTCAAAATACTCAATATAAATGATTTATATGCGTATGGGTATAATGGAAGACCTAGTGAAACTTCTGTAACCCCATATAAGGAGCTTTGTTTTTGTGTTTTTTCTCTACAGAAATCAATTAATGGTATGAAAAATAATAAATTAAAAATGGAGATAGATTTACCAAATAATATAGTTAATGAAATTAAATAATAAATACATTTATAGAATATGGTAAAAGATTTACTTCGAAATGGATTGAATAATGAGTCTTTAAATAGGCCCTTTGGATGGGACTCTAAGCCCAGAGATAAAAGTCTTTTATGGTTAGATAAAAATGAAAATGTTGATGTATTATATAATAATTTTATGTCTGAGATACCATCAACAATTTCAATAGATAATATTAATTGTTATCCAGAGCCAGCAAAACTTTATTATAAGTTATCTGAAATTGACGGTCTGAGTCCTGAATCGTTTATTTTAACACCTGGAAGTGATGGTGCAATTAGCAGTACCTTTAATGTTTTTCTAAATAAAGATGACAAGGTACTTATAACAAAGCCAACTTTTGCTATGTATAGTATTTATTGTAAAGTTTATAATACAAAAGTGGATTATCTTGAATATGAGAGAGATCTAAATTGTCCATATATTAACCTTGATAAAATAATTAAAATATTGAATAAAACTAAGCCTAAATTATTTTGTCTTCCAAATCCAGATAGTCCAACAGGATCAATTTTGCACCCAGACGAACTTACTAAATTAATAAAATTATGCGATAAGCTAAATATTATTATTCTTATTGATGAAGCTTATTATCCTTATTATGATGAATCAGTTATAGAAAAGACAAAACACTTCCAAAATTTAATTGTTGCACGAACATTTTCAAAAGCTTGGGGACTGGCTGGTCTTAGGCTTGGCTATGCTGTAGGTAATCCCAAAACTATTGAATACTTTCATAAAATTAAACCGATGTATGAAATTGGAAGTTACAGTATAGCTTTTATTGAAAAAGCAATTGACTTTGAATATAAAATGAGAGAGTCAGTGAAACGAATAATGATGGGCAAAGAATATTTTATAAATGAATTAAAAAAATTAGGTTTTCATACTTTGGTAACACAGGGTAATTTTCTACATGTAAATTTTGGTGATAGATCTAATTTGATACATAATTCATTAGAGAGCAAGGTACTATACAGGAAATCCTTTAATGAAGAATGTTTAAGAGGTTTTTCAAGATTTACTGCTACCACAAAAGAAAATTTTATTCCAATTATCAAAATATTAAAAAATCTATGAAACGGTAAACTTTAATTATGAAAAGTACGAATATAGGTCTAATAGGCTGTGGGCGCATAGCAGGACACCACTGCAGAGCTATTACTAAAAATAAAAATACTAATCTCATAGCAGTTTGCGATTTAGATTTAGATAAGGCTCAAAAATATGCTGATAAGTACAATGTCAGTGCATACACAAATTATAGAAAAATGCTTAGTGAAGAAAGTTTGATAGATACTGTAGCAATAATAACACCGTCAGGCATGCACTATAAGCATGCACAAGAAATCATTAAAAACTATAAAAAAAATATTATTGTTGAGAAGCCAACATTTTTAAAAATATCGCATTTTTATGAAATCCTAGAGCTTGCTAAAAGTTATAATTTAGAAGTTTTCCCAGTTTTCCAAAATAGACATAATTTAGCAGTTCAAAGAGTTAGGGACTCACTTTTAAAAAATGAGTTAGGTAAAATTAACTTAGTTTCGGTAAGAGTTAGGTGGTGTAGGCCGCAAAGATACTATGATCTTGCACCTTGGAGGGGAACTTTTGCTATGGACGGTGGTTGTTTAACCAACCAAGGAATCCATCATTTAGATCTTATGCGGTATCTCGGTGGAGAAATAAGTGATGTTAATGCTACAATGAGAACATTCGAAGTAAATATTGAGGTTGAAGACGCTGTTGTTGGAACCGTTAGATACAAAAATGGATCAATTGGCACACTGGAGGTAACGACAGCTGCTAGACCTCAAGATTATGAAGCAAGTATATCAATTATTGGAAGCAAGGGCATGGCCCAAATTGGTGGTATTGCTGTAAATGAGCTTCAAATATTTACTCCTAATCCTGATGACTGCGCTAAGTTTTCAGAGGATTTTTCTGGATGCGTATATGGTAATGGCCATTACATTATATATGATGAGGTCAGTAATCATATGAACAAACTAAATAATTTTTCTGTAAATAATAATGATGCAATGAAAACTGTTGCATTACTTAATGCATTTTACAAAAGTCATGAAGAAAATAGAAACATTGAATTATGTAATGATAAATTTATAGAAAGTACACATCTTGGAAAGTATGATAAAGATTTATCAGAACTTTATAGTTGTAAATGACAAAAATAATCGGAATTGTTCCAGCAAGAATGAAGGCCTCAAGATTTTATGGCAAACCAATGCATAATATTTTAGATAGGCCAATGCTTGAACATGTTTACCTCAGAGCAAAAAAATTTAAAGATTGGACAAATATCACTATTGCAACTTGTGACGAAGAAATTGTCAAATTCTCTAATATTCACAATTTTCCCTCAATTTTAACAAGCCCAAATCATACAAGAGCATTGGATAGAGTTGCTGAGGCTGCCCCTAAAGTAGATGAAAGTCTAAATCCAAACGATATTGTTGTATGCGTTCAAGGAGATGAGCCAATGCTTGAACCTGAAATGATAGAGACAGTAATTGATCCATTATTTAAATCAGAGAGTATTCCATGTACAGTTTTAGCAATGCACATAACTGATGAGAAACAGTGGTTAAATAAAGACACAGTCAAAATAATTCATAATAATGAGGGAAAAGTTCTTTATACAACAAGAGTGCCAGTTCCATTTTCAAAAGATCCATTTTCACCAGATTTACTAGCAAGAAGGATATATGGAATTTTTGCATTTCGTTATAAATACTTAGAAAAGTTCGTAAATCACCATGAAACGAGGCTTGAGAAAGTCGAAGCTTGCGATAGTAATAGAATTTTAGATATGAGCTTTGATCAATATATTGCCCCTTATCCATCAAGAAGATCTTTTTCGGTTGATAGTCCTGAAGATATTTCATTGGTAGAAATGCATATGAAAAACGATAAATATCACGGAACTTATTAGTAATATTATTTTAATGAAAAAATTAAGAGTAGGAATTGTTGGATATGGTATTGTTGGAAAAAGGAGAAGGGAATATATAGATAGAAATAAGTATTTAAAAACTATTGCTGTCAGTGATATAAATTTTAAGAAAGATGGAGCATATTCAAGTGGCCTATTATATTTCAATGATTACAAAAAAATATTTTCAGCTAATTTAGATATTTTATTTGTATGTCTTCCAAATCGTTATGCACCTAAGGCTACAATCGCTGGTCTAAATAATAATTTACATGTTTTTTGTGAAAAGCCTCCTGGTAGATCTGTAAATGACATAAAAGAGGTAATAAAAATAAAAAAAAAGAAAAAAAAACTTAAACTTAAATATGGATTTAATCATCGGTATCATGACTCGATTATTGATGCTAAAAAAATTATTGATTCCAATAAATTTGGAAAAATAATAAATTTTAGAGGTGTCTATGGGAAGAGTGCGATTATACCATTTACAGGAGAATGGAGATCTAAAAGATCAGAGGCCGGAGGTGGTATATTATTAGACCAAGGAATACACATGCTAGATATGATGCTCTATTTTTCAGACGAATTTGTCAAAGTTCATAGTTTTGTAAAAAATAACTTTTGGAACCATGATGTAGAAGATAATGCGTACACTATTATGGAGAGTAAAAAGGGAATCATAGGTATGCTTCATTCAACCGCTACAGAATGGAGACATAAGTTCAGATTAGAAATTACACTAGAAAAAGCTCAACTAGAATTAAGTGGTATTCTGTCTGGCTCAAAGAGTTATGGTGAAGAAAAATTAATTATTACGAAGAAAAAAAATTCTCGAAACAATAAAATACCTAAAGAAAAAGTTCACAGATATTTAACGGATAAATCATGGAAGCGAGAGATTGATGAATTTGCATCTTGTATAATAAACAATAAAGTTATAGAAAATGGGAATAGTAATGATGCATTAAATGTTATGAAGCTAATTCAAAAAATTTATAAATCAGATTCTATTTGGAAAAAAAAGTTCACCATATGAAAAGTATAAAAACTATTTCCAGTCAATCAAATTCACCAAGTGAATTCATGAGTCAATATATTAGCTATCTAAAAGATGTATTATCTAACATTGATGTAAAACAAGTTGATAAATTAGCCTTGTCTCTAGAAAAGGCGAGAAGAAATGGAAATACAATCTTTATTATTGGAAATGGAGGCTCAGCAACTACTGCTAGTTCTATGGCTAACGATTTAGGATTTGATATAATCAAAAAAACGAAAACAAAAAAACCATTTAAATTTTTATCACTTACAGACAACAATTCTGTAATAACAGCGATAGCCAATGATGTTGGATATGAAGAAGTATTCGTAAATCAATTAAAGATTCATTATAGAAAAGGTGATCAGCTTATAATAATATCTGCAAGTGGTAATTCGCCTAACTTAGTCAGTGCTGCAAAATGGTTTAAATCTCAAAAAGGAAAAGTAATCTCATTCTTAGGGTTTGATGGTGGCAAACTAAAAAGAATCTCTGATATAATATTACATGCTAAGACCGAAAAAGGTGATTATGGTCCAGTTGAAGACTCACATCTTATTATTAACCATGTATTAGCTCATTGGTTTCAGGCATCAATTAAATAAATTAAGTAAAACTTAATGTCAAAAAAAGTACTCATAGGCCCTTCTTCATTTGGTGAAGTTAGTTCCGAGCCATTAAAAAAACTGGTAGAGGCTGGTTTTGAGGTTGTAAACAACCCTTTTAAAAGAAAGTTATCAAAAAAAGAAGTTAAAGAGTTACTAAAAGATAGGGACATAGTTGGTTTATTGGCTGGACTAGAGACCTTAGATGATGAAGTTCTATCATTTTCAAATCTCAAAATAATTTCAAGGGTTGGATCTGGTACATCTAATGTGAACAAACAAGCCGTAGATAAGAATAAAATAAAACTTTATTCAGTGCCTAACGGACCAGCAAATTCAGTTGCAGAGTTAACAATTGGCAACATAGTAAATTTATTTAGGAATATAATACCTATGAACAATAGCTTGCATAACGACAATTGGAAACGACAAATAGGACGTGAGATTAATGGAAAATCTTTTTTAATAATTGGGTTAGGAAGGATAGGTAAAAAAGTTGCCAGCTTGTTGAAGACTTTAGGTGGAAAAATATATGTTTATGACCCCTTTGTTGATCAAAAAGAATTCATAGAGCAGTATAGTTTTATTGACTTATATCAAGGTTTATCTCTTGCTGATTTAATTACCATTCATGTAAGTGGAGAAGAGTGTATGATCTCAAATAAAGAGTTTTCAAGCATGAAACAAGGAGTGCTTGTATGCAATGCATCAAGGGGTGGAGTAATTGATGAGAACGAATTAATAAACGCTATAAATAATAAAATTGTAGCTGGCGCCTGGATAGATGCTTTTGTTGAGGAGCCTTACTATGGTAAAATGAAAGACCTTAAAGAAATAATTCTCACTCCCCATGTAGGCTCATATACAATCGAGTGCAGGCAAAACATGGAAATGGAAGCAACATTAAATTTAATTAAAAATATATGAAAATTGATTTCAATAATAAAACTGTACTTATTACGGGTGCAAGTAGAGGTATAGGAAAGGAAATTGCAAAAGAATTTTTTAGATTAGGTGCAAACATAATATCAACTAGCACTAAACCTATCAAAATAAGAATTCCTAAAAATAAAAGAAATAGATGGAAGCATATTGTTGTAGATTTTGCTGATGAAATAGCCCTTAAAGGTTTTTTTAAAGAATTAATTAATATAAAGAGAATTGATATTTTAATAAATAATGCTGGAATAAATGAAATTAATACATTTACAGAAGTAAAAAAAAATGACTTTCTTAGGATAAATAAAGTAAATTTATCCACTCCTTTTTTGATATCACAAAAAATTGCGCAAAAAATGATACGAAATAAAAGTGGAAAAATAATTAATGTATCTTCAATATTTGGCATAATCAGCAAAAAAAAAAGAGCATCTTATTCAACTTCAAAGGCAGGATTAATTGGACTAACCAAAGCTATGGCATTAGATCTTGCTAGTCATAATATTCTGGTAAATTCTGTATCACCTGGTTTTGTATCCACTGAATTAACAAAAAGAATACTTAATAAAAATGAAAAAAATGAATTAAGAAAAAATGTTCCAATCAGTAGATTTGCTGAAAGTTCAGAAATTGTTTATTTAGTATTATATCTTTGCAGTAAATATAATACTTACCTCACTGGACAAAATATTGTTATTGATGGTGGCTATACAATTCAATAAGATGACACTCCCAAAAAAAATAACTATTAATTCTAGATCTTCGAATTATTTTATTGAGTTTAAAAAAGCCAATAGAAGAAATTTTATTGATAATATAGAGATTGGTGACATCATAATTATTGATAAAAAGGTGCAGAGTATGCATAAATTAAATTCAATATTACCAAAAAATAGTATTATCAAAATCTCTGCAAATGAAAAAAGTAAATCATTTGAAAACTTAGACAAAGTTATCAGAAAAATTTTGTTCTATGGTTTTAAGAAAAATAATAAATTAATTATAATTGGCGGAGGAATTTCGCAAGATATAGGAAGTTTTATTTCCTCAATAATTTTTAGAGGAGTAGACTGGATATTCTATCCAACCTCATTTTTATCTCAATGTGATAGTTGTATAGGGGGTAAAACATCCATAAATTTTCATGAATACAAAAATCAGTTAGGTAACTTTAACCCACCCAAGAAAATAATTATTGATATTAATTTTTTAAAATCTCAATCAAATAAAGAAATACGGTCTGGAGTGGGAGAGATGGCGCATTATTTTCTTGTCTCAGGGAATGATGATACGAATTATTTTTTGAAAAATTTCAAAAGAGTTATTGTTGGGGAAAAAAAGATTTCAGAAACTATGATTAATAAGTCTTTAAAAATTAAAAAGTACTTTATTGAAAAAGATGAGTTCGATAGAAAGGAAAGATTATTACTTAATTATGGTCATACTTATGGTCATGCACTAGAGGCATTAACTAAATATCATATACCTCACGGTATTGCTGTTGCACATGGAATTAATATAGCAAATTATATTTCATATAAAAAAAGATTCATAAAAGAAAATTATTTTTTAAAAATTAAAGAATGTATGGATTATATTATTGATAACAATAATCCAAAAATATTTGATATTAACAAATACTTGAGCTTTCTTAAGAAGGATAAAAAAAATATTAACAGTAACTTAAGATGTATATTAACTAAGGGGCCAGGAAAAATGTTTATTCATGAAATTAAGTTTGACGAAAATTTAATTAGTTACCTTAAAGAATACTTTAATAATTTTTTGATAAAGAATTAAATTATGAAACCTCAGTTATCCAATTTTCAAAATATTTTTAAAGGCAAAAAAGTTATTATTACAGGACATACAGGATTTAAAGGAACATGGCTTACAATGTGGCTTTTAATGTTGGGAGCAAAAGTGAAGGGTATTGCCTTAAATCCATATTCTAATCCATCCCATTATAAAAAGTTAAAACTTTCTAAAATGATAATTGATAAAAGATTTAATATTCTAGATAGAAAACGTCTCACAAAAGAGATAATCCAATTTAAGCCTGACTTTGTTTTTCACTTAGCTGCACAAGCTTTAGTTAAATCTTCCTACACTGATCCAATTTCCACTTGGGATACCAATTTAAGTGGGACCATAAATGTTATTAGTGCTTTGAGAAAACTAAAGAGTAAGTGTGCAGCTGTAATAGTCACTAGCGATAAGTGTTATAAGAATAAAGAAATTAAAAGAGGGTATAGGGAAAATGACGAGCTAGGAGGTTATGATCCCTACAGTGCTTCAAAAGGGGCTGCTGAAATTGCAATTCAATCGTATATAAAATCATTCTTCAACAGAAACACCAATACAAAAGTATCAATTGCTATTGGTAGGGCAGGAAATGTTATCGGTGGCGGTGACTGGTCCAAAGACAGGATACTTCCAGATTGTATAAGATCCTGGTCAAAAAACAAAAAAGTAATAATGAGAAGTCCATATTCAACAAGACCATGGCAACATGTACTCGAGCCGTTGAGTGGCTACTTAACCTTAGCACAAAATCTTGAATATAATTATAAGCTTCATGGCGAGGCATTTAATTTCGGCCCTAAAGAGACATTAAGCAGATCTGTAATGGATCTTGTAAAAGAAATGTCTTTATACTGGCAGAATGTTAAATGGAAAATAGTTCATGATAAAAAAATAAAGGAGGCAGGGTTACTAAAGCTTAATTGTAAAAAAGCTAGGGACTTACTGCAATGGAAATCAAATATGAATTTTTCTCAAACAGTAAAATTAACTGCAAACTGGTATAAAGATTTTTATAATAAAAATTCTGATGTTCCCCATATAACAAAACAGCAAATAATATTATTCGTTAGCCTTGCAAAAAAAAATAAACTTATTTGGAGTAAATAGTGTTAGATCAAATTAAATTACATAATCTTAAAAATATCAAGCTTCAAAATGGTAATGTCATGCATGCACTAAAAAAAAGTGATAACGACTTTATTAAATTTGGAGAAATATATTTTTCATGGATAAAAAAAAATAAAATTAAGGCATGGAAATATCATTTAAAAATGAATATAAATTTTATAGTTCCAGTAGGGGAAGTACTATTTGTTTTTCACGACTACAAAAATAATAGGTTTAGAGAAATAGTAATTGGAACAAAAAATTATGCCAGAGTCTTTGTACCTCCTAAAATATGGTTTGGATTTAAAAATATATCTCCCTCAGATAGTTTAGTTGTTAACGTAGCAAGTATTGAACATAATGACAATGAAGTGCGAACCAAAAACATAGAAGATATTAATTTTGATTGGAAAAATTTTTAATGAAAGTAGTTATCCTTGCAGGTGGCTTAGGTACAAGATTAGCAGAATACACACATCGTATCCCAAAGCCAATGGTTGAGATTGGTGGAATACCTATTTTAGTTCACATAATGGAGTTTTATTCTAGTTTTGGGCATAATGATTTTTATATTGCTTTAGGTTACAAAGGAGACATGATTAAAGATTACTTTAAAAGCTATAAAAGAAGTGATTGGCATATCAATTTAATAGACACAGGCCAAAATACTTTAACTGGAGGTAGGTTAAAACGGTTAGAGGAATTTTTAGCTCAAGAAACTTTTTTTCTGACATATGGAGATGGATTGAGTAATGTTAATTTAGACTCCCTTTTAAGATTTCATAATAATTCTAAAAAGCTTATTACAATGTCAGCCGTGAGACCCCCTGCAAGGTTTGGTGAATTAGAATTTAATGGCGATGAAGTAATTGGATTTGATGAAAAACCTCAAATGCAGAGAGGATGGATTAATGGTGGGTTTTTTGTGGTAGAGTCAGGTTTTATTAAATATATAGATGGTGATAACACAATGCTTGAGAGAGAACCTCTTAGTACAGCACTTAATAACTCTCAGATGGGAGCTTATAAACATAATGGACTTTGGCAGTGTATGGATACGAAGAGAGAGCATGAAAAACTTATTTCTATTTGGGAGTCTGGTAGCGCTTTCTGGAAAATGAAATAGATGAATGTACTCATTTTAGGTGGATCAGGATACATTGGAGAAAGATTAACCGAGCTGCTTATTAGTAAAAAATATAACGTTTCAGTTGCAACAAGAAAAAGTCGCAAAATACTTAACCCAAAAATCAATAAATTATTTGAGATCGATTGGAATAATCTATCCTCTTTACGAGATGCTTGTGAGGGCAATGAAATAATCATTAATGCAGCTGGTGCAAGTTCCAAAGAATCTGAAGAAAACTATGAAGAAGTAATTAATTTTTCAAAAATAGGCACTACTAATTTGATTAAGGCTGCAACAATGCAATCTGTAAAAAAGATTTTTTATCTATCTACAGCACATGTTTATTCTAGTCAAATGACTGGTAAAATTAATGAAAACGCAAAATTAAAAAATAATTCTCCATATGCACTTGCTCATTCCATTGCTGAAAAAATAACTCTAGAAGCACAATATAAGAGTATCATTGAGACAAAAGTATTAAGGTTAGCCAATTGTTTTGGTGCACCAGTAAGTATAAATTCAAACTGTTGGTACATTTTAATAAATGAAATTTGTAAGCAGGCTATTATAGAGAAGAAAATTAATATCAGATCTAAAGTAAATAATGTAAGAAATTTTGTACCTATCACTACAGTTATTAATTTCATTGAGTATCTAATTGAATTTGACAAATTTGAGCTTCCTCAATTAATAAATGTAGGTGAAAGATATTCTTTATCAATTGAAGACGTAGTTAGCAGGGTTATTGCGCGATTAGAGGCAAAACTGAATATCACCCCTGAAGTGGAATTTCATTTTGAAAAACAAAATGCTCAATTCTTAGATTATGAGACACTTATTTTAAAACAAATGGGCTTCGATAAGTATTTTTCCTTTGAAAATGAAATTGATAACTTGATTATTTATTGCAATGAGCATTTTAAGTAAAAAAAGAAATATATTAATTTTTATTTTTTTCCTAATATTGATCTTTGTTTTGAATTTTAAGTATATAATGATTAAATATGCTTATTTTTTTACAGTAAATCAATATGAAGTGGGTGCAGATGCTATAGTTGTATTATCTGGCAGTCCATCTACAAGAATACCATTAGCATTTGATCTTACAGAAGAAAAGTTTAGCAATCAAATATTATTGACTGACACGATGCCTCTCAATAAGAACTTTGGATTTAAATTATATAATAGTTTAGATATATCAAAAAAAATACGAGATGATAGAAAATCTAATGAAGATATTTTAAAAGTTCCATCTCTAACTGGTGGAGCTAAGTCGACTTTTGATGAGGCACAAGATATACTTAGATTTTCAAAGGAGCAAAATTATAAGCATATAATCATAGTTACTGATTTTTATCATACTAGAAGAGCTCTTCTAGCATTTAATAAAATATTTAAGGATAGTAATATTAGAATAGACTCTGCTGCAGCATACAATGATATTTTTAATGAAAAAGATTGGTGGGAAAGTGATTTAGGTATTTCTACTTATATTATTGAACCAGTTAAATTAATAGTTTACTTTTTCACATCTGGTAACAGCAAGTACATAAAAAATTATTAAATACCAATGAATATCCTAAAATTACTTGAAAATACTAATTATACCATAGCCTATCTCTTGCCAATATCTATTATCGCAGGTTCATTTATAGCTGATCTATCCATATCACTCATAGGAATAATCTTTGTAATTATAAGTATCGTAAAGAAAAATTTTCAATATTTTTTCTCAACCCCAGTTATTTTTTTTTGGATTTGGTGCGCTTATCTATTGGTTAATTCTCTATTTTCAAACAATATTTTGCTATCTTTAGAAAGTAGTCTTTTTTATTTTCGTTTTGGATTTTTCACCTTAGGGATCTGGTATATTCTAGATAATAACCATAACTTTAAAAAAAATTTTCTTTTCATATTAATTTGCATTTTCATTATCTTATTTTTTGATGGTTTTCTTGAATTTTTTTACGGAACTAACCTTCTAAACCATGAATACAACAATCTTAGAATTCAAAGTTTTTTTGGCGATAATCAAGTAATCGGCTCCTATCTTGCAAGATTGTTGCCATTAATGTTTGCTTTATTTTACTCAGAATTCCCAAAGACAAATAAGTCTATTCTTTTCTTTATGTTTCTTTTAATAGGAACAGATTTGCTAGTTTACTTGAGTGGAGAAAGAACATCCTTTTTCATAGTTGGCATGGTTAGCATTTGCATAATAGTTCTTACGTCAAAATATAGGCTAATCAGGTTGGCAACTTTTTTTATATCTGCATCTCTAATTTTACTTGTGACATACAATAAAGATAATATTAAAGAACGAATGATTGATCACACAATTCAACAAACTAATATTTTAGAAGAAGATTCAAATATCTTCAGTGAGAGGCATGAGTCCTTTTATCGAACTTCATTTAATATATTTATAGACAATCCACTTTTTGGAATTGGTCCAAAATTGTATAGAGAGTACTGTGATGATAAGGATTATTCTGTTGGTAAAAGTTGTTCATCACATCCACACAACACATATATGCAGTTACTTGCTGAAACAGGTATTATAGGAACATTACCTGTAATCTTTTTATTTTTCTATATTTGCTATGTATTTATAAGACAAATATACTCAAATTTTTTTACTAAACATAAGTTTTATAACGATCATTTAATATGTCTATATATTGCACTTTTTGTTACATTATGGCCATTCATGCCAAGCCAAAATGTTTTTAATAACTGGACTTCAATACTATACTATTTGCCAATTGGATTCATACTTTATGAGCACTCAAAACAATCGAAAGAGGATAATGGAAAAGATTAAGTGTGATTTTTGTAACAGTGAAAATAGTACTCTTTTCGCACAACAGAAAGATCTTTTACACAGACAAACAAGTAAAATTTTTAATGTTGTCAAATGTAATAATTGTGGTTTGGTTTACACTAATCCTAGACCAACTATAGACGAAATTACAGAATATTATTCCGATGAATATTATGCTCACGAGCAGAAAAATGGTAATAATATTTTATTTTTGTTTCTAAAAAAATTTTTGATTAATGATTTCACTTTAAAAATCTTTGCTCATATTCCCATTTTAAATTCTAAGCTCAAATTAAATATTTTGCCAAAATTAAGGTATCCTATTGAAAAAAAGAAAAATATGGCTTTTTTAGATATTGGTTGTGGAAATGGAAATAATACTCATATCTGGGGTGCTCAGCACACATTGAGGAGCTATCAAAAAGTTTCTACTTCTTTATATGGAGTTGAGCCAAATTTACATGCTTATAATCAATTAAAATATCTTTGTAATGCTTATCAAGATATTGATCAAATTCCTAAAGAAATTAAGTTTGATGTAATAAGATTAAACTGGTCTCTTGAGCATGTTCACTCACCAAGTAAATATTTTCAATTTCTATATGAAAGATTGAGAGATGATGGGCGAGCAATAATATGTGTTCCGAATATTGATGGAAATATTTACAAAGAGGATTCTTCAATGCTAGAGTTGCCAATACATCTATTTCATTTTAATTTCCAATCAATAAATAATTATTGCAATAAGTTTAATTTGTGTATCGAAGATCACATGACTTTTTCTTATGCTTCAATGTATTATTACGCATCAACAATAAATAGTAATTTTGATAAATATAGAAATATGAGTCTTGCAGGCCTTCTGGAAATGCAAACAGAATTTGATAATATTAATGATCTAAGTGGCAATGACATTGTATTTAAAATAAAAAAAAATGGATAAAAAATTTGTACTTAATTGGGATCAAAATACTCAAATTAAGGATGAGATTTCGATAATAAAATTTGTAGAAGAAAATGATAATATCATAAGAGATCGATACAATGAATTTATCGATGATGTAGGTCTAAAAAATTTTAAAAATAAAAAATTCTACAAATATTTTAATTTCTTTAAAGGTTATAATTTGTGGTGGATGTCACTTATTTTTGAAAAAAGTAATTATAAATCTGATGGACCTAATAATTCAATTAAGCTTATCGCGATTGAAGAAATTATAAAAAAAAATAATCCAAAAAAAATACACTTTGTATGTAGTGACCTTAATATTATAGGTATAGTAAGGACACTTTGTAAAAAATACAACATTATTTTGTTAATAGTTAAAAATAACGTACAGGTAAATTATAATTTAAGTAAGAATTTTTTACCTAATTTTTTAAAAGTGATTTTATATGCTATATCTTTTTACTTCTATAGACGTCCATTAATCAAAATATCAAAATCAAAAGAAATTTTAAAAAAATATGATATTATTTTTTTTTCATATTTTAATAAAGCTTCAGAGAATAATAGTAAATTAAAAATTGATTATAGTAGTCAATTTGGCAATCTACCAGATTTAATCAAAGATCAGGGTTTCACTTCTTATTGGATGAGTCATTACGTATCTGACTTTGATAATCAAAACCCAAAGATTACATCTAGTATCATTAATGGCACAAATTTAAATGAAAATTTCGACTTTCATGATTGTTTAGATAGTTTTTTAAGTATTAAATTAATTATACAATCCATAATTATATATTTTAAAATTTATTTAAGATTTATTTTTAAAAGAAATATAAAAAAGTTATTTGAGCCTGTGGGATCGAATCTCTCGTTGTGGAAAGTTCTAAGAGATGATTTTAATAAGTCAATTTATGGAGTAATTTGCTTTAAAAATATATTATGGTCATTACAAATTGATAAATTTTTGTCTGAGTTACCAACCCAAAAATTAATGATTTATCTTATGGAAAATCAGGGATGGGAAAGAGCCCTACTTCATGGATGGAGAAAACATGGACACAAGACGATAATTGGATATCAATATGGGATTCTACGTTATTGGGATCTTCGATATTACACATCGTTTATAAACAAAAATAAACATGAATTTATAGATTTCCTTCAGCCAAATTACGTAGCTACTTCTAGTGAGGTCGCACATAAATTATTTCTTGAAATGGGTTATAATAGAAATGATTTAATTAAAGTAGAAAATTTAAGATATAATCATTTATTTGATAAAAATAAAGTATCAATGGTAAGCAGAAAACAGCTACAACAACCTGTTTCTGATCAAACAGCGCAATACAATGATAGAATTAAAATTCTGATACTTTTCGATATTGACATGGCTATAAATAAACAGCTGATTCAAATTATTAATAAGATCGGAAATACCAAGAAACATATTGAATGGCATGTAAAATTTCATTCTGGCAAATATTTTGCTCATAAAGATATGATTAACCATAAAGTAAAAATAGTTAATGGTTTATTAATTAATATTTTAAAAAATTACGATCTTGCTCTTACAGTTTCCAATTCAGGTGCATCAATTGACGCATACATTTTGCAAATTCCATTAATAATCTTTAAAAGTAATTCTAATATTGATTTTTCGCCCTTTAAAAAATTTTCTAATTCTGTTTTATTTGTTAATAATGAAAACGAATTGCGGGAATATTTAATTTCCTTCAAAATAGATCAAAAAAATAATATTTATAAGAATAACTTAATTTGGCATGATCCTGGTCTGACAAAATGGAAAAATTTTTTAATAAAAGTACAAAATAAGCTTTTATGAATTTTGAACCTTTAATTTCTATAATTACCCCTAATTACAACATGGGTAAACTTCTCGATCAAGCTATATCATCTATAATTAATCAAACATATCGTAACTGGGAATTAATAATAATTGATAACTTTTCTGATGATAATACTAAGCATGTTATTAATAAGTATAAAGATAATAGAATTAAATTTATTCAATTCAGAAATTGTGGTGTTATAGGAGCTTCACGAAACCAAGGTATCAAATATTCGAGTGGCAGGTGGATTGCTTTCTTGGATGCTGATGATATATGGTATCCGAAAAGGCTTGAAATTTTTATAAGTCAATTTTATAAAAAACCTTATCATGATGTATACACAACTGACGAATTTCTAATAAATTTACCCCATAGACAAAAAAAAAGTCTTATATATGGAAGAAATCTGGTCAAAGATGTTTATAGATCTTTACTTATTTATGGTAACCATTTTTCGCCATCAGCAACAATCGTGAGTAAGGATTATATTGCTAAACAAAAAATTTTATTTAGTGAGAATAAAAATTTTATAACTGCAGAAGATTATGATTTTTGGCTAAAAATATTTAGATCTGGAGCAAGGTGTCACTCAATTCGACAATTTTTAGGGGAATTTAGACTACATAGTAATAATAATTCTAAGAATAATAGCCTGCATAGAAAGAACATAAGAAATGTTATTATGTGCCACATACAATCACTTGATTTGGATTTAGAAAAAAAAGAAAAATTAAGATTTGATATTGAGACACGACTAAAATTAACTAATTCAAAATCTTTATTGGCAAGAAAAGATATTTTTAATTTTTTTAAAACGCTGTGCATGTTATTTCTGAATAATCCAAAATTTGTATCAAAATACATAATCCTAAAATTATTAATTAAGTAACGTTGTATCTCTATTATACGCCTTGACTTGCTTCATTGTTGACTCCTCAATATTTACTGGTTTCGCAATTTTTTCATAAGCGTTATTACCTAATTTCTTAATTAATTTTTTATTATTTACTAGCTTGAGTAGCGATTTATATGCAAGGTCAACATTCCTTGCTTTTGATGTAAACCCTGTTTTGCCATTTATAATTAAATCTTTTACACCAATAGCATCAGATCCGATTGTTGGCATTTTTGCAGCTGATGCTTCAACAATTACACTAGGAGCGCCCTCACGATAAGAATGTAAGAATAAAATATCACTTTTGTGTAAAAGCTTCTTAATATTTTTTGTAAAGCCAACTCTATCAATTATTTTTTTATTTACAGCATTATTTATGAATTCTTCGGAAATTCTATCGTCATGCGTATATTCAAACTCACCAACTAACAAAAATATTACTTTTCTCTTTTTCTTATCTTCTTTATATCTTTTAGCTACCTCAATAAATTCAATCACACCCTTTTGCTTTAGGAGTCTGGAAATGCATATTACGCGTATAAAATCTTTTTTATTTCTATCTTTCTTTAAAAAGAAATCTTTGACGTTAACATATGGTCCTACATAAATTATTTTTTTTGTTGATATCAAATTATTGGATCGTAAAAATTTAGCGTCAAATTTATTATAAAAAAAAACGCTAGACGATCTGTCATTCACAGATTTTAGTAATTTAAAAATAATTGGAAATAAGAACTTATTTTTAGTAAACAAATTACCCATACCTGTTTGAGAGGAAAAAAATTTAATTTTTTTAAAAAATGTTATTGCAAAATAAGTGATCATAATTGGTTTTGGATTAAATGAATGGATTACTTTAGGTTTAAATTTTAATATCAAGTAAACTATTTTTGCTATATCTAAAAAATCTGATAAAAATGAAAAATAAGAAGATTTAATACGCAATTCGTGAAAGATAGTATTTTCTGTTTTATATTTATCATATAAATTGTCTTTTCTTCCTAAAACATGGATATCATAATTATTTTTTATAATAATTTTTCTTAAAAGCTCAGTATTTTTAAGAACACCGAACCATCTTGTTGCAATAAAAAAAATAGTCTTATTTTCCATAAATATTTAATAAATTCCTTATAGTTCCGAGTGCTTTTCCCATATCAATAATAATTGCAGTAATAATTAAATTATACAAAAAATCAACTTTAGCCATTTCACTTTTAATTATGTGCGACTTAATTACTGGTAAAATAAATGACCTAAAAGTAAAATAAGCACTAGTTGTAAAAATGCTGAATAGTGGAGAAAAAAATAACATCACTATAATGATCAAAAATAATAAAAGTAATAAACTATTTTTTGAGTTCATAAATGCTTCTTCAGACGTATATGTATACATAAATGTCTTTCTAAATAAGTGTGTGTAACTGTCTGAGTAGTTTATATTCATATAATGCACTATTGGCTCATATGGTGTATGAAAGTTATTGTTAACTTTTTTTAGTTTATTTCGCCACAATACATCATAGCCACTTCTATGTTCTTTGAACTTTCCAATTTTGTGGAATAAAGATTTTTTTAATATACTTCCTGGAATACATTCTTTTATCGAATAGTATCCATAAGTATGTGCAACTGCACATTTATCAATAATATTCATGCCACTCAATTGCACACTTCCAAATACAATATCTTTTTGATATTTAATTAACCTATTGTATTGGTTTTCAATCCAACACTTTCCAAACTCTAATTCGCAATCCATGAATGCAATATATTCTGTGTTTGTATTATCCAAGCCTACATTTTTTGAAGATGAGGGAAGTTTGGTTTCTTTATAAAGATTAATATATTTAATTAGCTCATCATTATTTCCATTTATCCATTCATCTATAATATTTGATGTATTGTCAGTGCTAGAAGAATTAACTAATATTACATTTTTTGGTTTAAATGTCTGAATTGATATTTGATTTAAAGTTTTTATTATCGTTTCAGATTCGTTATAATAGGGAATTATAACTGTCAGATCCAAAATCATTCTTTCTATATTATATAATATGTAAAATTTTACTAATCTAATGTTCAAATCTATAATATTAAATGCAAAATAAAGCGTATAAAAATTCTGAAATCTACTACTATAGTTGCGCTCGACATGCATTTAAAGCTTCTCTTGAAATTCTAAAATTAAAAGAGAGAGATATAATTTTATTGCCAGGTTTTATATGTCGTGATCTCCTATCTTCTATAAATGAATTAAATTTGAGGTACAAATTTTATGAGGTTGATAGAAATCTGCAACCAAAGTCATTTCCATCACATCCTAATATTAAGGTAGTTTTGGCTGTAAATTTTTTTGGATTCCCCTCACCTTTAAAAAAGTTTCATGAATATTGTAGTAAAATAGGTAGCATACTAATTGAAGACAATGCTCATGGATATTTAAGTCATGATGAAAATGGCAATGAATTGGGCATGAGAGCTTCATTGGGTTTTACGAGTCTGAGAAAAATAATTCCTGTTTATGATGGTGCAATTTTGTATATAAATAATAATAATGGCTATTTGAAACCTGATGTGATTAAGCCTATTAAGTCTAATTTGCCTATAAGATTTATCATTAAAAATACTTCAAGGTATTTAGAAAAAAGATTACACTTACCAATATCCTCATATCTTGAAGATTTATCAAGACTTATTCGTTATGTTCTGACTGGTAATGTCATTCCAAAACCACACCCATATGCTGAAGAGAGAATTGGAAAAATAAAAAATATACATGCCTCATCATTGCGTGACCTTAAAAAATTTGAAAAAATAAGAGTAGATGAGCAAAAAAGACGAAGAAATTTATTTTCTAAATTCTCTAAGTTATTAAACAATCATAATATAGAGCCAATATTCAACCAACTTCCAGAATATACTTCACCATATGGTTTTCCATTTATAGCTACAAACCATAATGCAAAACTCGTTATGAAAATAGCAAGAAAATATAGATTGACTTGTGTTAAATGGCCAGATCTGCCTAAAGAAATTGAGTTTTCATGTCCAAATTTTTATAAAGAAATTTATTTTATTGATTTTTTAATATGAAATTTAAGATTTGGAAAGGAAGTAAAGAAGATTGGGACAATCATTTGTTATCCTCAGGCAATCATAGTATGCATCAAACTTTTCTTTGGGGAGAATATATAAAAAATTCAAATTGGAAAGTTTATAGGTTGATTGAGCCTGGTCATAAAAGTGAAAGATTAAATTTTACTATTTTAATAAGGTATTTACCTTTTGGCTTTGCTGTGGCTTGGTGTCAGGGACTAAATTTTAGAAATCATGAAATTATTAGAGATAATTTACAAAAAGAAATAAAGGAGGCCTTAAATATTAAATTTGTATATCTAAGGATAAAGTTTTTATTCAATGAAAATTATTTAATAAAAAACCTACTGATGGAAAATGATTGGAAAGAGTGCACTACTACTTTATCTAGCAATGAAACACTAAGTTTTGATTTTCAGAAGGATGTACTATTGAGTAAAAATTGGAGTAAGAATCTTAGAAGATTTAATAGAAAAAAGCTTAATATTTATAGATGGAATAATCCTAATCCAAATAAAATATTTAATCTGTATCGCAAATTAGAAAATTTTAAAAAAATTAAAAAACAATTTAGTCTACATCAAATAAAATCGCTAATAAATATTTTTCAAGATGACCTCATGGTGTATGTCTGTGAAAATGACAAAAAAAAAATAATATCGCTGCGAGCAATAATAATTAATAAGCAGCTTGCATATGACATATTTTCCATTTCAACTTTTGAAGGAAGAAAATATTATGCAGGGTACGGTTTATTATGGAGAATATATCAGGAATGTAAAAATCTTAATATAAAGTTTTATGATTTAGGTGGTGTTGATAGAATAAACAATAAAACAGTGTACAATTTTAAAAAGGGAACGGGAGCTTCAAATATCAATTACGTGGGCGAGTTTAGTTGGTCTAATTTTCCACTTATGAGAGATTTTACTGATTTTCTAATTAAAGTTATGATTAAATGGTCCTGAATTTTAAACACAAATATTTAATATATAGAATTATTTCTATGATATTTTATGCTTTCTCCCAGAAAAAAAGTGGGTTAAGAGTCTTAATGTATCATTCAATAAACCGCAAAGTTGAGGATGATATTTATGACATTTATAATATGCCCAATGATCTATTCGAAAAACACATAAAAATTATTAAAGACTATAACTTGGTTTCCCTAAAAGAAGAAAACCTTTTGAAAATACCTACAGGCTTATCCATTACTTTTGACGACGGTTTTGCTAATAACTACTATATCGCAGAAAAGTTATGTTCTTTATTTGAGATTCCTTTTTCTGTTTTCGTAACTGCAAACAATGTTAAACAAAAAAAAGAAGGATTTTTGAATAAAAAAGAATTAATTGACTTGTCAAATTGCAAAAATGTTAATATTGGATCTCATTCATTTAATCATATTAACTTGGCAGAGCATGACGAAAAAAAAATAAGAAATGAATTATATAATAGTAAAGCTTATCTAGAGGATCTTCTAGGTAAAGAAATAAACACTATTTCTTATCCAAATGGTTCAGTTAATCGAGTAGTGAGAGACTGTGCAGCGGATATAGGTTATAAAATTGGTTTCACTAGCATTAATCAAATTAATGATGATCATTCTGATCTTTTACTTTTATCAAGGACGCCTATTTACTCACTTGACAATGAAAATATACTAAAACAAAAGATTAGAGGGCAGTGGGACTGGATGAGACACCGACGTAAGATATTTAAAAAAATTAAATTTTATTAACTAGTATTTATGACAACTATTAGAATTTACGAGTCATATCCTACACTATTAAATTCACTTTTGTTTCTAGTTTTTTATACTGGTATATTCTCTGCATATATAAATACATCTTTAGCCTCACTTATATTAGCCATAGGGATTTTAATAATTTATATTTCAAAAATTAACTTGAGCTTGCGTGAGTTAATTATAATACCTTTACTATTGATTTACCTTCTAATCTCAATTTTTATGGCGGATAATTCAATTGTACCAATGCAAAATTTTAGGTTTTGGCTTGGAATTTTTATATACCTCTATTTATTTAGATTATTTAATGTTCAAAATTTAATAAATATTTTTCTTTTTCGTATTCTAGTTTTCTTTGTTATAGGTGAAGTAATTTTAATTAATATATTTATTGACCCATGGGAAATTTATACTGGACCTGGAAGTGAAAACTTTCTTTTTTATAATTTCTATTATAGGCCAATGTCTTTTGCAGGCAATGCTACATTATCAGTATCGATATTAATTGTAATTTTTGCTTCAATTAATCTAAATAATTATCGTACTCATTGGTTTGATTGGCTATTAATTACATTTTCTGTAATACTTTTTTACTCCACAACTGGATTTATTTTGTATTTTACTTTTTTAATTTTTAAATTAATTAAACTCAAAGTTATAAAATCACTTTACATATTTTATATTTTTTTTATTTCAATATTTATTTTTATAATTACATTTGTATATATAAATTTTACCATAAATTTAGACACAACAGTATTTCAAAAAATTCATATCAATTATCTCACTAGATTATTCTTTTCTAAATTAGAAAGTTATATGTCCTATTTTTATCAATTAAATGAGATAACCATGTTACTTGGAGGTCAAATTAATTCAAACTCTCCAGCAACAACAGGCGATCATGGATGGTTTATTATGCTTAGTACGATTGGTATTTTAGGTATGGTTATATATTTTTTAAATTTAATTTTGTATTTATCAAAAGGTAATAATCAATTGTTTTCAATATTTCTCTTATTTCTTGCTACCTTTCATTACCCAGTAGCAATGACTGCTGCAGGTCAAATAATTCTAGCAATAATGCTAAACAACAAAGGTAAAGATGATTCAAAAAAAATTAAATCATAAGCCAGTTATAATAATTGGCGCACCAAGATCAGGCACAAAAATGTTAAGAAATATAATTACCTCATTCGATAATGTTTCAACATGGCCATTTGATGAAATAAATTTTATGTGGAGACATGGACACGAAAAAAATAAATCAGACAAATTCTCAGCAAATGATATAGATGAAAATAAAAGAAATTATATGAGAGAACAATTCAATAAATTATCAAACATTAAAAAGTCACAATTTATTGTTGAAAAAACGTGTGCAAATTCATTAAGAGTTCCTTACGTAAACAAAGTACTTCCTGAAGCAAAGTTTATTTATATTTATCGTAATAAGTATGATGTTATTGAATCAATTTTTAGATGCTGGAAAAATGGTCATAATAAAAAAAACTTTATAAAAAAAATCTCCTGGTATAATCGATATGATCTATTAGAAGATATTTATAATATTTTTATTTCTTTGATGTATGAGTTTGTTACAGGTAGAAAAAAATTGGAGTGGGGTCCAAAGCTTGAGGATGGAAAAAATATAATAGAAGAAAAGGATCTCCTCAAAAAATCTATCTATCAATGGTTTGAATGTGTAAGTCAATCAAAAAAATCTGAAGAAAATATTAGTGATAATCAAAAACTAGTCATTAAATATGAGGATCTGGTTACGCACCCATACAAGTTTGTTTCAGAGATATCTCGTTTTTTAGAAATTCCAATGGAGAGATATAATAAAAATGATACAAAAAATATAACCTCAATGAACATCGGAAAAGGAAAAAAAGAACTTGATCCTAAAGAAGTTAAATATATTGAAAATACTATTGCTTATTTAGAAAATTAAAAAAATGAAACTATCATTAATTAATAGATTTATAAAAAGATCATTCGATTTATTAATGGCATTGTTTGGTATATCTATATTTATTTGGATAATTATTTTGGCATGGATGTTGTCAACTATTTTTCATCGCAAAAACGGTTTTTTTCTTCAAGATAGAGTCGGCATGAATGGAAAAAAATTTAAAATTATTAAAATTAGGACAATGTATGAAGATAAATTTATATTTTCTACTACTACATCATTGAATGATCCACGAATTTCTATTATAGGAAGATTTTTTAGAGATTATAAAATTGATGAGTTGCCGCAATTATTTAATGTTTTAAACGGCTCCATGAGTTTTGTAGGACCGCGCCCAGATGTAGAAGGCTTTGCTGATATGTTAAAGGGAGATGAAAAAGTAATCTTATCATTAAGACCAGGCATAACTGGTCCGGCAACTCTTAAATATAAAAATGAGGAGCACTTACTTTCAAAAGCCACAGATGTTGAAGAAGAAAATAAAAAAATTTATAGGGACAAAGTAAGAATAAATTTACAATATCTTAATAATTGGTCATTAATGTCAGATATTTTTTATATTTTTAAAACATTTATATAAGTAATGCCTATATTCAAAAGATTAATAACACGACTTATTAGATTAGAGCGTTTGTATAAGCAATTAATAGTTTACTTAAATGACTGTATTATATCACTTCTATGTTTATGGTTTGCTTACTCAATACGTTATGAACTTTTTAGATTACCTCTCGAAAATGAAATAATCACATACTTTATTGCGGTATTAATATTCACAATTGTATTTTTATATTTCAAAATATATCAGGTAATTCATCAATATTTAGGACTATCAACCCTAAGAAAGATTATAATTGCAACACTGATTAGTGGTGTATTTTTCACTATTACTTTATTTATTTTTCAATTTGACTTAGTTCCAAGATCTGTAGGCATCATATATTGTGTTTTATTTTTAATAACAATCCTTTTATCCAGAATAATTACTATTTATTTAGTTAGTGAGTTTGTGAATGTTGTTAATGTGAAAAATGTGTTAATTTATGGTTTAGGTGAAAATGCTATAAATGCATCAAAAGTACTTGAAAGATCAATTAAATATAATTTAAGAGGCTTCATTGATTACAAAAGTACTAACCATGGAAAATTAATAAATAATGTTTCAATTTATAGACCGGAACAGCTAGAAAGTTTAATTGAAAGACATAATATCAATTCTATTATTATTGCATTAGAAAATACAAGTTCAGAATTAATAAATGAGGTAATTCAAGAAGTTGAGAGCTTTAACGTAGAAATTAAAAAAATACCAAAAAATTTTAGTGTATTAGGTGAAGCAGCTTCTTTAAGTGACTTTAAAGAACTTGATATAGGAGATTTAATTGATCGAAAAATAAGTATTAGGAATGATAAGCTGGATAATATATCAAAAAAGATTGTATTTGTAAGTGGTGCTGGGGGATCAATCGGAAGTGAAATATGTAGGGAAATAATTTTTCATGAACCTTCAGTAATCATTCTTTTTGATCACAGCGAATTTAATTTATACACAATTGAAGGTGAATTATTAGAAAGAATAAGTAATAAAAATTTAAAAATTAAAATAATTTCATGCCTTGGTGACATTAGAGATAAGAAAACCGTCGAAAACACATTCACGAAGCATAATCCTGACATTATATTCCATGTAGCAGCATATAAACACGTGCCTATAGTTGAAAACAATATTACGGAGGCCATTACTAATAACGTTCTAGGAACTAAAAACTTAGTAACATTAGCTTTAAAATTCAAAATACAAAATTTTACTCTCATTTCAACTGATAAAGCTGTCAGACCTACAAATATAATGGGCGCCACAAAGCGGCTGGCCGAACTACTTATACATGCTATATCTAAGTCAAAAGAATTAAATACTAATAATATAAATTTCTCAATTATTCGATTTGGTAATGTTCTTGGCTCATCAGGATCAGTTGTTCCACTTTTTTACAAGCAAATTAATGAAGGCGGTCCAATTACTCTTACTGATGAAAAGATGACAAGGTATTTTATGACAATAAGGGAAGCCGCAATATTAGTTTTACAATCCACATTGCTTCAGAGTGATAATGAAATTTTTGTTTTAGATATGGGTATGCCAATTAAAATATTAGATTTAGCTAAAAAAATGATAAAACTTTCAGGACTAACTGAAAAAAATAAAGACAATCCTAATGGAAATATTGAAATAAAAATAACTGGCTTGAGGCCAGGTGAGAAACTTTATGAAGAGTTGATAGTTGATAATAATATGAAGAAAACTGATAGGCCTCATATACTCAAGGCTAGAGAAAAAATAGTTAAATATAACGAAATTATTGAATTGATTGATGAAATAAGTAATTTCGCTGAATCATCAGATATAAGAAAAATTAAATCTATTCTAATGAATGAAATTATAGGTTATAGGCCTAAAGATAATGAAGTCTAATATTCTCATAACAGGTGGATTAGGATACATAGGAAGTCACTTATATATTGCCCTAGCCAAGAAGGGCCTTAGTCCAGTTATCGTAGATGACTTATCACGAAGTCATCTAAACGTTTTGAGGAATTTAGAAAAAATTATAAATAACAAAGTTTTTTTTTACAAAGCTAAGGTTCAGGAAAAGAAAAAGATAGCAAGTATTATAGAGAAACATAGCATTGATAGCGTTTTTCATCTAGCAGGATTTAAGTCTATTGAGGAATCAACAAAACACCCCCTTGAGTATTATGATAATAATATCAATACAACATTATCTTTGCTGGATACAATTAAAGGTAGCAACTGTAATAAAATAATATTTAGCAGCAGTGCGAGTGTATACGGAGAGACAAGTAGTAAACCTGTGAAAGAAACTGATAAGTTAAGACCTCTAAATACTTACGCTCAGACGAAAGTTATATGTGAAAAAATTATAGAAAATATGTGTGGATTAAATCAATCTATTAAATTTGCAAATTTGAGATATTTTAATCCAGCAGGAGCACATGAAAGTGGTATAATTGGTGAGCATGCTAAAGAAATTTCAAATAATTTATTTCCTGTGATAACTAATCTTGCAAAAAAGAGTGGTCATGAATTAAGTATATATGGTTCAGATTATGATACACCAGATGGAACACCTATTAGAGACTATATTCATGTTATGGATTTGGTAGAAGGACACATAAAGGCACTCAACTATATTAGTGAAAATAAAAAAAGTATTACAATTAATTTGGGTACTGGCAAAGGCATAAGTGTGCTTGAAGTAATTAATTCATATAATCAATTTGCAGAAACGAAACTAAATTATGTTTTCAAAGAAAGAAGGCCGGGTGACGCAGAGTGTTGCTTTGCAGATACCTCGCTAGCAAATGAGTTAATTAATTGGAGTGCAAAAAGAAATCTAGAACAAATTTGGAACTCTATATTTAAATGGAATCGCGAATACCCGAATGGATATGATTAATAAAAAGAAATTAAGGGCAATTATTTTGTGTGGAGGTGAAGGTTCAAGATTAAGGCCTCTTACAAATAAAATTCCTAAACCGCTAGTAAAAATAAATTCAAAACCAATTTTAGGTTACTTATTAGAACATTTAGAACAAAGTAGCATAGATGAATATTATATTGCGACGGGATACAGGTCTAAAAAAATAGAAGAATATTTTAAAATTAATAAAAAATTGAAGAAAAAAGTAACAATTATTAATTCCGGAAATGTAGATATTGTTATGAGAATAAAAGAATGTATTAAGCATTTTAATCGAAAAGATGACTTTATGGTATTTTATGGAGACACTCTGTCAAATATTAGAGTAAATAATATAGTTAGATTTCATAAGACTCACAAGGGTCTAGCTAGTATAGCAATATGGAGGCTTAGATCAACATTTGGATTAATGAACTCAGATACAAAAAATAAAATAGTTTCATACAAAGAGAAGCCAATTTTAGATAGCTGGATAAATATTGGTTACTTTTATTTTTCAAGTAATTTGATTGATGTAATTAAAAAATATCGAAAGTTTGAGAGATTTCTCTCATATTTAATAAAATCAAACTTAATGTATGGCTATAAACACAAGGGATTACATTATACAGTTAATACTGAAGAGGAGCTTAATAAACTTACAAGGAATATACATAGATTAGCAAAATGAAAAATTTTTGGAAAAATAAAAATGTTTTTATAACTGGTATCAATGGTTTCATTGGTGGCAATTTAGCTAAAAATCTCATTAATCATAAGGCAAATGTATTTGGTTTAATTCGTGATGAGAAAAAAAATACTTTTATTTATTATGAGAATTTAGTTGAAAAAATTACCCTTATTAATGGCGATTTGAATGACCAAGTTTTAATACAAAGAGTAATTGATGAATATAGTATTAGTATTGTTTTTCATTTTGCGGCCCAAGTAGAAGTTGGTATAGGATTAGCTAATCCCTTTTATACATTCGAAACAAATATAAGGGGGACATATTCACTACTAGAGTCCATCAAAAAATCTAAACAAAAAGTAAGATCAATAGTTGTTGCTTCTTCTGATAAAGCATACGGTTCTTATCCTAAATCTGCAATGCCTTATAAAGAATATTATCCTCTCATACCTCAGTTTCCTTATGATGTCTCAAAAGCTTGTGCAGATATGATTTCAAAAAGCTACTCTAATGAGCCATTTAAAATGCCAATTATGGTCACCCGATTTTGCAACATTTATGGCCCAGGGCAACTTAATTTTTCTGCAGTTATACCCGATGGGATAAGGTCGGCATTAAATTATAGTTCTTTTATTCCCAGAGGAAATGGAACCCAAGTTAGGGATTTTATTTATGTTCAAGATGTAGCTGAACTATATATGAAAATTGCTGAAGAAATATTTATTAAACCTGAAAAAATGAGAGGACAAGTTTTTAATGCTGGCACAAATAAAGGATATAATGTGAGAGAAATTTTAGAACTTATTTTTAAGTTATGTGATAATAAAAAAGACTTCAATCTTATATTAAAAAAAATGAAAAATAAAAAGACTACAGGTGAAATTAATTTACAAATAATGGACCACAAAAAGATAAAAAAGTATATTGGTTGGCAGCCAAGATATAATTTAAATACTGGTCTTACTGAAACAATATCTTGGTTTTCTGATTATTTAAAAAAAAATAATCTATAGAGTTATTTATATACTCTTTAGATCAAGATTTTTTTCTACGTTTTTTAGTCTCTCTAAAAAAAGTAAAATTACATTGTAATTTATAAATATTTTAATATTAAACATGATGCCCATGTTATTTAAGTTTTCAAGTGCAAGAGATTTTGTTGCTTTTGCAAACCCACCTTTATTATATTCTTCAAAGCATCCATTTACAGTCAAAGTATCAAAGCCAAACGGATTATTTAACATAAAGTTTAGAGATTCAGATGACATTATTAAATCTGGACTTTCATTATTAAAGATTAAAGTTTCACTAAATAAGTCTAGGACAACCGTTTTTTTAATATCATCAAGGTATATTGTAATATTCTTAAATATTTTTATTGGGCTTAGAAATTTTGCAAAATATAATAAAAATTTACTATTTTTAGAAAATATTCTTTTTCTATATGCTTTAAAAGAGTTTTTTAATTCATCTTCTGAACACATCACATAATCATAAATCTTTTTTTTATTTATATTTTTAAAATGAAAATCCCAATATTTCAGAGCTTCAAATATTTGATTTTTGTCAATCGTTCCATCAAACTCATCAAATGGCTTCATCACATTTAAATGTACATTATTTTCTTTCAGCTCCTCAAGTAATTGATTAGGTGTATTTACGCAATCATTTAAGTATTTATTTCTTGTATTTGAAAAATAAATATAACTAGCAAAAGGAATTAAAACTTTAGGTTTAAATACCCTACTTTGAACATTCAAGGATTGTATTTTTTCATTAGCAGCTTTTTTTCTCCAAAGAATATTGTCTTTTCCACCTTTCCATGCTGCATAACTAAATTGAGATAATAGAATATCACATGATCCCGTAATCTTTCTAATTTGTTCTGCTCTCTTAATGTTTCTAATCTCGCAATCATTTAGATTTAATATTTTCTTGTCACGGGTACTAATTAATAAAGCTGAATCATAGAAACCATCTTTAATGCATTTAACTTTGTAATTTGGGCCTAAAGCATGATCTTTATTAAAATCTATCTCTGTGACATCCAACTTTAATTGTTTTAAAAAATTAAATACTCTTTTGTCATTAGTTCTTTGAAATAAAATATTAATTTTTTGGGCAGTGATTTTTTCTTTAAAGTCTATAAAAAATTTCACAGAAAAATGATCGGGGTGCTCGTGTGATATCCATATGTGAGTTACCTCATCTAATATTAAACTAATTTCTTCTTTGCTTTGTTGAACTAAAAGATTCCAACCTTTATGAAATGAGTCGCCGTAATACCAGGGATCTGATAAAAGCGAAGTATTCTCACTCTTAACTAAAACAGAGGCGTGATTAATAAATTTGATTGTTGTAGAGCTCATAATAATTCATCTATATTCTAATTATTATTGAAAATTATAATAGTATAAGTAAGTTATATGTTATTGAATTTTAAAAAGTCAAAACTAATATTATCCTTATTGCTTAAATTATGTGGAAAGTTAAGAAATCAAAAATGCATGGGTCAGGACTATTTGCGTCTGAAAATATAACTAAGGGCACTAAGATAATTGAGTACATCGGCGAAAAGGTATCTAAAGCCGAGGGTGACAGGCGCTCAGAAAAAAGGATAAGAAGATATCTAAAATCTAAAGAAACTGGTTCTGTTTATATTTTTGAATTAAATAAGAAATATGACATTGACGGTTCTCCAAAGTACAATAAAGCAAGGTATATCAATCATTCCTGTAATCCTAATTGTGAGGTAACAATAAATCGAGGCAAAATATGGATTGTCTCAATAAAGAATATCAAGATGGGAAATGAGTTATCCTATGACTATGGATATGAATATGATAAAGATGATTATAAGGATCATGTTTGTAAATGTGGATCTAAAAAATGTATTGGTTATATTATTTCATCAGATGACTGGCCAAAGTTTAAAAAACATCAAAAAGGTTTAAAAAAAAATGGACGATACAGAGCAAATAGTAATTAAAGATCTTTTTATCGAAATATTCAATTTACGATATTATTTTGTAGTTCTATTATTGCTAATTACTAGTTCCGCTTTTTATTTTATTTTTAACAGCAAGCCAATTTATGAAGGATCACTTAACTTAAAAAAAATCAACATTAAACAAAATGAAAAATATAATAATTTTAAATTAATATCTAGCAATTCAGATCGTGCTGAAATATTAGAAGAAGAAGAAATAATTTCTATTACACCTGAATATTTACAGGAACTTGTCATAGATGAAATATTAGATAGACAAGAAGTGAAAAATGGGATTGCTAAAATAATTTTAAACACTGGCTACAATTTTACTAACGAGCAAGAACGTGAAAACTATATAATAACTAAATCAAATAAATTTCAGGTTTTTAAAGGCTCTGAAATAAAAAATACTAAATTAGAAAATATTGATGTAGGCGATTACACTGTCATATATTCATCAGAAGATACTAGTGAAATTTTTAATATAATTGAATATGTATTAGATGAAGCAAACAAAAATACAAAAGAATTCTTAATAAATAAATTTAATAATTTTTATAATAGCTATAATTTTGTTCGTCTTAATCGACTGGAGGATATAGATCGCTTAATAAAATCATCAATTGATGATTATAATTATGAAATAGAAAAAAGAATTGCCTATCTTAGTGAACAGGCGGAAATAGCGCAAAATTTAAATATAGTAGACAATACTTTTAAGGTGAGTGACATAAATGATCCCGCGGTTGAAGCCGTTGATGAAGAATTATCTTTAATTTTCAGACAAAATTTAAGACCATTTTATATGAATGGTGTGAAGGCAATAAACACAGAAATTGACTTACTTAAGAATCGTAAAAACATAGAGCCTTTTGTGACAAATTTATATGAATTAAGAAAAGAAAAGAGTACGTTAGAAGAAAACGTATTCTTAAAAAGGCTATCTAGAGCTTTTGAAGAAACCCCTATAGCCCAGGAAAACTTTTACACTCTAAATTATGATATTACTAAAATAAAATTTAAGCAAATTAATACGTCTACTATTCAAGTTATAATTTATTCTATTTTATTATTTATTGTTTTGTCAATTTTGATTTTGTTTATACGTATTATAAGCAATATAATTAAATCTTAAATTACTTAATCAACCTTTTCTTAATTTTGATAATTCTATCTGCTTTTGTCTCATTAAAGATTTTTTCTTTTGCTTATCTGATCTTAAATCTACACATTTTGGACAATGAACACCCTTTAAGTAATATTCAGATTTAAGGTCTTTTTTGGATATAGGACTTCTACATCCATAGCATTGATAATATTTACCTTTTAACAAATATTTATTAATTGAAACTCTATTATCAAATACAAAGCAATCGCCAGTCCACTGCGAACTATTTTTTGAATTATTTTTAAAATCTAAATAATTAATTATACCCCCATCTAATTGATGTATATTTTTATATCCTTTTTTTTTCAAATATGATGAAGCTTTTTCACAACGAATACCTCCGGTACAATACATGGCAATTTTTTGAGACTTTGGTAGATTGAGATCTTTAAATCTTTTTGGGAAATCCCTGAAACTTTTTGTTTTAGGATTGATTGAATTTTTAAATTTACCTATATTAATTTCGTAGATATTCCTTGTATCAATTAATTTTATATTTTTTTGTGATATAAATTTATCCCATTTCTTAGGACTTATATATTTACCTGTTAACTTATTAATTTCAAGTGAGCCTACACCTAATGAAACGATTTCATTTTTAATTCTCACTTTTAATTTATTAAAAGAATGTGAATTTGTTTCCCCCACTTTAATTTGCAACTTTCTTATATTCAATATTTTTTTTATTATCATGATGGAGGAATTTAGTTCTGACTCTTCTCCTGAGAGTGAGGCATTTATTCCCTCATTAGCAATCAGAAATGTACCTCTAATTGATGTTTTTTTTAGAAAATTGAGAACCTGTAATTTAATCAACTTTCTATTTTTAATTTTTATAAATCTATAAAAGGAGTAAACAAAAATATTTTTTTTTTCTATCATTTATATTAATTTTAGTTTGTAAGTCTCCCTTTTTAGAAAGTCAGTTAATTCTGCTCTATCTTTTTTACCTTTTAGGTCTGTGTAATGAATTATTTCTCCGCCATAAATAGTTACTTCTTTTCCAATCTTTTTTCTTGTTTCGTGTATATATGAAGAGTATTTAAGCGTTTGATTTTTTAATTTCGAGGCAAATAGGTGAAATAAAAAACCATTTTTTCCATCAAAATATATTGGCAATACATCCGTCTTGGTCTGATGAATTAGTTTGGCAGGAAATAATTTCCAATTATCATCAATAGCTTCTGATTTGAGGCTGCTTGCAACAGAAACTCCGCCCGACGGGAAAATAATAACGATTCCATTATTTTCTAGATGACTTTTTGCGTCTTTAGCTGTTTTAATGTTTAGAATCTTTGATTCTTTCTTCTTTCCTCTAAAATCGACTGGCAATATGAATTTTTGCATTTGTGGTAAAAATTGAAGTGTCTCATGTGTCATTATTTTAAAATCATCCCTTACTTTTGACGTTAAGGCACACAGAATAAGACCGTCTATAATTCCGAAAGGATGATTTGCAATAATCAAAAGAGATCCATTTTTTGGAATCATTAATTTATGTTTTGATTTATTTATGACTTTTATATTCATTATATCCAATATATCAGTCCAGAAATTCTTCGGATCCCTAATATCTAAGGAATAATTTTTGTATAAATTTTCCAACTTCTTTTTGCCAGAAATTGACTCAATCGTTTTGATAATTAGGCGTTGAGCAAAATTATGCTCAACCTTTGATGCGTATGAAAAATCAATTTTATTCATTTTAATATTCTACAGGAATAGGGTCTAAACTTCTCCAGAAATACCAAGTGGCAACTGATCTGTATGGAGCCCATTTTTCTGACATACTTATAGCAGCCTCTTTTTTTATTGGATATTCTAAATTATAGCAGGTACATATCCCCTTAATAACGCCCAAATCATCCGCAGGAAAAATATCTGGCCTGCAAAGATTAAATATAAGGAACATCTCAGCAGTCCATCTACCTACCCCTTTTATTTGTACTAATTCATTAATGATTTCTTCATCTGAATATTGCTTCCATTTTTTTGGATTTATTTTCTTTAATATAAATGCATCTGACAGCGATTTTAAATAAGAAATCTTTTGCCTGGATAGACCACATGATTTCATGCTCATAAAATGCATATCAGAAGTATTCTTTGGATTAACTTTTTTTACTTTACTCTCAAACCTATTCCAGACTGCTTGTGCGGCTTTTACTGAAATCTGTTGTCCAATAATAGACCTTGCTAAGGTATAAAATGGATCAGATTTAGAAAATAGAAAATCTTTAGGATAATTTTTAATTATGACCCCTAATTTTTTATCTTTCTTAATTAAGTCCTTTTTTGCTTTTTCCCAGAAAATAGGTTTTTTCATATTTAACATATAAATTTGATGTTGACATATATAAAGTAAATTGTTTCTATTGCCATTCTTAATTAACTAATGGAGTAAAATTATGACTGACGTAGCAAGTCTTTTAGCAGAGTTCCAAAAAGGTATTGAAGGTAAAGATACTGGCTTGGGTGCAACAGTTAAGTTTGATTTTGAGGGAGCTGGATGTATTTTTCTTGATGGCAAATCAAATCCTAATACTGTTACAGATCAAGACCAAGACGCAGACTGTACTCTTTCAATGTCAATGGAAACATTTGAGCAAATGAGATCAGGTGAAGTTGATGGAACGTCTGCTTTTATGCAGGGAAAATTGAAAGTATCTGGAGATATGTCTATTGCAATGAAATTACAATCAGTAATGGATGCCCTAGGATAATATATTGCCAAAATATTTTAATTTAAAACCCAGTTATATTTAACTGGGTTTTTTTTTATTCATTTCGCTTTTAACTTTTTTAAAAAGTTTATTATTTGTTGCTGCAATAATCCTTCCCCCATGAAATATACCATTACCCTCCCAGGTTTTTATTATTCCACCTGCATTTATAATTATGGGTTCTAGCGCTCTGATATCCCATGGCTTAAGACCACTTTCTATTACTAAATCAATATGACCATCCGCTAGTAGACAATAACTATAGCAATCTCCACCAAGTCTTACAGTTTTTACTTCATTCGCTATTTTTTCAAAAATTTTTTGATCTTTTTTATTTGCAAATACATAGGGAGAGGTTGTATTTAAAATACTTTCTTTGATTTTATCTGTATTTCTAGCGCTAAGCTTTGTCTTCTTACCATTTTTAATCTTGTAAGATAGTTTTGAGTACCCGACGTAACGCTCATCAAGTGCGGGTATATCTGCTATACCAAGAATAATTTCTTTTTTTCGTGATAATGAAATCAGAGTTCCCCAGATAGGAAATCCTTGAATGAATGATTTAGTTCCATCAATTGGATCTATGCACCATTGATAATCACTAATATTTTCGAGACTGGCCTCTTCTCCTAAAATTGAATGTTTTGGAAAACATTTTTTAATAGTTTCATTAATTTTTTTTTGAACTTTGATATCTGCAATAGTAACTGGATCAAAGTTCTCTTTATCTTTTGATTTAATTTTTAATTTTTTCTTAAAATACTTTAAAGAAATTTTTCTAGCGTCATCAGCTATATAGTTTGCAACTTTAACAAAATTCCGAATACTTTCTTTCATATATATGTTAAATATTACTATTGATTTGAATTTTTGAACTCTTATCATAGTTATGATGATTAGAAAAATTAATATTTTAATTATAGTCGTACTTACGCCATTTTATGTGATTGCAGATCCAATTTTTTCTAGTGAAACCATTGGAGAAAGAGAGCCGATTACAAGCCCTCTTTCTGAATTTGACCCTGAATTAGACTCTTACCCCGATCCATTTCCTTCGGATCAGATAATATTTACTATAAATGCCGATAACTATATCACATTCAAAGAGACTCTCCTGACTCCTGGTCAAATTAAAATGTTTGAGACATACCCTAAGACATTCAAAATGAATATTTATCGATCACGACGAAGTTGTGCGGTTCCTCCTGAAGTTTTGGAACTCACAAAAAAAAATGCGCTATTGATTGATGCTGGAGAAGGAGTTGAAGGAATAGTTGGAAGTATACCTTTTCCAAATCCGTCTGAAGCGCTCCATCATGTTTGGAATCATATTTTAAGATATAGAGGTGTTGAAATATATGGCGCATCTCCATTCTTTATAATTAATCCAGATGGAACCCAAACTTATGGTGCTGGTGAAGCTATTGCTAAAAATTTTTGGAATCCATATGTTAGAAGTGAAGAAGCAGGTTTACAAGGCATGTTGATGACAAAAGTTACGCATCCACCTCGTTTAGCAGACGCTTCTACTTTAGTAATCGAATCACTTAATGCTTTCAAGGCTCCTCGTAAAGCATGGGTTTATAATCCAGGAACAAGAAGAGTGCGTAGAGCTCCAGATATCAGTTATGATTATATGCCAAGCTCTGCTCAGGGATTGACAACCGTTGATCAATTCGACGGTTTTAACGGAGCTAAGGATAGATATTATTGGTCAGATCTTGGCGAACAATTGAGATTAATGCCTTACAATGCATACAAGTTTCATGAAACTAAAATTGAAGAAATATTAACACCTTATCATGTAAATCAAGATTTCTTAAGATACGAGCTAGTAAAAGTAAATGTTGTAGAAGCAATACTTAAAGAAGATAAACGTCACATCATTCCAAAAAGAATAATGTACTTTGATACTGATAGTCATAATATGCTATCTGAAGAAACATTTGATGATATGGATCTTTTGATGGCATATCGAGAGTTTCCTATTATTAACTTTTATGATCAGCCCATGTGCTTATCTATACATTCTGCCACTTATGACTTTGCGACTAGGCGCTATCAATTGCAAAGTGTTAGATCTGCTGATATACCTAAAGTACAGTGGAAATTAAATGAGCCCCATGACGAAAGAATGTTCACTCCAGAAGGTTTAAAAAGATTTGCCCGATAGGTATAGATAGCTAATAAATAATGCTATATATAGTCTCATTTACATAGGGCACGTAGCTCAGTGGTAGAGCATCACGTTGACATCGTGGGGGTTGTTGGTTCGATCCCAACCGTGCCCACCAGAGAAATAATATGTTGTTTTTTTCGACACTTTATATAAAAGATCGCAATAGATATGAAAAAGCCAAATAAAATTAGAGAAGCCCGACTAAATAAAAAGCGTTCTAAAAAGAATAATATTCGTAAAGAAAAAGTTAGACTTAAAAGAATTGAAGAGGCTAATGCAACTCAGGTTGAGCAGCAATCATGAAAGTAAGAAGTTCACTCAAAAATCTCAAAACTAGAGACCGAAATAATAAGCTTATAAAACGTAAGGGCCGTCTTTATGTGATTAATAAGAAAAATCCAAGAATGAAAGCTCGCCAAGGTTAATAAACATTTGGTTGCATACCCTGAAAATCAAATTCTAATAATTGCGGACCATGCATCTAACTACGTTTCAAAAGAAAACAATAAATTAGGTTTACCAGACTCTTTTTTAAATCAACACATCGCCTTCGATCTTGGTGTTAAAGAACTCAGTTCAGATTTATCAAATAGATTAAAATGTAAAGTCATTCAAGGTAAATATTCAAGACTACTAATTGATTTAAATAGAGATTTAACTGACCCAACTGTTATTCCAGAAATAGTAGATAGAAAAATAATTCCTGGGAATATTGGACTTAGTAAAAGTGAGGTAAAATTAAGGGTTAAAAAAATTTATAACAAATATCATCAAGAAATAGATCGAACCATAAAAAATGAACAAGTTAAAGTCATCTTGTCTTTACATTCCTTTAATCCAATATTTAAAGATAAAAAAAGGCTTTTAGAATTTGGGATACTTTCAAATGAAGACAAAACTTTAAGCAGTATAATTATTGACCAACTCAGATTGCAAAAAATAAATGTTGGAGACAATAAGCCTTATAAAGGTGATTTGATCGGCGACAGTATGTATAGGCATGGTTTGAGAAATAAGCTTCCACATGCGCTGATAGAAGTCAGAAATGATTTACTTTCAAACACAACTAAGATAAAAAGAGTTTCAAGGCTATTACATAAAATAATAGTTAAATCATTAGAAAAACTCGCTTCATGAATACAAATACACCTCAATGGTTCAAAGACTCAATCGCGAATAATCCAGAAATATGTTCTACTAAAGTTAAGGGTACAAAAATTGTCTATAATACTTGGGGTGACAAAAAAAATCCTGGACTAATATTTGTTCACGGTGGAATGGCTCACGCCGAATGGTGGAATTTTATTGGACCGTATTTCGCAAAAACACATAGAGTAATTGCCATGAATTTAGGTGGTATGGGTGAGAGTGATTGGAAGAAAACATATTCAATAGAATCTTGGGGAGATGAAATTGTAGGCGTATGTAGAAAAGAAAAACTCAAGAAGCCAATTTTAGTTGGTCACAGTTTAGGAGGTATGTGCAGTGTAATTGCTGCTTCATCTATGAAAAAAACTCTTTATGGCCTTGTAATTGTAGATACAGCAATAATGCCACCGTCAGAAAAGCCACCTAAATTTGACTTAAAAATAAGAGCTAATAAAATTTATAAAAAACAATCGGATATAAGAAAAAGGTTTAGACTTGTCCCTTCACAAAATGATGCACTTGATTACGTAATGAATTATATCGCAGAAAAATCTATTAAAAAAGTTAGAGGCGGATGGACATGGAAATTTGATCCAAACTATATGAAAATTTTTAATAGCGAAAGTTTTGCTGAAAGGCAAGCGATGTATCGTAACAAGCTCAAGGGTTTAAAGTGTAGAGTTGCGATATTTAGAGGTGAGAAGTCACTTCTTTTTCCTGGTCGAAGTGCAAAATATATGCATGAGCTTATGGACAAAAAATCTCCGATCATAAATATTCCTGAGGCCCACCATCATATTATGGTAGACCAACCTTTAGCATTAGTAGCAGCCTTAAGATCTCTCGTCATAGATTGGGATCATTCGAAGCCCTCTAAAGCATTGTAAAAATTCAATAAAATGAATTTTTATACTAAAAGTTATATAAAAATAATGCTGTTAAATTATAAATTAAGAAATATATTACATTGAATATTATGGACATTTCAGAACAAAAAAAAACCTATTCATTTTTTGGAAAGCTGATTGTTTGGGGATCAATAGGTGTAGTTTTAGTCCTAGTATTTATGGCAATTTTCTTATTATAAATTCTAATCATTATGCAAGTTTATATTCTTAAAGAAAGTAATTCTGACTCTAGAGTGGCAGCCTCTCCAGACACTGTTAAGAAGATGAAGGACTGGGGTCTTAATGTAGTTATACAGGACAATGCTGGATTAAAATCAAATTTTTCTAATGAAGAATATATTAAAAGTGGAGCAATAATATCGAATGAAATTACTGACATAAGTAAATCTGATCTGATACTTAAGATTAATAAACCAAATGACGATGAAATTACACTTATGAATGAGGGATCAGTACTAATAGCATCGCTCGACCCATATAATAATAGTGAAACACTAAATAAGTTAAAAGATAAAGGTGTAACATCTTTTGCAATGGAATTAATGCCTAGAATAACTAGAGCTCAATCTATGGATATTTTGTCGTCACAATCAAATTTAGCAGGATATAAAGCTGTGATTGATGCTACTTATCTCTTTAATAAAGCAATGCCCATGATGATGACAGCAGCAGGAACAATAGCTCCTGCCAAGGTCATGGTATTTGGTGCTGGTGTTGCAGGACTGCAAGCTATTGCTACAGCAAAAAGATTAGGAGCAATTGTTTCGGCAACTGACGTAAGAATGGCAGCAAAAGAGCAGGTTGAAAGCTTAGGCGGTAAATTTGTAATGGTTGAAGATGATGAAACTCAAGATGCTGAAACATCTGGAGGATATGCAAAAGAAATGAGTGAAGAATTCAAGTTAAAGCAGGCAAATCTAATTTCTGAAACTTTAGCATCTCAAGATATTGCTATATGTACAGCTTTAATACCAGGTAAGAAAGCTCCATTATTAATTTCGAAAGAGCAAGTTAATTCTATGAAGCCAGGATCAATAATTATTGATTTAGCCGCAGAAAGTGGAGGCAATTGTGAATGCTCAGTCGCCGGTGAAACAAATAATGTGAACGGGGTAACAGTTGTAGGTGTAAATAATATTACTTCAACTATTTCTCAAGATGCCTCATCTCTTTTTTCTAAAAATATTTTGAATTTTTTAGATTTATTGATTGATAGTGAGACAAAAGAATTAAGCATTGATTGGGAAGATGAGATTGTCAAAGGTATACTTGTCACTAAGAATAAAGAAATAACCAATGAGGAGTTTATATAATGGAATTAGTTGATCCAAATATTTTTAGACTAACAATATTTGTTTTATCGATTTTTATAGGATACTACGTCGTATGGAGTGTTACACCTGCTTTACACACACCTTTGATGGCAGTCACTAATGCAATATCATCAGTTATAATTGTTGGTGGATTATTTGCTCTAGTTCTCAGCAATGATCTATCACTTTTAGGAAATCTTTCTAAAGGCTTTGGCTTCCTTGCTGTGCTTTTAGCCGCTGTGAATATATTTGGGGGGTTTCTGGTAACGCAAAGAATGCTAGCGATGTACAAGAAAAAACCAAAGAAAGAGGATAAAGAATAAATGCTCACAAACCTAGTTGCCATTGCGTATGTTGTATCTGGTGTATTTTTCATAATTGCCTTAAGAGGGCTTTCTTCTCCAGAAAGCTCTAGAAGGGGAAATATCTTTGGAATCTTAGGAATGGTAATAGCTATTTTAGCAACTTTATTTTCGGTTAATTTTTTTACTTCAGATATTCAAACAGTTATATTCGTTATAGTTGCAATTGCTATTGGTGGAATAGTAGGGGCAATTATTGCGAAAAGAATTGCTATGACAGACATGCCACAATTAGTTGCAGGTTTTCATAGCCTTGTTGGTTTAGCTGCTGTATTTGTTGCGCTTGCTGCATTTTATGCACCTGAGGCATTTAAAATTGGGACCTTGGGAAATATAAAAACTCTAAGTTTAGTTGAAATGTCTTTGGGAGCAGTGATAGGTGCAATCACTTTTTCAGGCTCTGTCATTGCATTTGGTAAACTTCAAGGAATAATGTCTGGTTCTCCGATAGTATTTAAAGGCCAACACATGCTCAATTTACTTATTGGAATTATAATCGTCGCAGGTATTGTTTATTTTTGCTTCAACCAAGACCAAAAGATTTATTTAACAATTATTGCACTATCATTTTTAATTGGCTTCTTAATTATTATCCCGATTGGTGGTGCTGATATGCCAGTGGTTGTATCTATGCTTAATTCATATTCAGGATGGGCTGCAGCGGGTATCGGGTTTACACTTGGGAATACAGCTTTAATAATTACTGGCGCATTAGTTGGATCGTCTGGGGCCATACTCTCATATATAATGTGTGCCGCAATGAATAGATCATTCATAAGTGTAATACTAGGTGGTTTTGGGGGTGATGATATTGCTGTTAATAAGGATGTTGAGCAACGACCAGTAAAAGAAGGTGGCTTTGATGATGCAGCATTTATTATGAAGAATGCAGGATCTGTAATAATCGTACCAGGTTATGGAATGGCAGTAGCTCAAGCTCAGCACGTACTAAAAGAGATGACTGATGCCTTGAAAAAAAATGGTGTTAAAGTAACTTTTGCAATTCACCCCGTTGCAGGAAGAATGCCGGGCCATATGAATGTTTTGTTAGCAGAGGCTAATGTTCCATATGATGATGTTTTTGAATTGGAAGATATTAATTCAGAATTTTCTCAAGCAGATGTAGCATTTGTAATTGGAGCGAATGACGTAACTAATCCTATAGCTAAAACTGACCCATCCTCACCAATTTATGGAATGCCAATACTTGATGTAGAAAATGCAAATACAGTTTTATTTGTTAAGAGGGGTAGAGGCTTAGGTTACGCAGGGGTAGATAATGAACTGTTTTACAGAGATAATACAATGATGCTTTTCTCTGATGCTAAAAAAATGGTTGAGGGTATCGTTAAGGCTTTATAGCTATTCTTAGCTGTATAATTTTCTTCTAGCCATTTTTCGAGAACGACGAATGTTTTCCGCTTTTTCTCTTAATTTTTTCTGGCTAGGCTTTTCGAAGTAAGTTCTCATTTTCATTTCTTTAAAAATACCTTCTCTTTGCATTTTTTTCTTGAGGATGCGTAAAGCTCCTTCAACGTTATTATCTTTTACACTTACTTCAACTATTGTTCTGCCCTCCTTAAGAGCGTTTCAAATTTGGGGAGTTTTTAACATCTTGGAATTCCTTTGTCTAGCCAAATAAAATTAAATTCAGTTATGAGATAAAATTAATGTGACCCATTTTCCGGCCACCTTTTACGATCTTTTTGCCATAGTCATACTTAATACTTTTTTTGAAGCCTTTATACCTCCTCATATATTTTATTCTACTTACTTTTTTTATTTCATTACCTATGAGATTTCTCATAAGTCCTTTTTTAAGTATTTTGGGTTTAAGAATTTTTTTTCCTGTAATGGCTCTTATATGCAACTCAAATTGACTTATGTTTGCATTATCCAGTGTTATATGACCAGAATTGTGAACTCTTGGAGCAATTTCATTAACAAAAATATTATTTTCTTTATCAAGAAAAAATTCAATCGTTAATAATCCAATATAATTTAGCTTTGTAATAATTCTTCTTGATATTTTTAATAACTCTCCTTCAATTTTCGCATCTATGTTACTAGGTGATGTTGTTTCAAAAAGTATATGATCTTTGTGCACATTAGCGAATGTCGGATAAAAATAAAAATTTTGCTTAATGTCTCTCGCACATATAACTGAAACTTCTTCTTTAAGATTTATCTTTCTTTCTATAATACAGTCCTGATATTTATTTTCTTTCCATTGTCTTTTTAAATTTTTAGTATTTTGTACCAACGCTTGTCCTTTGCCATCGTAGCCAAATCTAGTTGTTTTTATTATTACGGGATACTGAATTAAAGATTCTAGTTTTTTCAAATTTTGCTTTTTATTTAGAAGGCCAATTCCTGCGTGATTAATTTTATTTTTTGAGAAGAATTGCTTCTCTTTTTTTCTATCCTGACTAATAGTCAGCGCAGAAATAGGTGGATATATTTTCTTTCTCTTTAATTTCTTAAGAGCTTCAGTTGACACATTTTCAAATTCATAGGTTATAAGATCTACTTCACTACTAAAAATTTTCAAACTTTCAATATCTTCAAAGGAGCCATAGAACATCTTATCAGCATATTTTTCTGCAGGAACTTTCTTGCTGTCTGAGTAAACGAACACTCTAAGTCCTAACTTACTACAGGAATGTGCTAAGAACATGCCTAGTTGTCCACCACCAATGATGCCAACGGTGGAAACTTTTAAACTCATTTTTTGGGTTTGATATTTACTGACTGGGTTTGCTTTAAACGCCAACTCTTATATTTGTGTTTAAGAATCTTATCTTCGCCACTTAATATTGAAACTGCTAATAAGGCAGCATTTTTTGCTCCTGATTCACCCACAGCAAGTGATCCCACAGGAACTCCCGCTGGCATTTGAGCTATTGATAACAAGCTATCCAATCCTTTTAATTTTTTAGATTCAACGGGAACACCTAGCACAGGTAAATTACTTATTGATGCAGTCATACCAGGAAGATGAGCAGCCCCTCCAGCTCCTGCAATAATTACTTTTATGCCCCTTTTGTCAGCCTCTTCCGCGTATTTGAACAATCTTTTGGGAGTGCGGTGGGCTGAAATAATCTTTACTTCATATTTGATTTTAAAAGTGTTTAGAATTTTTGATGCATGTTTCATTGTTGGCCAATCAGATTGGCTTCCCATTATTATGCTAACGAGTGGCAAACTTTTCATCACTAAAACTTATTCGTCTATAGTTGTATTTGCAGAGGAGAGACTCTCATCATTTTGAATATTCATTTCCTCTAACTTTAGCTTTTCTTCTTTTGCTTTTTTCTTTTCAGCGCGCTTGATTGAGCGTTCAGCTTTTTCAAGAGCTTCATCTAATTCTATTTGCCTGCATAGACCAAGACCGATTGGGTCTTGAGGTCTGATGTTTGCCATATTCCAATGCGTTCTCTTTCTTATACCGTCTATAGTATTTTTTGTACTTCCTACTAAACGAGCTACCTGAGAGTCCTTCAACTCGGGGTGATTTCTAATTAACCAATACACAGCATCTGGGCGATCTTGTCTTTTAGATAGTGGTGTATATTTCTTTTTTTTCTTAGATTGTTCTGTTTTTTCAGAGATTTCATTTTCAATGATTTGAAGTTCTTCTTCTTCGGATGCTACACATCTATCTATTTCTTCTTTAGTTAATTGGCCACTAGTGATTGGATTTAATCCTTTAATTCCTGCGCCTACTTCGCCGTCAGCTATACCTTTGATTTCTAGTTCGTGCATGCCACAAAAATCTCCAATTTGCCTGAAAGAGAGAGAAGTGTTATCTACAAGCCAAATTGCAGTAGCCTTTGGCATAAGTGGTAGTTTAATTGTTTTCATATTCTGTAATTAAAAAAGTCCTTATATGTTAGTTTATCACTTTTTCAAAGCTTTACTCAAAATTTAGCATTAATTTGCCTATATTTTTGTTATTTTCCATGTATTGGTGAGCTTTTGAGACATCATCGATATCAAATTTTTTATCAATATGAAGTTTAATATTGTTATTTTCTATCAAGGGCCAAATATTCTTTTTAAGATTTTCAGCTATTTCACCCTTTTCTTTGTTTGTCCTTGTTCTTAGAGTAGATCCTGAAATGACTAATCTTTTTAGCATAATTGGAAGAAGATTAGCTTCAATCTTTGAGCCCTGAAGATAAGCAATATTAATTAGTCTTCCAAAACGATTCATTATATTTAGATTTTTTTGGAAGTAATTTCCTCCTACCATATCCAGAATTACATCAATACCTTTATACTCGTTGAGAATTATTTTTTCAAAATCATCAGTCTTATAATTAATTACTCGTTCTATATTTAGAGAATTTAAATAATTTTCTTTTTCATTAGATCCTACTGTAACAATGCATTTCACTCCAAAGGCCATTGCCATTGAAACAGCGGTTAAACCAATACCGCTAGCACCACCGTGAATAAGCAGTGTTTCATTCCTTTTAAGTTTCGCAAGGTCAAATAAATTTGTCCATACTGTAAAAAAAGTTTCAGGGATAGCGCAAGCATCACTAAGCGAAATTCCTTTGGGAACAGGTAGTATCGTTGATTTATGGCATTTCACATATTCTGCATATCCACCACCTGTTACTAGAGCGCAAACATTTTTGTTTAGAAATTCTTTATCAATACCTTTACCACAATCTACAATGCTACCCGAAACCTCTAGTCCAAGTATCTCCGAAGCGCCTTTAGGAGGTGGATATTGCCCCATGCGTTGCAATATGTCTGGTCTATTTATCCCTGCCGAATGAACTTTGATTAATACTTCTTCATCACTAACTATTGGTGTCTCTATATTGTCAGATACATATAGGACTTCAGGGCCCCCAAATTTGTCAAAAGTAATTGCTTTCATAAAAATATAGATGAGCTGCTAAATATTATTAGCAGCTCCTTATTAATATTAATTAATTTTACTATTAATTTCTATTTTTCTTGGTTTCTGATGTTCTGGAATTTCCCTTTCAAGAAATACATGCAATAAACCATTTTCATAGTTTGCATCAGATACTTTGATAGTCTCAGCTAGTCTAAATTTTCTTTCAAAGCTTCTCCCAGCAATACCTTTATGCAAAAACTCAATGTTTTTTTCAGAATCATTGGTCTTGCCACTGATTATTAGCTCATTTTCTTGAACAGAAATGTCTAAGTCAGACATTGAAAAACCAGCTACTGCTAGTGTGATAGTATAATTATTTCCTGATTTCACAATATTGTAAGGCGGGTAAGCACTTCCAGTCTCATTCATGTTAAAGACCGAGTCAAAAATATTGTCAAATGCATCAAAACCTACGCTTGAGCGCAGTAATGGTGATAAGTCAAATGTAGTCATAGTTTAATCCTCCTTAAGCGATTAAAAATTTAAGCCTACTTAAATTAAGCTAGGCAATTTTCGCTGATGCATTATTGCCATCAGCAAAAAGATATATTGTGATGATTATCTTAATTTCAAGGTTTGTAGTCTAAGTTTTAAGATTGCTAAACCTTTTCTTAAATCTGCTTACCTGACCTTTATCTTGAATTTTTTGCTGCCCACCAGTCCATGCAGGGTGTGATAAAGGATCTATATCAAGAGACATTGTATCTCCTTCTTTTCCCCATGTGGACTTGGTTTCAAACTTCGTACCATCTGTCATTACAACGTTAATTGTGTGATAATTTGGATGTTTATTTTTTTTCATTTTAAATAGTTAATTTTGTGGTTAATTAACCTATATAATAATTCTGATCAATATTTATTTAGTGAATTTCTATGAGAATAGTTAATGCAATGATGAAAAGGCTTAATATTATGAGTTTTTGGCAGTTTACATTGATAATGATAGTATTTGCAATCACTGGATCTTTATCACTTTATTTAACAGTTGAATTTTTTGACCTCATCGGCTTGAAAGAAGAAAACTTTAACCCAATTATATTTTGGCCAATTAGAATTATTCTTTTATTTTTCATATACCAAATATTATTGTTATTAGTTGCCCTTCCTTTTGGACAATTTCAATATTTTTGGAAATTTGAAAAGAAAATTTTAAACAGGTTTGGTCTAAAAATTTAATTAAA
>CABYDZ010000005.1 GCA_902517885.1 uncultured Pelagibacteraceae bacterium
AATCAAAATCAGAAAACTACAGATCAACCCATCCCCTTCCTCAGGACAGAATTAGTTGGATAAAACTAGCGTTAAATAGTAATGAAAAGTGCAATTATGAAAGCGATAAAGAATTGGAAAAAAGATTTAATCTAATAAAAGCTAAACTTTTTGGCTTTACTCATTCATACGATGAAACTAAAGCTGTTTACAAATTAAATAATAATCACGGTCTTTATGCAAATGCCGTTTCAAGTTATTTAAATGGAGAGCATGACAAAGCAATTGAATATTTAGAGATATTGATTGAAAACAGCAATAGCAATCCATTCTTTAAAGAGATTATAGGTGAGATATATTTCATGAAGCAAAATTATGAAGAGGCAATTTTTTTTCAGACAAATGCTATTAATAATTTAGGTTATGAAAATGATTTATATACGATGATGCTTGGAAACTATTTGTTATCAAGTGAGAAAAAAGAGAAAATTATTGATAGCATTTATTATTTGAAAAAATCAATTCAATTAAATCGTATGAATGCATATTCATGGTACTTACTGGCAAGATCTTATGCTCTAATTGATGATATCTCACTCGCTAATTATGCAACAGCTGAACGTTATTTTTTAATTGGTGAAAGAGGTCTTTCTTTCGATTTTGCATTAAAGGCAATAAAAGGGGTAAAAGAAAATACCCCAGAATGGTACCGTACATATGATTTAATTGAAATATTAAAAAAAGAAGTTTCTACAAATACTAATTAAATAATATATATTATTGAAAATGAAAAAAATTAAATTTATAGATGGCCCAAATTTAAATCTACTAGGAAAGCGTGAACCTGAAATCTACGGCTCTGAAACACTAGATGATATCCATAAATTAGTAAAATCTCATATAGAAGAGAAAAAATATGATATTGAGACATCATTTTTTCAATCAAATTCAGAAGGGGAGATTGTTGATTGTATTCAAAATTCAAATCAAACTTCTGATGGACTTATAATAAATGCTGCAGGCTTTTCTCATACCTCAGTTGCTTTATTGGATGCTTTACTTGCAATTGAAATTCCAAAAATTGAAATACACCTAACAAACTTGTTCAAACGTGAGGACTTTAGACATCACTCTTTTATTAGCAGAGGTGTAAATGGAGTGATATGTGGATTTGGATCAAATAGTTACTTACTTGCTGTTGATGGTATCAATAAATTAATATAGATATAAGAATAATATTATGTCTGATAAAACAAAAAAGAAAATTGATGTTAAGCCTATAGAAGATTTAGCCAAAATATTGGATGATTTAAATCTTACCGAGATCTCATATTCAGATGGTGATTTTTCTGTATCAGTTTCTAAAGCTATGGCAGCTCAAACAATGTCACCAGCGCCAACTCAAAATAAACATGAACAAGATGAAAATATAGAAAATGATTATAAAAATGATCCTAGAGCTATAAAATCACCAATGGTAGGAACCGTCTACCTTCAACCTGAGCCAGGAGCAAATAAATTTGTTAATGTTGGTAACCAAATTAAATCTGGCCAAACTCTACTTATTATTGAAGCAATGAAAACCATGAATCCAATCGAGTCCTCTCTGCAAGGAAAAGTTTTGAAAATACTTGTTGAGAATGAGCAGGCTGTTGAGTTTGGCCAGCCACTAATGCTAATAGGTTAAATGTTTGATAAAGTACTGATTGCTAACCGAGGAGAAATTGCGGTCAGAATTAACCGGGCATGTCAAGAACTTGGAATATCAACTGTAGCTATTCATAGTGAAGCTGATGCAGACTCAATGCACGTACGAATAGCTGATGAAAGTGTTTGTATAGGTCCAAACCCCGTGAATAAAAGCTATTTAAATGCGCATGCAATTATCTCGGCCTGTGAAATTACTGGCGCACAGGCAGTTCATCCCGGCTACGGATTCTTATCTGAAAATGCATCATTTGCAAAAATGCTTGATGATCACAAGTTAACATTCATAGGACCAAAGCATAAGCACATAAGTATGATGGGAGATAAAATAGAAGCAAAAAAAATAATGCAAGAATACGGGGTCCCTACAGTCCCTGGCTCAAAAGGAGCGGTAGCTGACCTTAAAGATGCATTAAAGTCCTCAAAAGATATAGGCTTTCCAGTTCTTTTAAAAGCTAGTGCGGGAGGAGGAGGCAGAGGAATGAAAGTAGTGAATGACGAAAAAGAATTGACCGATGCCCTGCCTATTATAAAACAAGAAGCTTTATCATTTTTTGGAAATGACTCAATTTACATAGAAAAATTTATTGACTCACCAAGACACATTGAAATTCAAGTAATTTGCGACAGTCATAATAATTTTCTTCACTTGCATGAAAGAGACTGCTCAATTCAAAGAAGGAACCAAAAAGTAATCGAAGAAGCATTAGCGCCTGAAATAGATCAAGCCAAAAAAGAAAAGCTTTTCAAAATATGTATAGATGCAATGGCAAAGATGGGCTATTTAGGTTTGGGCACACTTGAGTTCTTATTCGCTGATAATGAATTCTATTTTATGGAAATGAATACTAGACTTCAGGTTGAGCATCCAATAACTGAGATGTTAACTAGAATTGATTTGGTAAGAGAGCAAATTTGTGTGGCTGCAGGTGATAAAATATTCACATCTCAAGAAAATATAAAACCTTTAGGTCACTCAATAGAATGTAGAATAAACGCTGAAAATCCTACTGATTTTAAGCCATCGGCTGGAACGATTAAAATGTATCATCCGCCGGCAGGCAATGGCATTAGATTGGATACATTCATATACTCTGGTTATAAAGTGCCGCATTACTATGACAACCTGTTAGCAAAGCTTATTGTAACAGGCAGAACCAGAAACCACGCCATCAAAAGAGCTCTTAGGTCATTAAATGAAATTGTAATTGATGGAATAGAAACAAACATTGACCTCCATAAAAAAATACTTTCTTCAAATGATTTTAAAAATGGGGCTGTACCAATTAATTGGCTAGAAAAAAATATTAATAAATTCTAATTTAGAAACAATCTTCAACCCATATATCGTAAATTGGATGTTCCATTGATGAAATTGATGGCAATGATTTAAGCATCCATCCATTAAATATTTTTTCTTTAGAGTCTTTATGGTGAATATTTAGGTATATTCCAATTTCAGTTTTTTCATAAGGTCCGCTTAAATAGCAGCCTATTGGATATATCTTTAATTCTTGGTAAAGAAAATTTTCTTTCAGTGGCAACTTAAGCGTATCCACATTAGTAGTGATTTTATTTAAGATACTAATCTCAGCCGTACTGACATTGCCATCATTGCTATCACTATCTTTTTGCTTACTTTCAATAAATTGGTTATCTAAACTGTTTAAGATAATCTCCTCATCATAAGTCGGCTCAATCTCATCAAGATTAATAAGCGGAGCAATCTTAATTTCCTCTGCATTCGAGGAAAATATAAATAAAATAATAAAAATAAATACTAACTTGCTTAAGTTCTTATGGTGACCATTTAATATAATCATCGTTTCTTTTCTTGGAGCTATCATTTGTATTATTTTTTTCAGGATCGTAGGCATTTTCTGTCCCAGTTTGATTTGAAAGATGATTTTTTTGCCATTTATATTTTTTGTCTTCTGAGGCCTTTACCTTAGACGTGAACCTTAGCCAATTATTCCACTCTGGATTAACGTAGGTAGATTCGACCTCATCAGCATATATAACCCACCTTTTGGTATCTTTTTTGTTATGAAAATATTTATTGCCTTGGCTATCAACACCGGCAGGAATACCGGTAAAAAAGGTCCATAATCGGGTTCCTAGTGTTTGACCATTCCACCATGTAAATATTTCTCTCAGCATAAAATCAATCTATATTTATTTAAATTAACAGCTTTTTCAACAAAATTTAAATTATAGTGACTGTTTAAATCATTGAAATAAATACATATTTTAATATTAACCACAATTTTGGCACCTTATATAGTGGTTGCATATTTTTTTTATACAACATATTGACTTCATTTTTCAAATAATAAATATTGGATTTCTAGAAAGTTACTCAATTAACATTCTGGTAATAAAACGGTCGGAACCACTCTTAACTTGTTCTTGATTTAAACTGCTATTGTAGCGCTATTGTTAATAAGGAAAAAAAATGAAAATAAATAGAGAATTTACAAGTGATAATCAATCTCCATATCAAAATATTAAATTTAAAAAAGTTTCTACTGAAATACGAAATCCCGATGGATCTATCGTTTTTGAATTAAAGGATTTCGAAGTTCCTGAGCAATGGAGTCAAGTTGCAAGTGATATACTTTCACAAAAATATTTTAGAAAAGCAGGTGTTCCCAATAAGATCAAGAGAACTGAGGAAAGAAATATACCCTCTTGGCTATCTCCAAGAATAGCGGACGAAGAATCAAGTGACCTCAATTATTCATCAGAGAAAAACTCTCAGCAAGTTTTCGATAGACTAGCTGGAGCTTGGACATATTGGGGATGGAAAGGTGGATATTTCTCCTCTGAAGAAGATGCAAAAGCTTTTTTTGATGAAGTTAGGTATATGTTGGCCAATCAAATGATTGCCCCTAACAGCCCTCAATGGTTCAATACTGGACTGAATTGGGCATATGGTATAGATGGACCATCTCAAGGTCACTTTTATGTTGACCATGAAAACGGCAAACTTACTAGATCATCCAGTTCCTATGAAAGGCCCCAGCCGCATGCTTGTTTTATACAAAGTGTAGATGATGATCTTGTTAATGATGGTGGCATCATGGATCTTTGGGTTAGAGAGGCTCGATTATTCAAATATGGTTCAGGAACTGGAACAAACTTCTCTAGTCTAAGAGGTTCCACAGAAGGACTGTCTGGCGGTGGAAAATCATCAGGCTTGATGAGTTTTTTGAAAATTGGAGATAGGGCTGCTGGTGCAATAAAATCTGGCGGGACTACAAGAAGAGCGGCTAAAATGGTTGTCGTAGATATTGATCATCCAGATATAGAGGAGTTTATAAAGTGGAAAGTTACGGAGGAGCAAAAAGTTGCATCTATCGTTACTGGTTCAAAAATATGCTCAAAACACCTTAAAAGTATTATGAACGCCTGTCACAACTGTGAAGCAGATGGAGAAAGCTGCTTTGAACCCTCAAAAAATCCTGCTCTGAAAAGAGAAATTATCGCTGCTAGGCAAAACGAAGTGCCTGAAAATTATATCCAAAGAATAATTCATTTTGCAAAACAAGGGTATAAATCAATAGAGTTTGAAACTTATAATACGGATTGGGATTCAGAAGCTTATGTAACAGTGTCGGGTCAAAATTCTAACAACTCTGTGCGTGTAACAGATGAATTTCTTGATGCAGTTATAAACGACAAAGAATGGAATTTAGTTAATAGGGCCGATGGGTCAATTAATAAAACCGTGAATGCAAAAGAACTATGGGATCAGGTTGGCTATTCTGCATGGGCATGTGCAGATCCCGGAATACAATTTCACACAACGATCAATGACTGGCACACTTGTCCAGAGAGTGGAGAAATCCGCGCTTCAAACCCATGTTCAGAGTATATGTTTCTAGATAATACTGCATGTAATTTAGCTTCACTAAATTTAATGACATTTATGGATGAAAATAAGTGCCTTAATACATCGCTATTCAAGCATGCTGTAAGAATCTGGACTCTAATATTAGAGATATCAGTTATGATGGCTCAATTTCCTTCTAAAGAAATTGCTAAGTTATCTTATGAATACCGAACTCTTGGATTGGGGTACGCAAATCTAGGTGGTTATCTAATGTCTAAAGGTGTTGCTTACGACAGTGAAGAAGGTAGATCTAACTGTGCGGCTATAACATCATTGATGACAGGCATATCTTATGCAACTTCAGCGGAAATTGCATCTGAACAAGGACCTTTCCCTGGCTATCAACAGAATGCAAAAAATATGCTTCGAGTAATAAGAAATCATAAGAGAGCGGCTTATGGTAATGCTGAAGGATATGAAGACTTAAATATTAATCCTGTGCCATTTATTATTGAAAATTTAAGAGACACTAATCTTGGCATGGAAGCCCAGAAAGCTTGGGATGAAGCTTATGAAGGAGGTCAAAAATATGGATATAGAAATGCTCAGACCACAGTTATAGCACCTACTGGTACGATTGGACTAGTTATGGACTGTGATACAACTGGAATTGAGCCTGATTTTGCAATGGTAAAATTTAAGAAACTTGCAGGCGGAGGATACTTTAAAATCATAAATAGAACTGTTCCAGAAGCATTAAAACAATTGCAGTATACTGATGAAGAAGTTGAAGAAACGATAAATTATGCTGTGGGATATGGGACTTTAAAAGATGCTCCTTTCATTAATCACGAGTCGCTTAAAGAAAAAGGCTTTGATGATGAGCAGCTAGATTTGCTAGAACAAAACTTAAAGAATGTTTTTGATATAAGATTTTCATTTAATTCATTCACTCTAGGCAAAGAATTTTGCTCAGAAAAATTAAATATCTCTGATGAACAGTTAGCTGACATGAATTTTAATATGTTGGCTTTCTTGGGTTTCTCTAATGAAGAGATAGATGAGGCGAATACATATTGTTGTGGAACAATGACTCTAGAAGGCTCTCCTTATATTAAGGAAGAGCATTTATCTGTTTTTGACTGCGCGAATCCATGTGGAAGAATAGGTAAAAGATTTTTGTCTGTTGAAAGTCATATAAGAATGATGGCAGCCGCTCAGCCGTTTATTTCAGGAGCAATTTCTAAAACAATTAATATGCCTTCTGACTCAGATGTAGAAGATTGCAATGAAGCCTACCTTCTCTCTTGGAAGCTAGGAACAAAAGCCAATGCATTGTACCGAGATGGATCAAAACTAAGTCAGCCACTTGCGTCTAAATTAGTTGAAGATGAAGATGTTACAGAGTCTGAACAAATTGATACAGCGCAAACTCAAGTTGAGAAGACGATTGCTGTTGCTCAAGAAGCTTTAAATTCAATTGTTTACGGATCAAGAAATAAGGTTCCTGACAGACGAAAAGGCTACATACAAAAAGCAATTGTTGGTGGTCACAAAGTCTATCTTCATACAGGAGAATATGAGGATGGCAGTTTAGGCGAAATATTTATCGATATGCATAAAGAAGGTGCTTTTTTGAGAAGTTTAATGAATAACTTTGCCATTGCTATTTCTATAGGACTTCAATATGGAGTGCCGCTTGAGGAATACGTTGAGGCATATACATTTACGAGATTTGATCCTGCCGGAGTTGTTCAGGGAAATAATAGAATCAAAAATGCCACATCAATCCTAGATTATGTGTTTAGGGAATTGGCTGTTTCTTACTTAGGCAGAAATGACCTAGCTCATGCAGATAATACTGATGTTGATTTTTCACTTGGCACAGGTGCCGAGGAAGGAACGCTTAAAAACAATGAGATACCATGGAAACTAGTAAAAAAAGTATCTAGCCAAGGCTACTTAAGAGGTCAAGACGGACTTTCGGTAGTAAGCTCCTCTGGAGATATGGGTGCAGTAACTGCAGAGCAAGCAGTGTCAAGTAGTGGTGCTTTATCTACAGGAACATCGGATGCATCAATGAGTAGAGTTCAAGCGGCAAGGATGATGGGCTACGAGGGTGATGCATGTCCTGAGTGTGGTTCATTTACTTTGGTGAGAAATGGAACTTGCCTCAAATGCGATACGTGCGGAGCTACTACGGGCTGTTCTTAATCTTCTTCAGTAGGTATTACTTTTAGGTTCAGCTCATCTAAAGTCTTAGCATCAACTTCTGCAGGCGCAAGCATCATGATGTCTTGTGCTTGTTGATTCATAGGAAATAAAATTACCTCTCTGATATTCTTTTCTTGAGCTAGAAGCATTACAATCCTATCGATGCCAGGAGCTATGCCTCCATGAGGTGGCACTCCGTATGAAAAGGCGTTAATCATTCCCCCGAATTTATCCTGTACTTGTTTTTTAGAATAACCACTTATTTCAAAAGCTTTGTACATAATTTCTGGTATGTGATTTCTAATGGCTCCAGATGATAGCTCAATGCCGTTGCAAACAATATCATATTGATATCCTAGAACATCTAAAGGATCACTATTTTCTAATGCTTCTAATCCACCTTGTGGCATAGAAAATGGGTTATGACTAAAATCAATTTTACCTGTATCCCTATCCTGCTCGTACATTGGAAAATCTATAATCCAACAAAATCTAAATACATCTTTTTCGATAAGATCAAGAATTTCTCCGATTTTATTTCTTGCTGCTGCAGCAATATCATATACCAACTTACCTTTATCACATGCAAAGAATATGGAATCTCCTGAATTTAAATTTGCTTTTTTAGCAATTTCTAATTGAATATTGCTTGGTATAAATTTTGCAATTGGGCCTTTTCCAGTAAGTATGCCATCTACTTCTTCAAAAATAATATAGCCAAGACCTGGGGCATTCATTTCTTTTTTTGCCCAATTGTTTAAATTATCAAAAAAACTTCTTGGTTGCATTGAAGATTTTGGCGCAGGTATCCCTAGTACTCGCCCACCAGCATCTATAACTTTTTTAAAAGCCTTAAATTCAACATCGTCATCAGAAAATTCTTGAGTAATATCACATACCTCAATTGGATTTCTTAAATCTGGCTTGTCTGTTGCATACTTTTTCATTGCTTCTTTGTAGGTAATTCTTGGAAAAGGCAAATCAGTCACTTTAAAATTTGAAAACTTTTTAAATACTGAAGATAAAACAGGTTCAATGGCATTAAATACATCATCTTGCTCAACAAACGCCATTTCCATATCTAATTGATAAAATTCACCAGGACTCCTATCTGCTCTGGCATCTTCATCTCTAAAACAAGGAGCGATTTGAAAATATTTATCAAACCCCCCTGCCATTATTAATTGTTTAAATTGTTGAGGCGCTTGGGGTAAGGCGTAAAATTTTCCAGGATGAATTCTGCTTGGAACAAGATAATCTCTAGCGCCTTCAGGACTTGATGCAGTTAAAATAGGTGTCTGCATTTCAAGAAAGCCAGCCTGAGACATTAACTCTCTTATATAGGAAATAATAGATGATCTTAATACAATATTGTTATGCAATTCTTCTCTTCTAATGTCTAAAAATCTATACTTTAATCTTATTTCTTCAGGATAATCATTTTCACCAAATACAGGCATTGGCAATTCATTTGCAGCAGAAAGGACTTCTAACGCATCAACAGAAATCTCAATTTTACCTGTTACTAGGGACTCATTAACAGTTTCTTTATCACGCTTAATAACTTTACCATGTATTTTAATAACGGATTCAGCCCTTAGGCTTTCAAATTCTTTTAATAGCTTTGTATTTGTTTTTTCAATGACGCACTGAGTTACACCATAATGGTCTCGCAAATCAATAAACAAGACATTACCATGATCTCGCTTACGATTAATCCATCCAGCGAGTATGACGTCTTTATTTTCATCGCTTTCCTTTAACTCCTTACAATTATGTGTTCTATATTTTACCATGCTTTAAATTCAAGTTCATATATAGTTTGATTTATGAAAATAGTCCAAGACAATAAATCTCTCAAAAATCTATGCAAATTACTTAAAACACAGAAAGTTATCTATCTAGATACTGAGTTTAAAAGAGACAGAACATACTGGCCGAAACTATGTACTATTCAATTTAAAACACAGCGAAACACATATTTGGTGGATATGCTACTAATTGAGCAAATAAATATGAATGCACTAAAAGAAGTATTGATAGACAAAAAATTAAGAAAAGTAATTCATTCAGCTAAGCAAGATATTGAGGTAATTAATTACGCTTTAGATATCAAAATCGAAAACATTTTTGACACTCAAATGGCCTATAATGCACTTCATGGAGGCGATGAAATTGGCTATACAAATTTAGTGGAAAAACTTTTTAAAATAAAATTGTCTAAAAAGTATCAAGTTTCAGATTGGGAATCAAGGCCACTGAGTAAAAATCAGCTAGAATATGCAGAAAATGATGTTTTATATTTACCAAAAATTTATACTTATCTAATTAATTTTATAAAAAAAAGAAACTTAATTAATAAGATTAATAATAAAAACCACGAACTAACTGAGAATAATGACATTTATAATCCAACATTTGCATATAAAAAAATTAAAACAAAAAATTTTAATCAAAAAGAAAAAACTCTGCTAAAAAAATATTCTAAATGGAGAGAGGTCTGTGCACAAAACCTAAATATACCAAGGAACTGGGTTATTTCAGATAAAAATCTAATTAAAGCATCAAAAGGTAAAGAGGTTGGTTTAGAGAAAAATAAAAAAATGTACAACCAGCAACTAAGTAAATTTAATGATTATATTAATTCAAAAAATCTCTCAAAAAAGGGATAGTAATCTTGCTTTTCGTTTGCATGGAAGAAAAATTAATTTTTTCCATAAATTGATATAGATTTGAATAATCTCTTTCGACTCGTTTAGTGAGATAATCTATTACATTAGTTTCTACTTTTAATTGAAGATCGCTAAAGAACTTAACTATTAAGATTCTTATTAGTCTATCATCTGGATCATCTATAAAAGAAGAAGTAAATGAATTAAATCTTGACCTCAAATCATTTAGTGAGATTTTAAAGTTAGCGTCTGTGTCAACTGAACAAAGTATTTTAAATTTCTTGAGCACTAAATTATTGTAAAAATGAAAAAAATCATTTTCTCTCTCCACTTTGAGATGATGCAAATCATCAATTGCATAACTACAGCTAGATGACAAATTTTTCCAATTACTTACCTCATTACAATTAAGAAAAGTAGCGTTATTGTTAGCTGTCCATATTTTTAATAAGTGCGTCTTCCCAGATTTTGACTTACCATAGACAACCGCTGAACCATTGAACCAATTATTTGTTTCATTAAGTAAAGATGAAACTTGCTGATTACTTTTACTAATAAAAAAATCATTAGGATCGAAATTGTCGACTTTGCCTAAATCAAAAACTAACTGACCTTCATTCATCTAATTAATACTTTCCATCCAATATCTTATATAAATAAACAACGATATTAATGTAGTAATTACAACGATCCCGATCAATAATTCAATTAACCTCGTCTCATTTATCAGATTTTCAAATCCTGCTGTATTGCCTAATAATGTAACTATAACTAAAAAAAATTGAAAAAAAGTGTTCCACTTGCTTACTTTACTGGTTTTTAATTTAATCTTTATTCCTGCAAAAAATGTTATTACAAAAGAGCCTAAGATAATAATATCCCTTGATATGACCAGGATGATGATAAACACTGGTAAAAGATTTGCTGTTCCGATTAATATATAGATTGAAATTACAAATGCTTTATCGGCAATAGCATCTAAGTAGGAACCCAATTCGCTTTCCGCCTTTAAAGACCTTGCTATAAATCCATCCAAAAAATCACTAACGGCAATAAGGATAGTAAAAAGAGCTGCATAAAAAAATAGATCAATTAATAGCAACCAAGCTACGATGGGAATAGTTATTAATCTGAATATTGACAATAAATTTGGAATATTCTTAATCATACAAGCTAATTTTATAATAAGGACCCATATTAGCTACATCAATATTATTTTGAGACATTATTAATTCTAACTTATTATTATTGCCAGAAAAATTAATAACCCCTTCAACCTTAGACAGATTAAATGAAGTGACGTGGAAGGAATTAAGTAGCTCTAAAGTTTCTAGTTCTGTTCTTAGTTTTACCCAATCATCAATTGAATTAATATCATAAACAAAATTATACAAAAACTTATCATTTGATTGTTTTGTTATATCAATCCAAACTGATAATAACTCAGAATTAATATCTTTAATAATTTTATCAAAAATATCATCCCTGTAAAAGCTATTTTCTTCTATGAATGTTTTTCTAAATACATTTTCTTTATTATTGGCTATGAGCTTAATAATGATCTCAAATTTGATTTTATTATTTTCAACACTAGTTGGATTACACCAAATCAATATAGCGTCCTTGATATCGCTCACTAGATTTAAATTCGATCCTTCCAAGAAGGTTGCTAAATCTAACTGATACATTTCAGATGAAGAAAAAGTTCTTACGTTCAAATTAATTTTATTTCCAATATTATTTATTTTTTTCCATTCTGTGTTCCAGTTATTAAATAATGTAAAGAACTCGAAGTGATTTGAAAATGCAATATAGGCAATTATGTCTTTTGAGCTCAGTTCTGAATATGTTAATGAGCGAGATTCATAAAACTCTCTAACTTTAAATGGACTAAAATAAACATTAAAGCTTCCGCTATAAGTTTCAGATGATATTTTTTCATTAACAAATTCAATACTCTCTACTAAATATTCATAATTAATATCATTTAATTTAATAATTTGATTGAAGTCACTTGGTGCCAGAAGTTTCTTTGAAATTTTCTCAAATGCTAATTTTTCTGCTTTTGAAATTGCTAGATTTCTTACATTTGAATTATTAACATAAGGAATCATCACTTCAATATTCATTTCTGAAAAAAATAAATTGTCATTAGCCATAACGGGAAAATTAAAAAATAAGATTAAAATAACAGCGAGTAACTGTTTAATATGTTTAGCGAAAAATTGATAAATCATATATATAGTAGACAAATGAAAAAATTATCATACTCAAGTTCTGGTGTAAGTATCAACAGAGGAAATGAGTTTGTAAGCAAAATTAGCAACTTAATCAAAAAAGATAAAGGTCTTATTAAGACTGAAATCGGAGGATTTTCAGGTCAATTCCCCTTAAGCACTAAAATTAAAAAGCCTATACTGGTTGGAGCAACAGATGGCGTAGGAACAAAAATTCAAATTGCGGAGGAAATGAATGACCATAAAACAATTGGTATAGATTTAGTAGCTATGTGCGTGAATGACTTGATTGTTGATAAAGCAACTCCATTATTTTTTTTAGACTACATCTCAACTGGAAAATTAAATGTATCCAAAGGTGTTGATGTAATTAAAGGGATAATAAAGGGATGTAAAATTTCACATTGTGCTTTACTAGGCGGTGAAACAGCCGAGCATCCAGGATATGATACTAAGGAAAAATACGATTTAGCTGGTTTTTGTGTTGGAGTAAAAAGTGGTATTTCGAAGAAAGTTTTAAAATTAAAAAAAAACGATCTTATCATCGGAATTGAGTCGTCTGGAATCCACTCCAATGGCTTTTCACTCATCCGTAAAATTATAAAGGACAATAATATTAGTCTAAAAAAGAAAATTATCAAAAATAGTACATTAGGGAAAATATTATTAAAGCCGACGCATATTTATGTTGATGTAATTCTTGATCTTTTTAGCAAAAATCTTATTAAGACTTGTTCACACATTACTGGTGGCGGTGTAACCGAGAACTTACCCAGGTCAATCAGTAAAAATACAAAGGCTGTAATAGATCTGAATAAATGGAAACTTCCAGCAATATTTAAGTGGATTAGTAGTTTTAATGTATCTCAAAATGAGATGTTGAGAACATTTAATTGTGGCTATGGAATGGTAATCATAATTGATGAAAAAAACCTCAGTAAAGTTAGAAAAATTGTAAAAAAATATAAATTCAAATCAGATATAATTGGCAATATTGAAATAAAAAAATCTGCTAAAGAAAAAAGTATAGAATTTATAGGAAGACTTGATTTCAATGAATAAAAAACCTATTGGGGTTTTTATATCAGGCAGGGGTTCTAACTTAGAATCGATTATCAATGCTTGCAAAGATGAAAACTTTCCAGCAAAAGTTGTATGTGTTTTTTCTGACAATGCTAATGCAGTAGGTCTTCAATTTGCATCAAAAAATAATATTGATACTCATACTCTAGATTTAAATAATTTTGCGAGCAAGGAACATTATGAAGAAGAGATTCTTAAACTACTAAAACCTTATAATATTGAGCTGATTTGTCTTGCGGGATATATGAAAATAATTACCGATAAATTAATTAATAGCTTTCCAAACAGAATAATAAACATACACCCCTCCCTTCTTCCTAAATTTAAAGGCCTTAATACTCACCAGAGAGCGTTGGATGCGCAAGAAGTGGAGTCAGGATGCAGTGTGCATTATGTAAATAATAAAGTAGATGATGGAAAAATCATTATGCAAACTTCTGTTGCTATTGAAAAGACGGATAATGCAGATACATTGTCAAAAAAAGTTCTAAAAGCAGAACACGAGCTTTACCCTGCTTCCATAATAAAATTACTTAGGAAATAATATCTTCTTCTGAAAAAAAGTGACTTATCTCAATTTTTGCATTTTCAAGGCTGTCAGAGCCATGAACGGAGTTCTTTTCTAATGATAATGCATATTTTTTTCTTATTGTGCCTTCAGCGGCCTCTTCAGGATTAGTAGCTCCCATAATTTCTCTATTTCTTTTTACAGCATTTTCCCCTTCAAGAACCTGAACTACAATTGGCCCTGAACACATAAAATCACACAAACTTTGAAAAAAAGGTCTCTCTTTATGAACCTCATAAAATTGTGAAGCTTTTGCTTGATCTAGCTTTAACCTCTTAGAAGCGACAACCCTCAATCCTGCATTTTCTAGCATTGCAGTGATTTCACCTATTTTATTTCTTTCAACTGCATCTGGCTTAATAATTGAAAATGTTCTTTCAGTACTCATTATTTACCCTCATGATATTTTGATACAAATTTGTTAAGAAGCTTTACTCCAAAAGCCGTTGCTCCTTTTGGAGATGTCGGTAAATTTGTTTTTGACCATGTTGTTCCAGCAATGTCTAAATGTGCCCAAGGGACCTTATTAACAAATCTTTGTAAAAACTGAGCTGCAGTAATAGAACCTGCACCTCTTCCACTGGAAATGTTTTGCATATCTGCAATTGGTGAATTTATCATTTTATCAAATTTATCATGAAGTGGAAATCTCCATAGCTTCTCATCTTCAATTTTGCCAGCATCTTCCAGCTGTTTACTTAATTTGTCGTTATTGGAAAATAATCCAGCATATTCATTACCGATTGCGATAATTATTGCTCCAGTCAAGGTAGCTAAATCAACCATTAACTCAGGCTTGTATTTCTCTTGGGTATACCAGAGAGCGTCGGCAAGCACCAGCCTGCCTTCAGCGTCAGTATTTAAAACCTCTATTGTTTGACCTGAATAAGATTTTACTACATCACTTGGTCTTGTTGCCATATTTCCAATGTGGTTTTCGACAAGACCCACAACACCTATTACATTAGCCTTAGCTTTTCTAAGGGCCAATGTCTTCATTAAACCAATAACAACACCTGAGCCTCCCATATCATATTTCATTTCTTCCATTCCACCTGCAGGTTTAAGTGAAACCCCACCTGTATCAAATGATACTCCTTTACCTATAAACGCGATTGGTTTTTTCTTTTTATTTTTATGACCTTTCCATTCCATGATGGCCAGTTTGGACTCGTGTTCACTTCCACGGCCAACACTAAGTAAAGATCCCATGCCTAATTTGCTCATTTCTTTTTCACCAAGAATCGTAACTTTAACACCTATTTTTTCAAGCGAGGCAGCATTTTTAGCCAATTCAGGTGGCGTCATAACATTTGGGGGTTCCGTAACAAGATTTCTGGTCATAGTTACGCCCTCATGAATCGCTTTTACTGTTTCATAGTTTTTTTCTAATCTTGAAAATTGAGATGAGTAAATTTTGATTTTTGTTTTTATGCTTGTTTTTTTTGTATCTCTTTTAGAAAAATATTTTTTGAACTTGTAAGATGATAATAAAAATCCCAGTAACAACTCACTTGTAGAATTTACAAAGCTTAATTTGGATGCATTAACTCCATCAGGATAAATGACAACGTTGTGTTCTTTATAAAATTTTATAAGCGTTAGGAGGCTTCCCCCCAAAATCTGAAAGTCTCTACTTTTAGCGTTATTTATTTTTTTTAATTTAAATATATATAGCTTTGACAAGCTAACATTCTGTGGAGCATGAACAATCAAGTAGTCAAAATTTTTTGATTTTCTTGATTTAAATGACTCATCAGAATTAATTGTATTTGATAGGTGTTTTTTTGAGAGTTGGTCTAATTTTTTGCCATAACCTATCAACTTACAATTATGATCACAGAATATAATACCGATGGCACCTTTTTCTTGTTTTATGTTATTAAATTGAATATCCATACATATATACCTTTAAAAAAATATTGATATAATTGAGAAAATGTCAAGATTTACAACATATGCGATTAAAGAAATCACTTCAAGTTTTTTGTTTCTATCAATATTATTAACTGGGGTAATATGGTTAGGACAAGGGTTGAGACATATTGACCTACTTACTACTAATAATGTTTCTATTGAAACTTATGTTTCGTATGTGATTCTTTTATTGCCAAAAATAATCCTTTTAACTTTTCCAATATGTGTATTTTTATCTATCCTATTTAATCTAAATAGGCTTCGTAATGATAGTGAACTAATAATACTTGGGACTTCAGGCAAATCTGAAAAAAGTATTTTAATAAAGCCAATAATTTTATTTTCTTCTTTGATATTTCTAGTAGTTTTATTTTTTAGTCTTTTTTTGACACCTAACTCATTAAAAGAACTTAGGTATAAAATTATTGAAATAAGATCCTCTGGCATTCACGCATCTTTATTAAAAGAAAAAAAGTTTATTTCACCTACAAATAATTTTACTATTTTCTTACAGGAGAAAAAGAATAATGAGATATTTGGACTTTTAATACATGACCAAAGCAATGTTAATAGACCTCAGACTTATATAGCTGAGAAAGGAAAATTTATTACAAGTGATAATGTAAGTTTTTTAAAATTATTTAATGGCTCTATACAAATATATGATAGTGACGTAGATCGAGTATCAGAGGTTGCTTTTGACACTTATAATCTAGATCTGACTCCCTACAATAAGAAGGAAGATTCACATATTTATTCCGATGAACTATCTACAGGTGACATAAGAAATAACTTAAGAGATATCCCAGCTAGCAGTTATTCAAAATATCAAAAAGAGCAATTTGCCGAATTTCACAAAAGGTTTATCAACCCAATATACATAATATTTTATGCATTGCTACCACTACTTATGATTAATTTTTCAAAGAGACCTGACGATAGCTGGCGTTACCCTATTATTACTGTTTCAGCTATAGCTTTTGCAATTCAAATATTTCAAATTACATTTTCAAATTTACTAATTGATAATAGTCAATTAATTGCATTTTATTACGCTTTTCCTCTAATATTGATTTTTATAACGATAATATATCTATATAAAGATTTCATATCTTTGCTAAGTAATCAAAATGTTTAATAAAATAAGTTATTATATATTAAAAAAGTTCCTTTATTCGTTTTTAATAACATTCATCATATTAGCCTCTATTCTATTTATTGGAGATTTTGTTGAGCAATTTAGAAAGACTGCAGGCAAAAATGTTCCTCTTAATATTATATTACAACTAACGCTATTTAATTTTCCTAATCTAATTACTTATACATTGCCAATAACTTCTTTTTTTTCGTCTATTTTAGCTCTATTAATTTTGATTAGAAATTCAGAGCTGATAGTAATTAGTGGTGTGGGCATCTCAAATTTAAAGTCTATTCTTCCAGCTTTAATACTTCATTTTTTTATTGGCATTATTTTCATCACATTAGCTAACCCACTGATTGCAATATTTGACGATAGATACTCTGACTTAAAATATGAATATATAGATCGAGTTGATAAATTTGCGTCTATTACTAAAAATGGTCTTTGGCTCAAACAAGATAATTATGAAACAAACCTGACAAGTGTACTTTATGCCAAAAGTACTGAGAAAGAAGGCAAAGTCTTAAATTCTTTCATGCTATTAGAGTACGATGATAAAGGAGCTTTTAATGGGAGAATTGATGGGAAAAAAGCTGAGCTTGAAGAGGGATATTGGAAGATGTTTGAAATTCAAATCACACCGAGATACGGTGAAGCAACTTATCAAAATAACCTTAGTTATAAGACCAACATTAAACCTGAAGATATATCAGATAGCCTTTCCTCACCCTCTAGTATTTCCATCTGGCGCTTATTGACGTTTATTAGCTTTTTAGAAGAATTAGGTTATTCTGCAATTGATTTCAAAATGCACTTATATAGCCTTATTAGCCTTCCTTTTTTCATTTCAGCTCTTGTTCTATTAGCATTCTGTATAGTTCAAGGGATTAAGCAAAATGATAAATTTTCTAAAATCATATTTGGTTCATTAATTGTAATATTTTTCTTATACTTTATATCTAACTTGCTTAATGCCTTGGGATCAACTTCTCAGATTCATCCAATTGTTGCTAATTTTAGCATGCCCGTTATTACATTTACGATAGCGATATTTATTTATCAATACTGGGAACTACAGAGAAAAAAGATTTTTAAATGAACTTAATGCAGAAAAAAAATGTTTTCTTAGCACTCACTATATCCTTAGTTATTCTTTTGCTTTGTTATAATGTGATCAATGCTGAAGAAAAAATTAAAATTTATGCTGACGAAGTTAGAGTGGATGAGGTCAATGAAAAAGTAACAGCTACAGGAAATGCTGTTGCTGTTAATGAAGATAACATAAAAATTAAATCTGACAACTTAATATACAACAAAAGTATAAATTATCTAGAAGCTAATGGGAATGTCATAATAAATGATCAAATGAAAAATACTTTTTTTCTTGATGAACTAAATGCATCAAATAATTTTAATACTATTTCTGGAAAGTCTGTAAAAGCAAGACTTCATGACGATTCAAGAATTGTTGGCTCCAATTTTGATAAAAAAGATAAAATTAGTATTGCTGAAAATGCTGAATATACTCCATGCATAAAAGAAAATTATTTAATAAAAAATTGTCCTGGCTGGAAACTTAAGTCTAAAAAGATATACCACGATAGTGAAAATAGAATGATTCACTACGATCACGCTCAAATTCAATTATTTAATGTTCCAGTATTTTATTTGCCTTATTTTTCTCACCCAGATCCGTCAGTAAAAAAAAGATCTGGATTTTTGATGCCTACTATTCAAACTGATAATCAACTAGGTGAAACTTTTTCAATACCAATTTTTATAAATCTAAACAGCAACCGCGACCTTACATTTACCCCGAACATTCAAACTACTGCTAATAATTTTTATAATTTAGATTATAGGCATCTTAACGATTCATTTGATCTGGAAATTAACTCAAGCATTGATGATAATAACGATAATACTGGAACTAGTAATCATCTATTCTTTGAAAGTGAAATATTTAATTCTTACGGAAATTTAAATACATATCTAAGGACAAGCAACAATGATACTTATATGCGAAAAAATAATATAAATAACCTTACGGTATTAAAATCAGGAATAGAGTTTGATAGAGAATTAAATGATACTTTTTTTTCAATTGAAACAATTGGATACAAACATTTAACAGTAGACGACCAGCAATGGGAATATTTATATCCAAATATAGTTTATGATATAAACAATATTGATAACAACATTTTTGATGGAAATGTGTCACTTAATAATAAATTCTCATTTAGAAAGAATCTAAATGAAAACTATGTATCTCTTGCTTCCTCTCAACTCAATTGGACGAAACAAAAAATAAATAAAAATTTAGGATTAATTTTTGATAATGAAGCAAATCTTAGAGTTGCCTCAATTTCAATTGATGAAAAATCAAGGTCTGATTCAAGCAATATACGCTTCTATCCTCAACTAAGCTCAAAAATTTCATATCCTTTGTTAAAATCTTCTACATTATTTAATCAAACTGTAACTCCTATCATCATGCCAATAATCGCCCCCTATAATAACTACACAGAAGCCCAGGAGGTTACTAACAGTAATTTATTTTCAACGAATAGGGCTACTTCTATCAGTGAATGGGAAAGCGGGCCTAGAATAAATTACGGCATTGAATGGTTTATTAATTCAGAAAAGAATACTGACATTAGAACGGTTATTGGCCAAAACTATCGTTTCAATAAACTTAGAGATGATACAGCTGCGGAAATATCTGATTATTTTATAAATTCAAATATTAATATAAATTTAGAGAATTATTTAGATGGCTCACTCATAATAGATAGAGATGATCTAAAGATAAGGTCTTTGAATGCTAATTCATTTAATAAATTTGGTGATTTAATATTTGCTATTAATTACGATTATACTTCTGGCAAGTATAATAGCACTGCAGAACAAGTAGCAGTTGGAGGAAAATATGAATTAGAAAATAATTTATTTATAAGATTTACAGGGGCTAAAAACTTAGATTCAAACAAAAATATAGGCTACCAATATGGTGTTTTGTATGAAAATGATTGCCTGGGAATTGACTTTAATTATTATAGAGATCTTACAAAGGATAGGGATATCAAGGAAAGTGATGGGTTTAGCTTTACAGTAGTGCTGAAACCATTTGGCTCAACCAATAATTATGGAAAAAATAAAGTATTTGGACCTAGAATTTAATATTTAAAATGAACATTTTAAATAGAACATTACTAATTATATTTTTTTTTCAATCATTTGGCTTAAATTCAAATGCATTTAATGCTAATGATCATAGAATAGCAGTACTCGTAAATGACCAACTTATTACATCTTATGATGTTGTGCAAAGAATGAAGTTGAGCGCAATATTATCAGGCATTAACATTACTGCTGAAAATAAAAATCAATTATTAAATTCAGTAATAGATGAATTAATTAAAGAAAGTCTAAAAAACCAAAAAATAAATGAATATGATATTTCTGTAAGTGAAGAAGAATATTTAAATCAAGAATTGCTTTTTTACCAAAATAATCCAATTAATAAAGATGATCTTATCAAAGTATTTGAATTGAATAATATCAAATATAATGAGTTTAAAAAATATTTGATTAATGGGATTTCCTGGCAGAAGTTGATTTCAGGAATATATTATCGCTTAACATCTACGAGTGAGATTGAAATTGAAGAGATTATTATGAAGAATCCAAATATGTCAGAAGAGGCGGCTAGAGAATTAATTGTGCAAAAACAATTAGATTTAAAAAGTAATAAAATGATAAGAGACCTGGTTAATGAAGCCACAATTGAATATAAATAACTCTTTCCCAAAAAAATCTCTTGGTCAAAACTTTATTCAAAATAAAGATTTTATTTTTAAATTAAGTGAATTAATTCAAAGCGATAATGATACTAATATTTTTGAAATTGGTCCTGGCATGGGAGCTTTGACAGAACAATTAGTAAAAAAGAAATTTAGGAACTTATATTTAATTGAGAAAGATTTTTTATTATTTCAGAAACTTAAAGATAGGTTCAAAAAAGAAGGTAATATATTTGCATCTAACAGTGATGCGCTTGATTATAATTATGAGGCTATAAATAAAAATCAAAAATCAATAATTGTAGGAAATTTACCTTTTAATATATCTTCTCCACTTCTTATAAATTGGATTGTCAATTATAATTGGCCTCCATTTTATAGCAAGATGGTATTAATGTTTCAAAAAGAAGTTGCTAACCGAATAATCTCTAGACACAATCAAAAAAGTTACAGTCGTATATCTGTTATATCTCAAGCCCGCTGTGAAATAAAAGTACTTTTAGATGCACCTTCAAATATCTTTTTCCCAAAGCCAAAAGTTGATGGAACTATTCTTGAATTTACTCCAATTACTAAGTATTTAGATATTAATATCTCAAATTTACAAAAGTTACTTAGAAAATCTTTTGAACACAGAAGAAAGAAAATTAAAACCAGTTTAAAAGATTATGACCACCTTTTAAAAAAATTTGGTATTGATGACGGATTAAGGGCAGAAAATCTATCGGTAGATGATTATTGTAAGTTGGCTTCAGCTATTTAACTTTATCCTAGCTTCTAATATTATTTTCTTTATTTTTAATACGCATTCTTCAAATTTATCATTTTCAACAATATATTCATATTCATTTTGATGACTCATTTCTGTTTCGTACATTTTCATTCTATATTGAATGGCTTGTTCGTTGTCTCCAGATTTTTCTGCCCTTGACTTAAGTCTTTCGTAGATAATCTCTTTTGATGGAGGAGTAATAAAAATAGTTAATAGATTTGGTTTGTTAGAGGCTTTAAGCTGAAGTGATCCTTGCCAATCTATGTCAAACAGAACATCAAATCCATTATCTAATGATTTTTGAACATCCTTGTGAAGTGACCCATAATAGTTACCAAAAACATTTGCATATTCAATGTACTCATTATTCTTAATTCTGCGCTCAAACTCACTTTTTTCAATAAAGTTATAGTCTCTACCATTAGTTTCATTATCTCTGGGGGATCTTGTGGTGTCTGAAATAGATATATTTAACTGAGGATCATCATTTAATAACTGTCTGCATATGGATGATTTTCCTGCTCCGGATGGAGATGATATCACAATAATCAATTTTTTTGATCTACGGCTATTTGTCATCAAATTTAGAAAATATCAATGAAACATTTGTTCCACCAAAACCAAATGAATTTGATATTATATTAACGAGATTCATTTTTAGCGGTTTAGATTTAATAAAATTTATATTTTTTGTTTCCAACTCATTTTGTAAGTTTAAATTAACTGGCACGAGGCCGTTTTCTAAACACATAATAGAAAAAATCGCCTCAACAGCTCCAGCGGCTCCCAATAAGTGGCCTATTTGAGATTTTGTTGATGATACGCATACTTTTACAGAGTTCTCTATGAATAATTTATCAATAGCTGATGCTTCAGCTTTATCTCCTGCTGGAGTTGATGTGCCATGAGCATTTATGTATTGAATTTCATTTGGCTGAATTTTAGCATCCTCAATTGAGTTGTTCATGGCCCTATAAGCTCCATCACCTGAACTATCTGGCAAGGTATAATGGTATGCATCCGACGACATTCCATAGCCCTTAATTTCACACAGTATTTTTGCATTACGCTTAAGCGCATGATTTAGCTCTTCAAGAATAAGAACTGCACCACCCTCTCCCATAACAAAACCATCTCTTTCTTCGTCAAAAGGTCTAGAAGATTTTGAAGGGTTATCATTAAATTTTGTACTTAATGCTCTACAAGCTGCAAAACCCTCTATTCCTATAGGGCTTATAGTCGCCTCTGATCCACCAGTCATCATGACGTCAACCTGTCCATGCTGTATTAGGCGAAAAGATTCACCAATTGCATGCGCGGAAGAAGCACAAGCAGAAACTGTTGAGTAGTTTGGTCCTTTAAGATTATATTTTATTGATAAGTAGCCAGCTGGCATATTAATTATTCTGCCAGTTATAAAAAAAGGGCTAATTTTTTTTCCATTTGCATAATCAATAGATGTTTGTTCAATTCCTGGTAACCCCCCCATACCAGAGCCAATAATGCAGCCTGCACGAAAGGATTGCGGATCATTGATGGTGCCTAAATTACTTTCTTGAAAAGCTTCCTCGCCAGCAGCCATTGCGTACTTAATAAAATCGTCAATTTTTTTTATTTCCTTTCTCTCAATCCAGTCTTCTGCATTAAAAGTTCCATTTTCTCCATTACCGATAGGTACTTCACACGCAACTTGGCATTTATATTTCGTGGAATCAAATTTTGTAATTTTAGTAGCGCTCGATTTAGCAGAGATTAAACTATTCCAGTTTTGTGATTTTCCACAACCAAAAGGGGTCACTAGCCCCATTCCGGTAACTACAACTCTCTTCATTAAATTTTTTTTTTAGTCTGTTTCTAAATGAGATATTGCATCTCCAACAGTTAATATCGTTTCTGCTTTATCATCAGGAATTTCTACATCAAAAGCTTCTTCAAAGGCCATGACTAATTCAACAGTATCCAAACTATCTGCCCCTAAATCATCAATAAATTTAGCATCATCTGTGATTTTACTCATATCATCAATGCCTAAATGTTCAGCGATAATCTTTTTAACTTTGTCAGCAACTTCACTCATAAATACTCCTGTTTTAATATGTTAACATTTTGTTTAGTACGTTCTGCATCACATTGTCAAGCCACCATTAACATGAAGCACTTGCCCTGTAATATAAGCTGATTCTTCCGAAGAAAGAAAATAAACTGCAGAGGCAATTTCATCAATTCTTCCCATTCTTCCAAGGGGAATTTTTTCTACCATATTTTGCAATACTTTTTTATCAATTGTTTCAAGGATGTCAGTATCAACAAAACCTGGTGAAACACAGTTAACTGTTATACCTCTTGAAGCTACTTCATTTGCCAGTGTTCTTGTAAGGCCTTCAATTGCAGATTTAGAAGCAACATAATTTGCTTGACCAGCATTTCCAATCTTAGCGGCATCTGATGAAATATTGATAATTCTTCCCCAGCGACTTTTTATCATGCCCTTTAAAATTTGTTTTGTTAGCTTAAAATTAGAATTTAAATTGATATTAATTACATCGTTCCATTCTTCATCTTTCATTCTTAAAAAAAGATTATCTTTAGTAATTCCTGCGTTGTTAATGAGTATATCAGTTGATCCATAATATTCATTAGACTGCTGGACTAGATTCTCTATTTCTAATGCGTCGTTAAGGTTGCATGAGATACATTTAACTTTTCCTTTATAATTAACTGCAATTTCATTAAGTTTATCCATGTTAGTGCCTGTAACACATAAATTGTAATTATTTTTGTAAAACAATTTTAAGACTGATGACCCTATTCCCCCTGTCGCTCCAGTAATTAAAACATTCTTCATAATTAAATATTATCCAATTTCTCGAAATCGCCAACTTTTGATATTGAAATTGATGTTATTTCTTTTGACATTCTTTTTACTAAATTCGTCAATACATTCCCTGGCCCAATTTCAATAAATCTTTCCACTCCATCATTTATCATATTTGCGATTATTTCTCTCCACCTTACTTTTTTTATTATTTGCTCCACTAGAATTTTCTTTATCTCTATTTCATCACAAGGCAAAGAAGTTACATTTGAATAAAGGGGTACATCAAAGGCTCTAAAATTGAATTTATCAATCTGATTCTGCATTATGATCGAAGCTTTCATCATAAATTCACAATGAAAAGGGGCACTTACAGATAGCTTGATGACTTTTTTCAAACCAAGTTTTTTTGAATTTTCAACAATATAATCAATTGCTCTCATTTCACCACTTATAACTAACTGTCCAACTGCATTATCATTGGCAATAAAAACTTTTCCTTCTGGGCTTATATCACTTATGGTAGTAGCAATCTCTTCTTCAGTTCCTCCAATAATTGCTGCCATTCCTCCAGTTCCAACTGGCATACTTTCTTGCATGGCTTTGGATCGGATCTTAAGTAATTCTACAGAATCACTAAAATTAAGTGATTTATTAGCAACTAATGCCGAATATTCGCCAAGTGAGTGACCTGCAACACAATGAAAAGAATGTTTATCTATTTTTCCACTTTCTTTTAAAGCAGCAATAATGGCAACGCTTGTTGCCAATATCGATGGTTGCGCATTTTCTGTCATGGCAAGTTCACTTTCCTCACCTTTGAATATTAAGTTTGCAAGACTTTTTCCCATTATTTTGTCCAGCTGCTTATAAATATCACGAGATGATTGAAAATTAGAATAAAAGTCGTACCCCATCCCAACGTTTTGTGAGCCCTGTCCTGGAAAAATTAATGCTGTTTTCATCTAAAAGAATACTTGCTTAATGACTAATTATAGAATATTTATTCGGACTTTAATAATAAATATGACTAATTTATGGCTCTTTTTGAACATGTGATTATACTAAAACAAGGTTTAAGTTCAAACGAACTTTCTAATGAGCTAAAAAATCATACAGATATGGTCTCTGAATTAAGCGGTAATGTCATTTACCAAGAAAGCTGGGGAATGAGAAATCTTGCTTATCCTATCAAAAACAATAAAAAAGCTTTTTATGAATTTATGAATATTGAAATGCCTCAAGAAAACATCGACTTAATGAACTCAAAATTAAATCTAAATGAAAATGTTATCAGATACTTATCTATAAAAGTTAAATCATTCAGTGAAACTCCTACATTAATGATTAAAGAAAAGGAGTAGCTATTTATGGATAGAAATGTAAAAAGTAACACCTCTTTTTTCGACTATAAAGATCTTTCTTCTCTCAGAAAATTCATTTCTGAAAAAGGAAAAATTACCCCTAGAAGAATAAGTTACATTTCAATAAAGAAACAAAAAGATCTTTCAAATGCAATTAAAAGAGCTAGATATCTAGCATTATTGCCATATACAGGTCGATAATGGATATTATACTTCTAGAATCATTAAATAAATTAGGAAAAGCTGGTGAGATTGTCACTGTTAAAGACGGTTTTGCAAAAAATTTTTTGATACCTGAAAAAAAAGCAATTATTGCCAATAAAAAAAATAAAGCTGATTTAGAAAACCGTATCAGTCAAATAAATTCTAATAATGATAAAAAAATAGCCGAGGCAACTAAACTCAAAGAAAAGTTAGAGGGAAAGAAAATTTTGATGGACATGGAGGCAAACGATGATGGCAGTCTTTATGGTGCAGTTAGCCAAAAATCTGTAAGTGAAAGTATATTTTCTTTGCTTGGATTAAAAATCTCACCTGACGCAGTAATTCTTGATTCAATAAAAGAATTAGGTGAAACTGAAATACAGATAGTTTTATATGAAGATATTAAAGCTAATCTTCATCTGGAAATAACAAAAAAAACTTAATAATAATTCTTTACCAATTTCAAAGATTTAAAAGGCAAATATAATTCTTCATATAAAGTCTAAGAATATATTAACAAAATTGAAATACTGTTAGTATCTTTTTTTATTAATATACTGACAATTTTTTGTAATTAATGTTAATTGACTCAATGTCCAATACATTTCAAATCCAATCTAATAGTGCTTCCACAAAGCAGCTTCCACACAATATGGAGGCTGAACAAGGATTGCTTGGCGCTATACTGATTAACAATGAAATATTTTACGATATAAGTGAAATAGTAAATTCTGAACATTTCTATGAACCGGTTCATAGAATTATATTTGAAGTAATGAATAAAATGGTTTCTAAAGGTCAGATTGCATCACCTATTACTTTGCAGAGTTATTTTGAAATTGAAAAAAATCTAGAAGAAATAGGTGGATCAAATTACCTATTTAGACTTGCGAATTCAGCAGTTTCTTTGGAATATGCAAAAAGCTATGCTCAGATAATTTATGATATGGCTGTAAGAAGGGGGCTTTATGAGCTTGGAGGCAAGGTTCAACATGACGCTATTGAAAGTGATATGGATGTAAAACCCGGAGATCTCATTGAAGATGCAGAAAAAGACCTTTATCAGATATCGGAAAAAGGAACTACAAAAAATAAGGTTCAATCATTTAGAAGTTCAGTTGAAGAGGCTATTGAGCTTACCACTAAAGCATTTAAGAAAGATACGAGTGTGATTGGTCTATCCTCTGGATTTAGGGATCTTGATGCCAAATTAGGAGGATTCCATTCTTCTGATTTAATCATAATTGCCGGAAGACCATCTATGGGAAAAACTGCATTAGCGACAAATATGGCATTCAATATTGCAAAGGAAGCACATAGTAATAATGATATGGACTTAAGTGTTCTATTCTTTTCACTTGAAATGTCATCAGAGCAACTAGCTAGAAGAATTTTATCTGAAGAGGCAAGAATAAGTTCTAATGATATGAGGAAAGGTGATTTATCTGAAAATGATTTAGATAATTTAGTATCAGTGTCAAAAAAAATTTTGGAGATACCTCTATTCATTGATGATACGCCCGCAATAAATATTGGAACACTTGCTTCTAGGGCAAGAAGACTTAAACGTAAGCATGGACTAGGTGCAATTGTTATAGATTATCTGCAGTTATTAAGACCCAGCAAGATATCTAGAAATGAGTCCAGGGTTCTTGAACTCTCTGAAATCACTCAAGGATTAAAAGCTCTAGCGAAAGAAATGAATATTCCTGTAATAGCCTTATCACAATTATCAAGACAAGTGGAACAAAGAGAAGATAAAAAACCTTTATTGTCGGATTTACGAGAATCAGGTTCTATCGAGCAAGATTCTGATGTGGTAATGTTCATTTATAGAGAAGAATACTATTTAGAAAAAAGTGAACCTGCACTTGGTACAGCAGATTACATTGAATGGCAGCAAAAAATGGATGAAATTCATGGCCAAGCTGAACTTCTCATATCAAAACAAAGGCATGGACCTACAGGAAATATAAGACTAAGCTTTGAAAGTAAGTTTACAAAGTTTGGGAACTATATTAGCAAAGATCACTCAAACAGTTATGAGTAAAGTCTTTCAAAATGAAAAATGTTGATCAAAATACTTTTTTAGATATTGACTTAAGATCCCTAGGTGACAATTACTTAAAAATCAAAAAGAAAGTAAATAGAAATTGCATAGTTGCAGCAACTGTAAAATCAAATGCATATGGCCTTGGAATTAATAAGGTTCTGCCTGCGCTAATTAGATCAAAATGTAAACATTTCTTTGTAGCTTCCACCGATGAAGCTGTGGAAATAAGAAAAATAAATAAGAAAGTAGAAGTGTATATTCTAAATGGTTTAGTTTTAGATAACTTAAATATAATAAGTAAATACAAATTAATACCTGTAATCAATAATTTGAAACAACTTAAGAAAATAGAGCGCTATCAAAGTAAATTTAATAAAAAACTCAAGATTGCAATTCATTTTGATACTGGTATGTCGCGACTTGGTTTAGATAAAAATGAATCTGCCAATCTAATTAGAAACCAATCAGAATTAATTAAAAACTCAGATCTAGTTTTAATAATGAGCCACTTAGCTTGCGCTGATGATCCGAAAAAAAAGAAAAATCAAATTCAATTAAAGGAATTTGATAAAATAAGAATACACTTTCCAAATTGTCTTCACAGTATATCAAACTCCGGAGGGGTGTTGCTGGGCAAAAAATATAATCTTGATATGGTTAGGCCGGGAATATCTCTTTATGGGGGGAATTGTCAAATCAGAGAGAGAAAGCATTACAAAAATGTAGTCTCTTTAAAGAGCAAATTGATTCAAACAAGGGAAATAAATAAAGGCGATACCGTAGGCTATGGAGCTACATTTAAAGCAAGGAAAAAGATGAAAGTTGGGACTTTTGCCATTGGTTATGGTGATGGATTCAGTAGACTCTTTTCAAATAATTGTAAAATTTATTTAAATAATAAACGAATTAATTTGATTGGAAGAGTCTCAATGGACTTAGTAACAGTTGATTTGACAGATTTTATAAACTTAGAACAAATAACTAATAAAGAGTTTGAATTCATTGGAAATAAGAACCCTATCAATAAATTGTGTGAGAGCATAAATACAATACCATATGAGATTTTAACAAACCTAGGCAAAAGATACCAAAGAAGATATATTTCATAAGTAATGAAAAAAGTATTTTCGTCAGTTCTTGATAAATATTCAAAATTATCTTTGTTTCTATTTATAGCAATCGCTTTTTTTTTCCTATTTAACTCAGATAATTTTCAACTTGACGCATCTTCTGATACTCTTATCTTAGAACAAGATGATGATTTAAAAAGATATCAAGAGTTAATTAATGACTATGATTCAAGTGACTTTTTAATTGTTACGTTCACGTCAAAACAGAAATTTATTAAAAAGCAAAATCTTGATTTTTTAGATTCTTTCATTACAGAAATTGAAAATCTTCCTTTTGTTGATTCAACTCAATCAATTTTTGACGCACCATTATTAGAAATTAATAATCAATCTTTATCAGATCTAGTAAATGAAATAATTACAATTAAATCACCACAAGTAAATATCGCTGATGCTGAGATAGAATTACTTAATAGTCCAATTTTCAAAAACTTAATTATTAGTGAAGATGCGACCACTACAGGCTTGCTAATTAATCTAAAAAAGAATCTTGATTTCGATACAATAGTAAATGAAAGAATAAGGCTTAATGAGTTAGTTGAAAAAAATGATGCTGAGCGTGAACTTTTATCCCAACTAGACTTCAAATATGAAATTGAAAAAAAGAAACAGGATAAAGAGAGAGAAAATAATATTTTAATTATCAGAACAATAATTGAGCAATTCAAAGATAAGAATATTAAAATTCATCTGGGAGGAGTTTCAATGATTGCAAATGATACTATCGCATTCGTAAAAAATGATATTATTATTTTCGGCATCGGAGCCTTTATTTTTATATTAATTGTGCTCTATCTTGTTTTTAGAAGCCCTTTGTGGATGATTGCATGTATAGCTAATTGTATATTCATTTTAATTACTATGATCGGGTCTATTTCGCTACTTGGATGGAAAGTTACTGTTATTTCATCAAATTTTATCATGCTTATTTTGATCTTATCTTTATCAATGACCGTACATATAGTTGTAAGGTATCGGCAAATAAGTTTAGAGAATGAAAAATCTACAATTAATCAAAATATTATACGTGCAATTGGAAAAATGTATAAGCCATGTCTATTTGCAGCTATAACAACTATTTTTGCATTTGGGTCGCTTTATACAAGTGGAATTAAGCCAGTTATGGATTTTGGCCTAATGATGTGCATGGGTCTAACTATCACATATGTATCCAGCTTTATTTTCTTACCAATTTTGATATCAGTCTTAAATTTAAAAAGTACAGCTCTATTGAATAAAAATAATAGTAAAGATGTATTTTCTATCTTATCGATCAAATTCCCAGTATTGACATTATTATTTTTTACATCTTTGTTTGCTATTGGCATATATGGAGCAAGTACTCTTAAAGTAGAAAATAGTTTTGTTAATTACTTTAAAGAAGATACTGAAATATACAAAGGAATGAAATTGATTGATGAACAATTGGGTGGAACTACTCCCTTGGATATTATTGTTCAATTCAAAGATGAGTCAAATGATGATTTGTCTTTAGATGAGGAAGATTTTATAGATTTTGGAATTGATTATGATCCTTCAGACTACTGGTTTACTAAAGAAAAAATTGACAATGTTAAGAGTATTCATGACTATCTAGAAACGTATGATTTTGTAGGTAAAGTACTTTCATTGGCATCCATTATAAGAACTGCTGAAAAACTTAATTCAAATCAAGAATTTGATACTCTTGAACTCTCAGTCTTATACAAAAAATTACCACAAGATATTAAAGATCAAATTTTAAAACCCTATGTGTTGATAGATAAAAATCAGGCAAGAATATCTCTACGTGTAATCGATACTCATCCTGAGTTAAAAAGAGCAAATTTCGTTAATGAGCTTAGAGAACATATTGAATCAAATTATAACAATCAAAATATTGAGGTAAGTCTTACTGGAATACTAATTTTGTACAATAACATGCTGCAAAGCCTTTTTGACTCTCAAATTAAATCTTTGGGAATTGTTTTAATGGGAATATTTATAATATTAATTATTTTATTCCGATCATTTAAAATAGCTTTAGCTGCTTTGATACCAAATTTAGTCGCCTGTTTTGTTATATTGGGAACTATGGGATTATTGAATATACCCCTAGATTTGATGACAATTACGATTGCCTCGATTACGATCGGAATAGCGGTAGATAATTGCATACATTATGTTTATAGGTATCGTGAATATATTGCGATAACTGGATCACACTCAGATGCGGTCAATAACTGCCAGAAAACAGTTAGTACTGCAATCAAAAATACTTCAGTAACTATTATGGCAGGTTTCTCAATTTTGGTATTTTCTAATTTTTACCCTACAATATACTTTGGAGCATTTACAGCACTTGCAATGTTTATTGCTTTAGTTGGAAGTCTTACTATCTTGCCAATATTACTCGGATATTTTAATAAAAATTCATATGATGAACGAACTTAATTATTCTCAATTTCTCAATGCTTTTGACATTACTTTCCTAATCATTTGCCTAATATCATTTTTTTTTGGTATTAAAAATGGATTATTAAAAAGTTTTTTTAATTTAATCAAGTGGATACTAATATTTTTTATACTTAAAAATTGTTTTGCCTTATTAAGGCCTGTTGCAGATCAATATATTACTAATGAAACTTTATCTGATATAACAATATTTCTAATAACCCTCATAACCTCATATATATTTATTTCATTCTTACAGAGACTTTTTATTGGTTTTTTACAGCCTAAAAAAAAGGGGCTTGTTGATATGGGGTTTGGAGGGGTCCTGGGCATTTTCAGGGGGTATATTATAGTTGTGATAACTTTGTTTTTTATAAATCAGAATATATCTTCTAGCTTATTAAATGACTTTATGGCTAGCAGCTCATTTGCTGAAATGATAAATATCGGAGTAGATTTTTTTGAACATATGCCAAGAAATTTAGACGAAATAGGTATTTAAACATGAGAAATCTAAACTGTCTTATTACAGGCGCCTCATCTGGAATTGGGGCAAGTATTGCTCAGGAGTTATCAAAGTCAGTTAAACACATATATATTTTGTCACGCAATACATCTAAATTAGAAGAGATAAATGATAAAATAATTTCAAATGGATGTGAATGTACAATTGTTCCAATTGATTTATGTGAACCTAATGTGATAGAAAATCTTTCTGAAGAAATATTTAAAAAAGATAGATTTTTAGATATTATTGTTTCATCTGCGGGCCAAATAACTAAATTATCGCCAGTAGAGTCAATTGATTTAAATGAATTCAATGACACTATCAAGTTAAACTATATTTCTAATTTTAGAATTATGAAACATTTTCACCCATTACTAAAAAATTCTAAGAAATCTAACTTTATTATTATCTCTTCAATTAAAAATGAAATGCAGTCCCAATATTGGGGCATATATCAACCAATCATGACGGCTTTAAATGAATTAGTCATTAGTTTTGCCAATGAAAATAAAGGTACCTCTATAAATGCTAATATTATCTACCCAGGTGCAGTAAATACTAAATTTAGAGAAAATATCATGCCTGGCGAGGATAAAAGTAGCATAAAGGATCCGGTCGACTTAGCAAGAGAGGTAGTAAACTTCTTGCTATCAAATGAAAAAAGTGGCGGAATTATTAATCTTTAGTCTGAATAAGGATTGTTAGAGCTTATAAATTGATAAGAAATAGGCACTCCTTTTATTTTAAAAAAATCCCTGAATGCATTATCAAAGAATCTTTGAAAGATAAAAGGTGCTTTCTTTTTTGAATTAATAAAGACCTTAAAAAGTGGAGCGCCAGTCTTTATTTGCACAATGTACTTTGGCTTAATTTCTCTTTTTTTAATTTTTGGATATTTTGATTGTTTGTTTAAATAATTAAGAAATTTATTTAAATTTGTTTTTGTGATTTCAGTGTGGACAAGTTTATTTTTGGCTATAATTTGTTTTATAAAATTCTTAATTCTAATATTTTTCTTTGCAGAAATGAAATCTGTGTTTATCATTTGATATTGACTGTAATTGTTACTTAGATATTTATCTATCTTAGCTTTAAATTTCTTTCCCTCATCAATAAGATCCATCTTATTAAACAAAAAAAATACTATCTTTTTTTTTGTTATTGCCAAATCAGCCAGCCTAAAATCTTGCTTGGTAATATTTTCAACAGAATCTATAAGCAAGATTACTACGTCAACCTTGTCAACAAGTGTTATAACTTCCTTGTTTCTATTCTTTTCATCCAGATCATTGATCTTACTTTTTCGTCTCAGTCCTGGAGTATCAAATATTGTAAAATCGTAACTATACAAAGTAAATTTATCTTTATACAAATTCTTTGTAAGTCCGTATTCATCACCTACCGGAGAAATACTGTCTTTAAGCAAACAATTAAATAAAGTTGATTTACCTGAATTTGGCTTGCCAATAATACAAAAATTTATTTTATTCAAAATGGAAGACATTAGAATTTTCATCCATTATAAATACTGCGTTACTCAATATAACAGGTGGCAATATAATGCCTTTTAAGCCTAGACTGTAAGTTGATAATACTTCACCTGTCTTTGGTGATACAATTTTTAATTCACCAAAGTAAGAAATATTATATAATAAATTATTTATTAAATAAGGACCTAGCCACAAATTCAGATCTTTCGCTTTTTGGCCTTTTTTATATTTATTAAGTTCTGTAATCCAAAAAACTTCACCAGTATTTTTATTTAAACAGATAAGTTTTCCATCTTCATCAATGACATATACTTGACCTCCTGAAATAGTTGGTGTCCTGTATCCTGACAGATCAATTGCCCAATTCCTTTTTCCATTAATAGCATTTGTTGATATCAATTTGCCGTTAGTGCTAACAGAAAAAATTGTATTACTTGATAAGACCGGACTAGCTGAAATATCTTTAATATCAAAATTACTCAATAATGAAATTTTTGAGACGTTTTCTGACCACAACGGCCTACCAGTGTCAATATCAAAAGCAACTAGTTCACCATTACTAAATGGAGCTATGATTATGTTCTCAAAGCCTATTGGAGAAGCTGTAATGAGACTCTTTTTATCTTCTGCCACAGTTTGAAACGACCACTCTACATCACCAGTCTCGAGTGAAAGTGAAAATAATCGATTATCTGATGATATGAATAAAATCTGATTTCTATAAATTAGCGGTGGGGATAATATGGGAAATTCAATTTTTTTCTCCCATATTTTATTTCCATCACTAGAGTCAACAAGCAAAATCTGCCCATAAGCATCCACTAGCACTATTTTATTATCAAAATAAGCAAGTCCACCTCTTATAACTTCATACTTTTTATTCGCATCAATTTTAATATCAATTGAAAATATTTTTTCATTACTTTTATGATTTTTACATTCTAAGAAACCTTTGGGCAAAACGTAGCAAATCAAATCATTAAAATAAATTGGCTGGATTATGTTAAGAGCTCCTCTTGTTCCAGAAACAATCTTTGTCTTATCTTCTATTAAAGATAAAGAGAATATGTTATTCAAATTATTTCCAGGATTTTGAAAATGCTGCGACCAATAATTTACTTCTTTTGGAGGATCTAATCTTATATCTTCTATATTTAAACCTATTGTTTCTGATATCTCTGCATCATAGGCCAATATAGAAAAGCTATTGGCATTTTCCTCAATTATTTCATTTTTTGTACAACTAAATATTACAAATGTTGATAGTAAAATAATATATAAAATATTTCTCATACTATTTAATTGTGTCTAAAAATTTAGTAGCTCTAATAACAATATCTCTTGGAGTATTAACATTATTAATTAGTTCATCAAATTTTTCTTTAGATATTTGAATTTTACCTGATAATAAATTTTTAATAGCAATAGTTTCTTTAAAAAGAAATTTAAAAGAACTATTTTCTAATTTATCGCTGTCAATATATATATTGATTTCATCCATCGCCATATCATTTAAATTACTCATTAAATAAAAATAGATAGCCAGGTCTGTTATGATGTCATCTGTTTTGTCTGCATTGATTATTTCTAAAAGCTTGTCCTTGCTTTCTTGTATTTTTCCATTTTCCATTAATAAAGTTGCAATTTTAATTTGCGCAATACCTGAAATAAGTAATTGATTTGAATTTTCAATTTCACCTAGATTTTCAATCGTCTGATTAAAATCTACTAAATCTGAAGAACCAATATATTTCTCTACTTCTTCCTCATAAAATGACTGATTTACCGACTTGTTAATTTGATAACCAAGTACCGAACCAATTAATAAAATTAGTCCGCCAATTAAATAAACACGGTAACGTCTCCATAAATTTATTAGACGATCCTGTCTCAATTCTTCATCAACTTGCCTTAAAATATCTGACATTAATCTTCATCACCTTTTCTAACAATTTGAGGATTCATGGCATAAGTATGCTCCTTAGATGGAAACTCTCTATTTCTCACCTCGTCAGCATATTGATGTGCTGCCTTTTTTATTAAACTTTCTAAATCAGCATATTTTTTTACAAACTTAGGGGCAATGTTAGTTAAGCCTAACATATCTTCTGTTACTAATACTTGGCCATCGCAATTAGGAGAGGCGCCTATGCCAATCGTTGGTATCGATATTCTAGATGTGATCTCAGCAGCTAATGGTTCAGCCATCCCTTCTAGTACTACTGAAAATGCTCCAGCCTCTTCTATTGCAATTGCATCATCAATATATTTACCCCAATCAAATTTATTTCTTCCTTTGACTTTATAACCACCATCTATGAGTACACTTTGAGGCTGAAGACCAATGTGTCCCATTACTGGGATTGAACGGTCAGTTAAATATTTTACTGTTTCAAACATATTTCTTCCACCCTCAAGCTTTACTCCATTGCAGTTTGTTTCCTTCATTACCTTTGCAGCATTCATAAAAGCTTTGTCAACAGACTCTTCATAAGTCCCAAAAGGCATATCAACTATAATACACGACTGTTTTGTTGCATTAACAACAGATTTTGAATGCTCTATCATTTGAAAGAGTGTTACTGGCAATGTATTTTGATAGTCATACAGAACCATTCCGAGTGAGTCGCCTACTAATAAAAGATCACCGCAGCCATCAATAGATCTTGCAATCGGTGATGTGTATGCCGTCAAGCAAACAATTGGGCCTTTTCCCTTTTGGTTTTTGATGTCAATTACAGATTTACGTTTCATCCAGCGGTTTATACTTTAGAAATAGAAAAATTTCTATAAAAAGCTTAAAAACCGGCTATTTTCGCCTAACATTAGGGATTACTTCTTCTTGGTAACCTTCACTGAATGAGTCAGAGTCACCATAAATTTCTGCTTCAAACCACTTGATAAACTCATCTGACTTTATCCCTTTCCAATATTTCCATGATGATTGTGCTATAGGCGCTTTCATAACTCCAAGTTTTAGCATATGCATTCTCATCTTTAAATGCGACTCATCAACAAAGCCTTTTTCAACTTTTTCGTAGGTATCGAATATATCCACCAATAATGTATTTATAAAAATAGCGACGCGCCATTTATCTGAATTATCTAGGTCGCCTGTGGCCCAATCTTTTGCTAAAAAATTACTAAACTCCTTATCTTTAGCTGTATTAAAATATCTTTCATACATTCGTTGTGTAAGAGAGTGTCCAAATTGAGCTTTAGTAATTTCATTTTGTTGATGAATTTGTAATCCCAAATAAATAACTGAGACGAGCACACCAAATGCCGCTACCATTTGTACAATAAGAAGAATAGTGTCTGTATTCATTAGGATATTAAAGTTTTCGTTGTGGCAAATGCCTCTAAAGCTTTTTGACGGGATGAGCCAATTTCAACAATAGGCAGTGGATAATTCTCGCCAAGCTTTACACCTGCCGATCTTAGGACATCTTCAGGGGCTTCCCAAGGGTTAAATAAGAACTTATCTGGCATATCATTCAAAACAGGTAGGTATTTTCTTGTGTATTTTCCATCAGGATCAAATTTCTGTCCCTGAGTTATTGGGTTAAAAATTCTAAAATATGGAGCGGCATCCGCGCCTGAACCAGCAATCCATTGCCACCCAGCACTATTGCTCGCTAGATCAGCGTCAATCAAGCAGTCCCAAAACCATCTTTCTCCATGATGCCAATGTAAAAGTAAATTTTTTACAAGAAATGATCCCACTACCATTCTTAGTCTATTATGCATGTAACCTGTTTGCCATAATTCTTGCATACCTGCATCTACAATCGGATAACCAGTTAGTCCTTTTTGCCATTTCTTTAATTTGTCTTTATCGTTATCCCATGGAAAATTGTCGAACTTCTTTTGCAAGTTTTCTTTTGGAAGAAATGGAAAATGGTAGAGCAAATTAAAAGAAAACTCACGCCAACCTAATTCACTCAAGAAGTGGTCTAGGTCTTTCTTAATGCCCAATTTTCCCTCTTTTGTCTTAGCTCGGTACCACACTTGATTTGGCGAAACTTCGCCAAAGTGTAAGTGAGGTGAAAGTTGAGAAACATTCTGATTGGATGGAAAATTTCTCCCTTCCTTATAATTATTCAATCCATTTGAAATAAACTCTTCAATCTTATTAAGTGCACCTTCTTCTCCAGGTGGCCAAAGAGAAATCATTTTATTATACCAATTGTGCTTAGGCATTAGCTCCAGGTCTTCTATTTTTAAATCATGATTATCAATTGATATTAAATTAGATAGATTAGGAACTGGCAGTGGCATCCGAGGCTTATCAGAATTTAGACACCCTTTACGATAGTATGGGGTGAATACTTTGTAGGGAGTGCCATCTTTTTTTGCTATATTCCATGGCTCCCATAAAAGCGATCCATTAAAGGTATTCACGTTTACGTTTTGGTCATTGAAATGTTTTTTTATCTTTTTGTCTCTTCTGATTCTCCAAGGTTCATAACAGCGACTCCAAAATATATTTGAAATTTCAAATCGTTTGTTAATTACATCCAGAATATCTATCGGGTTGCCTCTAAAAAAACAGAGTTTATTTTTTAATGACTTGTTTAACTTGATTAATGAATGATGCAGCCACCACTTACTTGCAGCACCATTTACGTGTTCTTTTGAATTGAAATCATCTAATATAAAGATTGGTAAGGTCTTGCCATCCTCAAGTGCATTAGTTAAAGCAGGATTGTCGGCTAAACGCAGGTCTTGCCTAAACCACATTACATTTATATTTTTTGCTAACGCCATAATTTATATATAGCCTAATTATAGCTAGTTTCCATGGATTTGAACTGAAAGTCTGCAGTATTAGAAAGAATATTCAAAATTCTGAGTGGTTGGATTATGTCCTAGGAGTTTTGCTCCATTTCTGATGTGGTAATGAGTAGCCATTGGTGTCAAAGGAGAGAGTGTTACAATCCTTTTGTACCCCATCTCTTTGCCAAATTTTAAAGCCTCTTCCATAATTTTTTTGCCCGCACCTTTTTTTCTCGACCACACAGTATAAGCAATTATTGTATCAGCATTTTGCTCGTAAACGGCCAGTCGGCTCATTAAATCCAATTCTTTTATTGAATGAGGAACGTCCTTTGTAAAAGCTAAACACATAACGCCTTCAATTTCATTATTATATTCTAAACCATATATTTTTCTGTCATGAGTAGTTCTCCATTCAAGATCAAGCTCTGGTCTTACAGGGTCTTCAGAAACATCAATATTATCTAACTCAATAAATTTAGCTGTTTTAATCCAAGTAAAATCAGTAAAATTTAAATTAAATATTGATTTAAAAAAATTTAGAATTTTAAAAAATAATTTTTTCATTACTTTATTATAGTCGCATTCAATCTAATTTTTAGGTTAGATTTTAGTTAAATAGTCTTCTTATTCCCACTCAATAGTACCAGGAGGCTTAGAAGTCGTATCGTAAACTACGCGATTAATTCCTTTTACTTCATTTATAATTCGAGTTGATACTTTACTTAAAAATTCACCATTGAAAGGATAGAAATCAGCCGTCATGCCATCTACAGAAGTTACAGCTCTCAAGCCACAAACAAACTCATATGACCTTTGATCACCCATTACGCCAACAGTTCGGACAGGCAATAAAACTGCAAAAGCTTGCCAGATTTCATTGTATAAATTGGCTGCTTTAATCTCATCAATATAAATTTTATCTGCATGTTGTAACATTCGTACTTTATCTTTTGTAATGTCACTTAATATTCGAATTCCTAATCCAGGACCTGGAAACGGATGTCTTTGAATAAATTCTTTTGGTAATTTTAGCTCTTTACCAAGTCTACGAACTTCATCCTTAAATAATTCTTGTAAAGGTTCGACAAGACCCAGTTTCATTTCTTTAGGTAGGCCTCCAACATTGTGATGTGACTTGATTACTGAAGTTGGCCCCCCATGAAAACTTTGACTCTCTATTATGTCTGGGTAGATCGTGCCTTGAGCTAAAAATTTTGCTTTAGAGATTTTGCAAGACTCAGCGTTAAATATTTTAATAAATAAATTGCCAATAATTTTACGTTTTTTTTCTGGATCAAATACTCCTTTAAGGGAAGTGAAGAATCTATTCTTGGCATTAACAGTAATAAGCTTTGATTTAAAATACTTTTTGAACAAATTTTGAACTTCCTCAGTTTCATTCAACCTCATTAAGCCAGTATCGACATAGATACATGTTAATTGTTTGTTAATTGCTCTTGAAATTATTGCTGCTGTCACCATACTGTCAACTCCTCCAGATAAACCGCAAATAACATGGTTTTTTTTAACCTTAATCTTTATTTTGGCAACTTGAGTTTTAAGATAGTTTTGCATGCTCCATGTAGGTTTAGTTTTGCATATATTGATTATGAAGTTCTTTATTATCTTTTCACCTTGATATGTGTGAACAACTTCAGGATGAAATTGAAGACCGTAAATATTTAGTTTTTTATTTTCTATGCCCACAAATTTAGAGTTTTTACTTTTCGCTATGGTTGTAAAATCATTAGGCAATTTAATTGCCTTGTCACCATGACTCATCCATACATAATGTTGCTTATTTTTTAACTTAATGTTTTGAAAGAGCTTACTTTTATGAGTGTGCGTAATTAATGTTTTACCAAATTCGCGTTCCTTTGATATTTCAACCCTACCTCCAAGTTGATGAACTATAAGTTGCATTCCGTAGCAAATTCCTAGAATTGGAATATTTAGTGAAAAGATTTTCTTATCAATTTTTGGTGTACGCGACTTATGAACACTTGCAGGTCCTCCTGAAAATATAATTCCAGTTGGCTTCGTATCCTTGATTTTATGCAACAGGTTCTTATTACTTATAATTTCACAATAAACGCTTGCTTCTCGAACCCTTCTTGCGATTAATTGAGTTACCTGAGAGCCGAAGTCTACAATATAAATCATACTACTCAGCCAGTAATTTTAGATTATCAATTTCTTCACAGTCATTATCACAAAGGATTTCTAAATTAGAAATAAATTCGGCATAATCTTCTATGTTACCCAAGTTATACGCTGTCTTTCCTAAAAGAAAATTAAGTTCTAAATTGTGCGGCACTAATGTGAACGCAATATTATAATATTTATTAGCAGTGCTTAAATCGTCAATTTTTTCGTAAGATTTACCTAACAAAACAAACGATTCTGATGATTTGGGGTTAAAAACAATTTCCTTTTCTAAATATTTAATGGCTGTTTCGTAATTAGTTTCGTTGAAATTCTCTAAAGCATTATCATAAAAATTTGACGCTGACCAAGAATGCAATGAGTATAAAAAAAGAGTTAAAAATATAAAATATTTCATCAACTTAAATGTTGGTTGGATAATTTGGTGACTCACGAGTAATATCAACATCATGTACATGACTCTCTTTTAATCCTGCTCCTGTGATTTCAATAAACTGAACATTCTTTTTAAATTGCATTATATCTTTTGAGCCTGTGTAGCCCATTGATGCTTTCAGGCCGCCAACGAGCTGGTATATTATTGGTGCTATTGGACCTTTGTAAGGCACTCTTCCTTCAATTCCTTCAGGTACATGTTTATTGCTTTCCGTAATTTCCTCTTGAAAATATCTATCTGCAGACCCTCGCGCCATTGCGCCCAAGGAACCCATTCCACGATATGATTTATAACTTCTACCTTTAAATAAGTAGACTTCACCTGGTGACTCGTCAGTTCCTGCAAATAATGATCCTATCATAACTGCGTTAGCTCCTGCGCCAAGCGCTTTTGCAATATCTCCAGAATATTTTATACCTCCATCAGCAATAACAGGAATATTTTTTTTGTTTGCAATTTCAGCGCAATCCAAAATTGCTGAGAATTGAGGGACCCCTATTCCAGCAACCACCCGAGTAGTGCAAATTGACCCTGGACCTATGCCAACTTTTATACAATCTGCGCCTTTATCAATTAATTCTGCTGTAGCTTCTTTTGTAGCTACATTGCCAACAACTACATCAATGGAAAAATGAGATTTAATTTCCTCAAGAGTAGAAATGACTTTTTCTGAGTGGCCATGGGCAGTATCTATTACTAAAACATCTACACCAGCATCAACTAAACGCTCAGCCCTATTAATTGCTTCTATTCCAACGCCTATTGCAGAACCTACTAACAGCCTACCTTTGGCATCCTTAGAAGCGTGAGGGTTCAATTGACTTTTTTCGATATCTTTCACTGTGATTAAGCCAATGCACTTTCTATTATCGTCAACAACGATTAGTTTTTCAATTCTATGGGCATGTAGGAGTTTTTGGGCATCATCACTAGAGATTCCCTCTTTTACAGTAATCAAATTTTCACTTGTCATTAACTCACTAATTTTTTGAGACATATTAGTTGCGAAACGCACATCTCTATTCGTTAAAATACCAAGCAATTTATCGTTACTATCTACTACAGGGACACCAGAGATCTGATGCTCTTTCATTAGATCTAAAGCATCTGATAGAGTGGCTTCAGGTGCTATGGTTACAGGATCAATTACCATGCCAGTTTCAAACTTTTTTACTTTTGCAACATTTTGTGCTTGATCGTCTATAGGCATATTTTTATGGAGTATCCCTAACCCACCAGATTGAGCAATAGCGATAGCTAACTTATATTCTGTGACAGTGTCCATTGCCGAGGAAATTAATGGTATACCAAGTTTAATATTTGAGGTTATAGATGTATGAGATTGGACCTCAGTTGGCAGAATAGATGAGCGCGCAGGCTTTATTAAAACATCATCAAATGAAAGGGATTTCTGAATAGTGGAGCGCTCCATCTCTGATGATTAAATTATTTAACAAATTATGTCAATCAAGGTGTTATTTTTTTCTAAGGCAAACTAAATAAATTTCACTTGAATTTTTCCTACTTGATTTTGGCTTAAATGAAGTAACTTTATGAAAATTCCTTTTACATATAGTAAGTACGTCTGAAATATCACCTGTTCTGAAATACTTAGCCACAAAATGGCCATTAGTATTAAGATTCTGAAGAGAATAACTTAATGCATTCTCAACTAAATCCTTGGAAAGAAGAAAATCAGACACTTTATTGCCCGACAAGTTGGGCGAGATATCAGAAAGCACTAGATCAAATTCACCTATAGTTTTAGAGATTTTTTCGAATTCGGGAGATAAAAAGTCTGATCTATAAAAAGTAACGCCTTTAATTTCTTCCATTTCCAGGATATCTACGGCAATTATTGAATTTAGACTTTTCCCATGATTTTTAAGTACTTGGCACCAACTTCCAGGCGCTGAACCAAGATCAATTACATTTTTAGCCTCATTTAAAATTTTATATTTCTCAATAATTTCAACTAACTTGTATGCAGCCCTTGATCTATAGTTATCACTAATAGACTTCTGCACAAATTCATCATCTGCATGCCTTTTAAGCCATTTCTTATTTTTATCTTTGAATGATTTATTCTTTATTTTCATAAAGTTGTTATTTTTCAATTATTTAACAATAAATACATACTACTTGAAATGTAGCTAATTACCAATATATCACTTTGATATAGGTATTGATTATATATATCAACCTGATACAGATACCCTTTTTATAATGGATTTTTATATGAGATTTTTTAAGTATTTTGCGATCATAATGACTTTATTATCAACGAGTAGTGCTGGAGCATTGAGTCTAAATGATGCAATTAGTGAATCTTTGGCAAATAACCTGCTGCTTAAAATGGAAGCTAATTCAGTAGATATTGCTGAAGAAGATTATTTCCAATCAAAATCAAATTACTTACCTTCAATTAGTCTTAACGCCAATATATCAGAAAATGAATACTCAAGCCTTAAAACCCAATCAGGAGTTATAGGGAGTGATTACGAATTGGCTCCAAGCAGTAAATCAATAATCTTATCTCAAAATTTATTCAGTGGCTTTAGTCGCTTTTACAATTCAATTTCGACAAAAGAATCTCTAAATCTGAAAAGACTTAATGAGAAGAAAGTTACTCAGGACATAATTTTAGAGACGATTGAGGCCTACTATAATGTCCTTATTGCTGAAAAATCAGTTAAGTCGTACAAGGACAATCTTGAGTCTGTTGCAGAAAGATCAAATGCAACAATCAAAGAATACGAAGTTGGCCTCACCTCCAAAACTGATGTTGCTCAGGCCGAGGCTTTCTTAAATAATGCAAAGATTGATTTATTGGATTCTGAAATAATTCTTAAAAATTTAAAAAATTCATTCTTTGACTTAGTTGGTGTTGATGCAAAAAATTTAATATTTTCAGAAATTAATGCTGACATACCAAGCTCATTTAGTGAATTTAAAGAAATATTAATCGCTAATAATTACTCAATAAGGATGGCGGAAGTTAATTTGAAAATAATGAATGCTAATGTAGGAGTAGCACGTTCAGCATATTATCCTCAACTAAGTTTTACTGTTTCTAAATCTGAATTAGATGAATTTTCATCAGAGATAGATGAGCTCACAAATGAGGAAATTAAAGCCACTCTTAATTGGCCAATCTTTACAGCTGGAAAATCGCTATCTAATGTCCGCAAGGCAAAAGAAGTTAAAAATACGCAGTTAATACTTTTACAGAAAACGCAAAATGAAACTGTTATTCTCTCAGAAAATATCTGGGACAAATATAAAATTTCAGAACAAACGATAAAAGCTGCTGAGCTAACGTATAATGCAAATCAAACTGCATATAAAGGTACTGTGATTGAGCAAGAAGTTGGTGAAAGAAGTGTTCTTGATGTTTTAATTGCAAGGCAAGCACTGCTTAACTCAGAGATTAATTATTTTAACAAGCAGAAAGATAGGGAAATAGTTAAATCTCAAATTATGTATTTAACAGGATTACTTAATTTTGAAAATTTAGAGGTTAATTAATATGCAAAAAGATACTTTATGTTTAGGCTTGCTTTCTTTAGGCCCAAGATCAGGTTATGAAATTAAACAAATGTTTGAAGGTCCTTTATCAGATTTTTACAGCTTAAGCTTTGGAACTATTTATCCAACTTTAAATAAACTCCAGGATGAAAAATATGTTTCATGTAAGCAATTATCTCAAAGCAAAAAGCCAGATAAAAAAGTTTATACAATCACTAAAAAAGGAAAGGACTTAATGAAGGATAATTTATTAGGAGATGCCTCAGCCTATATACGTTCAGGCAATTTTGGTGATCAAATCAAATCAGAATTCTTTTTACTTTTATTATTTGCAAAATATCTGCCTCAAGAAACTTTAGATACAGTATTAAATGAAAGAGTTTTATTTCTAAGGCAGAAACTGGAACAATTTAAATATGACGGTCCAGTTCCATCAGATCTTCAGGCTCTTAGAAATGAAAAATCTGTTGCCTTTATTAGAGGCCTGGCAACAGCCCTAATTGAAAGTGGTTTAAATTATATGGAAAAAAATAGAGGAAAGCTGAATTAGTATGTTTAAAAAAATCCCAATCAATATCGTCTCAGCAATTGTAATATTTATTCTTGTTTTTGCGTGGATAGTTTCGGGCTTGTTTTCTTCAGACGAAACTAGCTCATCTGAAATAATAGCGAATAGTGAAACAGTTGAGAAGATCACTGTCAGGGCCAGTGAATTTTCATCCCAAGATAAAACATATTATCTCACAGTACGTGGAAGAACTGAGGCAGATAAAGTTGTTATGATTAAGCCAAAAACGTCCTCTAATATTTCAATGGTAATAAATCCAGGACAAAACGTGACAGCAGGTGAGCTCATTTGTTTACTCGATAAAGAAAACAGACTAGCTGGATTAAATGAAGCAAACGCAAACAAAAATAAAGCTCAATTACAATTTGACGCAATCCAAACACTTGCAAATGAGGGTTACAGATCAGAAAATGCTGTAGCCACAGCTGAGGCTGCTCTGAAATCTGCCATAGCACGAGTTGAGATGGCGCAAAATGAACTTGATAACATTAGAGTTGTTGCTCCATTTGATGGATATGTTGAAGATGTTTTTGTTGAAGTCGGTGATTTAATTACTCCTGCAACCCCATGTGCAAAAATAATGCAACTTGATCCAATGAAAGTAACAGGTGAAGTTACAGAAAAGAATGTTGCACAGCTGTCAATTGATCAAATAGTAAGTGTCAAGATGTTGAATGGAGAGACAATTGAAGGGAAAATTAACTTCATTAGCAAAAGTGCTAATCCAAGCACACGTACATACAAGGTAGAAGCAACAGTACTAAATAAAGACGGAAATATTCTTGAAGGACTTACTGCAGAGATGAGGGTGCCATTGAATAAAGTTAAAGCCCACCTAATACCATCTTATTTACTATCACTGAATGATGAAGGCGAATTGGGAATAAAAATAGTTGAAAATGAAATGGTTAAATTTCTTCTTATTCAAATCATAGAAGATGGGCTTGATGGCTTATGGGTATCAGGATTGCCGGATGAAGTGACTATTATAACTGTAGGTCAAGAATATGTAATAAACGGCCAAAATGTTAACGTTCAATTGAGTGAGATTTAGTTTAAGTGGTAGATTTCTTAGTTGATAGAAAAAGAACAGCTCTTGCGCTTCTATTAGTGCTTATTTTTGCTGGGATTGTTGGAAGAATGAATATTCCAATTGAGAACAGACCAGAAATTACAATACCAGTAGTTTATGTAGGCGTTTCACTTCCTGGCATATCACCAGAAGATGCTGAGAGACTTCTGCTTAAACCAATAGAAGATGAGGTGAGAAGTATCGAAGGCATTGATGAACTTCAAGGCTTTGCTCTTGAAAATTTTGCTGCCGTTATTGTCAAATTTGATGCTGCTGAAACTATGAAGAAATCTCTAGACAAGGTTAGAGATGCTGTTAATGACGCAAAAGTTAAGTTCCCTGACGAAGCGAACGATCCGATGGTGAGGGAAGTATCAGTTACTGAAGATCCAACAATTATACTTTCAATAAGCTCAAAATCAGCCTCAGAGAGATTTATATTGGACCTTGCTCGTGAAATAAAAAAAGATGTTGAGCTAATTCCTGCAATATTTGAAGCAGAAATGGTTGGTGGAAGAAAAGAACAACTTGAAGCTGTAATTAATAGAACCCAGCTTGAGAGTTATAATATGTCCTTCATGGAAATAATAAGCTCAGTTGCAAATAATAATCAAGTAGTAACAGCGGGTGAAATTAAAACTGCTCAGGGTCAATTCTCTGTAAACGTTCCAGGTTTATTTGAAACTGCAAGAGATGTTTATGAACTGCCAATAAGATCGACGGATAACAGCTCCGTATTATTATCTGATATTTCTGAATTAAAGAGAAATTTTAGAGATAGAGAAAACTATACTAAAGTTAATGGCGAAATTGGCGTTTCTCTTCTTATTAAAAAAGCTAGAGGTGAAAATGTTATTGAGACTATAGATGAGGTTGAGAGAATTGTTGATAAATATAAATCTAAAGTTTCCTCAGATGTAAGTTTTAATTATGTCATGGATACTCGAAGCTATATTTCAGATAACGTCGACTCGCTTCAAGGTAATATTATTTTAGCTACAGTAGTAGTGTTACTAGTCACTATGATTGCTCTTGGAATCAGATCCTCTTTGATAGTTGGTTCAGGTATTCCAGTTTCAATCTTAATTACAATATTTGTTATGTACGCACTGGGCTATAATTATAACTTCATGGTCATGTTTGGCATATTAGTTGCATTAGGAATGCTTATTGATGGCTCTCTTGTAGTGGTTGAGTTAGCTGATAGAAAAATGCTTGAAGGATTTAGTAAGCAGGAGGCATATGTCTATTCAGCGAAAAGAATGTTCTGGCCTATAGTTGCTTCATCTGCAACAACCCTAGCCGTATTTGCCCCACTTTTCTTCTGGCCCGGTGTATCTGGTCAGTTTATGTCCGTACTTCCACTCACAATCTTTATTGTCTTATCTATCGCATTGGTTTTTAGCTTAATGTTTGTTCCGGTAATAGGAAGTGTATTTGGCAAGCCTTCAAATGCATCAGCTGATGTTTATCGTAGCCTTGGTTCTGATCAAGGAATCAATCTCAAAGAACTAACCGGATATGTAGGAAAATATGTAAATATATTAAGCTACGTCATTAATAGACCCATTATTACCCTATCGTTAATATTTTTTGTTATTTTTGGCATTATAGCAACTTACTCAAACTTCGGTAAAGGTATGGTATTTTTTACTTCTAATGACCCTTACTTTGGAGTTGTCAAAGTCTACGCAAGAGGAAACTTATCTGTCGAGGAGGTAAATGATCTAGCGCAAGAAGTGGAAGATGCGATGATAAATCAGTACGGCATCAAAAGTTATTTTTTACAGACTGGGCAATTTAGTAGTGTTGGGCCTTCAGGCGGTGGCGGTGGATCTTCTGAAGATTTAATCGCAACAGCTTACTTTGAGTTCATTGAGCGAGGCAAAAGGAAAAATGGACATAAAATAATGGACGATTTAAGAAATGAACTTAGTAATATTAGCGGCATTAAGTATGAAGTCATTGAAGAAACAGGCGGGCCACCTGTAGGCAAAGATTTAGAAATAAGAATAACTGGACCAACGAGTGACATTTTGGTTCCAGTGACTAAGTCGTTGAGAGACTATATTGACAATCTTGATGAGTTAATAAGCATTGAGGATACTCTACCTATTCCATTAGTAGATTGGGAGCTGACCATTGATAAACCAAAAGCTGCACAATTTGGCGTTGATATTTTTACTATTGGTACGGCAATTAAATTGGTCACTGAAGGAATAATGATCGGCAAGTATAGGCCAAATGACATTGATGAAGAATTAGAGATCTACGTAAGGTACCCTGAAAGCGATAGATCAATTGATCAACTTGACAATATAATGATTGAATCGTCTGTTGGTAAAGTTCCTATTAGCAATTTCCTTACGAAGAAGCCAAAGCAAAATGTTAGTTTTATTAGAAGATGGGACGCAAGAAATGCTATGTACATTAAAGCAAACGTAACTGAGGGCACTTCAACCGGTGAAGTTGTGGAGAAGTTAAGTAGCTGGGCAGATGATCAAGCATTTCCACCAAATGTTGACATTGCTTATGGAGGCGAAAATGAAGAGCAAAATGACTCCATGAAATTTATCGTACAGGCATTTATAATTTCTGTATTGATAATGGCAGCATTACTAGTAACCCAATTCAATAGTTTCTATCAATGCTTTATAATTCTTACCGCGGTTATAATAAGTACCGCAGGTGTATATTTAGGACTACTAGTATTTGATCAGGCATTCTCCGCTATATTACATGGTATTGGAATTGTTTCATTGGCAGGAATTGTTGTTAATAATAATATTATTCTAATTGATGCATACAATTTCGTTAGTAACAAAAATAAGGACGATGTCTATAATAATGTTCTTAAAGCATGCGCACAAAGATTAAGGCCTATCTTTCTAACTACAATTACAACTATGCTGGGATTAATTCCTTTGGCATTGAATTATAGCATCGATCCAATAGCAAGAACAATAGAGTATGATTCAAACGTGAGTGGTTTTTGGACATCGCTTGCACAATGCATTGTATACGGTTTGAGTTTTTCAGCAATATTGACATTAATCGTCACACCTTGCTTGCTTATTTTGCCTTCACACGTACGCAGTTATGTAAATAATAGTAAACTTTTTTCATTTACCACAAAAAATGCTTCGTAATATTCTAGCCTCTATTCTTTTCAGAAAAAAAACAATATCAACAATCTTGTTAATGATTGTTTTGCTTGGTGTACTTTCTTATGTGACTTTTCCAAAAGAAGAAATGCCAGAAATTGATCTTAAAACAGTAGCATTGATTGTTGAATACAAAGGAATGTCATCAAGCGAAATAGAAAAACTTATAACCGAACCGCTTGAGAGAAAATTGATGTCGCTTCAGGATATTGATGAAATTGTTTCAATATCAAAAGATAATATTGCCTCTTTCATGATTGCCTTTGAACTTAATACTAAAATTCAAAATTTATCTAAGCTCATAAGAAATACAATTACCGACGCATCTGAAGAACTTCCTGCAGAAATGGAAATTATTGAAGTAAAAGAATATGATTCATCAATGTTTTCAAATATTTATGTTGGCATTTATGGTGACGTTCCCTATGATATTTTAGAAAAAACTGCAAACGCTTATAAAGACCAGCTAGAAAAAATTAATAATGTAACTGAGGTAGATATTGTTGGTAAAAGAGACGAAATTGTCAAAGTTACCCTCGATCCATCCCTTCTTCGCAAATATGAACTTGATGTTGCAGATGTTTATTGGGCGTTAAGAAAATATAATAATATTGTACCCGCTGGAAAACTTGTCAGTGATGATGCCAACTATTCAATAAAAATTCCTGGTCTTTATGAAAACTATAGGGAAATAGGTGAACTCCCTATTAAAATGGATAAAGGATTTATATTAAAACTTGATGATATTTCAGAAATTAAGAGAACATATGACGATAAAAAAAATATTGTAATTGTTAACGGTAAAACTGCATTAAACATGCAAATATCAAGAAAAGCTGGGACCAATATTATTGATACATATAATTCAGTTAAAAAGGTACTGAGGATTAATGATGGAAAATTTCATCCTGATATCAAAACACAAATAATAGACGATGAATCTGAGCAAGTTGAGCAAAGAATTGAATCCTCAGAAAATACAGTCATAACTGCAGTCATTCTTGTAATGATTATTGTCATAGCGGCACTAGGCATAAGAAGTGGCACTATTGTGGGACTCTCAATTCCAACTACATACTTATTTTCCATCTTAATTCTGGACTCTATGGGACTGACTTATAATTTAATGACTGTTTTTGGGCTCATCTTGTCAGTTGGACTACTAGTAGATGGACCAATTGTGATAACTGAATATGCGCGCTCAGAACAAGAACGTGGAGTTCGTCGAAGAGATTCATATATTAATTCCTCTCATACTATGTTTTGGCCAATTGTAGCTTCTTCACTAACAACAATTGCAGCTTTCTTTCCATTATTATTTTGGCCTGACATGCTTGGTCAATGGCTTAGAGTAATTCCATTGACTGTAATTGTTGTGCTATCAACATCATTAGTGGTTTCTCTTATTTTCCTACCAGCAATGGGATCAATGATAGAGAGAAAAACGGCCCAAATGTCTGATGAGAACAAGAGAAAAGAAGGATATTTCCTCAGAGTCTATGAAAGAAGTGTATCTAGAGCAATAAGAAGTCCATTGATAGTTTTGCTTTTAACTATTTTCACATTTCTGTCGGTTATTTTCATCTATAGCCAATATAATAATGGTGTTATTTTCTTTCCTAACGATAAAGCAACAAATGCTCGAGTTGAGGTTATGGCGCGAGGAAACTTCTCTCCCAAGGAAACAGCTGAATATATAAAAGAAGTCGTAGAAGTTGTAGAGTCTAACCCTTATATTGGAAACTACGTTGCAAATACAATAAATAGAAACCGGATTTGGCTTTTTGATCAAAGTCCAACTGATATAGTAGGCAGGCTATGGATTGATTTAATCCCAGAAGATGAGAGACCTGATAGTGATCTGGTACTACAAGATATACAAGACGAATTAAGTAAGATTAGTGGATACGAAGCTAGGATTTCAGGGAATACTTATAGTTCAGCAATTGTTGGTCCAAAAGATATCGAGATCGAAATCTCCTCAGCAAATAAATTTGTTTTAAGGCAGGTAGCAGAAATAATAAAAGACAAATTGACGAACTCAAAAGAAGTAAAAGATATTGAAATAAAATATCCTATAACTGGTGTAGAATGGGAATACAAGGTTGACAGAAAACAAACTGGAAAATACAACGTATCAATTCAACAAATTGGCTCTATTATCAATCTAGCAACAACTGGTACAAAGATTGGTGCATTAAGACCAATTAATAAGAATGAAGAAATAGATATTAAATTATTTTTACCAGAGGATATACGTTCACTTGATGAGGTTGAAAACTTATTTATACAAACTGACTCTGGCTCTGTACCAATTTCAAGATTCATAGAGAAAGAGCCCAATAAAAAAATATTTTCTATTGGCCGGAAAGATTCCTCAAGAATATTGATGGTTGATGCAAATACTGCTGAAGGATATAAAACAGCTGATCAAATAAGAAAAATAAAATACTGGTTAACGCAGGCTAATCTTCCAATTGACGTTAAAGTTAACCTTATAGGAGAAGCAGAAGACTCAAGATCTTCTCAGGTATTCATATTATCAGCATTTGCTGCAGCATTGTTACTTATGTTTATAATTTTGATATCTTTATTCAATAATTTCTATCACACATTTTTAGTACTTTTTTCAATTGTACTATCTACGACAGGGGTATTTGTTGGACTACTCGTATTACAGCTTCCATTCAGCGGCGTAATGACTGGGCTTGGAATTGTTGCATGTACTGGGATAGTTGTTAATAACAATATTATTTTAATAGATAGTTATAGAAAAATTAAAAAGAACGAAAGTGATCGATTTGTTGCAATCATTGCCGCTGCTAAAAGTCGGATAAGACCTATTTTTTTAACAACAATAACAACTGTGTTTGGTCTTCTTCCCTCAGCATTGCAAATAAGCGTTGACGTATTTGACAGAACAATCAGTTATAAGAGTGCGGAAAGTTACTTCGTGGAGCCTTTAGCTTGGGCAATCGTTTTTGGTCTTTCATTTGCTACCATTGCAACTTTGCTTGTTACGCCTGCCCTACTGGCTTTGCCTAATAGCTTAAATGTTTTTTTTAGTAGATTTAAGAATTACAGAGGTATACCAAATATTAAAAGTAATTTAGTAAATTAAATATGAAATCAATTGCTGTTTATTGTAGCTCTTCAAATAAAATCAGTAAAACTTTCAATGATGAAGTCTCTAAAGTTGGCAAACTCCTAGCTCAAAAAAAATTAAAAATTATATATGGTGGAGGTGATATGGGCCTTATGGGTGAACTATCCAAAAGTGCTACTCAGGCGGGCGGTGAAGTAAAAGGAATAATAACTGAACACCTCATAAATATTGAACGAAAAAACGTAAGTGAAAATAATGTAAGAATTGTCAATACTATGCATGAAAGAAAGATTGAAATGTATAATTCTGCCGACTCCTTTCTTATTCTTCCAGGCGGTATCGGTACTCTAGAGGAATTTTTTGAAGTTCTGTCTTGGAAACAGCTGAACCTTCATAATAAACCAATTTTTATATATAATTTTGAAAATTTCTGGGACCCTCTTGTTGAATTGATAGAGCACATGATCAAAAACAATTTTGCTGGTGAAAATATGAAAGAAGCATATAAGGTAATCAAAAATCATTCAGAATTAGAAAAAGAACTGAGAATCCGTGAAGAAAATTAAAGTTAAAACGCCGCTAGTCGAGATAGATGGCGATGAGATGACAAGAATTATTTGGCAGTTTATCAAAGATAAACTCATACTTCCCTATCTTGATATTGAACTTGATTATTACGATCTTGGAGTTGAGAGCAGAGATCGAACCAATGATAAAATTACAGTCGATTCTGCGAATGCCATCAAGAAATACGGAGTTGGAGTTAAATGCGCTACAATAACTCCTGATGAAGATCGGGTAGAAGAATTTAAACTTAAGGAAATGTGGCGCTCACCAAATGGAACTATAAGAAATATACTTGGTGGAACAGTTTTTAGGGAACCGATTGTTTGTAAAAATGTCCCTAGACTTGTGCCTGGATGGACTGACCCTATTGTCGTAGGTAGGCACGCATTTGGGGATCAATACAAAGCAACGGATTTTAAAGTTCCTGGCAAAGGAAAACTTAGTATTAAATGGACACCCGAAGATCCGAATATGGAACCGATCGAAAAAGAAGTTTATGAATTTCAATCAAGTGGCGTAGCTATGGCGATGTATAATACAGACGAGTCGATCAGAGACTTTGCAAAATCTTGCATGAACTATGCATTGATGCGTGAATGGCCTGTTTATCTATCTACTAAAAATACTATTTTGAAACAATATGACGGTCGTTTCAAAGATCTCTTTCAAGAGGTATATGAAAAAGACTTTGCTGAAAAATTTAAATCACTCGATCTAGATTATGAGCATAGATTAATAGATGATATGGTTGCATCTGCGTTGAAATGGAACGGAAAATTTGTATGGGCATGTAAAAACTACGATGGAGATGTACAATCAGATACTGTTGCTCAAGGATTTGGCTCACTAGGACTAATGACAAGCGTGCTTATGACGCCAGACGGAAAAACTATCGAAGCAGAAGCCGCTCATGGAACAGTCACAAGACATTTTAGATTGCATCAAGAAGGTAAACAAACTTCAACGAACCCTATAGCCTCTATATTTGCTTGGTCAAGAGGTCTTAAATATCGTGGAAAGCTCGATGAGAATGATCAACTTATTGAATTTGCAGATAAGTTGGAAAAAGTATGCGTTGAGACAGTTGAAAGTGGATCAATGACAAAGGATCTAGCTCTGCTGATGCCTCATGAACAAGATTGGCATAGTACAGAAGATTTTTTAGAAATTATTGAACGTAACCTTAATAATAAACTTACTGTAACTTACCAATAATAAATTTTCTTAGCTCTCTTTTTTGATCATCTTCATTAATCAACGTGCCTCCTGATTGGGCAAAATCTTTTCTACCTCCACCACCTTTTCCATTTGAAATAGAGGACGCAAATTTAGCAATTTCATCTGCACCAATTTTATCAGTCAATTGATCAGTTACGCCTATTAGAAAACTTAGCTTATCGCCTTTTTTAGCGCAAAGAATTATAACACCGTGATCTGATATTAGTTTTTTGTACTTATCAATAAGTGGTCTCAGTTCATTAATTAATACATTCTCACAGAATTCAATAATAATATTGTGTTCCGAGTTATTGCCAATACTTAATTCTATTGCTTCTTTAAGCTGTCTTATATTTTCTGTAGAAGCTTCTTTTTCTTTTTTAATGTCCTGTTTTTTTTCTTCTGATTTAAGATCTTCTCTCCTCTTTTCTTCGTTAAATTTTAATAGGTCTTCGCCTCTCAAAGCTTCAATTCTTCTTACTCCTGATGCAGCTGAGGACTCACTTATAATTTTCAATTCTCCTATTTCATTGGTATTAGAAACATGGGTTCCTCCACATAACTCTGTGCTGTATGTTTTATCATTAAATTTTCCTATCTTGAGAACCCTAACTTCATCTGAATACTTTTCTCCAAACAGGGCAAGGGCACCAGCCTTTACTGCATCATCCGGTGACATAATTAGTGTCTCTACTTTAGAACCAGTTTTAATAACTTCGTTTACTTTATTTTGAACATCTTCGATCTCTAGATTTGTCATTGATTTATGATGACTAAAATCAAACCTTAATTTATCATTTGAGACTAAGGATCCTTTCTGTGTAACGTGCTCCCCTAACCTGTCTCTAAGAGATTGGTGTAAAATATGTGTGGCTGAATGATAAGCTTTACAATCATTTCTTTGTTTTTGGTTAACTGATAAAACTGCATCAGATCCATTTTTAATTGTTCCTTTAATCATGACTCCTATGTGTAGAATTAATTTGTCCTTTTTTTGAGTATCCATAACTGAAAACTCAAAATCTTCTCCCTGTATCACTCCCGTATCTCCAATTTGCCCTCCCGACTCAGCATAAAACACAGTTTGGTTAAGCATAATAATTCCTTCTTCTTTTTCTTTTAATTCAGCGACTCTTTTATCATCTTTAATAATTGACAGAACTTCACCTTGAGTTTCAATACCATTGTACCCAAGAAATTCAGTAGCTAATAATTCTTTGTTTAATTCAAACCAAATCTTATCAGTCACAGAACCGCCTGCACCTGACCAATTCTTTCTCGCTAATTCTTTTTGCGCTTCAAGTTTTTTATTAAAACCATCTATATCTATAGAAATATTATTACTTCTCAATATGTCCTGCGTAAGATCAATGGGAAATCCGTAGGTGTCATAAAGTTTAAACGCTGAGTCTCCTGGAAAAGTATCACCAGATCGTAAATCTTTAGTTATATTATCTAGCTGCGAAATACCTTTATCTAGAAGATTCTTAAATTTTTCCTCTTCATACTTCAAAGTCTCTTTTATTAATATTTCAGCTCTTAATAATTCTGGATATGCTTCCTTCATATTAAGCATTAACGTGGGCACTAATTGGTGCATCAATGTATCATTATAATCAAGTAGATGAACATGCCGCATTGCTCTTCTCATTATTCTTCTTAGCACATATCCTCTTCCTTCATTAGAAGGCAATACCCCGTCTGCAATCAAGAAGCAGGAGGAACGTAAATGATCAGCAATAACTCTATGACTTGAAATTAGCTTATCATCATCAGATTTAGTAAGCTCTATAGAATTACCAATAATCTCTTTTATACTGTCAACTTGATAATTATCATTAGTTCCTTGCATGACGGCTGCAATCCGCTCAATGCCCATCCCTGTATCAATAGAAGGTTTTGGAAGATCAATTCTTTCATTGGAATTCAATTGTTCGAACTGCATGAATACTAAATTCCATATCTCTACAAACCTGTCCCCAGTTTCATCTGCTTCACTAGGAAGCTTTCCATTATGCCGATCACCATGATCATAAAATATTTCAGAACAAGGTCCGCAAGGACCAGTTTCACCCATTGACCAAAAATTATCTTTTGTAGATATTCTGATTATCCTATCATCGTTAAGGCCAGCGACTTTTTTCCAAGATTCATACGCCTGTTCATCGTCATGATAGATTGTAACGCATAGTTTATCTTTTTTTATAGCAAGTTCAGATGTGATAAATTTCCAGGCATACTCAATTGCATCTTCTTTAAAGTAATCACCAAAAGAAAAGTTACCTAACATTTCAAAAAAAGTATGGTGCCTTAACGTATAGCCAACATTCTCTAAATCATTATGCTTACCTCCAGCCCTGATGCACTTTTGGGCAGTGACTGCACGCTTGTAGTCTCTACTTTCTAATCCAGTAAATACATTTTTAAATTGCACCATTCCTGAATTAGCAAACATAAGTGTTGGATCATTCTGTGGAACAAGTGGGCTCGAATGAATATGCTTATGGCCTTGATTTTCAAAATATGAAATGAAAGCGTTTCTAAGATCATTAATTCTCATATGTTACGTATAACATCCTGTTGAATAAAACGCAAAAAGGCGCTTTTCAGCGCCTCCTTGCTATGATCAATTATTATAGTTAAAAATTATTCTTCTACCGTTTCTTCAGATTCTGAGTTTTCACCAATTTGTTCAGGCATTTCTTCTGACTGCCCTCTAATTATCGACTCAATTTCTTGAGCTATGGCGGGATTTTCCTTGAGGAAGATCTTAGAATTTTCTCTTCCTTGTCCAATTTTCTCACCTTTATACGAGAACCATGCTCCAGATTTTTCTACGGTTCCTACCTTAACACCAAGGTCAATAAGTTCGCCTAACTTAGAAATACCTTCACCGTACATTATATCAAACTCAACCAATCTAAACGGCGGTGCAACTTTGTTCTTTACAACTTTAACTCTAGTTTGGTTTCCAATGATTTCATCTTTATCTTTGATTGCACCAATTCTTCTAATGTCCAATCTACAAGATGAATAAAACTTTAGAGCGTTTCCTCCTGCAGTTGTCTCAGGGCTTCCAAACATTACTCCTATTTTCATTCTAATTTGGTTAATAAAGATAACCATGCAATTAGATTTTGAAACTGATCCAGTTAGCTTTCTCAATGCCTGACTCATCAGCCTAGCTTGAAGGCCCATATGTGCATCACCCATTTCTCCCTCAATTTCTGCCTTCGGCGTCAATGCAGCTACTGAGTCAACTACAAGTACTGATATTGCCTTTGATCGAACTAGTGAATCTGTAATCTCTAATGCTTGTTCTCCTGTATCAGGTTGAGAAATTAGCAATTCATCAATATTCACCCCTAATTTCTTAGCATATGCAGGATCCAATGCATGCTCTGCATCAATGAACGCGCAGTTCTCACCACTCTTTTGTGCTTCTGCGATTACATGAAGAGCTAAAGTAGTTTTACCAGATGACTCCGGACCATAAATCTCAACAATTCTTCCTTTTGGCAAGCCGCCAATTCCCAACGCCACGTCTAAGGACAAGGATCCAGTTGAAATTGCTTCTATATCCATTGCTGTTCTTTGGCCCAATTTCATAATTGAACCTTTTCCATAAGTCTGCTCAATTTGAGACATTGCTACATCTAAGGCTTTTGCTTTTTCAGAGTTATCCATTTTTTTATCGTCTACTACTTTCAAATTTGCTTTGCTCATCTGCTTTCTCCAAACTGTAATTAATAATTGTTCTCAATGTACACATTTTGTTCTAATTTTACAATACTAATTAAATTACTGTTTTTATTAGATAAAATATAATTTGTTCAATTAATGTTCTTATATTTTATATTTTTATCAACAGGTGATTCTATTTACAGATGTTACATCTATAAGCAAAATACGTGTATAAATATATAAATTTGGCTGATTTTCTTTGTTAATAAGTTTTTCTAGTCGTCAGAATGCAATTTTTCGTTTCTTTCGTGCATCTCCTGAGCCTCTATACTTAGTGTCGTTACTGGTCTTGCATCTAATCTCTCAATATTGATAGGCTCGCCTGTAACTTCACAGTAACCATAGCTTCCATTTTCGATTCTAGCTAATGCTGCATCTATCTTAGCAACTAATTTTCGCTGCCTGTCTCTTGATTTAAGTTCTAGTGTTTTTTCTGATTCTTGAGTAGCCCTATCAGACATGTCAGCTGGGGCAATTGAATCCTGAAGATTTTCTACAGTTTCTCTGCTTTCTTTGTAAATTTCATTCTTCCAATCTTTAAGCTTTGTTCTAAAATATTCCTTTTGTTTCGCGTTCATAAATTTTTCAGATTTTGTAGGCTTGTAGCTCTTTGGAAGTTTTACCATGTTTACTCCTTTTGGATTTAGAATTAAAAACAGTCTGGTGCTTTTAGTAGTTTTTGATATTTAAGTCAATTGAACAATACAATTTTTATGATTGATATATAGCTGAAATATAATATGTTTCCTGAAACAATTTTAAGAATTTAATGAAATTTGAAGGCACAAGTTCATATATAGCTACTGAGGACCTTAAAGTTGCGGTTAATGCAGCTATAACGTTGGAAAGACCAATTATTGTGAAAGGAGAGCCTGGCACCGGCAAAACTATGCTGGCTCATGAGGTTGCTCAATCATTAGGGGCTGATATTATTACATGGCATATTAAGTCAACGACCAAAGCTCAACAGGGGCTGTATGAGTATGATGCTGTTACTAGGTTAAGAGACTCTCAGCTTGGAGATGAAAAAGTAAAAGATATAAAAAATTATATAAGTAAGGGTAAATTGTGGAATGCTTTTGAAAGCAATAAAAGACCTGTACTTTTAATTGATGAGATTGATAAAGCAGATATTGAATTTCCAAACGATCTTCTTCTCGAACTTGATAAAATGGAATTTTTTGTTTATGAGACAGGAGAAACCATAAAGGCAGAAAATAGACCTATTGTAATCATCACTTCAAATAACGAAAAAGAACTACCTGATGCCTTTTTAAGGAGATGTTTTTTTCATTATATTAAGTTTCCTGATCCAGATACTATGGAAGAGATTGTTAATGTGCATTATCCAGAAATTAAAAAAGACCTTATACAAGAAGCATTTAAGATTTTTTATGATATTAGAGAAGTCCCAGGTATCAAAAAAAAGCCGTCAACATCAGAACTTATTGATTGGCTTAAATTGTTGATGACCGATGACGTGGATGCAAAAATATTGAGGGAAAAAGATCCTAAAAAACTAATTCCACCTCTTCATGGAGCCCTTCTAAAAAATGAGCAAGATGTACATTTATTCGAGCGATTAGCCTTTATCTCTCGAAGAGAAAATGAGAATCTTGAGTAGAACTGATTTTTCATTAAGATAAATTAACATGTTCATTAATTTCTTCTTTGACCTTAAGCAAGCAAGTTTACCTGTATCCTTAAAAGAATATTTAATGCTCATGGAAGCCATGAATAAAAGGGTTGTAGACTCTTTTAATGTAAATGATTTTTATTACTTAAGTCGATCAGCACTAGTTAAAGACGAGAGATATCTAGACAAATTTGACAGAGTCTTTGGACATTCTTTTAAAGGACTTGAAAATTCTGAAGGGGAAACAGAAAAAGAAATACCAGAAGAGTGGTTGAAGCTCATGGGGCAAAAATACCTTACTGACGAGGAGAAAAAAATGGTTGAATCCTTAGGCGGTTGGGACAAGCTGATGGAAACATTAAAACAACGTTTAGAAGAACAAAAAAAACGTCACCAAGGCGGTAGTAAGTGGATTGGTACTGGAGGAACATCTCCTTTCGGCGCATATGGATATAATCCTGAAGGCATTCGGATTGGTCAAAAAGAAAGTCGAAATAAAAAAGCTGTAAAAGTTTGGGACAAAAGAGAATTTAGTAACCTCGATGGTGATGTTGAGTTGGGAACACGTAATATTAAAGTTGCGCTTCGAAGACTAAGAAAATTTGCTCGTGAAGGAGTTGAAACAGAACTAGATTTAGATAATACAATCAAATCTACTGCACATAAAGGCTACATTGACGTAAAGATGATGCCCGAACGTAGGAATAAGATAAAAGTACTTTTATTTTTCGATGTAGGTGGGTCGATGGATGCTCATGTGAAAATATGTGAAGAGCTCTTTTCTGCAGCAAGAACAGAATTTAAGCACATGGAGTATTTTTATTATCATAACTGTCTCTATGACGCTGTATGGAAAGATAATAAAAGAAGGTACAATGAGAACATAAAGACCTGGGATCTTCTTCATAAATACCCTTCAGACTATAAAGTTATATTTGTTGGCGATGCCGAAATGAGTCCATATGAGATTACATATCCAGGTGGAAGTGTTGAATTTTGGAATGAAGAGTCAGGTGAAACGTGGCTAACCAGGCTTCTGAATATCTATGAAAACGCAATATGGTTAAATCCAATACCAGAGAGGTATTGGGACCGCATATCATCTGCTTCAATAATAAAGCAAATTTTTTCGGATAGAATGTTTCCTTTAACTATTGAAGGTATTGATCAGGCCATGCGCGAGCTTAATAAATAATTAATGCTTCCAAAGCAAAATGTTATCTTAGGCATATCGTTATTATGCTTAGGATTACTAATTGCGCCTCTTTATGACGCCCTGGCTAAATACTTAAGTGAAGACATTCACATTTTAGAAATCATCTGGGCTAGGTTTTTTAGTCATTTTATTTTTCTGGTGCCTCTTGTTTATTTCATAAAAGGAAAAAAACTATTTTTTAATTCTTCATCTAAACATCAAATTGTTAGAGGAATTTTTATTTTTTTAGCTACTGCTTTTTTCTATGGCGCTATATCAGAAATTCCTCTTGCTAATGCCTTAAGCATAATGCTCGTAGCTCCAATCATCGTAGTATTCATGTCTTCTTATATTCTTAAAGAACAATTAAATTCTTTTAAAATATTTTGCACCTTCTTTGGTTTTTTTGGAACATTGCTAGTCATACAACCTGGATTTGAGGAGTTTAATTTCTATTCGCTTTTGGCTCTATTGTCTGGATTTTGTTATGCCATGTACTTAGTATACACGAGGCGGGTTAATTTTAGTTCTGATCCTTGGGTAAGCTTGTGCTATACCGCTATGCCCGGTGCAGCAATAATGACAGTTTGTCTTCCATTTTTTTGGCAAAGCTCTCCATCAATTGACCAATATTTATTGATGGGCTCAATTGGATTAGTTGTGATTTTGGTACATTTTATATTTATTAAAGCCTATCAGAATGCTGAAGCTAGTATTTTAGCGCCATTTCACTATTTTGAAATCATAAGTAATATGTTAATAAGCGTTTTATTTTTTAAAGATATACCAAATATAATTGTGTGTTTTGGTATTCTTTGCATTGTTAGTAGTGGGATTATAATTACGATTAAACAAAAAATATGAATGAATTAAATTTAGATTATAAGTTTTCTGTCGCACCAATGATGGGTGTAACCACATCAAGCGCACGCTATATGTATAGATTGATTTCTAAGGAAGCAATTTTATTTACAGAAATGATAGCCAGCCAAGCGTTGCATCGAGGTGACTTTAAGAAAATGCTCAGAAAGGAAACTACAGAGTCACCTGTGGTTCTTCAAGTAGGAGGTTCTGATATCAACCTATTGAAATATTCAACAGAACTAGCAAATAAACATAACTATCAAGGAATAAATCTAAATGTCGGCTGCCCTTCAAAAAAAGTATCACAAGGTAAAATGGGCGCATGTCTGATGAAAGAAGCAAATCTGGTCAAACAATGCTTAGAAGGAATGAAGGCTGAAACTGCAATTGACGTCTCGTTGAAATGTCGAATTGGAGTAGATGAATTTGATACATATGAATTTTTCAAAAATTTTATTTCGACAGTAATTGAAAGTGGTATCAAAATTATCTTTATTCATGCGCGTAAAGCGTACCTCAAAGGTCTTGACCCTAAAAGGAACCGTACGTTACCACCACTTAAATATGACTTTGTTTATAAAATTAAAAAAGAATTTCCACATATTAAATTTATAATCAATGGTGGTTTGGACAATATTGATGATTGTCTAGATCAGCTGAATTATTTAGATGGAGTGATGGTAGGAAGATCAATTCAAGCCAATCCATTTTTTTTAGAAGATGTTGACTCCAAATTTTACAACTTGGAAAAGATAGAGATAGATAGGAGTTTCGTAGTAAAGAAATATTTTGATTATGTAAAAGAGAATGTTGATTTGATTTCAACCTATGAACTATTAAGTCCCCTTTTAGCACTTTGCTTTGGGGTTCCTGGATCAAAAAAATTTAAGCAAGAAGTCAATGATTTGATCAGATCAAGAGATATTCAAAAACTTGAGTATGCCTATTTAAATCTAATTGCGGCTTAAAGAATTTCTGCAATATCACTAAAGCTATACCGTGGTGCTCTTTCATAATATCCATCTTTATCGGGGTAACCTAGGTTACATAAAAAATTACTTTTAATCGATGTGTCATTAAAAAATTCTTTATCAACTAATTCGTTGGAAAATCCAGACATGGGACCCACAGCCAGACCAAGCGCATTGGCTGCTTTTAAAAAATAGCCTCCCTGTATTGATGAATTTCTAAATGCAGTAATTTCAGATTTTTCTAAGTCATTTTCAAAATATTGTTTTGCATCCTCCCGAAGATAATTCTTTGGCAAGTCTCTCCAAAATTCGATATCCATACCTATAATGGTGCAAACAGGTGCGTTCAGAACTTTACTTACATTATCCTCACTCACAAATCGTGATAAATTTTCTTTTGCTTGCTTGCTTTTAAGAAATTTTAACCTCATAGGACTGCAGTTAAAAGATGTAGGGCCCCACTTAAGCAAATCATACAAATCATCAAGAGATTGATTAGAGACTTCTTTATCTAAAAACTTATAGCAAGTCTGCGGTTCGGTAAATATTTGGTGTATTTGATCTGCCATAATTATAAGATTTTAACGATATGCTCTTCTATTTCTTCTGGTTTTTTTTGAGTTCCAAATCCACGTACAAAATCACCGTCTTTATTTATTAGATATTTGGTAAAATTCCATTGTATTTCTCTACCTGCATCTTGAGTAAGTTTTTTAAATAAAGGTGAAGCATTGTCGCCAATTACTTCAATTTTATCAAATAGCTTAAAGGACACATTATACTCAGTGCTACAAAATTCCTTGATCTCATCATTAGTTCCTTTTTCCTGTGACCCAAACTGGTTACAAGGAAAAGCTAAGATTTCAAAACCTTTATCTTTATATTTTTCATATAAACTCTGAAGTCCAGTGTATTGTGATGTAAAACCACATCTACTAGCAACATTAACAATAAGCAAAGTTTTACCCTTGAATTTTTCAAGACTGATTTCTTCGTGATCAATGTCTTTTACGGAAAAATCGTAAATACTTTTCATTTACTTCACACCCGCTTTAACAAATGTGCCATTGTTATAATCACTGATAGCAGAAATAATTTCTTCTCTTGTATTCATTACAAAAGGACCGCCTCTGGCAATCGGTTCACCAATTGGCTTGCCAGACACTAATAGAAACTTTGCTTTGTTTTCACTTGTAACCACTAAACTTCCACCTTGATTAAAAGTAATTAAATGCGAACTCTTAATTTCACTATTTTCACCATCCAAATGAATACTGCCAGAGTATACGTAAATAAATGAATTGTATTCTTTATCTAGATTGTATGTAAATGGCTGGTTGCTCGCTATTTGAATATCAAGATATGTTGGATTAACGTTATGTTTTTTTATAGACCCTTCTATTTCTTTAAAGGAGCCAGCAATAACCTTCACTTTAACATCACTATCTTCATATGTTTTGATTTGATTTGAATCTAAGTAAATATATTCTGGGTCGTCCATTTTTTTTTCTGCAGGCATATTGATCCAAAGCTGGAAGCCATGCAGCTTTCCTTCAGACATTGCTGGCATTTCTGAGTGAATAATCCCACTTCCTGTCTTCATCCACTGAACATCACCTGACTTCATGATCCCTACTGCCCCGGTACTATCCTTATGTTCAAATTCACCATTTAGCATATATGTAACTGTTTCTATGCCTCTATGTGGGTGTGCTGGAAACCCGCCAAGATAATCATCACTTTTATCAGAGCCAAATTCATCCAGCATTAAGAATGGGTCAAAATAATCAATAAGCTGAGTGCCAATTGATCTCTTTAATTTAACACCTGCGCCATCTGATGTGTTTATTGGCGATATAATCTGGTTAATAGTACTGCGCATAATTAATTAATTTTTATTAACAATTTTCCTTTTGCCCTACCACTTGATAAATGCTCATAAGCCTCATGGTACTGGTCAAATGAATAAGTTTTTTCAATTACAGGTTTCAATTTACCGTCTTCCATCCACATCCTGAACATATCAAGGTTTGATGTAGATGTTCTACCAGAAAGTACTGTACGAGATTTTTTTCGTTTAAAAAACTGTTTTGCAGTATCAATGTTATTATAGATATTAAATTTTGTTGTAACATAAATACCATTTGTCGACAAAGAATTAGAAATTTTTGGAAAGGAAAGATTTCCGTTAGCATCAAAAATAATATCGTATTTATCGGATGTATCAGTGATGTCAGTTTTTGTATAATCAATAATATTTTCGATATCAAATTCATTTTTTATCCATTCAATATTTCTATCGCTTGTTACAGCGGTAATATCGGCCTCATATATTTTTGCCATTTGAAGTGCAAATGTACCAACTCCTCCCGAGGCACCATTGATTAACAATTTATGTCCTTTTCTTAAAGACGCTATATTTCTTAGCGCTAATAAAGATGTATTGCCCACTTGAGGAATTGCCGCTGAATCGGATAGTTCAAAATTATTAGGAGCTAAAGATATATATTTCTGAGATATAGTAATTTTTTCAGCTGCACTTCCGTTAAATAATATATCCTGCATGCCAAATACCTTGTCGCCGACCTTAAACGCACCAACGTCATTGCCAATTTCAACTATTTCACCGCTAAAATCACATGCAGTTATTATTGGAAATTTTTTTATGCTAGTAATGGGTTTAAACCCACCTCTCATTTTTTTTAAGTCAACAGGATTAATTGAAATTGCTGAGACTTTAACGGCAACCTCATGACGCTTTGGTTTTGGACTCTCAACTTCTAATATTTGGAGTTTGTCAATGTCTCCATATGAATTATATCCAATTGCTTTCATAATAATTAATTTTAAAATTAAAAATTGATTATATAATGTAATAAATAAGGCGAGTAAATGTTTTATCAAATGCTATCAGATATTTCCTGGGTTGTTAACTTAAGATCTCCATTTTTAACTCCAATATTTGAGTTTTTAACATGGCTTGGGTACAGAGATTTTCTTTTTATGTTCATTCCATTTACTTACTGGTGCTTTGATAGGAAAATATTTGGTAGACTAGTTCTAATTGTATTTTTTAGTGCGATAATTAATTCTTGGTTAAAAGATTTTTTTCAAGACCCCAGGCCAGATCTCTATCTCAATATAGATCCGTGGCTTCAAGCAGAAACCTCTTTTGGGTTTCCAAGTGGTCATACTCAAATAGCAGTTGTTATATGGCTTTATATTGCACTCAATGTAAAGAATCTCTTTGCGAAAATTGTATCAATTATTTTTTTATTAGGTGTGCCTTTTAGTCGTATCTACCTTGGCGTACATGATATCGGAGATATTCTTGGTGGAATGATAGTGGGGTTATTCACTCTATATGCCGCTCATCTATTTTATCAAAATATTGACTTGGGAAAATATAATTTAAACAAACTATTTAAATATGTATTAACGATTATTCTACTGATCGTGTTTTATTTATCGTGGCCAATGGATCATGGTCATGAATTAGTTACAGGTTTGGGAGGACTGATATTGGGCTTCATGATAGGATCAGATTTAGATAAAAAATATTTTGGTTACGAACGGGTATCAAATACCTTTATGCACTATTTTTCGTGTTCATTGGCATTAATTGTCTTTCTAATTTTAAATAAATTTTTAGAAACTGGATTTGATCAAGTTATTTTACCTGAGTGGTTCGAAATTGGCATGAGCTCCTTTATATTAGGTGCCTATATCTCATTTATTGCACTATTTCTTCTTTCAAAAGTTAAGCTTCAATCAATCAAATAACTTTCGCCGTGCTTTAAAGTAAAAAAATCTTCATTTGGTATATTGTATTTTTTTAGTTCTTTTAGTAACTGGCGAGGAGGTTCCGTAACCGGCTCATCAGTTAAGATAAAAGTTCCCCATGCCATGCCGATGGCTTTACTTGCTTCCAAGTCAAGAAATGTCATCACAGCTTCCTCAGGGTTTATATGAGAGAATTCCATGATCCACCTTGGTTCATAAGCTCCAATGGGAATTGCCGCTAGATCAACTGGGCCCAATTTTTCTTTGATTGTCTTAAAATCATCTGTGTATCCAGTATCTCCTAAGTGTATAAAGCTGTGAAACTTGTTTTTAAAATGCCATGCGCCCCATAAAGTTTCATTTCGATCAAATAAACCACGAGCAGACCAATGTTGCACTGGAGCGAAGGTAATAAGTGTTTCTTGAATTATTAGAGAATCCCACCAATCAAACTCTCTAACATTATAAATACCTTTACTCTCAAACCATTTTTTTAGACCCAGAGGCACAAGGAAAAGTATGTTATCGAATTTTTCAGCTAATAATTTAACACTCATGTAATCAAGATGGTCATAATGACTGTGCGAGATAGTTACTATGTCGATATTAGGTAAATCATCTATCTTCATTCCAGGCACCATATATCTTTTGGGTCCTGCAAAATTTAATGGGGATGCTCTCTGTGTAAAATGTGGATCTGTAAGAACATTTATATCTTTATTTTGATACAAAAAAGTTTCATGCCCAATCCATGTAGTAACAATATTCTCATTTTTATAAATTTCTTTATAATTAGGTACTTCAACCTCAAATTTAAAAGTTTCTAAGTTTTTGCTTCTTCTCTCCCAACTCCATTTTAATAATTTATTAAAGCTACTCTCATATGCTACTCCACTAGTATTTGCGTATGTACCATCAGAAAGATGATGCGCTGAACTATTAATCTCTTCGTTAGAGTAAGTTGGTAAAGAATATAATAGAGAAACGATCAATAAAGCTACTTTGAAAAAATTATTTGTCATTTATATTCCAGAGTATTGCTAAACAAATACTTTTAGATACAGGGAGTATAAAAAGTACTGTTGCTATAGTTAATGGAATCCACGTGACAGCTTGTAGCCAAAGATCAGGGGCGTAAACTTGTTCAATAAATAAAACGAGTGGAACAATAATATGGCCAGCAATAATGATTGTAAGCCATGGTCCAAAGTCATCAGTTCTATAAATTGAGAGCTCCTCATCGCAATGATTACAATTCGATTTTAGTTTAAGGTATCTTTTATAAATACTTGCTTTGCCACAACACGGACATCTTTTCAATATTGATCGGGATAAAGCAAGTATTAACGAAATTTTCATAATAAATACTACTCACTGATTATGAATTCACTACTTGAATCTGCCAACCAATCCCACAAGTATTCAGCAAAACTCCAACGAACTGAAATATCAAAAACAGGTTCGTCAGATAATCTGTCAATCAACACAGTTGCTTTGCTGATATATGATTGTGCACATGAGTTTTTTTTCAGTAAATTTTTTTCAAAATTAAGTGGGCAGGCTTTGCTAAGTACCTCAATGCTTTTGGGTCCACTTAGTCTCATTGTAAGATAATAATCAGAAACATCAGTGAGAGCATAAAATGATGTTTTAAGATTTTCATTTAAATTATTGATAATATTCGATTTATTTTGATCACTACATAGAATTAAATACTCATTGGGACCGAGCCATAATACTCTGCCTTCATCGTTGCCACTAACTTCTCCTGATGATTTTGGGAGATTATAATCAAAATAATTTTCAATTACTTCTCTTGCTTTTAGATCGTTTTCTTTCACTCTTAAGTTTATTTTTCCAATAAATTCATTTTGCTGTAGAGAAATATTATCTGAGTAGATTGCAACTTTATCAACTAAAGGAGACAAATGTTCTTTATCGTTATTCATTATTTTTACTGCCCTCCTTATCATAAAAAACTGTGTCAGAAATTGTAGCTTCTATAACCTTGCCATTCATTAGAGGAATTTCAACTTTTTCACCAAGAAGATTCAATCCATTTTTAATCATTGCCAATGCTATAGGGTGACCCAAGATTGGGCTATAGTAACTTGATGTTACATGGCCAAGCATCTTCATAGGCGGTTGTTTAAGTGCTTTTTCTACGATATGCGAACCTTCAGGTAAAACTGTTTTTTTATCATTCACAAGAAGTCCAACAAATTTTTTTCTATCAGAACGAGAAGTATCTGACCGTATGAATGATCGTTTTCCTAAAAAATCTTGTTTCTTTTTAGAAACTATCCAGTCCATATTCATATCCATAGGAGTAACGCTTCCATCAGTATCTTGTCCTACGATAATAAATCCTTTTTCAGCTCTGAGAACATGCATCGTTTCAGTGCCATACGGAGTTATGTTGTATTTTTTACCATGTTGCATAAACTGCTCCCAAACAAATCTACCGTATCGGGATGGTACATTGACCTCAAAGCTCAATTCTCCAGTGAAACTTATTCTAAAAACCCTTGAGTCTATGCCACACACCTTCCCCTCTCTATATTTCATAAAAGGAAAATTTTCTTTTGATAGATCAATATCTGTTAATTCCTGAAGAAATTTTCTTGAATTAGGACCAGAAATTGAAAGAACAGTCCATTGCTCAGTAACTGATGTGCAAAATACTTCCATATCTAACCATTCTGTTTGAAGAAATTCTTCTAGCCATGACATCACTCTTGCTGCCCCACCAGTCGTAGTCGTCATATGATAGTGATCTTCACCTAATCTGGTCGTTACCCCGTCATCAAAAATCATTCCATGCTCATTGCACATTAATCCATACCTGCATGAACCAATTTCTAGTTTTGACCAGGCATTCGTGTAGATCATGTTTAAAAATTTTGCCGTATCCGGCCCTCTTAAGTCAATTTTACCAAGTGTGGATGCATCAAGCATTCCAAGACCATTCCGTACCGCTAAACATTCTCTCTTTACTGCGTCATGAATATTTTCATTCTTTTTTGGGAAATAATATGGTCTTTTCCACTGACCTACGTCCTCAAAAACAGCATTGTTCTCTACATGCCATTTATGAATTGAAGTTCTCCTTTCAGGATCAAATAAATGATCAACACTTCGTCCCGCTATTGCACCAAAAGTCTGAGGCGAAAAAGGAGGCCTAAATGTTGTATGTCCTATTTCATCTACTGGTTTTTCATGAATATGAGACATCAATGCTAATGCATTTACATTTGAAGTTTTGCCTTGATCAGTTCCCATGCCAGTAGTTGTATATCTTTTAGTGTGCTCAACACTGATATACCCTTCTCTTTGTGCTAAGAAAATATCGGCAGCAGTTACATCGTTTTGAAAATCGATAAAATGCTTTGAGCCCTTTGTAACCTTTTTCTTGCCAAGCATATAAGGCTCGACTGATGACTCAGTGAAGGAAATTTCCTCCTCTCCTTTCCAATTAATACTATCTGCAGCTTCATAGTTTAGATCTTTAGCTGCATTGAGACCTTCCTGATAAGAGTGATTTAGGTTCTTTGTTAGATCAAAACATCCATTGTTACATCCAATAATAATTTGATCTTGAGTTAATTTATCAGGAACGAAGGTATTTAATACTTTATCATACCTTAATTTCCCTCTTGATTGACTGAATAATTGAACAGCTGGATTCCATCCACCTGACATCAAAATACTATCGACATCTAGGGTTATACATTCACCAGACAATTCATTTTGTTTTCTATCGACTTTTTGAACTTCTATTTGATTTACCTTTTTATTTCCACTTGTAGAGATTATTGAAGAAGACAAATATAACTTTATTCCAAGGTCGTCACATTTTTTTTGAATTCTTGTATCAATATTCTCTCTAGTATCAACAACTGACAACTTTGCGCCTTTATCATTAAACTCGAATGCCGTTTGATAAGCATGATCATTGTTTGTGAATAAAACTACCGATTTACCTGGTAGAACGCCATATCTTGATAAGTACTTCTTTCCCGCAGACGCCATCATTATTCCTGGCCTATCATTATCGGCAAATACAAGCGGTCTTTCAAAAGCGCCTTGTGCTAATACGATTTTTTTTGATCTTACTCTCCAATATCTTTCTCGCGGTATAGTTTTTGACAGTTGATCGCAGTGATTAGTTACTTTCTCTAAAGCTGTAAGATAATTATAATCATAGTATCCCATTGCAGTAGTTCGTTTAAGGACTCGAACATTATCCATCGAGTACAATTCATCGACTATATTCTTGATCCATTTAAGACCATCTTTTTCATTAATTGAAAAATTATAATCTAATAAGTACCCTCCAAGTTCAGGGTTTTCATCAATTAGCAATACGCTGCATCCTGAGCGACCTGCAGCAAGTGCAAATAGTAAACCTGATATTCCTCCGCCTACAATTGTCAAATCACAATAGTAAAACTTTTGCTCATAACGATCTGGATTCTTAGCAGTTGGTGAGTACCCTAGTCCAGCTGCTTTTCTAATAAAATGTTCATAGAATAACCATAAACTTGGTGGCCACTTAAATGTTTTGTAGTAGAAACCAGCAGGAAATATGCTTGATAAAATATTATTTAATGAACCAATATCATAATTTACAGATGGCCAACAATTCTGGCTAGCTGCTTCGAGGCCTTCGTACAGCTCTATTTCTGTTGCTCTCATATTTGGCTCTGTTCTTGCGCCTAAACCTAACTGAACTATCGCATTAGGCTCTTCAGAACCTGCAGTTAAGATTCCACGGGCACGGTGATATTTAAAACTTCTCCCAACCAAATGAACGTCGTTAGCAAGTAATGCTGATGCTAAAGTATCACCGTGAAAGCCTTTATATCTTTTTCCATTAAAAACAAAATTGATAACTTGGCCACGGTCAATTCGACCGCCGAACATTGTTCTATTTTGATTAGACATCTTTAACTCCTGGTTTTTGATCACCCATCTTGTAAGTCTTCACAATTTTATCACTGACTGTATCTCTCATAACATTGAACCATCGCCTACAACCATGATCATGTGTCCACCTTTCGAAATGTATTCCTTTTGGATTATTCCTAAAAAAAAGGTACTCTCCCCATTCCTCATCACTCACTTCTGCTGGATTATCTGGTCTAGCTATATGCGCTTCACCGTGACATGAAAATTCAGTTTGATCTCTCTCACCACAGTATGGACATTTAATAACAAACATAAAATTAGTGAGCTACAGCTGCTGCTGCGGCTTCGTCTACTAAAGCACCAGAGTAATGTCTGTCTAATGAAAATGGAGCAGCAATATCATTTGGCTCACCTTTTGCGACTGTTTCAGCAAATACATGGGCTGATCCTGGAGTGGCTTTAAATCCACCTGTGCCCCAACCACAATTAATAAATAAATCTTTCACCGGAGTTTTTCCGATTATTGGACTTCGGTCAGGTGTTACATCTACAATGCCTCCCCAGCTTCTTAACATTTTAAGCCTTGAAAATATTGGAAACAGTTCAACTAATGGGGCCATCATATGTTCAATCATGTCAAATGAACCTCTTTGAGAATACGAGTTATATGCATCAGAACCTGCGCCGACAACCAATTCGCCCTTATCAGACTGACTTACGTAAACATGCACAGAGTTTGACATGATGACACAATCTAAAATTGGCTTTATCGGCTCGCTTACAAGTGCTTGAAGAGGGACTGAATTAATAGGTAAAGTAAAGCCTGCCATGTCAGCCAACACAGATGAATGTCCAGCAGGTACTAATCCAACCTTATCAACCTTCACAGAACCTTTTGTTGTTTGAAGTCCAACAACCTTCCCATTTGAAATATCAATTCCTTTCACCTCACAATTTTGAATTATATCAACACCTAGATTTTCAGCAGCCCTTGCATATCCCCAAGCGACAGCATCATGTCTTGCTGTACCAGCACGTCTTTGAAGCAATGCACCTAATACAGGATACCTACCATGCATATTCATATGGGGAATTTTTTTTGCAACTTGCTCCTGGTTCAAAATCTCAGCATCTATTCCATTCAAGTAATTTGAATACCCTCTTCTTGTGATTTCTTGCATGTCGTGAACTGAATGAGCTAAGTGGTATAGTCCGCGTTGAGAAAACATTACATTAAAATTTAATTCACTTGAAAGACCTTCCCACAAATTAACTGCATGGTTATAAAGTGCTGCACTTTCATCCCATAAATAGTTAGAGCGTATAATTGTTGTATTTCGACCAGTATTACCACCACCGATCCAACCTTTTTCTAGAACTGCAATATTTTTTACACCAAATTCTTTTGCTAAGTAATAAGCTGTACCAAGTCCATGGCCTCCTCCACCTACTATAATGACATCATACTCGGGTTTAAGCTCTGGACTACTCCATGCTTTTTCCCAATTTTCATGATATGAAAATGAGTTACGAACTAAATTATAAAAAGAATATTTCATATTTAAAGTCTCTCCAACGAGTAAGGCGCCAAATCAATATCAGTTTTATTTGCACAAATTTTTTGGGCAATCAGTTTTCCTGATATCCCTCCTAATGACCATCCAATGTGCTGATGACCAAAGCAATAGTAAATATAAGGGTTTTTTGAAGATTGTCCAATAACTGGAAGCGAATCTGGAACAGAAGGTCTAAAGCCAACCCAGGATTGAGTAGGACGATTAGACTGAGGGAATATTGATTTAAGCGCCCTTTCTAGAAAATTAATAACCTTAGGATTTTCTTCATAATCTGTATCGCCAAATTCGACTATTCCTCCAGTTCTGAGTCCATCTTCCATAGGTGTAAAATACGTTCCTCTTTCTTGCCAAGAAATAGGACGTGAAATAATATCCTTAAGTTCAGGGTTAACAATGTGGTAGCCACGCTCAGCTTCCAGTGGCACTTTGTCACCCGTTGCTTCTACCAAACTTTTTGACCATACCCCGGAGGCAATAATAACCCTATCAAATACTTCGCTTGTACTACCTGTAGTTATTTGTAATTTACTTTTTTCAACATTTTCAATATTTGTTACTTTTTCTTTTTTGAAAATTCCTCCCTTATTTAAAAATAAATTAATTAATAACTGACTCACTTTCTTTGGATTTTTAGCAAAATAACTTCCCTCAAACAATGCGCCTTTATAGAATATATTATTTATATTTGGCTCTAAATCTGAGATCTCATCATGACTAAGTACTTGTATCTTAATTCCAGTTTGTTCACGTTTGCTAAAATCTTTTTTTGCTGAATTAAAAAATAATTTTGTTGACCATCCGTACATAATAGCTTTTCTTGACAAATAGGGTTCAACGCCTGCATCTTTAAACAATTCTTCATATCCATCATCCATTTTAGAAAGAAGCTTTGTTAGATTATTTGTTGTCGTGTTTACATTACTATTTCTACAGTTGTATAAGTAATTTAGGATCCAAGGCAAAGTCTTGTTAAGTCTTTTAAATCTTATAAAAAGAGGACTGTTTTTATTTAAAAGAAGGTATGGAAAAAGATAAAAAAATGATGAGGAGTTAGTAGGAATATTTGCATACCTCGCATAGGTCCCTGCATTCCCAAAGCTTGCTTGGCTACCAGGGTCATTCATGTCAAATAATGTAACATCTTGTCCGTATTTCTGTAACCAATTAGCAGAAGAAATACCTACAATGCCTGCCCCTATAACTGCTATCTTCATATAAAAATTTATTTCTAGTTAGATCTCATTTCAATTAATCTACTTACCGTTCTTTGAAATTTATCTTTAAGGTAGAACGCGCTTCCTATATTTTCAATTTCTTTAACAGAACTAATAATGATTTGAATCTTATTATCATAAAGTACATCAATCAGGTTAATAAACCTCTCTTGCATATTTGCGTTTGCATTATTAAAAATTGGCACATTCTCAATGATAATTTGATCTGTATACTTAATCATCTCAATGTAGTCCTCGGCACCAATATGACCTCCACAAAGTTGCTCAAACTGAAACCAAGCAACGCGATTCGCTAGTTTTCTTATGACAAAGTCTCTTTTTTTTATAGATATAGTTTCATCCTTTGGTATGTGACCTTCTATAATTTTTTCATATATATCTTTTATTTTAAGACTACTAACTGATGAATTAGAAATAAAAAAGGTCTCTCGACTATTTAAATTTTCTGTTCTGTAATCTGTTTCTATATCTAAATGATGAATAATTGAATTCTCTTTTACTATTTCTATGAAAGGAAGAAATAACTCTCTTTGTAAACCATCTTTATATAAATCTTCAGGCTTGTTATTTGATGTTAGTATTATGTAAACATTGTTTTTAAATAATTCATTAAATAAATGTCCAAGTATCATGGCATCAGCAATATTGGTTACTTGGAATTCATCAAAAAAAATGAATCTATACTTTTCTTTAATTTTTTTTGCGAGCTGGGCTATTAAAAACTCTTTTGACTTATTTTGACTTCTTAAAGAATGCAATTCATCATGAATTTCAATCATAAATTTATGAAAATGAATTCTTTGTGTATTTTTTACAATGCCATTAAATAGATCCATAATAAGAGTCTTGCCTACACCGACGCCTCCATGAATATAAAAGCATTTCTTTTTTCTGCTATTTGATGTATCGAATATCTTAAGAATAAAATTCTTTTTCTTGTGACTTAGGAACTCATCAAGCTGGGAAATTAAAAGTTCTTGTTTAGGATTATATTTTACTTGCTCTTCCGAACAAATTTTCTTGTAAAGTGTGATTGCACTAGACACAAAATATTTATTTAAGCTCTTATTTTTTCATTTTTGGGATCATACGGGCTCTCTGGTATAACTGTTACATCATGCATATTGCCTAGAATATCAATTTGTAATTTTGTACCAACTTCTGACTGAGCTGGATTGACCATTGCCAGGGCAAGTGATTTGTTTACTCTAAATCCATAATTGCCACCTGTCGCTCTGCCTACAACTTTTCCATTACTGTAGATTGGATTGTTGCCTAAAACATCAGCATCAGAAACTCCATGTACTTCTAATGTGACAAAAGAATTTTCAAAACCTTTTTCTCTCCATTGAACAAGCGCATCTCTTCCAATGAATTGGCCTTTATTTGGATGAATAAATCGATCAATGCCTGATTCATATCCAGCATACTCAATTGATAACTCTGTTCCAATTAGCTTATAAGATTTTTCTAATCTTAATGAGTCCATGGCTCTGATTCCAAAAGGTTTCAATCCCAGGTCTTTTCCTGCATCCATTAAGGCGTCAAAAATATGATTTTGAACTTCAATAGGCGAATGTATTTCCCATCCAAGTTCACCCACAAAATTAACTCTGATTGCCAATGTTTCAGCACTGCCGATTTTAATATTTTTACCTGATAACCACGGAAAAGCCTCATTACTGAAATCATCGGAGGAAACTCGCTCTAATAACTCTCTAGACTTAGGACCTGCTAAAACTAATACACCCATTTGATTAGTAATATTTTCAAATTTGACACTTCTATCTTCTGGCATATGTTTTTTTACCCAGTCATGATCTAACCTTTGCCATGCACCTGCTGAAACACAGTAAAAGCTATCTGCAGACTCTCTCATGATTGTAAATTCTGAATGAACTCCGCCTTTTGTATTTAAGGCGTGGCATAAATTTGTTCTACCAATTTTTTTAGGAAGCTTATTAGCTACTAAATTATCGAGAAACTCTTCTGCTCCTGGTCCACTTATTCTACACTTTGCAAATGCACTCATATCAAGCAATCCAACGTTTTCTGAAACATTCTTACATTCATTGCCTATATGTTCAAACCATGCTTTTGATGCATAATCACCAAATCTTCTTGGTTCTACTCCAAGCATGTCAATTGTGGGTTCGCCGTCTACAATCCACTCTGCAATCTGCCATCCCGCACCCCCTGCAGCAGTTACACCAAATGAATGACCGTCATTGAGATAAAGGTTTTTTCTATCCCATGCCGGACCTATAATCGGACTACCATCTGGTGTATAACAAATTGCTCCATTGTACACCTTTTTAATTCCAGCCTCTCCAAAAATTGGTACTCGATTTATTGCGTGTTCAATGTGTGGGCCAAGTCGATCTAAATCCTCTTGAAATAATTCGTATTCACAATCTTTACTGGGGCCATCTACATAACAAGCTGGCGCTCCTTTTTCATATGGTCCCAAGATAAGACCTCCCGCCTCTTCTCGCATATACCAGGCACCATCAGAACCTCTTAATACCCCCATTTCTGGAAGGCCTTCTTTTTGTCTTTCTAAAATTTTTGGATGCGCTTCTGTTACAATATATTGATGCTCAACAGGGATTACGGGTATATCCAAACCTACCATCTCACCTGTTTGCCTTACAAAATTACCAGAACATGAAACGACAACATCACACTTAATCTCACCCTTGTCAGTTGTCACAATCCAACTATCGTCAGGTAACTGTTCCAGAGCGGTTACTGCAGTTTGTCGATAAATTTCAGCTCCAAGAGCTCTTGCGCCTTTTGCTAAGGCTTGAGTTAAATCATTCGGCTGTATATAGCCATCTTCAGGGTGCTGTATCGCTCCAACTAGTCCGTCAATTGAACACAATGGCCACGCTTTTTGGATTTCTTCAGGTGTAAGAAAATTAACTTTAACGCCAATGGTTTCAGCGACACCTGCATATTGCCTATATTCATCCATGCGGTCTTGGTTTTCGGCCAGTCGTATATTGCTAACCTCTCTGAAACCAACATCTTGTCCTGTTTCTTTTTCAAGCTCTTGATAAAATTTAACTGAATACTTGTGTATTTGACCTACAGAATAACTCATATTAAACAAAGGCATTAGTCCAGCTGCATGCCATGTAGAACCTGATGTGAGCTCTTTACGCTCACACAGCACGACATCAGACCAACCTTTTTTTGCAAGATGATAAAGAGTGCTAACGCCCACAACTCCACCGCCAATTACGACAACTTTAGCTTTCGATTTCACAAAATTCCTTTTTTAGTTTTTAAGGGCCCGACCACTTAACTGCGCAGTATTCTGCGCTTCCATTAGTGAAGTCCCAATTGCGACCATGATCTTTAATTTTACTTTTTCTACCCCCACGGCCAACAATTATTTCAGGGGCAACCCAATATTTGAGGTTAGAAACCTTTACTTCTTCACCTCTATTTTTACCTGGCTCTTTCTCAATTCTTCCATCTAAAATCTCAGGGATAGTATAAGTCCAACCTGTTTCAGTTTCTTTATATGTAATTGAACATCTTTTTACTCCTAGAAAATTTGAGATCATTGAGGAGAACCAACCAGTTTGACCTCCGGCATTGCCAGAAAATATTTTTAATAAAGCATCTGCTGCATCTTGGGATGCTTTTTCATCAATGTATAGACCTGCTGTCCAACCGCCCATAGATAATGGACCTGGCACTTCTAATAAGATAGCAACATTTAAGCCACTGAGATCAATTATTCCTTTTGCTTCTTTTTTAAGTGGATTAAATCCTGCCCATTTTTCCTCAGCATAACCGTCTTCAATAATTATACCCCACCAAGAAAAACATTTTCCATTAGCTGAATTTGGAATTGCTCGACCAAGAGAAACTGGACAATTGCAAAAAACGTCACAATTACAGTTAAGTAGAAAGTGTCCGTTTATCTCCCAGTGAAGATTGAATGGGTTAACTGTCATATTTTAATATTATATTAAAAGATATAGGCCCCAAATTACTAGAAGAACACCAAAAAATCTAGAGCTAAGTTGCTCAAAAGGAAGAAGTTTTTCAATCAATATTATAATAGTCAGTATAACTACCCATGTCAGGTTCATAACTCCATTTACGAACAATAATGCCATTAAGGACCAACAACAGCCAAGGCAATATAGACCGTGCGATAAACCGATACTAATAATATCTTTTGTGCCATGTATGTTTCTACCCATTATAAATGAAAGAGGGTTTCTGCACTTTTCCAAGCAAGCTTGTTTTAGATTTGTGAATTGGTATATCCCAGCAACTAATAGTGTGATTGAGGAAACAGTATTACTTTTTAAGGTTCCCATCATATCAACCAAACCATTGTTATGAAGATAGTATTGTGCAGTACAAGCGCTTATCGAAAAAGTTATCCATATGATAAAATATGTCAAAGATATTAATGATAACTCTAAAGTTGGATACTTTACTGTTTGCATCTTAGATCGCATCAGTCTGAAGAGATTCAAAAATATATAAGTAGAAGGCATCATCATAGCAAACATCATGACGATCCACATTGTATTCATAACAATGAAATCATTGAAATTCCATTCACCAGTCATAGGCATCATCAAGAAATTTATCGACTTGTTTCCATTATTCATTTCCATTGACTCCATTGACATTGAGTTCATTTGCTCGGAGTCCATTTCAATTGAATCCATTGACATTGACATCGAGTTTTCACTCTTCATCATGCCATCCATTGAAGGATGTGGTGCCATTAAATATAAATAATACCATGCAATAGAAACTAATAATGATAACGAAATAAGTGTTATGATATATTCAAACTTATATGTCCTAACCATCTATCTAATGCTCCGTATAATCATCTTTATTCTTTTGCGTCTCAACTTCAAAAACCACTTTAATTTCTCCAGCGAATTCAAAATTAAGCACTCCAATTAGCTCAGTATCATTTATCAATTCAATATTAAATTTTGAAAACATGACATGATAACCTCCTGGCTTAAGAGACTTTGCAATCTGTGCTGGTATCTCTATGAAATCTACTTTATTCATTGAAATAATCCCATTATTAATTTCTGAGTGGTGAAGTTCTGCAACAGCAAAATCTACTTCAATATTTAATAGTTTGTCTGGTTTCTCTCCCATATTAACAATCGTCATATAACCTGCAGCAGGACCTGATGAAATTGTAAATTTTATATGTGGATGATTAATATTTATATTTTCTTTTTGAAACTGATGTGCAATTGACGGAGAAGACATAAAAAATATAAAAATAATACTTAAAAACTTAAACAACACTTTTAATCTCTCTCTGTTGAAAACATGCATACATCATTTACGCAGGTAAAAACACACAGCAATTGTGTATCTTTATTGTGATAAGATGACCATAATTCTGTATCTTCATAAGTTAATAATAACTCAACCACAGGGTTGCAGTTTTTCTCACCAGCCTTTTTGACCGCAAGCTCCTCGTAAACATTGGTATTTTCAGAGCACGAGAATAGAACAAGTGCAAATAACAAAAGTAATTTTTGCATAATCTATATTTTTTTTAAATCTTCGACCATTTGTTCAATGCTTGACCCAAAAGGTAATATGCTTTGCAATTTATTGCTATTATCAAAAATATAATAAAATGCTGTATGCTGAACCATGTAATTTTCGTTATTAGAAGCAGCATCATTTACTTGTTCTGAGGAGCGTAAGTGGTTTTGGTGCTCAGATCTTGTTGCAGGCTCTACATGTACAAAAAAATCTTTCCAGATAGGCATAAGTACCTTGTGGCTGCCTGTTAATCCAATAATATCATTGCTGAAATTAGATAAAAATTCTCTAAGCCTTTCAGGATTGTCTCTCGCAGGATCAACTGTAACAAAGAAAAACTTAATGCTATCTGTTTCAAAATTATCATTTTTAAGTTGATCTATAGCATTACTCATTAAATTAGCACTAATTGGGCAAATATCTGGACAATGTGTAAAACCAAAGAAAAATACTTTACTGAGTCCATCATAATTAGTTGTTGAAACTTCATTTCCGAAATGATCAGTAGCTTCAAATTTTAGAGTAATATTATTAGAAGGTTCATCTTGTTTACTATTGAACAGTTCAGATACAGCCCAACCTGCAATAATGGCAAATATGATAATTGATACAAATAGAAGTTGATTAATTCTACTTTGAGAAAACATTATTCCATTTTTTCAAGTCTTGAACTAAATGGCAAAGGTACCACTTCGACATCTCTATCTTCACCATCATGACTAATTTTAAATATATCCTCAGAACTCGTGAGGCTAATATCGATATATCCAAGTGCAATGTTGCATCCAAAATTTGGGCTATAAATTGTGCTGCTTATGAAGCCTTTTTGTTCTGAATTGCTATCAAATAGAGGAATCCTAGCCATGTTGTACCCAATTTTTTTGCCTGAAATCTTGAATCCCGTGAACTGTTTCTTGATGCCCTCTTCCCTAATTTTTAGTAAAGCGTCTTTGCCTACAAAATCACTCTCCTGATCAAGATCGTAGAATTTAGGAAGATTTAATTCCAATGGATTCTCTTCCAATGAAGTATCACCTTGGTGTGAAATCATACCTGCTTCAATTCGATCAATTTGATTTGGACAACTTGGTACAATTTTAAATTCTTTGCCCGCTTCCATTAATGAACTCCATAATATAGAAGCATCAGCTTCGCGTGTAATATATATTTCGTATCCAAATTGATTACTCCATCCACTTCTTGCGATTATTATATCAATACCAAATAAATTAGTTTCAATAAATTGGTAATATTTCAATCCCATGATGATAGGGTCATCATTTGTTATTTTTCTCATGAGTTCTTTTGATCTTGGTCCTTGCAATGATAGTGGACATGCTTCTGGTTCAGAAATTTTAACATTAAATTTACCTGAATGGGCTATCCCTTTACACCAGAGAATTGCATCTGAGTCTGCTATACTCAGCCAAAATTTATTTTCATTAAATTTTAATATAAGAGGGTCATTTATAATTCCACCATCTTCATCTGTCATGAATGCGTATCGACAAAATCCATCTTTGAAAGTTGATAGGTTTCTTGGAGTCATGTACTGAACAAATTTTGCAGCGTCTTCTCCTATAATTTCAACTTGTCTTTCAGCCGCAACATCCCATAACGTCACATCATTAATTAATGAATGATATTCCTGCTCAGGAGTAGTGTATCCCACAGGCATCGTCATATGATTGTAAGTAGTGAAATTAGTTGCTCCAGACTTTATAGTTTCCTCAAAGAAAGGTGACTTTCTAACTCTGGGTGTATAAATGATACCTTTTGACATAAGCAATCTCCAAATTGATCCGACCTTATAAACTAAAAAATGAGAAAAAGTAAATCATTTTCATAATAATATATTTACTTAATTAATCTTTAAACGATAATTAACAAGCTATGAATCAAAGGTATAAAAAATTTTTAGAGGTTCTCCATTCAGGGGAAACTATATTGCTTGATGGAGCCACTGGATCTGAACTTGAAAACAGAGGTATTAAAATGGATAACTCGTGGTGCGCAACTGCCTCGCTTGAGTTCGATATTCTAAAACAAATTCATAAAGACTATATTGATGCTGGAGCAAAAATAATTACAACAAATACCTATGCTTCAAATCGAATGGTATTAGAAGTGGCTGGAGTTGAAGATAGATTTGAAGAAATTAATCTAGCTGCAATAAATGCAGCGATCCAGGCAAGAGAAGAATGTGGTCGAGATGATGTACTTGTGGCAGGATCTTTATCTCACCAAATACCGTATGAAGATGCTTTTAGATCGCAGGAAGAAAAAGATAAATATATCAAGAAACTTACCCCGGAATATTTTCAAAAATCTTTTGATGAGCTGGCATTTTTTTTAGCGGATAACGGATGTGATTTTATTTTATTGGAGCTGATGTATAGGCCAGATCGAATTGATATAATTTTTGATTCAGCAAGCAAAGTTGGTTTACCTGTATGGGCTGGGTTTTCTTCTAGAAACAAAGATGGCTTGATAGCCCTTACTACTGACTATGAGTATAGTTTTAAAAAAATGATCAGCAATGTTAAACACCATAAATTGGATGCAGTGGGTATAATGCATTGTGATATTGGCGTAATAGAAGAAAGTATAAAAGAACTTAAGGAAATATACGATCTTCCTATAATGGCTTATCCAGAAGTAGCCGTATTTAATTTTCCACGCTATGACATGAGCAATGTAATTCAGCCAAATGATTATTTAGTCGAAGCCAAAAAATGGAAAGACGCAGGAGCACAGATTATTGGAGGTTGCTGTGGCACAACTGTTGAGCACATAAAATTACTGAACGAATTATAAGTTATTCTTTTTTAATGGGTACGTTTGACGCAAAAATAATCTCTGTTAATCCTGCCAAGATTATAAATGAGCTTCCTAATATCTCTCTCCAGCCAAATAGCTCATCTGTTAATATTGCAGCGCTAAACGTGCCAACTACAATTTCAAAAAGAATTATTATAGAGAATAATCCTGCCCCAATTCTACTGGGTGCTCCCAGTATAACAACATTTGTTGGTAGGTGAAATAAGATGGCTATTAATAAGAGCCATGGCATCATTGTAATCCAAGAATCCATTGATGGTGCAGAACCCATCACATCTCTAAGAAAGTAGGCTTGTACTAAAGTAAATATACCTCCATAAAAAAAGAATGAAAAAAGAATTGGAAAAATGCCCTCTGGTTTTTTAACTTCCATTCGAACTGCTGAGGCTGCAATAAATATACCCCCTAATAGGGCTATCCAGTCACCAGAATTTTGAGGTATTGGAATAAATCCATCTTGTCCAAATACAATCCAAACTCCAGACAATGCAAGAATAAGAGTGATATATCTATAGTAGCGGGGAAGCTGCCTAAGAAATATCACTTCGAAAATTGTTGTCCAAACCGGAGTTATGTAAAAAAGAATTAATGCTCTTACCACATCTGTTAATAGAAAACTGTTCGCGTAACATGCAATACCTGCGCCAAATAACAGTCCTATAATCGGATAATCAAGGCCAAATGAACTGCCTTTATATTTTCTCCAGAATGCAACTGGAAGCAGAATTAAAAAAGGAATGACCATTTGTGAAATAGTAGCCCAGCCACCAGTTAAGCCACCTGACTCGAGCGCTCTTTGGGGTATCCAAAATAATCCCCATAATCCAGCTGCAATCAATAATGCTAAGCTGATACTGTAATGATATGGGTGGCGCGAAGTATTCACTTCTGTATGATAGTGCAAAAAAAAGGCCTTGTATAATTATACAAGGCCTTAATTTTTATTTTATTAGTACAGACTTATGGAAGCCAAGCTTGCCAATCGTTAGTACTGTCTTTCCATTCTTGAACTGCTTCTGCAACAGATAAGCCATCATCGCCTACTCTAACAAGCATTCTTGCTTGATCAGCATTCTCAAACTTCATCTTCTTAAAGAATGCAAGCGCTTCAGCATTTTCTGGTTTCTGCATTGTTGCTGGGTTCATGTAGTTCATGGTATAATCTTTAGGCCAGTTACTAGCGGGCCAAGATCCCATACCACAATCTTTCCAGTTATTTGCTTCAGTAAAACTGTCACAAGGTTGGTGATCTGGAAGGCCAATTCCTACCATTTCATTTTTACCAAAGAAAAAGTGTGGCTCCCAAAGGTACATTAAAAATGGTTCTTTTCTATCAAAAGCTCCCTGTGCCTCTGCTAAAAGTGCAACCTCTGTTCCAAGTTCAACTGCTTCAAAGTCAATTCCCATAATATCAAGTCTTTTTTGATCATGACAGTTCCAACCAGCCACTGGACATCCAATAAGTCGTCCTTTAGAACCAGTTTCAACTGTTGCAAATTGATCTTTGAACTTATTAAGATCTTCCCAACCTCTAAAGTCAGGATTGGCATCAACAAAATACTTCGGCACATAATAGTCTGATGCACCAATGACACCAGTTGTAAAAGCAATTACTTCACCAGTACCAGAATATTCCATAACAACTTCACCATCATAATATAATGGTTCATTAAGCATCACGTCATCAGCTTCAGCATAGCCAGGCCAGCTCTCACATGCAAAGTCAATATCACCTGCAGCGATTGCTTCCCAAAGACCAGTTCCTGATGCAAATTCTATTCTATCTACACGATATCCTAGTTCTTGCTCTAACATACTTACTGCAACTTGACATGTAATCTCTCCGCCAGTCCAGTCAGCAACAG
>CABYDZ010000006.1 GCA_902517885.1 uncultured Pelagibacteraceae bacterium
TTGTTAGTTCCACTGATTTATACGGAGGCACATGGAATTTATTTGCAAACACTATGAAGGATCTTGGAATTGAAGTTAGGTTTGCTGATCCAAAAGATCCAGAGAGTTTTAGGAAATTAACTGATGATAATACAAGAGCATACTACGCTGAGACTCTTCCAAATCCAAAGTTAAAGGTATTTCCTATTCGTGAAGTTGCAGATATAGGGGACGAATATAATATACCATTGATCGTTGATAACACTGCAGCGCCAGTAATATGTAAACCAATAGAGCACGGAGCTACAATTGTTGTTCATTCATTAACTAAATTTATTGGTGGGCACGGAACGACTATTGGGGGAATTATTGTTGATAGTGGTAAGTTTGATTGGGGTAAAGATCCTAAAAGACAACCTAATCTAAATGATCCTGATCCAAGTTATCATGGAATGGTTTGGACAGAATTTGCCAAAGCTGTAGGGCCAATTGCCTATATAGTTAGAGCAAGATTTGTTGGCTTAAGAGATATAGGTGCAGCTTTGAGTCCTCAAAGTGCGTTTAATATCATACAAGGCCTCGAAACAGTTTCCCTTAGAATGGAAAAACACTGTTCTAATGCGGCTAAAGTTGCTGAATACCTATCAAGTCATAATAAGGTTTCTAGAGTTATTTACGCTGGGCTTGACGAAGGTGAAGCTGGAGAAAGAGCAAATAAATATCTTAAAGGAGGTCATGGTGCGCTTTGTGGTATCGAACTTAAGGGTGGTAAGGCAAGTGGTGAAAAATTTATTAATAATTTAAATATGTTTTATCATGTAGCAAATATAGGAGATGCGAGAAGTCTAGCTATTCATCCTGCATCAACTACTCACTCTCAGCTATCTGATGAGGAAATGGAGTCAGCAGGTGTTACTCCTAGTTATGTGAGATTATCCATAGGCATAGAGCACATCGATGATATCATCGAAGACTTAAAAAATGCATTAGATGCAGCTTAACGATTCATAGGTCACCTTAGTACATTTACTGGGGTGACTTCAAACTCAATTGGTACATAAAAAGAGATAGCAAGAACACAAGTATTGAGTTGCCTTGGTGTAATAAGGCTAAATGCCATGGAATGTTCAGGTAGGTCATAGAAACGCCCAAAATTATTTGTAAAATAAACGCAATATTAAAAAAAATAATTACAGGGTAATAGCTATTTATTCTTTTATTCATAATTATTGAGTAGTTCAAATATAATAATAAAATCAAAATAATCATGGCAAAGGTTCTATGAATAAAAATGATGTACTCACCATTTTCAAAGAAATTTATTATCCATCTCATTTGCGTATTTTCAATAAAGGGAAGTATATTCCCATTATAAAGTGGCCATGTATTATATAGAAGTCCTGAATGAGTACCTGAAACAAAGGCACCATAGGATATTTGAAAGCAAATAAATATAAAAAGTATAATTAATATACTTTTGTATTTCATGATGAAGATTGAATTATTATTTATCAATTTAATATCTAATAAATACGAGACTAAAGTATAGAACGTTAAACCAAGAATAATAAATGCCATTGTTAAATGAAGTGCCAAACGATATTGGCTTACATCAACTCTTTCCGACAAGCCACTTTTTACCATGTACCATCCTATAATCGCCTGGGAAAATAAAAGAACACCAATAACAATGACATTGATGTAATATTTTTTTTCAATTTTTTTATAAAGTAAAAGAAAGCAAAGAGGAATTAAATAAGCAGCGCCTATAAGTCTAGCAAAAGCCCTATGAAACCACTCCCAGAAATAGATAACCTTAAACTCTTGTAAAGTCATTGAGCTATTTACTAACATGAATTCATCTATTAATTTATATTTATCAAACTCTATTTCCCAGGCAGCCCCAGATAGAGGATAGAGGATACCAGAAACTGGCAACCATTCTGTAATTGAAAGTCCAGAGTCTGAGATTCTTGTGTAACCTCCAATTAAAATTATCGCACAAATTAAGGCTATTAAAGATACCAACCAAATTGAAAATGTATTGATTTTACTGTTCATATTAATTACATATTTGGCATGACTAAATTAAAAAAAGCAATAAGTGTTATTATATTTATAATTGCAATCACGATATATTGCTTATTAGTTATGGTTATTTTAGCTAAAATCAACTTTAATCATTGGCTAATTGAATTTATTGTATATTTTCTATTGGGAATTCTCTGGGTATTTCCATCAATGTATATACTCAAACCATTTAAAAAAAAATGAAAACCAAAAAAAACAATACTCCTCAAATGAAGCTTATAAGAAATAAAATAGATCTTATTGATAGTAAATTGCTACCACTAATGGTTAAGAGATCACAACTAGTTGAAAAAGCGTTAGAACTAAAATTAAAACGTGCTGAAATAGTTGATCAGAAAAGGATACGCGAAATTACTAAAAAAATTTCTCAAAAAACAAGGAAGCTTGGTGGCAATCCAAAACTATTAAGTAATATATGGTTGTCAATAATTGACAACTTTATAGAATTTGAAAAAAGTAAATTTAAAAAATAATTATTTACTGTGTGGTGGTAATTTTTTCTCTACGAACCACTCGTGTTTTTTTGTCGCTGGATTATACTTCTTCATCCTTAATTTATCTTTTGCTTTGAGACCTGAAGTAGGCTTCTTAGCATAATAGTAAAATTTACTATCAGCTTTCTCTTCGGGAACAAGTCTAACTTTTACTGTAGATTTTTTGGCCATTTATTCACCTTGATCGATTTTTTTTCTTAAATCTACCAAGTCATTTAAAACTTTCATTAATTTTTTTCTTTTGCCATCGCCTAAATAATGAGGTGATGTATCATCGTTATTGTACTGATTAGTGTTTATTTCATTATCTGTAAAGGAATTATTTTCAGCTTCATTTCTTAATATTTTTTTTGTTCCAACTTCTTTTATTACTTTCTGAACCCCTCTTATCGTATATCCATCATTGTACAGTAAACTTTTTATTCCTCTTAAAAGGCTTATATCTTCAGGTCTGTAGTACCTTCTTCCTCCACCTCTTTTAATCGGCTTAATTTGTATAAACTTTGTTTCCCAGAACCTGAGAACGTGTTGCGGCAAAGAAAGGTCTTTGGAAACTTCGCTAATTGTACGAAAAGCTTCAGGTGATTTTGTATTCATTAGACAGCTACTCCGAAGTATTTATTTTATTTTTTGTATTGACCTTTGATTTCAGTACATTTGAAGCTCTAAATGTAACCACGCTTCTTGCTGTAATAGGAACTTCTTCACCTGTTTTTGGATTTCTTCCTATCCTTTCTTTTTTTTCTCTAACAATGAATGTTCCAAATGAAGAAATCTTAACATCGTCTCCTTTAATTAAACTCATTAAAATTTCGCTTAAAACTGAGTCAACTAAGTTTGCTGACTCATTTCTAGAAAGACCAACGTTCTTAAATACCGCTTCACTTAGCGATGATCTTGTTGTGGTTTTTTCCATATAGAAAAATTATATTAATAATAATTACTTATAACAATATATTAATTCTTTTTTTTTTCGCTAATTCGTCAATTTACTATGCATTTCGGATACATAATCGCTAATTTTTTTATTCACATTATTATCTAATAGAGAATATATGATATCTGCTGCATATGAAACGCCCCTAAACTCAGAATGACCATGACACTTTACAGCTAAAGAATTGAGACCCATCAAAATACCACAATTATGAACTCTTGGGTCTAATCTGTCTCTTACAGATTTCATGGCCAAAGAAGATAAAAAGTAACCCATTTTAGACAAAATTGAACTCTTAAAAGCATCTTCAAGGTGACTCTGAAAAAGCTTAGCGGTACCTTCTGCTGTCTTTAATGAAATATTCCCTGTAAAGCCATCTGTAACTACAACGTTAGTTCTTCCAGTTGAAATATCATTTCCTTCAATGTACCCATAATAATTTACAATAAAATTTTGAGACAGATCTTTTAAACAGTCTGAAGCTAACTTTATTTCTTCTTTGCCTTTATTATCTTCTTTGCCAACATTAAGCAGGCCAATACTAGGATTGTCAATTTTGAATAATATAGAAGCTAAACTTGCTCCAAGTATTGAATTATCTATTAAATAACGTGAATCAAGCTTTGTATTCGCCCCTAAATCAAGAACAACAGACTCACCTTTCATATTAGGCCAAATCGAAGCTATTGCAGGCCTTTTAATGCCCTTTAACGTTTTTATATTTAAGACGGATAAAGACATTAATGCACCTGTGTTGCCAAAAGATAAAACTGCATCTGAAAGGTTTTCCGTTACCGATTTTATTGCAAGATGCATACTTGATGTTTTTTTTGATTTTACAATATCTGATGGCTTATCTTCCATTGTGATGTAAGAGTCACAATCGATAATTTCAGTTACTTTTAAAAGCCTTTTATAATTTTCAATTTTTTTCTTAATGATTTTCTCTGGGCCATATAATTGAAACTTATAATTTAAGTTACGCAATAATGACTGATTTAATCCTTTTAAAATATCATTTAGTTCTGTCTCACTGCCTAAAGTGTCAACAGATAGTGTGAAAAGTTTTGTCACTATTATATGCTATATTTTAAATCTATAAAAAAAAAGTTATTTTCTAGATTTTTTGATTCATCGTTTTTAATAAAATGATCAATATTTTTTATCATATAATCAATAAAATAATTTACATGATGAATAAATGCCTCATCGCCTTTATAAATATTATTTAAGATTGTTTGCTGAAGCAATAATTTATTGCCATTGTCTTTATAATCATCGACTCCCTTACTGTATTGAGCAATTCTGCCATAAAAGGCAGTTATAAATACTTTCATTTTTTTATTTACTGCAATATCTCCAAAACCCATTTCCCTCAAATTATTCTCAAAATCGCCAAACATAAAGTCAAAAAGTTCCTGAGAAATACTTGACTTTTCTTGTTTAAGGTTTTTATAGTAAAAAAAAATCATAAAGGCATGAAATATTATTAAATCAAATCGAGTTTCAAAATTATCCTTCAATCTAAGATCTAAATAGAAAAACTTAGATCTCGATATTTCAACAATATTCTGATAAATTTTACTAACTTGTAAATTTTCTCTTTTAAAAAACATAAGCAATGAAATTAATTCTCTCGTTAATAAGTACCTTGATCGTAACATATAGTTGCTCTCCTATAAATAACCAACATGGATATATTTTAGAAGACTTTGTAAACTCTTCTAATTCTATATCACAATTCAATATGGAAACTACAATGGAAAATGACATTTTACGAACACTCGGCTCTCCCTCAATAATCATTAATGATGTAAACAATATTTGGATTTATTTAGTTTCAATAAAAAAAGAAAATATTTTTGAGGATGACGACGTAATGCATCAATCTATAATGAGATATGAATTTGATAACAATGGAAAATTATTATCTAAAGAATTTCTTGATAAGGATAATTTTACTCATGTTGCTTTTTCAACTGACAAAACTGAAATGGCTAGTGACAGCTTTGGCTTAGCAGACCAGATATATGAATCATTTACTAGAGGCCAATAAAACTATAGAGCAGCAAGTAAAAGCAAAGCGACAATATTAGTAATCTTTATCATAGGATTAACTGCTGGGCCTGCAGTATCTTTATACGGGTCGCCTACAGTATCTCCAGTTACTGCTGCCTTATGAGCTTCTGAGCCCTTACCACCAAAATTACCATCTTCAACAAACTTCTTCGCATTATCCCAGGCTCCCCCGCCAGCAGTCATAGAAATAGCAACAAATATACCTGTAACAATTACTCCTAATAACATTGCTCCAACACAAGATACTGCCGCATTCTGATCAGCTACAAAAGTTATTACGAAATAAAGAACTAATGGCGATAACACTGGAAGCATTGATGGAACAATCATTTCCTTAATTGCAGATTTCGTTAACATATCTACGGACCTAGAATAATCAGGCTTAGATTCACCTGTCATAATACCTGGATTATCTGAAAATTGCTTTCTGACTTCTTCAACAACGGCTCCACCAGCTCGGCCGACTGCCATCATTCCCATAGAAGCAAATAAATATGGCAATAGTCCTCCTATTAAAAGTCCAACAACAACATATGGATTTTCAAGACTAAAATTGGGAGTTATTTCTGGAATTAGCTTTAAATCTTCAACATATGCTGCAAATAAAACTAAAGCACCTAGGCCAGCTGATCCAATTGCATAACCTTTGGTAACAGCTTTTGTAGTATTGCCCACAGCATCCAGTGCATCAGTTGTTTTTCTGACACTTTCATCTAGATTTGCCATTTCTGCAATTCCTCCAGCATTATCAGTTACAGGGCCATAAGCATCCAATGCAACTACCATTCCAGCAAGAGCAAGCATAGCAGTAACTGCAATTGCAATTCCAAATAAACCAGCAAGCTGAAAGGTTAATACTATACCTACAACAATTACTATAGCTGGCAAAGCCGTAGCCTCCATTGAAACTGCGAGTCCCTGAATAACATTTGTGCCATGCCCAGTTGTTGATGCCTTAGCAACGCTTTGAACAGGTCGATAATTAGTTCCTGTATAATACTCTGTGATCCAGATTAATAAACCTGTTATAACAATTCCTATGAAAGCACATATGTAAAGTGACGTACCTGTAAAGGAAGTTGTCCCAAAACTAAATTCTTTAGACATATCTCCTAAAATTACTTGAGTTACAGGGTAGATAAAGATTAGAGATAGTATTGCTGAAGCAATAAAACCCTTATAGAGAGCTCCCATTATACTTTGTGAACGACCAAGTCTTACAAAAAATGTTCCAATTATTGAAGCAACTAAACAACTTCCACCAATTGCCATTGGATAAATTGTCATCATCTCAGCTATTGGACCAGTAAAGAATATTGTAGCTAAAACCATTGTTGCAACAATAGTAACAGCATATGTTTCAAACAAGTCTGCAGCCATACCAGCACAATCACCGACATTGTCACCGACATTGTCTGCAATAACCGCTGGATTTCTTGGGTCGTCTTCAGGTATACCTGCTTCAACCTTGCCTACTAAATCAGCGCCTACATCGGCTCCTTTTGTAAATATGCCTCCACCCAACCTTGCAAAGATTGATATTAATGAAGCACCAAAGCCTAGAGCAACTAATGCATGCTTTAATGTTTCATCAGATACTGAATAAGAATCTAGCATCACATAATAAACAGAAATAGATAGAAGAGCCAATCCTGCAACTAACATTCCAGTTACTGCTCCAGCCTTAAATGCTACATTTAAACCTTTACCTAAACTATCATTCGCAGCCTGAGCTGTTCTTACGTTCGCTCTAACTGATATAACCATTCCAATATATCCCGCAGCACCAGATAAAATGGCACCAATCAAATAACCACCTATGACCCACATGTCTTGAAAAAATAAATATAAAAGGACGCATATTACGAGGCCAACAATTGCAATTGTTGTGTATTGCCTATTTAGATATGCTTGAGCACCAACTTGGATAGCAGATGAGATTTCTTGCATTTTCTCGTTACCTGCGTCTGATTTTAAAACAGAATTACCAGCCCAAAACCCATAGATAATTGACAATATGCCAGAAAAAATTATTAAATTCATTATGCTCATAAATAGTCCTCTATAATTATAGTTGCGTGAAAATGCCAAAATTTACAGAGTTTGGCAATCTTTTATTTCAAGTCTAAGAATTTTGCAGATTATCAAGGACTCCGTTTATTAATGCCGTTTCGTTATTTCCAAAAAAACGATTAGCAATCAATAAATACTCAGAAATTACAATTTTCTTTGATGCATCATTAGAAAATAGAATCTCATAAATTGCTGACCTAAAAATTGAAATTAGCAACTTATCCATATTAATAATTTTTACTTTCTTGCTCATTGATGCTTTTAGTACTTTATTTATGTCATCTAAATTTTCTGTAACTCCTTCATAAATTTTTTCTGCAAATTTCAAATTTTTATTATTTATCTTTTTTCCATAATCAGATTGCTCAACTATATTAGTAAATATTTCTTTAGTAGGTATTTGCCTTCTATTTTCATTAATTGATATTTCATAAAGAGCCTGGACCACTAATAGTCTTTGGAATGATTTTATATTAGACATTAATTTAATCTTGGAGAACTGCTATAGCTGCTTCGACTGCCTCTTTTGCTCTATTAAGTTTTTTTGATGATCTCTCCTTTGCTTGCTTAATATTCTTACAAGTAAGAACAGAATTAGAAATTGGTAATTTCTTTTGAATTGAAAGTTCAAGCAATGTCTTAGTAATGGCATTGGCAATGAAATCATAATGGTCGGTTTTGCCTTTAATAATACAACCAATTGCCACAACAGCATCATACTTACGTTTGTTTAATTTTAGTGATATCTTTGTTGGAATTTCCAAGGACCCTCTTGTAAAGCTGGTATCAAAATTATGTCCATTTTTTTCTAAATATTGTTGAGCCCCTTTTAACAAGTTTAGGGTTATTTCAGGATAAAAGTTTGAAGCAACCAAAAGAAATTTATATTTTTTCATTATTTATAATTCGCTTAGTAATTTTGTCTCGATTATATCAATGCCGTAAGCCTCCAAGCCAATGAATTTCCATTCGGTGTTTGTTAGAAGTATCATTTCTTTTACACCTAACTCAGATAGAATCTGAGCACCCATACCATAAATTCTTAGTTCATCTTTTTCATTTTCAGATTTATTGTCACCGTAAGATGAGTTGGTAATAAGTCTGTTTATAATGGATTTACCACTATCTCTTATTAAAACTAGTATTCCCCTTTCATGCTCTTGTATGATCTCTACGCTCTTATTTAATGAAGCATCATCGCTGCCATACTCACCAAATAGATTATCAAAATAATCAGTCACATGTACTCTAACCATTACTGGCATTCCATTATCAATGTTTCCCTTCGATAAAACTATTTGTTCAGTATTATCAAATAAGGACTCATAAATTTTGATGTCAAATTCATAATTAGATTTAATTTTTACTTTTGAGTCGTGGATCTTTTTTACAAACTTATCTTTATCTCTTCTGTAGGCTATTAAATCAACAATTCGCCCAATCTTAATATTATGATATTTTGAAAATTCAATCAAATCTGGAATCCTAGCCATTGTCCCATCGTCATTCATAATCTCACAAATTACACCTGCTGGTATATTTCCACTAAGCCTAGCTAAATCTACGGATGCTTCGGTATGACCTGCTCTCACCAATACCCCTCCATCACGAGCTACTAGGGGAAATACATGACCAGGACTCATAATATCATCTTTAGTCATATTTTTATTTATTGCGGCTTGAATTGTTTTAGCTCTGTCCTGAGCAGAAATACCAGTTGTAACGCCTTCTTTTGCTTCTATTGAAACTGTAAATGCCGTTGAGTCCCTCGTTTCATTGTTTTGAGACATTAATGGCAAATCTAATTGTTTAACTCTTTCTTCTGTCAAAGAAAGACATATAAGACCCCTTCCATATTTGGCCATAAAATTTACTGCTTTATCATCAGTTTTTTCAGCAGGGATTATTAAATCGCCTTCATTCTCACGGTCTTCATCATCGACCATAATCACCATCTTGCCAGCTCTTTGGTCTTCAATTATTTCCTCTATAGAAGATATAAATTCCTTATTCATTTTTAAGTTTATTTTTACTAATTTTTCGTAACATATCTTGCTAACATATCAACTTCAAGGTTTATTCTGTCACCTATTTTCAATCCTTTTAGATTAGTATTCAACCATGTGAAGGGAATAATGTTGATGACAATAAAATTATTTTTGACTTGATTTACAGTTAACGAAATTCCATTTATTGAAACAGATCCTTTTTTTGCAATAAATTTTTTAATCTTCTTCGAAATTTCTAACTTTATTTCATGTGAGTCTCCTACTTTTTTAATGCTGATCAATGTCGAAGTATCATCAACGTGACCAAATACAAAGTGGCCACTGATTTCATCACCTACACGCAAAGATTTCTCAATATTTATTTCATCACCTTTTTTAATTGCATTAAAGTTTGAACAGTTGATTGTCTCTTGAGAAACATCAAAAGAGAGCTGGGTGTATTTTTTTTTCTTTTTCTTACTTATCACAGTAAGGCAAATACCATTACAACATACTGAGCTACCTTTTTTTATATCTTTGTATTTAAGGTTTGTATCTAACACTAATCTGAAATCTTTTTGTTTCTCAAACTTAAAAACAAAACCCTTATTTTCAATAATTCCTGAAAACATTTAAATTACCCCTTTCTATATACAGTTAGAATATCGTTTCCATAATTTTTGCTTTCTAAATGAACAAAGTTCTTTGTATATTTCATATTACTGACTCCCATATCTGACACCGCATCCACTCCACCTTTGCCAATTATTTTACTAGCTCTGAACCATTGAATCTCATTAACATAATTATTTTTTAACAACGAACCGCTTAAATGTGAGCCTCCTTCAACAAGAATTCTCATGTATCCGAGATTTGTAATTTTATTTAATATTTCTCTTAAAGATAATTCTGAGCCTTTTTTACTTACTTTTATGTACTTAATATTTTTTTTATTTAATTTCGATCTTTTTTTTCCATCAGAATAAAATACAAATACATTTCTTGAATGATTAGAAAATATTTTATAATGATTTGGTATACTCATAGTACTATCAAGAAGAAATAAATCAGGCGAAGAACCTTCAAGTCCGCTTAGTCTGCAATCTAATGTAGGATTGTCCACTTCAATTGTTCCTCTCCCTACTAACATGCAATCATTCAGTGCTCGCAGCATATGGCCATGTTGTCTTGAAACTGAGTTTGTGATCCATTTACTTTTTTTTGATTTTGTAGCAATCTTACCATCTGCAGTTGATGCGATTTTAAGTGTTATATGCGGTCGATTATTATTTAATGAGTTAAAGAAAACTTTATTAATATATCTTGTTTGTTTGCCAAAATTTTTAACAATAACTTTTATTTTTCTTTTCCTAAGCTTTTTTATAGATTTGCCTTTAACCAGTGCATTTTTGTCGATTTCTGAAATAAATACTTTTGAAAATTTATATTTTATTATCTTATCTACACAAGGTGGATTTCTTCCGACATGACAGCAAGGCTCTAGAGTTGTAAATATAGATGCTCCTTCTAATTGCTTTTTATTTCTAACTTGATTTATCGCATGAACTTCGGCATGTGGAGAGCCATTTTTTTGCGTCCAGCCTCTTGCAATAATAGTTTTGTCTTTTACAATTATTGCTCCAACAGGTGGATTTGGGCAGGTAGAACCAATAGCTCTTTGAGCCATTCTCTCTGCCAGCTGCATATAGTCGACAATTTTCAATTAAATACCTATTCGTTATTTGACGAGATAACTCCAATAAACTCCTCAAAGTCTTTAGCTTCTCTGAAATTTTTATACACAGATGCAAACCTCACATACGCGACAGGATCTATACTTTGCAAGCCCTCCATTACGATTTCACCGACAACATCTGAAGCTATTTCAGCTTCACCTAGACTTTCAACTCTTCTAACTATTCCGCTAATCATGCGATCAACTCTTTCAGACTCTACTGGCCTTTTTCTTAACGCGATTTGAACTGACCTCTCTAATTTATCTCTATCAAAGGGAACTTTTTTACCAGATTTTTTTATAACAGTTAATTCACGCAACTGTATTCTCTCAAATGTTGTAAATCTAGCTCCGCACGCAGAGCAAAACCTTCTTCTTCTAATAGCAGAATTGTCTTCTGTAGACCTAGAGTCTTTAACCTGAGTATCTTCATTCCCACAAAATGGACATTTCATAAAAAACCTAACTATAAATTGGAAACTCTTTGCACAAATTAATTACTTTTTCTTTTACAGCTTTTTCTACATTGCTGTTATCAGTTGGATTGCTTTTTAAGCCAACAAGTGTTTCAAGTATTAGTTCGCCTACAAGCTTAAACTCATTTTCCTTAAACCCTCTTGTTGTTGCAGCTGGTGTTCCAAGTCTAATGCCCGATGTAATTTTAGGTGGCTTCGGGTCTTTTGGTATTCCATTTTTATTACATGTTATATTTGCTGCTTCCAAACTAGTTTGAGCAGAATCACCTGTTAAATCCATTGGAGTTAAATCTACTAGAATTAAATGGGTATCAGTTCCACCAGAAACAATCTTTAATCCTCCGCTAACAAGAGTATCACTTAATATCTTGGCGTTTGTTATTACTTGTTTAATATATTCCTTAAATTCTGGTTTTAGTGCTTCGCCAAAAGCTACAGCTTTACCAGCAATTACATGCATCAATGGGCCGCCTTGATAACCAGGAAATACTGCAGAATTAAATTTTTTACCCAACTCTAAATTGTTTGATAAAATCATTCCTCCTCTTGCTCCTCGAATAGTCTTATGAGTAGTAGAAGTTACTACATCTGCATATTCTAATGGATTTGGATACTCCTCGGCAGCAACAAGGCCTGAAAAATGAGCCATATCTACATGAAGAAATGCACCAACATGATCACAAATCTCTCTAAATTTTTTAAAATCTATAATTCTTGAATAAGCACTTCCTCCAGCAATAATAATTTTTGGGTTGTGTTCTTTTGCTAACCTTTCAACTTCATCATAGTCAATTAGCCCATTGTCTTCTAAGCCGTATTGTACAGCATTAAACCACTTACCAGACATAGACGGGGCAGAACCGTGTGTTAAATGTCCTCCGGCGTCTAAACTCATTCCAAGAATAGTATCTCCTGGCTTAATTAGAGCTAGCATAACTGCTCCATTTGCCTGGGCACCCGAATGAGGCTGAACATTTGCATATTCACACTTGTATAATTTTTGAAGTCTTTTTATTGCAAGGTCTTCAGCAATATCAACGAATTCACACCCTCCATAGTATCGAGAACTAGCATAGCCTTCCGCATACTTATTTGTCATTATGGAACCTTGGGCTTCAAGAACAGCTTTAGAAACTATATTTTCAGAAGCAATCAATTCAATCTGATTTTGCTGCCTATCTAGCTCAAGGTTAATTGCCTTGTGAATTTCATTATCAATATCTTTAAGTGGTGAAGAAAAAAAACTCATTTTATATGTTATCCTATTTTATTAATCCTAGTAATGTGACGACTTCCCTCAAATTCTGTATTTATAAATGTGTCGACACAACTAATAGCTGTACTTTCATCTATCACTCTTGCTCCTAAAGTCAAAATATTTGCATCGTTATGGGCTCTTGCAAGTCTAGTTATTTCGTTATTGTAGCAAAGTGCCGCTCTAATTCCTGGTTTTTTATTGGCTGCCATTGACATTCCTTGGCCAGAACCACAAATCAATATTCCCATATTCACAGTTTGGTTGGAAATGTCTGAAGCAACTTTCTCTGCAAAATCTGGATAGTCTACGGGTTCATTCTGTTCAGGCCCTCTATCAATAACTTCAATATTTTTTGCCTTTAGAAAATTAACTACTTTATCTTTCATATCATAACCTGCGTGATCTGAAGCTATAGATATTATTATATTTTCGTTCATGTTGATCAGTATTAAACAAAATATACTAAATGTTGTAAATAGAAATTGATAGACTTATTTCCATAATGACCTTTTTATAAGTACGTCCTTCAGTAATTGTGGACGATCTGTCATGATTCCATCCACTCCATAATCAATAAGTTGGTTCATCTGACTTTCATCATTAATCGTCCAGACATGTATTTTTTTTCCAAGGCTATGAGCGTGAGATACAAAAGACTTAGATACAATCTGAAAACCAAAATAAAACATTGGTATTTGCAAACAAGGAATATTGTTCTTAAAAAATGGCAACATACTGTCTAAATAAAATATTATTGTTTCTTGCTTTGTCATTGATGTGCATAGTTGGTCGCCACATGAATTTCTTAATAAATTAATTTTATTTGTACTAAATGATCCAATGCAAAAACGATCCAATTTTTTTTTATTCGATTTAAGTGCCTTTATTAAAAGGTATGCAGCAAGTGTTGATTTTGGTTCTATATTAAAATTCAAATGTGGCCATGAAATTAACGCTTCATCCAAAAGTGGCACATGGTGATCATCAAATATTTTTATTTTTTTTATTTCTTCATATTCTAATTGATTAATTTTTGTCTGTAGACCACAAATCCTACTTAAATCTTCATCATGGAAAATGACAAGCTTTCCATCCTTAGTTTCTCTAACATCAGTTTCAATATAATCGTATCCAATAGAAATACACTTATCAAAAGCATCAAGAGTATTTTCCCTATTTTCCAATGATCCTCCTCTATGAGCAAAGGGAGTAAATTTATGATTGTTTAAAAACTTAAAAGACATATATATGTTTTCTTATGATTGAAAATTTACTTATTATATTAAGCTTCAATTTTATAGTCATTACTATTCTATGGCTATCATCGTTAAAAACAAGACGGGCTGATTTTATTGATATTTATTGGGGTCCAAGTTTCTTCTTTTCAACAGCTATTATTTATTTCTTAGATAATGATTATTCCCTTCCAAAAATTATTGTCTTGTCCCTTGTTGGCCTGTGGGGATTAAGATTGGGTATTTATTTATTCTCAAGAAATATAAGAAAGTCTGAAGATATTAGATACGTTAAGATAAGAGAGTACAGAGGTGATTTTGGTCTTTTTTATACAGCATATTTAATACAAGTTATTTTAATTTGTATTGTATCTTTCCCAATGCAAAGTCTCAGTATGGCCCCAAATAACTTAGATCTGAATGTATTTGGTGTCATTGCAATAATTATAGCACTTCTTGGTATAATAATTGAAACTATATCTGATATTCAACTAACAAAATTTAAATCTGAAAAAAATAATAAAGATAAACTTATGGATAAAGGTCTGTGGTTTTATTCGAGGCATCCAAATTATTTTGGCGATAGTGTATTTTGGTGGGGTATCTCTTTATTTTGTTTTAGTATTTCTTACAATTTATTAATATTTATATCTCCCATTATCATGACGTACCTATTGTTAAAAGTTTCTGGAGTAAGTTTACTTGAAAAAACTATTGCAAAGAAAAAAGAAGGTTATGATAACTATATTAAATCAACTAGTTCTTTTATAATACTGCCAAAAAAAAATATAAAATGATGAAAGAGAGTATCTTAAAATTTCCAAGTACTAGACTCAGAAGGAACAGGCAGTCTAGCTGGATTAGAAATTTGGTTGAAGAGCATTCATTAACATCTAATGATCTAATTTGGCCAGTTTTCATATGTGAAGGGGGAAATAAAAAAGAAGAGATTAAATCTATGCCTAATGTCTATAGATATTCAATAGATAATCTAAATGAAGTGAAAGATATTGCGGAAAGTCAAAATATAAATTTAATTGCTCTTTTTCCCTATACCCCTGAAGAACTCAAATCTAATGATGGTAAAGAGGCATTAAATCCTGAAAATCTAGTTTGTAGGTCTATAGATCAATTATCAAGATCAAACAAAAGTTTTGGATTAATGTGTGACGTGGCACTTGATCCCTATACTGATCATGGACATGATGGTTTAATAAATGACAGTGGAAAAATACTTAATGATGAAACAAATAAATTACTTGTAAAACAAGCACTGCTTTATGCAGAATGTGGGGCTGATGTTATTGCTCCATCTGACATGATGGACGGAAGAATAGGGATGATACGAAATCAACTAGAAAAAAACGATTTTCAAGATACCTTAATACTTTCGTACGCCGCAAAATATGCATCTGCTATGTATTCACCATTCAGAGATGCTGTAGGCTCTTCAAACAGCCTTAAATCAGATAAAAAAACTTACCAAATGAATATAAATAACTCTGACGAGGCAATCAGAGAAGCCTCTATGGACATTAGTGAAGGCGCAGATATATTGATGGTAAAGCCAGGGATAAGTTATTTAGATATAATTTATAGAATTAAGCATGAGCTAAATTTTCCAACTTTTGCCTACCAAGTATCTGGTGAATATAGCTTGATTAAACTCGCTGCAGAAAAAAGTTTGGTTGATGAGAAAGCGGTGGTCCTTGAGCAGCTTGCTTCTTTTAAAAGAGCTGGAGCTGATGCTATAATTACTTACTTTGCTCCTGAAGTTTCAAAGTTTATTAAATTAACTGAGTAATCTTTTTACTAAACTTGATGTATCAAAATTATTACCACCCATATTTTGTACATCTTTATAGAATTCATCAACAATCTTTGTAATTTCTAAATCAATGCCAAATTTTTTGGCTTCATCAAATGCGATTGATAAATCCTTTCTCATTAAATCGACCGCGAATCCAAAATCAAATTTATTTTCAGACATTGTCATAAATCTATTATCCATTTGCCAAGATTGGGCTGCTCCAGAGGAAATAACATCCAAAACATCCTCTGGATTAAGTTTAGTTTGCTTCATAAAATAAATTGATTCTGAAAGGCCCTGCACTAAACCAGCTATACAAATTTGATTAATAATTTTAGTTAATTGTCCTGAACCTGATGACCCCATGTACTTTCTTTTTTTTCCATAAACCTCAAAAATGCTCTCACTTTTGTTAAATGCATTTTTATCTCCTCCTACCATGATACTTAATTGTCCCTTTTCAGCACCCAACTGACCACCAGAGATTGGCGCATCTAGAAAAAAAGCTTCTTTTTCTTTGAATTTAAGTTCAAGCTCTTGGACAATTTTTGGTGAAACCGTGGAATGATCAATAAAAATAGTATTTTTTCTAATTACATTAAAACATCCAGTGTCGTTTGAAGTAATCTCTCTCAGATCATCATCGTTACCGATACATGAAATAATGAAATCAAATTTTTCATCAAGCTGGTTAAGGTTATCTACTGCATTTCCTCCATACTTTTTTTTCCAAATGCTGATTTTTTCCTTAGATCTATTGTATACAGAAACCTCATATTTCTCTGATAGGAAGCCAGCCATTGGAAATCCCATCTTTCCAATTCCAATAAACAAAATTTTATACATTAAAAATATCCATCATCCTCTGCATAGCGCTAATTGTTACCAATAATGGCATTCTAAATAATCTACCCCCAGGAAAATTTCTATGCTTAATCTTTTCGAAAGCTTCCATTTCACTAGTTTTACCAGATGCAATATTCTCAGCCAAAATTTTACCGGCAATACCAGTAAATGCAACACCATGCCCTGAAAAGCCTTGAGCATAAAATATCTTTTCATTTATCATTCCTATATCAGGAACTCTGTTGACCGTAATAGCAATTAATCCACCCCAAATATAATCAACTTTTATATTTTTAAGTTGTGGAAATACTCTATTTAACTGTTTTTTTGTTCTTTTCTTTAACCCCTCTACATTTTTAAGAGAATAGCCTACAGCTCCTCCAAAAATCATTCTCTTACTTTCTGAAAGCCTATAATAATTAAGGTCAAAGTTAGTATCGCTGACACAATAATCATTAGGTAGAATGTTTTGCTGCAAATCAATATTAAGAGGTTCTGTACAAACAATATATGTTTCACAAGGCATGACTTTATTTTCGATACCGAGGTTTAAACCTTCAATATAGGCATTGCAACATACAGCTATTTTTTTTGCATTAACTTTTCCATTTTTGGTTAATACTTCAATTTCAGTACTATTTTGCAATATTTTTTTCGCTGGAGAACTCTCATACACCTTAACACCTAATGAAAGTGCAGCATTCATTAATCCAATGGCGTATTTTAACGGATGTAGATGCCCCGCTCCCCTATCTAGTATTCCTCCATAGTAAAGTGAAGATCCAATTTCATGATCGACTGTAGCTTTGTCAAGAACTTCAAGCTTATCATAATTATAAGTTTTTAATTTATATTTCAGATCATTTTCATACTCTTTGAATTTTGATAAACTGGTGGCTGCGTGTATTCCACCACTCTTCTTATCACATTCAATATTAAAGTTTTTTATTCTTTTATCGATAAGATCAACTGCTGCTTGTGATATGTTCCATAGCTGCATTGCGTGTTTAAGGCCATATTTTTTTTCAATACCATCAATTCCCCATGCAACATCATTCCAAATTTGGCCACCATTTCTACCTGAAGCTCCCCAACCTATAATATTTTGTTCTAATAAAATTACTTTAAGTCCTCGCTCGGCAGCTTCGATTGCAGTTGACAGCCCCGAGAAACCACCTCCTATTACACACAGGTCACATTTGTGGTCATCAATTAAAGTTGGAAGAGCATCTTTTTGCTGACTAAGGCTTGTTGCATAATAACTATTAGGATATTGAGACATTAAATAAAATTAAGTTAACTTTAGATTTTAGTGTGTAAATTCTTTGGCTCAATTCTACCTGCTTGAGCCCTCTTACCAAGCCATTTCTTTAGATCTTTAGCAGATAATAAAACTTTTTTAGACCTTTCATTGATTATTCCTTCATTTGAGTCTGCACAAAATGCGTTAAGAGTTTTTCCTGACTTGAATTTTTGAAGTGTAACACCTCGTCCCTTTTGCATATTAGGTATTTCTGAACTATTGAAAGCTAATAATTTAAGTGATTTTTTTTCACCACTAATAGACACAATCAAATCTCCTTTTTTCTCTGCACATGATACTGCTCGATCATTATCCCTTAAATTCATAACTTTCTTACCTGATTTTGTAGATGCAATGAAGTCATTTGAATTAACAAAAAAACCTTTACCAGCAGAGCTGGTTATTAAAAATTCTTTATCTTGCTCATAAATCTTAAAGAATAAAACCTCTTCGTTGTCATTTTTGTCAATTAACAAACTTATTGGATCACCAAACCCTCTACCAGATGAAACTCTAGAGCAATTTATGGTATAAAACTTACCTAAAGTAGAAAATACAACCAATTTATTATTACTCTTACACTTAACAATAAACTTTTCACTATCGCCTTCTTTATACTTAACAGACGAGTAGTCATCCTGATGACCTTTGATTGATTTTACCCAACCGTTTTTAGATAACAATACTGTTACCGGTTCCTTTGAGTCAAATTCCTCTAGAGAATAATCAAGTTCCTGATACACATCATTAATTACAGTTCTTCTTTCAGCAAAAGAATTTATTTTTTTAAATACTTCTAAACTTTCATTGAATTCTTTGTTTAATATTTTACTTTGGTTGCTCTTTGACTTTAAAATCTGATTTAATTCTTTTTTATAATTTAATAAATCTTGATATTCATTCTTTATTTGCTTTTCCTCAAGTTTTTTTAACTGTCGTAATCGCATTGCTAGTATAGCCTCAGCTTGTTTTTTATTGATTTTAAATACAGTAATTAGTTTTTTTTCAGGATTAGTATCTGTTCTTATAATCTTAATTACCTTATTTAAATTACTGAAAACTATTAGGAAGCCTTTTAAGATCTCCAGCCTATTTTCAGTTTGCGTGAGACGATACTGGGTTCTTTTTTTTAAAACAACAAACCGATGATCAATAAATGCTTTTAAACTCTCTTTAAGTGAGAATAGCTTTGGCTCTAACTTACTATTTATTGCATTAAAATTAATAGCAAATCTAATTTCTAAATCCGAATTCTTACATAAATCCTCAAAAATTACTTCTGGCTTAAAGGTTCTATTCTTTGGCACTAAAACAATTCTAATGTCCTCAGCAGACTCATCTTGTATCGCCTCAAGATAATTTATTTTTTTAGAATCAATTAATTCAGATACTCTCTCAATAATCTTTGACTTATTCACTTGATAAGGAATTTCATAAATTACTAATTGATACTGTCCTCTTCCTAGGTCTTCTTTTTTCCATTTTGCTCTTAGACGTATAGTCCCTCTTCCTTTTAAATAAGCTTCTCTGATAGCTGTCTTACTATCGACAATTTCACCTCCTGTTGGAAAATCAGGACCTGGTATAATATTTATTAATTGTGAGCTAGTGTAATTTGGATTTTTTAATAATTTTGTTAGAGCCGAAAATAATTCAATTATATTGTGTGGTGGAATATTTGTTGCCATACCCACTGCTATGCCTGAACTTCCATTTGCTAAAAGATTAGGAAAATATGACGGTAATACTATTGGCTCTAAATCTACTCCGTCATAAGTACTTATATAATCAATCGTTTCCTCTGATATATCTTGAATCATTAATTCAGCTAGCGCTGTTAGTCTTGCTTCTGTATATCTCATTGCCGCTGCATTATCGCCATCAATGTTTCCAAAGTTGCCTTGTCCATCAACTAATGGATAGCGAGTTGAGAAATCCTGAGCTAAACGAACAAGAGCTTCATATACTGATTGATCACCGTGAGGATGAAATTTACCAATTACATCTCCCACTATTCTTGCTGATTTTTTATACCCTGAATTAGAACTTAATCTCAACTGATACATGGCATATAGAAGCCTTCTATGAACTGGTTTTAAGCCGTCCCTTATATCTGGAAGAGCTCGATGAGTAATTGTGGATAAAGCATAAGCAAGGTATTTCTCCTCCAAGGCTTCAGTAAAATTAATATTTTTTATCTTCATTTATAAGTATATTCTTTAAATGATTCCTACTTTTAGGAAAGTTTAGATTATTTGGTTCATAAAAACGTTTTAAGAAAAAATATTCTGTAAGTACCAAGGCATTTTTAATATCAGTTAAGGTAAGATCAATTGAGCTATCAATAAAAAATTCTGGCAATAAAAATAATTTGTCTTTAAAGCTTCCAGCGCCTTCCATTGTTACAGCTCTACCGCTACTAGGAGAAACGTATTTTAGTTTGTCTCTTCGCGCTGTTACAGCGCATTCAGATAAATCGAGACCATAACCAATTTCTGATAAAAGATCTAATTCCCAAAATATATAATTTTTTATCCAATCCTTTTTTCCACGAGATATATCTTTTATAAGTTTTAATGTTTTTTCGTATATAAGTATATTTTGCTGCTTCTCAGCCATAGTTGAGATTATCATTGAACAAATCGTTGTAACTGCAAGAAGCTTCGCTCTTTGATTTAAAATATACGAAGACCACATCTTTATAGGCTCAATTGTAAAATTACCCAAATGACTTTCTAATCTACCTGACCAATTAACATGTACCTCATTTCCTGGCTCAATTGTGGCTCTAAGATTCTTAGAATGAATTCCTCTTACTAAACCTTTATGTCTTCCATACTCATATGTAAATATTTCAAGTATATACGATTTTTCATTGTATTTACTGAATCCCAAAATAAAGCCATCACCAGACCACCTCATAGTTTTTTTTCACTAACTACTTTTACAAATAAAAATAAATGAATTTTTTTATTTTCATGTTTAGCTATTTCTTTTCTTGATGATGATCCTATTTCTTTCAACAAAGATCCTCGCTTGCCAATTACAATACTTTTATGTGATTTTCTTTTTACTTCTATTGTTTGAAATATTTTGATTTCATTCTTTCTATTTTCGACTTTATCTGTGATAACATCACATTGATAGGGTATCTCTTTATGTATTTTGTCTAATATTTTCTCTCTTGTAACCTCTGAATAAAAAAGTTCTTTCTTGATCTGAACCTTATCTTTAGATTGATATTTAGATTCCTTAATTTTTAGATATTTATTAGATCTTTCTAGCAATCTTGATACTCCATCACCATTAATGCTTGATACAGGGAAAATTTCCTGAATTAAATTTTCCTTAGAGTAAAAATTAATACTTTCTAAAACATCTTCATCGTTACATTTATCTATTTTGTTTAGTACAAGGAAAATTTTCTGATCTATAATTTTATCTTTCAAAGATGATTGAATTCTTTTAAATTCTGTTTTCGTTTTTTTTGATATATCTAGCACTAAATATATAATCACTGCATTGTCTATTTCTGCAAATGGAGATGAAACAACTTTGTTGCTTATTTTTTTCATAGATGCAAAAGTCCCAGGTGTATCCTGTAAAATATATTCGAATTCTGATATATTTTTTGTTAATTTTTGATTGAACGTAGTCGATTGTTTCTTTCTAGAAACCAATGTCACTCTTCGTCCCATGATCGAATTAACTAAAGTTGACTTTCCTGAATTAGTAGGACCTATTAAAACTATATTCCCGCTTTTCATTTATTGAATAATTTTATTTAATTGAATGAATGACTCAGCTGCAAGTTTTTCTGCTTCTTTTATTGACCTAGCTTTACTAAAAGCCTTTTTATAATTCATAAATTTTAATTCTATTTCAAAAATTGGCTCATGATCTGGACCTTCTTTAGATAAAGTCTTATATTCTGGAAGTTTTTTATATTTCTTTAATGTCCATTCTTGCAAAAAAGATTTTGGATCAATTAAATTTTGATTAATATTGTGAATATGCTCACGCCATAGTTCTAGAATCAATTTCTTTACTATGACGAAATCTGAGTCTCGATATACAGCGCCAAGAATTGACTCACAAGCATTAGACAAGATGCTCTTCTTTTTATTACCTAAAGATGATCTTTCTGTACTCCCCAGCAATATGAAATCACCTAATGCTAGATTATTGGCAACCATAAAACATGTATTTCTATTAACTAAACTACTAAGCATCTTATCTAAAGCACCTTCATCGGCACTAGGGTAATCTTTAATTAGTTTTTCAGCTATCGCTAGACCCAATACACGATCACCTAAAAACTCAAGATTCTCATTATTAAGAGTTTTTTCAAAGCTTGAATGAGTCAAAGCTAATTTAAGTAGACTGATATCTTTAAATTTATATTTAATTTTTTTTTCTAGTAATGATAAATCTCTTTCCATTGCTCAACTAATTTATTAATTTCAGCAATCTATTAAATTGGATATCAAATGGCCATTTCCAAAATTCAAGAATAGTTGATCCATCTTCTGTTGAAAAAAAAATTATTTGAGCCTTGCCTACTAACCTGTTGAATTCAACTGTACCCCAAAACCTACTATCATTTGAATTGTCTCTATTATCACCCATAAAAAAATAATGGTTTTCTGGCACTACGAATTCCTTTGTATTATCGCCAGGAGATCCATCTAAATAATTATAAATTTCGTAAGAAATGCCATTTGGTAAAGTTTCTTTTAAAACATTTATTTTTATTACTCTTCCATTTTTAAGAACTTTCGAATCCTTGCGGATATTTTCATACTCAAGCAAGTTACTGTTAATAATCAAATTACCATTTCGAACTTCAATTCGATCCCCTGGTAGTCCAATCAATCTTTTAATATAATCTAAATTTGTATGTGGAGGCTTAAATATTATCACGTCACCCCTGTCTGGAACATTTGAGAATATTCGATTGGATATAGGACCTAAACTAAAAGGAAATGAATGCTTACTGTAACCGTAATCAAATTTTGAAGCAAAAAGTCTGTCACCAACCAATAAATTTGGTTCCATTGATGAGGAAGGTATAAAAAATGGCTGTATTAAAAAGGTTCTAATAATCAATGCAATTACAAGTGCATAAAAAAGTGTTAACAAATTAGATTTGATCCAAGATGCATTTATTTTTTTATCAATCATTGTGCTAATTAATAGTTACAATTGCTTGTGCATATGGAAATTCGTCAGTAATTGACAAATTGATAGTATAATCATTGTCTAAAACTAAATTTAATAAATGTAATTTCGATTTTCCGTGAAACTCAAGAGTCGGCTTGCCCGATGGTTCATTTACAATTTCTAAATCTCGCCAATAGACTCCTTTGCGGAAACCAGTGCCTAGTGCCTTAGCTGCTGCTTCTTTTGCAGCAAATCTCTTTGCGTAACAGGAGACACTTTGTTTTCTTTTTTCACACTTTTTAATTTCATTATCTGTAAATATTCTCTTCTTAAACCGATCACCAAATCTGGCTATAGTTTTATCTATTCGGCGTATATCAATTAAATCTGAACCAATGCCTTTCATTTATGAACCTCTATTTTCTTTTATAAGAACTTTTAGTTTACTAACAGTTTCCCCTAATCCAGAAAATATAGCTTCGGCTATTATAAAATGGCCAATATTAAATTCCTTTACTTCAGGTATTTTTGCCAATTCGGCTATTGAGTCAAAAGTAATCCCATGACCTATATGAACTTCTAATCCTAAATTATCAGCTAATTGAGAGGCCTTTTTTATTCTTTCTAAATCATCTTCAAAATCGTGAGAATTTTCTATTTTTCTACAAAACTCTCCTGCGTGAATTTCTACAATATCGGCTTGGATGTCTTTTGATGCAATAATTTGCTCTTCATCAGCGTCAACAAATAATGACACTTTTATGCCACTCTGTTTTAGTTTTGGAATAATAGTATGAAGTAAATTATGATTTTTTTTAACATCGATGCCACCCTCTGTGGTTACTTCTTCTCGCTTCTCGGGAACAATACAGCATGCGTTTGGCTTTACTTTTAATGCTATGTCAAGCATTTCTAGTGTTGGGGCCATTTCAAAGTTTAATGGCAATGATATATTTGCTTTAAGTTCGAAAATATCTTCATCTTTTATGTGCCTTCTATCCTCGCGAAGATGAGCTGTAATGCCATCGACGCCAAATTCTTCACATAGTTTTGCAGCTTTAACAGGACTTGGATAATTCTCTCCCCTTGCATTTCTTAAAGTTGCAACATGATCGATGTTTACTCCTAACCTTGGCAAATTCATAATATCAAAATTTTCTGCTTCCTGGTTTAATTGCTGGAATATTGGCTAGTTCTTTAGGAAGGTTTTCTGGATCGAATATTGGGATATCAAGCTTTAGCAGTGATATAATATCAAAATTTTCAAATACTTCTTCTGTAGTCCTGTCAACTATTGACGCTATTCCTTTTAAGTTTACTTCCAGTAAATTTATTTTATCAAGACACTCTTTGGTTGATTTGCCAGTAGTTATTACATCTTCAACGAATAAAATATTGCTTCCTTTTTTTAAATCAAAACCCCTTCTTAATTCAAATTCATTTTCTGACCGCTCATAGAATATGAAATCACATCCTAAAGTTTGGGCAAGTTGATATCCGACTAAAACCCCTCCTAAAGCAGGTGAAACTATACAATCAATTTTAGTCTCTATCTTTTTGAGAATTTTATTTTTAAGTTCTTCACAAACAGTTACGCCATCGTTGGGGCTAACAAATAGCTTTGAACATTGAAAATACATTTTAGATCTTTTTCCTGACGAAAGAATAAAGTGACCATGTTGTAGAGCTCCAGACTTTTCAAAAAAACTGATAATTTCTTTTTCATTTTTCATAGATCTAGCAACAATCTATTTACTGAACTCACATTCTCTACTTCAGCAAGAACATTTATTATTTTATCAAGATGCACTAAGTCATGTACGTCAATTACAAAAATCATATCAAAAAAGTCTTCACCTTTTTCTGATATATTTAAATGTGTAATATTTCCTTTTTCAGTTCCAACAATAGTAGCGAGAGTTCCAAGAGACCCTGGTTCGTTTTTCACAGAAACTTTAATTCTAGAAGAAAAAAATTGCTCTGGATCAACGTCTTTCCAGGACGCTGAAATCCAATCTTCTTTTTTATATTCTTTATCAATTGCATTGCATTGATTTGAATGAATGAAAATACCTGAGTCTTCAGATGTAATTCCTATAATATTTTCATGTGGTAACGGGAAACAACACTCAGCAAAATGAATTGCTACACCTGGTTGAAAATCACTTATTTCGAGGGGAGTTTTATCCAGTGAATTCGTTTTTCTATATCGAGAGAAAAATGATAAACGCGATTTTGATTTTAGCTTTTCAAGTTCTCTGGGTCTAATATTGCCCTTTCCAATGGATATTAAAAAATCGTCAGGGTTTTTTCTATTGAATTTCTTTGAATAACCCTCCAGCTCTGTAGTAGATATATCTGCATCCTTTTTTAAAATTTTTTGTAAGATTTTCATTCCTAAAGTAACAAACTCATCTTTTTCCTGTTTTTTAAAAAATCTTTTTATTGATGATTGAGCTTTTGCAGTCGTAACAATATTTTCCCAGGTTTCTGATGGAGATGGATTTTTAGATGTTAAAATTTCAATTTCATCACCATTTTGTAATTTCGTATATAATGGCTTTGGTTTACCATTAATCTTACATCCCACACACCTATTCCCAATTTCTGAATGCAATGCATATGCAAAATCAATTGAATTTGAATTTGAAGGCAGATGAATTAGATCTCCTTTTGGCGTGAAACAAAATACCTGATCTTGAAACATTTCTAATTTAGTTGCTTCCATTAACTCCTCAGATGATCCGCCACTATCGAGTATTTCGACTAGATCTCTCAGCCAAGTCACATTTACAGGGTCTGATGAGGAATTATCAATTAGGTTATAATTTTCTTTATAACTCCAATGTGCAGCGATGCCTTTATCAGCTACAACATCCATTTCTGTAGTTCTAATTTGCAACTCAACACGTTGTCTTTCTGGGCCTACAATTGTTGAATGAATTGACTGATAATTATTTATTTTAGGGGTAGAAATATAGTCTTTAAAGGAACCAGGGACCGCAGACCAGCGATTATGTATTATTCCCAAAATTCGATAGCAATCATCAATGCTTTTGGTAACAATTCTGAAGGCAAAAATATCTGAAAGTTGCCTAAAGGCGATTTGCTTATTTTGCATTTTATTCCAAACAGAGTATAACTTTTTTTCGCGTCCAATTATTTCATAGCTAATTTGGTTTTTGCTTAATAATTCTCCAATTCGTGATTTGATCTTATCGGTAAGATTGGATTTATCTTTCTTTAGATACTCTATACGAGTTGATAAAGATGAATAAGCTGATGGATTTAAAATTTGAAATGATAAATCTTCCAACTCATCCTTAAATTCGTGCATGCCTAATCTTCCAGCTAATGGAGCATAGATTTCAAGTGTTTCAGATGCTATTCTGTGCCTTCTTTTTTCTTGTGGAATAAATTGGATAGTTCTCATGTTGTGCAAACGATCAGCTAACTTTACGAGCAATACTCTTATATCTTTTGACATTGCTAGAATAAGTTTTCGAAAGTTTTCAGCCTGAAATTTATTTTCAGTATAAGTTTCAATTTTTGATAGCTTTGTAACACCATTTACTAAAACAGCTACTTCATCTCCAAACTTTTCTTTAATTTCATGCTCAGTTGCGAGAGTATCTTCTAAAGTATCATGCAATAAGCCTGTGATTATAGTTGATGTATCTAATTTTAAATTTAACAAAATATCAGCTACTGCTACTGGGTGAGAAATATATGGATCGCCTGAATATCTTTTTTGGCTTTTATGCGATTCAAGAGCAAATTGATAAGCCTCTTCGATTAGCTTTGAATTCAAGCCAAAACTACTTTTTTCAGATCTATCTAGCAGTTCGATTTTGCTCATAATGCACTTTTAATCATACATTATTCATGAAGTGAAGTATTAAATAATTCCCCGATTAAAGATATTCCTTGAGCTTATATAGCTTACTGCTAGATCTCAAGCTTTTTGCAAGACTCATAATTGTACTGTTTTTTTTAACGTAGACCCAATTAGGACATATATCGCTCATTGGCCTTAATACAAAATCTCTCTCTATTAATTTAGGATGTGGGATTTCTAAATAATTTATATGGTCTTTAATAAAGAAATTAATAAATGGTTTTGCCATTAATATATCTAAATCACACGTTCTTGATGTATTTTGCTTGTAAGCATTTCGGCCTGTCATTCGCTCAATCTTCTTTAGACAATTTAGTAAAATTAGTGGCTTCTGAATGGTTTCAACCATGATAGCCGCATTAATAAAATTGTCTGCAGCAGATAAGAAATTCTGAGGCGCAGATGAGTATAAATTTGATTTTTTTAATATTTTTATATTATTTTTTTCTAATTCTAACATTGCAAACTTTAATGTCTGAAGTTTATCACCATACTTTGATGGAATATTAGAACCTAAACCAATTATATAAATCATTATAATTTTTTTCTTTCTCTGACCCAATCTTTTCTTTTCTTAGCATCCCTTTTATCATGTATTTTTTTTCCTTTTGCTAAAGCAATTTCAAGTTTTGCGATACCCTTTTTGTTAAAATAAATTTTTAAAGGCACTAAAGTTAGAGATTCTTTATTTAACTTGCCAATTATTTTTTGAATTTCTTTTCTATTTAATAATAATTTTCTAGGACGATTCTCTATATGATTTAAGTATGATGCATTTGAATACTTTGAGAAATGAGAGTTAATTAAAAATATTTCGTTATCTTCTTCACGCGCGTATGATTCAGCGATTTCAACTCGGCCATTACGAAGTGATTTAATTTCGCTTCCTTGCAATTGAATCCCGGCCTCAAATAATTCAATAAAAGAGTAATTGTATCTAGCTTTTCTATTTTGGACTGCTATTTGCAAGATTATATCAACGAAGCGTGTTTTAATGCTTTATCAACTAAGACTTTTGTCTCATCAGAAATTAAAGTAAGGGGCAGCCGTATCTCTTCACCACATAGACCTAATTTAGATGCCGCATATTTTACTGGTCCAGGGCTCGACTCAACAAAAAGAGCATGATGAAGAGGCATCAATTTATCATTTATCTTTGCAGCTTCTGCAAAGTCTTTATTCAGACAAAGTTGCATAAATTGGGAACATAATTTAGGAGCAATATTTGATGTGACCGATATTGATCCATGTCCACCATAAGTCATAAAAGCAAGCGTTGTGGCATCATCTCCAGTAAGTTGATTGAAGTTTTCACCTATAACAGTTTTAGATTCATACACTCTAGGTATATTAGAAGTAGCATCTTTAACTCCAACTATATTTTCAATCTTAAATAAACTCTTCATTGTTTCAGTAGACATATCAACAATTGATCTACCTGGAATATTATAAATTATAATAGGTAACTTTGTGCTTTTGCTAATAGCCTCAAAATGACTGTATAAGCCTTTTTGAGTTGGCTTATTGTAATAAGGTGTTACAACGAGAGCGGCATCCGCTCCCGCGCTTTCTGCATGTCGCGTTAAATCAATTGCTTCTTCTGTATTATTTGATCCTGTTCCAGCAATTATTGGAACTCTTTTATCTGCTTGTTGCACACACAGCTCAACAGCGAGTTTATGCTCTTCATGACTGAGCGTAGGCGATTCACCCGTCGTGCCAACAGGAACAAGCCCATGTATTCCCTCAGAAATTTGAAAGTCAATAAATGATCTAAATGACTCTTCGTCTATTTGACCTCCTTTAAAAGGAGTAATTAATGCAGTATGGGCACCCTTGAACATACTTTACTTTAACACTTTTAATTATTTAAAAAAACATAAATCATAAATATACTCGCCTTCAAAACAACAATCTTATTCTTGTGAAAAAAAACTTTATTGTACTATTATCATTCTTTTTTTTTAGCCTTTCATTTGCCAATGCTGAAATCTTTCCACAAAAAAGAGATATAGGCTTTATTAATTATCAGTCAGTCAACTTTTCCTATCCCACTAAAAGACCTACTCAGCCTGAGTTATCTCAACTTCTTAGCAATAAAGATGTTGAATTATTTAAGTTGGCACTTGATAAAGCTGATGCTTATAAGTGGGATCGTGTCATAGGAATACAAAGTAATATTAAAAATGAAACAGCAAGAGATACACTTGAATGGCTAAAATATTATAACGGAGCTAATAATCTTACTTTTACTAATTATCTAGATTACATAGATCAAAATAATGATTGGCCCGAAATTGAAAAAATAAAAATTAAAAGCGAGTCAAAAATATCATTCAAAGAAAATCACCAATTAATAATAAACCATTTTAAAAAAATTAAACCTAAGACTGGTTGGGGTAATATTTATTATGGAAACGCTCTCTTGAATAACGGAGAAGTTGAAAAAGGGAAAAAATATATTATTCAAGGTTATACTGATGGGAGCTTCTCAAGAAATGAACAATCTCAAATATTAAAAAACTTTAAAACGATTTTAGAAGAAAATCATCATAAAAAAAGAATCGAGCAGCTTCTTTGGAATGGCAAATATAGAACTGCATCAAGACTTGTTAAGTATGTAAATAAAGATTATCAAAAATTATTTGAGGCACGAATTGGTTTAATTTCTTTTGCTGGAGGAGTAGATGATTTGATCAAAAAAGTTCCAGATCAATTAAAATCTGATCCAGGACTTATTTATGACAGAATACATTGGAGAATTAAAAAAAGAAAATATGATAGTGCATTGAATCTCTTATTAGAAATTAACAATACTGACTCAAATAAATTAGTCAGGCCGGATAAATTTTGGGGAAAGAAAAACTTCTTGATAAGAAAACTCATCGATAGGCATGAGTATAATACCGCTTACAAATTATCCATAAACCATGGTCTAAAAGAAAATAAAGATATAGCTGAAGCAGAATGGATGGCGGGCTGGATAAGTTTAACATTTTTAGAAAACCCCGAATCTGCATATCTACATTTCAAAGAAATTTGGGATGTATCTTCTAGACCAATTTCAAAAGCAAGAGCTGCTTATTGGATGGGGAACTCTCTCGATGCATTGGGTAAAACTGATGACGCTCAAAAAGAATATTTAAAAGCTTCGAAATATAGCTTAACTTTTTATGGCCAGCTTGCAGCATCAAAACTGAATAATAAGATTTTATTTTCTCCCAAGCTGACCAATAAAGAGATTACTTCATCTGAAAAGCAAGAAATATCTAATAGTGTCTACCTTGCTATTTCATTGCTAAATGAATTTGATAAATCGAAACTCGTAAAAAAATTTATATGGGATTTAGCTGATCGAGAAAATTTAAATACTGCGACTAATTCTATTAGAATTGCAAACGAGTTAGGTAGAAAAGATTTTGCAGTACAAGCTGGTAAGATTTTATATTATAATCATATTCTTCTTGACCCATTAAGTTTTCCTGAAGTTGAAAGGCCTAAATTTGATAAAATTATATTTCCACCTCAAAGTTTAATACACTCTGTCACCAGGCAAGAAAGTCAATTCGATCCCCAGGCTGGCAGTTATGCAGGTGCTAAGGGCTTGATGCAATTAATGCCTTACACTGCAAAGAGAGTATCTAAAGGACTGAAGTTGGAGTATACAAAAAGTAAACTTACTGAAGACCCAAAATATAATGTAATTTTAGGAAGTGCTTACTTAGATAAACTACTATCTAATTATAATGGCTCATACATATTATCGCTTGCTGCCTATAATGCAGGCGAGTCTCGTGTTTCGCGATGGATAAAAAAATACGGCGACCCAAGAAAAGATGACATTACAAGCGAAGACTGGATAGAATTAATTCCATTTAAAGAAACAAGAAATTATGTGCAAAGAGTTATGGAAAATATTCAAGTGTATGAATTTATTGAGAACGATCTTTTACCTGTTGAGTATACTCTAAACTTAAATTTAAATAGAGCCTACACAGGTGGTAAAACAGTTATCAAGCCAACAAAAAAACAAATATAAATTAAAATATGGCGGAGAGAGAGGGATTCGAACCCTCGGTACGGGTATAAGCCCGCACAACTCCTTAGCAGGGAGCCGGTTTCAACCACTCACCCATCTCTCCGATAAATAGATTAGTACTATAAATATTCTAAATAATCTAAGTATTTAATTTACTTTTTAAAAGCTCATTTAAAACTTTTGGATTTGCTTTTCCTTTTGACAGCTTCATAGCCTCACCTACAAAAAAACCAAACAGTTTATCTTTTCCATTCTTGTACTTTTCAACATTTTCTGGATTTGAAGATATAACATTATCAACTAATTTTTCTAGTTCGCCTTCATCACTTATCTGAGACAATCCTTTTTCATTTATAATATTATTAGCACTTTCTCCTGTCTCGCACATTTCCTCAAATATCTCTTTTGCCTGACGACTCGAAATTTTACCACTATCAATATTGTCAATTAATTCACCTAAATGATTAGGTGATATAGGACTCTCATCAATAGATAGGTTTTTTTTATTTAAAACAGAAAATAGTTCACTAGTTACCCATGTTGTAACAAGTTTGGGATTTCGATCTTTAACAACCTTTTCATAATAATCACTTGTTGATTTGTCAGATACAATAACACTGGAATCATATTCACTAAGACTATATTCTCTAATAAATCTTTCTTTTTTCTGATCAGGCAATTCTGGAATGGAACTTCTTATTTTTTTAATCCAATTATCCTCAAGAATAAGGGGTAATAAATCTGGGTCAGGAAAATATCTATAATCATGCGCGTCCTCTTTTGATCGCATTGATCTTGTTTCTCCAGAGTCAATATTATACAACCTAGTTTCTTGAATAATATTTTCACCTGACTCGATTAATTTAATTTGTCTTTTTGCTTCATAAATAATTGCTGAATGAATATATTTAAATGAATTCAAATTTTTGATCTCACACCTTGTACCTAAATCATCCCCTGGTTTATTCACAGATACATTCACATCAGCTCTCAATGAACCTTGTTCCATATTGCCATCACAAGTATCTAGGTAGCGCAATATAGAACGCACCTTCTTTACATATTCCACAGCTTCTTCAGGTGACTTCATATCAGGCATAGAAACAATTTCCATTAAAGCGATACCAGAGCGATTTAAATCAACAAAAGTTAGGTTTGGATCTTGATCATGCAAACTCTTTCCTGCATCTTGTTCAAGGTGCAGCCGTTCAATACCAACTTTTTTTGACTGACCATCTGTCTCAATTTCAATGAATCCATTACCTACAATAGGATCCTTAAATTGGGATATTTGATATCCTTGAGGTAAATCTTGGTAAAAATAATTTTTACGATCAAATATAGATTTTTTATTAATTTGAGCATTTAATCCAATCCCTGACCGCACAGCTTGCTCAACGCAAAACTTATTAATAACGGGCAACATACCGGGCATAGCTGCGTCCACAAGACTGACTTGACTATTTGGGCCTGAACCAAATTCAGTTGAGGAGGAAGAAAATAATTTAGACTTTGACTTTACTTGAGCGTGAATTTCAATTCCAATTACTAATTCCCAGCCACTAATCATTTTTGCCACCAGTTTTTAGGTACAGACTCATAATTAACAGTATCTTGGACATTTTTTGCAATATTTAATAACTTTTGTTCCTCAAAAGAATTTGTGATTAATTGAAGGCCAATTGGTAAATCATTTTCATCATTGGCAAAAGGAATTGATATTGCCGGTATACCAGCAAGATTGATAGGAACCGTGAAAATGTCATTTAAATATGTTTGAACAGGATCAGTTGGTTCATTTTCAATCTCGAATGCTGTTGATGGAGTTGATGGAGTTAAGATCGCATCAACTTTTTCAAAAGCTTGATTAAAATCACTCTTAATTAATGACCTTATCTTTTGAGCCTTGATATAATATGCATCATAGTAACCAGAAGATAAAACATAAGTTCCTATTAATATCCTTCTTTTTACTTCATCTCCGAAACCAACAGATCTAGTTTTTTCATACATTTCAATAAGGTTTTTACCTTCTTCTCTAATTCCGTATTTAACGCCATCATATCTTGCAAGGTTAGACGAAGCTTCAGCTGGAGCAATGATATAATAAGTTGGCAATGCATCCATTGTATGCGGAAGACTCATATCAATCAATTCAGCACCATTAGATTGAAGCAATTTCTTACAATCATCCCATGCTTTTTGAGTGCTTAAAGGGAGGTCGTCACTTTTAAATTCGCTTGGAATACCAATTTTCATTCCTTTAACCGAACTATTTAAATTATCTAAGAAGTTTTCTTTTTCTTTTGTAGATGAAGTTGAGTCTTTAGGGTCGTGTCCTGCAATAATTTCAAATAATGCAGCCGCGTCTTCAACAGTTTTAGTTATTGGACCAGCTTGATCCAGTGATGATGCAAAAGCTATTGTACCCCACCTTGAAACTCTTCCATAAGTTGGCTTTAATCCTACAGTTCCCGTAAATGAAGCTGGCTGTCTGATTGAACCTCCTGTGTCAGTTCCTAGAGATGCAACGCATAAATCAGCTGCAACTGCCGCTGCTGATCCTCCTGATGATCCCCCTGGTACTAGTTTTGCATCTGATTTGTTAGACTTCCATGGATTTGTGACAGGACCATAATAACTTGTTTTATTTGTTGAGCCCATTGCAAACTCATCACAGTTTAATTTGCCTAAGCTGACTAAACCTGCATCAATACAATTTTGAGTAACAGTTGACTCATATGATGGTGTAAAGTTTGATAATATTCTACTAGAAGCTGTTGTTTTAATATTCTTAGTACAGAATAAGTCTTTGACTCCTATGGGTATACCGTCAAACCGGCTTTTTAGTTTTCCCTGTTGACGTCTTAGATCAGATTTTTCAGCTTCATCTAGAGCTTGCTCTGCTGAAACAGTATTAAAACAATTAAGTTCATCTGCTTCTTTAATTTTTTCTAAATAAATCTTAGTAAGGTCAACTGATGTAGTTTCATTTGTTTCAAGAAGACTGCCTGCGTCTATAAAATTTAAATTTCTTTTCATGATTTTATTCAATTACTTTTGGTACAGAAAAAAAGTCTAATTCTTTTTGCGGAGCATTTTCTAATATTTCATTGGCTGTATTCACGTCTGAGGCAATATCTTCTCTCATAACCAACGATTGATCTAACGAGTTAGAAGTCGGATCAACATTTTCTGTATCAATGCTTTTTAATCTGTCAATAAACTCTATGATTGAACCAAGATCTGATGACAATGATTTTAACTTACTCTCATCAATCTGAATTTTTGATAGCTTTCCTAATTTGTAAAGACTGTCTTTATCAAATTTCATATTTTCTCATATATAAGGTTTAAACATTCTATGATATACATATAAAAAATGCTTAATTCAACAAACAAAGTAGACGATTTACATGAATTCAAACCATTTCTTTTGAATCAAAAAAGAATAATGGGATTAGATATGGGTAAAAAAAGGATAGGTGTTTCAATCTCAACTCATAGTCTAGATGGCGCCTTGCCTTTAAGAACTATCAGTGAAGATAAATTTAGTAATATTATTGATATACTAAAAAGTATTATCTCAGAATATAATATAATAGGAATTATATTTGGGCTTCCAAAGAACATGGATGGAACTGAAGGGAGAAGTGCACAGTCTGTAAAAGATAAAGCAGAAAAAATGTGCAGTGAAATAAACATCAAATATGCATTTTGGGACGAAAGACTTTCTACCGTTGCTGTTGAGAGAAATTATGAGAAAAATGAAAAAAGCAGATCAAAAAAAAAACAGGCTAAAAAAGACATTGATAACTTAGCCGCAGCATTTATCTTAGAAGGTGCGATAAATTATATAATGAAAAGTAAGTATTGATGTCTAGTGATATTAAAATACCCGAAATAAGTCAAAAACATTTATTAGGAATAAAATATCTTTCTGTTGAAGATGTAAATAAAGTTTTGGAGCTTGGAAATTTTTTTAAAATAAAAAATAAAGAAAAAAATAAAAATTATCCTATCCTTACCGGAAGAACAGTAATTAATCTTTTTTTTGAACCTTCTACTAGGACATTAATATCCTTTGAAATTGCAGCTAAACGATTGGGAGCTGACGTAGTTAATATGAATATTCAAGGCTCCTCTCTTAGAAAAGGTGAGACGTTATTTGATACAGCTCAAACTATTGGAGCAATGAATCCTGATCTCGTGATAATTAGACACAATGAGGATAATTCTGCAGAGAAAATTTCAAATCTTTTGAATTGTCCTGTAATCAATGCTGGAGAGGGTGTAAATGAACACCCTACTCAAGCACTGCTTGATGCATTTACGATCCTTAGTCACAAAAAAACTCTTAAAGATCTTACTGTCTCAATCTGTGGGGACCTAGAACATAGTCGTGTTGCAAGATCAAATTACTATTTGTTAACTAAAATGGGCTCTAGCGTCAGATTTGTTTATCCAAAATATTTTGAACCCAGTGATTTAAATAAATATAAAGTTGAGACGTTTAATGATTTAAATAAAGGAATAAAAGACTCTGATATAGTAATGATGCTCAGAATTCAAAATGAGAGAATTTTAGATACCGAATTGCCAAGCACAAAAGATTACTTTTTAAAATATGGTCTTACATCAGAAAGATTGAAAAATGCCAAAGAAGATGTTCTCGTAATGCATCCAGGCCCTATTAATAGAGATGTGGAAATAGAGAGCTCATTAGCTGATGACGTAAATAAATCAGTTATTAATGAACAAGTAGAAAATGGTGTTGCCATCAGAATGGCCTGCTTAGCAATTTTACTTAAATAAATGATTTCAGAAGTTTTCTTAATAATTTTATTTTCTTATATTTTAGGCTCTATACCTTCAGGCGTAATACTGGCTAAATTTTTTGCGCTTGATGATATTAGAAAAATTGGATCAGGAAATACTGGCACAACAAATGTCCTTAGAACTGGTAATTATAGTGCAGCTGCATTAACTCTTATTCTGGATTTTAGTAAAGCTTGTTTAGCCATATATTTAACTCAAATTTTTAATGAGCAATTAATTATCTTATCAAGCTTGTTTATTCTTATTGGACATATATTTCCAATTTGGCTTAGATTTAAAGGAGGCAAAGGTTTCGCATCTTATTTAGGCATAGTCTTAATGATAAATTTTTACTTATTTAGTTTTATTGCATTAATATGGATTTTTATTTTCTTAGTAATAAGAATTTCATCTCTTGCAGCATTGATAAGTAGCTTTAGCTCTATTCTCCTCACTTACTTTTTGTTTAATTCAGATGAATTATTAATTTTTATACTCACATTAATAATCTTCATTTCCCACTACGAAAATATTAAAAGACTCGTAAACGGTACAGAAAAAAAAATTAAATAACCCCAGTATTCTGGGTTTATTTATATTATTTTCTTCATAGATTTGACAAAATGCAAAAATAAATATTTAAATCCGCAAAAATTAGTGATTTAAAAAAATGAATTTAGTTATTGTTGAAAGTCCTGCAAAAGCCAAAACAATTAATAAATACCTTGGTAATGAATTTAATGTCCTTGCAAGCTTTGGTCATGTTCGAGATTTGCCTTCAAAAAATGGGTCAGTTGATCCAGAAAACGATTTTTCATTCGAATGGGAAGTTTCAAATACATCAAAAAAACATATTAAAGAGATATACGAAGCAGCAGAATCTTCTTCTCATATATTTCTTGCCACTGACCCAGACCGAGAAGGTGAAGCCATCGCCTGGCACATAATTGAATTATTAAATAAAAAAAAGCTTATAAAAGACAAATCTGTAAAAAGGGTAGTGTTTAGTGAGATCACTAAATCAGCGGTAAAAAACGGTATTGATAATCCAAGGGAACTTGACCGCTCATTGGTTGATGCTTATTTAGCAAGAAGAGCCCTGGATTACTTATTCGGTTTTAATTTATCTCCTGTTTTATGGAGAAAGCTTCCTGGAGCTAAATCTGCAGGAAGAGTACAATCAGTTGCGCTAAGACTAATTTGTGAAAGGGAAGTTGAAATTGAGTCTTTTGACCCTCAAGAATACTGGAAAATAAAAGCTAATATAGATGTCTTGGAAAATACTATTGAGTCAAACCTCACTCATTTTAATAATGAGAAAATAGATAAATTCACTTTTAAAAATGAGAGTGAAGCTAAAAAAGTTACTGAGTCTTTCAAAGGAAAAAATTTTAAATTTGCAGACATTACGAAAAAACCTGCTTCTAGAAACCCAGACGCTCCATTTAGTACCTCTACTCTTCAGCAAACTGCCTCAAGTATTTTTGGATTTGGGGCCTCAAGAACAATGCAGATTGCTCAGCGTCTTTTTCAAGGTGTCGAAATAAATGGTGAAACAACTGGGTTGATAACTTACATGAGAACAGATAGCACTGACTTATCCATAGAGGCCATAGATTCATATAGAAAATTTATAAAAGATAACTTTGATCCAGCGTACCTTCCAAAAGAAATTAGGAGTTTTAAAAGTAAAAAAGCAAAAAATGCACAAGAAGCTCATGAAGGAATTAGGCCAACTGACGTGTTAAGAAAACCAGAAGAAATGAAGAAGTATTTAGATGCAGATGGCTTTAAACTTTATGACTTAATTTGGAAAAGATCATTGGCTAGTCAAATGAATTCAGCCGTATTTGAAAGGACTGCAATATCGATTTCAAGTGAAGATGAATCATTGAAACTTAGAGCGAATGGCTCAATCCAGACATTTGATGGCTTCTTAAACATATATAGTGAATTTAACAAAAAATCAGATGACACTGATTTGGACGAGAATGAGGACGATAAGGACCTTCCCAACATTAAGCTGGAAGACAAAATTGAAAATGTTGATCCTTTAAGTACTCAACACTTTACTCTGCCTCCTCCTAGATATTCAGAGGCAACATTGGTTAAAAAACTTGAGGAACTTGGAATTGGAAGGCCATCAACCTATGCAAGTATAATATCAGTTTTAAAAATGAGAAATTATGTTGAAGTAGAGAAAAATCGTTTCATTCCTGAAGACAGAGCTATTCTCATCACAGGTTTTCTTAAAGGCTTTTTCTCAAAATACGTTGACTATGAATTCACAGCTGAAATGGAAGAATCACTTGATGAAATAACGTCTGGTCAAATAGATTGGAAAGAATTTCTAGAAAAGTTTTGGAAGAATTTCTCGTCAAATATAGGAGAGGTAACTGATTTAAGAATTACAAATGTTCTGGATCATCTAAATGATAGCCTTAAAAATCATATTTTTGTTGAACCAGAGGGAAAAAATATTACACGCTGTTGCCCATCTTGTGAAGGTGAACTGAGCTTAAAAGTTAGTAGATTTGGTGCATTCGTTGGCTGTTCAAATTATCCTGAATGTAAGTTTACAAGACCTATTTCTCCAAGAAAAATAAAAGAAGTGGTTGAAGACACAATTCTTGGAGTAGACACGGAAACAAATAAAGAAATTAAGCTTTTAAGTGGCAGATTCGGACCCTACATACAGCTTGGTGACAACGATCAAAAAGAAAAACCAAAAAGAGCAAGTATTCCTAAAGGAATACCGGCTTCAGAAATTGATCTTGATAAAGCCAATTATCTATTAAGCCTTCCTCGAGAAATTGGCACTCATCCTGAAAATGGTGAAATGATAAGCGTAAATTATGGCCGCTATGGTGGATACATTACTTGCAGTGACAAAAATGCAAGCCTTGAGGATAATTCAGAAATATTTGAAATTGGAATTAATAGAGCTGTATCACTTTTAGCAAACGCTAAGCCAGGAAGGCTAAAAAGTTCATCTGAAATCAAAACTCTTGGTGAACATCCTGAGGATAAAAAGCCAATAAAAGTTATGAAAGGTAAGTTTGGTCCCTATATAAAATATAAGACAGTAAATGCCACAATTCCTGACAACATTGATCCAGAAGAAATAGAAATTGAAGTTGCCATTGATCTAATTGAGAAAAAGATGGAAAAAATGGGCAAAAAAAAGAAGATACCGAAGAAAAAATCTTCAAAAAAATAAAAATATCTGTATCTTACATTAACTTTATAAAAAATATTTAAAAAAGTTTCTGAAAGGTACCCTATGGCTCTCGCTCTAAATGATGTAATCGAAAAAAAATCATCGATTGATTTTAAAACACAAGCATTCATCAATGGCAATTATACTAATTCTGTTACAGGTAAAACCTTTGAAAGCATAAGTCCAGTTGATGGCTCATTAATTGCAAATGTCTCTGAGTGTGATGTTGAAGATATCAATAATGCTGTAAAGGCAGCAAGGGCAGTTTTTGAAAAAGGCTCATGGTCAAGAATGGCTCCCTCTAAAAGAAAAAAAATACTTTTTAATTTCGCTGACCTAATGAAAAAAAACATTTTGGAACTTGGACTGTTAGAAACTTTAAATATGGGTAAACCAATAACAAGAGCGACAGGAGATATAGCAGCATGTATAAATTGTACTAAGTGGTATGCTGAGGCTATTGATAAATTGTACGATGATGTTGCTCCTACAAGCGATAATATTATAGCAACCATTACTAAAGAACCGCTGGGAGTTGTTGGCGCGGTTACTCCATGGAATTTCCCATTACTTATGGCCTGCTGGAAATTTGCTCCAGCACTTGCAACTGGAAATAGTTTTATTCTAAAACCAGCTGAACAATCACCACTATCAGCATTAAGGGTTGCTGAATTAGCAATGGAAGCTGGAATACCAGAAGGAGTATTTAATGTCATTCCAGGTTTTGGCCCTACTGCTGGAAAAGCTCTTGGTACGCATATGGATGTTGACAAATTAGGTTTTACTGGCTCTACAGAAGTTGGCAGATATTTTTTATCTTATGCGGGTGAGTCAAACATGAAAAGGGTTTCACTTGAATGTGGAGGAAAATCTCCAAATATTATTTTTGCTGACGCGCCTGATCTAGATCATGCTGCTAAAATGGCTGCTGACGGAATGTTTGGAAATAGTGGTCAAGTATGTGATGCGCCATCAAGACTGCTTGTAGAGAATTCTATTAAAGATGAATTTTTAGAAAAGGTTGTAAAGTACTCGGAGCCATGGACACCCGGTGATCCCTTTGATCCAAGTACTCTGATGGGCTCTATTGTTGATCATACTCAAACTAAAAGAATTATGGATTACATTGACACCGGCAAAAATGAAGGGGCAAATGTTATTACTGGAGGTGAACAAGTTTTACAGGAAACAGGTGGTTGTTATGTAAACCCTACAGTTTTTAAAGATGTTAAGAATTCAATGAAAGTTGCTAAGGAAGAAATATTTGGTCCAGTTTTGTGTACTATAGACTTTGAAAATGAAGATGAAGCTTTAGAAATTGCTAATGATACAAACTACGGACTAAATGCAATGATTTGGTCCAATGATCTTAATAAAGTTCATAAGCTTGCAAAGAGAATTAAGAGTGGCAAAGTATTGATAAATAGTGTTAGTGATGGAGATATGTCATTACCTCACGGGGGGTATAAACAATCAGGTTTTGGAAGAGATAAATCACTTGAAGCGTTAGGCCAATATACTCAAACTAAGCTTACACTGATAGAAATTAAATAGTTAGCAATGAAAGCTAAACTATCCGAAGGTCTAATAGACCAGATCCGTAAAACTGTAATTGTTCAAGATAAGCATTTGCTAATCTCTGATGCAGATGAAGTTCTTTTAAACTTTTTACCTTGTTTTGAGAATTATTTGCAAAATAATTCAATGTGGTACGATTTAAAATCATATGCACTCTTTGGTAATATAAAAAATAAGGTTTCGAATGAGGCAATATCTAATGAAGATGTTTTGTTTCACCTAGAAAACTTTTTTAAAAATAGATCAAGACAAATTGATTTTGTCAAAGACTCAATTAATTCGTTAAATAATCTCGTCAATAGATTAAATTTTCAAATAATTATTTTAACAAATATACCATTCAAGTATCTAGAGGATAGAAAGGCATGTTTTAGAGATAATGGTCTTGAGTTGCCGATTATTGCAGGTAATGGCCCTAAAGGACTTGTTATAAAAGAGTTAGTGAAAAGCTATAACGGCAAGATCTTTTTTATTGATGACCTAGCTCCTCATATTATTTCTTCAAAACTTGAAGTGAAACGTGCAAAAACTATTCATTATATTTCAGATGAGAGACTGTCCAAACTTGCAAAAACACCGAAAGAAGCAGATTTTCGTGCAAACAGCTGGAAAGAAATATATAATTTTATTGAAGATGAAATTAAAAGATAAGATTTTAGAAATAGATAAAAATTATGAAGACTTTGAGGTTGCAACTCTTGGTAATTATATTCCAGCGAAAAAAATAGGCGACTTAATCTATATTTCTGGACAGTTGCCTCTCATCAAAAATCAACTCATAACAGGTAAAGTACCTACACAAAATTCAATTGAGAAAGCAAAAAAAGCAGCAAGAATATGCATGCTAAATACTCTATCTATTTTAGATCAAATATACTCATCGTATTCCCTAGAAAGTTTTAATTGTGTCCATATTGCAGGTTATATCAATTCAGAAAGTAGTTTTGAAGATCATCCAACGATAATCAATGGGGCTTCAGATGTGATTTGTGAAATACTCTCAGATAATGGTAAACATTCACGTATAGCTGTTGGGTGTATCTCACTGCCAAAAAATGCGTGTGTGGAGATTTCATCAATTTTCTCAATTATTGAAAAATGAAGGAGTTCCTGAAGCGGCCAATAGCTCATCGAGGACTTCATAAGAAAAATTATATAATTGAAAATTCTTTAGAAGCTTTTGAAAATGCTATTAAAAATAATTTTGCTATAGAATGTGACGTTGTTTTATCTAAAGATCATGAAGTAATCGTATTTCATGATTACAGCCTAAAAAGATTATGCAATTTAGAAGATAATGTTGCTGAAATGAATAGCAATGAGTTGAGGCAAATTAACCTACTAGACACAAAGTCAAAAATACCAACATTAGAAGAAATGTTTTATCAAGTTGATTCTCGTGTACCTATTTTAATAGAAATAAAGTCTGGCTTTAATCCAATTATTGAAGAAAGATTAGTTGAATTGACAAGAACATATCAAGGAGAGGTCGCATTTCAATCATTTGACCAAAAGGCGTGTGAATGGTTTCGTGATAATGCTCCTTATTACAACACAGGTCTCATTATAAGTAGTAACGAGATAAAGAAAAATACAATACAAGAATTAAATATAGATTTTATAGCAGTTGATATAAATAATATAGAAAGTGTCGATGTTCAGAATATTCGAAAGAATAATCTACCGACTTTTACGTGGACAATTAATAATGACGAAAAGCTTAAATTATCACAAAAGTTTGCAGATAATTGTATTTTTGAAAATTTACTAATTTAAAAAAATGAAAATTATTAAAAGTATTAAATATTTAAAAAGAATAGTTAAAGAATCAAAAAGAAATGGTTCAAGTATTAATTTTATACCGACTATGGGAGCTCTTCACTTGGGACACATCAAGTTAATACAAAAAGCAAAAAAAAGGAATGCAGTTAGAATTGTAAGCATTTTCATAAATCCTTCTCAATTTGGTCCAAGTGAAGATTTCAAAAATTATCCAAGGACCATTCATAATGATTTAAATCTTCTAAGAAATGAAGATGTTGATATAGTATTTCTTCCAATTGAAAATGAAATTCTTAAATATAAAACATTTTACAAATGTCCTAACTTTAAAATAGAAAATATCTTATGCGGTAAAAGTAGGCCTAATTATTTTCCGGGTGTAAAAAATATTGTCATTAAGTTGTTTGATATTGTTCAAGCTGATAATTCTTTCTTTGGAGAAAAAGATTATCAGCAATTAGTCGTTATAAAAAAATTGCGGGATGAGCTAAACTTTGGCACTAAAATTATTCCTATTAAAACTGTAAGAAATAAAAATGGATTACCGCTTTCATCTAGAAACAAATATTTAGAAATTAATGAAATTGAAATTGCCAATAAAATCAATAAGATATGCAAATATTTAATCCCTAAAGTTAAAAATAAACTTAATACGACAAAGATTTTAGCTCATGCTAAGCGCGAACTTCGTATGAACGGGATAGATAAAATTGATTACTTAACAATCCTTACTGATACTTTAGAAAAAAGAAGATCTTTAAAATCAAAATCAAGAATTTTTATTGCTGCAAATGTTGGAAGTACTCGATTAATTGATAATTTTCCAATTTAGAATAAATATATTGAAGCTAATCCCAAGAAAGACAGAAATCCAAACACGTCTGTAATTGTTGTTACGAAGACACTTGAAGCAAGGGCTGGATCAATTTTAATTCTATTGAAAACATATGGAATAAGGAATCCAAAAAAACCAGCTGATAAAATATTAATAATCATTGCTGCGCCTACAATAATTGAAAGGGACATATCTTCAAACCAAATCAATGCAGCTACGCCGGTAAGAATAGCAAATATAAATCCGTTTAAAATGGAAATTCCAATCTCCTTTATAAATACTTTCCTTCTGTTATTTTCAACAAGTTCTTTTGTTGCCAGAGAACGCACTGTTAAAGTAAGTGTCTGAGTTCCTGCGTTGCCACCCATAGAAGCAACTATTGGCATTAAAACAGCAAGTGCTACCATTTTTTCGATACTAGCGTCAAAAAGGCTAATTACATAAGAAGCTAGTATTGCAGTTAATAAATTTATAAATAGCCAGATAAACCTTCTTTTTGTTGATCTTCCAATAGATTGGTTCATCTCACTTTCAGCAACGCCTCCTAATCTAAGAATATCCTCTTCAGCTTCCTCTTGAAGAACCCATACGATATCATCTGCCGTAATTCTTCCAATTAATCGATTTTGATCGTCAACTACTCCAGCTGAAACTAATGAATATTGCTCAAAAAATAATGCTACTTCTTCTTGATCCATAGAGGCCTTGACGAACTTTGGGCTGTCTTCCAGTATATCGCCTAGCTTTGTATCTCTTTGTGAGCGAAGTACTTTAGATACTGATGCACTACCCAGTGGTTTATTTGATGGATCAACAATAAATAATTCAAAAAAATCATCTGGTAAATTTATTTCTTTTCTCAAATAGTCAATTGCTTGACCCACAGACCAGAAGCCAGGCATTGATACAAATTCTTTTTGCATTCGTCTTCCCGCCGTATCTTCAGGGTAATTAAGGCTCTCCTCAAAAATGACACGATCTGCTGGGTTTACTTGATCTAGTATTTTTTTCTTTGATTTGGGCTCCAGGGACTCAATCAAATTGATTGCATCATCAGTTTCCATTTCACTGATTGATCTTACAACTTTCTTTTCCTCTAAATTTTGAACGGTTTCGTCAATAATGGTGTCATCTAATTCCGCTAACACCTCTGTATATCGATCTTCCTTGAGAGTTCCAAGAATATATGATCGCTGATCTGTATTCAGGAAAGTAAGTAAATCTGCTAAATCTGCAGGATGCAAAGGCTCAATAAGACCTTCGAGGTTTGCCCTGTTTTCTTCATTACAATTAGCAATTACTGCATTGATCAGTTTATTGTTAAATGTAATATTTTCATTTTGAGTAAGATCGCTACTGATTTCATTCATAATTTCCTTTATGTATATTAAAATAGTTTATTATCCAGGAAAACATGGAATTAAAAATAAGTACTAATCCGCAAGATTACCTTGAATGTCTTAAAAACATGGAAAATAGGGTGAGTCAAATTATTGAAAATAAGTCAGATGAATTAGTTTGGATGCTAAATCATCCAACAATATATACCTCCGGTTCTAAAGATAACAAAGATGATCTACTTGATTCACATAGTTTCCCAGTTATTCAAACTAATAGAGGAGGCAAGTATACCTACCACGGTCCTGGTCAGAGAGTGGTATACTTGATGCTTAATTTAAATAATAGAACAAAGGATATAAAAAAGTTTGTATCTTCAATTGAAAGTATAATTATAAATACTTTAAAAACTTTCAATATTGAAGGAATTAGCTTAACTAAACATCACGGTGTATTTGTAAAAAAAATAGATAATAAATATTATAAAATTGCAAGCATAGGGCTTAAATTTAAAAAGTGGGTAACCTATCACGGCTTTTCTATAAATATTAATCCTAACCTGAGTCACTATAAAGGGATAAGACCTTGTGGCCTTGATAGTGAATGCGTTACCAGTTTGTATGATCTAGGATTCGATATTGATATTGAAGACTTTGATGATATCCTAGTTAAAAATATTTTTGATACTTTTAATGAATTACACACTTAACATTAAAAAAAATAATAAAAATTCACTTTGCATTTTATTAAATGGCAAAAAATATGAAGTCAATTCTCAATGGCTTTATGAGCATAGTGACAATGCAGAAATAAGGGACCCCTATACTAAACAGTTATTAATTGAAGCGGCTGAAATAAGCCCATCATTAAAAATCATTGATGCTCAAATAGAAAAGGAAAGATTGGCAATTACTTTTTCTGATAATTCTCAACATAATTACAAAATAAACTATATATATTCGCAACTTAAAAAAGCGCCTGTGAGTGATGATAAGTACCTTTGGAATAAAAAAAATCTTAAGGTTCCAAAGTATAATTTTAAGAACATAAATAATAAAATGCTATTTGATATAATGTCTAGCGTTGATAAATTAGGATTTTGCTTAGTAAGGAATATACCTAAAAAGAAAAACGGATTAAATGAATTAATGAAACTCATTGGTCCAGTAAAAAAGACAAACTGGGGTGGAATTGCAGACGTTAAAAATATAAATAAAGCTTACGATTTAACTATGACAACCAGAGGTCTTGAGAATCATACAGACAATCCCTATCGATTTCCAACTCAAGGCTATATTTTTCTACATTGTATTGAAAATGCAAATAATGGTGGTGAGAATACTATAACTGATGGTTTTAATATTGCTAATATTCTCAGAAAGAGGCATAAAAAATACTTTGATACCCTTACATCATTTAATACTTTTTTTAGATACGCTGATAAAAATGCTTATCTTGAAAATAAATGTAAACTTATTGAATTGGACGATGATAATAATATTTGTCAAATACGATATAACAATAGAACTGAAGTTATGCCTTATGAAAATAATAAAAGATTAAATGAATATATAAAAGCGAGAAGAAAATTTTGGGACTTGATTAAAGACTCCAAAAACAATATCGAAATAAAGCAAATGTCAGGTGATATGTTAATTCTTGATAACTATAGAGTTTTGCATGGAAGAAAAAGTTATAAAGATCGAGAAAATAAAAGATACTTTAGGCAAGGTTATATGGACAGAGATATATTTCAAAGCAAATTAAAAACTGCAACTAGTTCTTAAATAAGATCAGTTCCTCATCAGCACTAACACTGTCACCGGCCTTAACTAGTATCTTTTCAATCACGCAATCTTTTTCACTTTTTAGAATATTTTGCATTTTCATAGCTTCTATTATTAGTAATTGATCAGCATTTTTGACCTTCTGACCCTCAATAACATCAACTGATTTAATCAATCCAGGCATGGGTGATATTAATTTCTTTGATAAGTCTTCTTTTACGTCTTTTGGCATTAACTTAAGAAGGTCTTTTTGTGTACTTTGAACTACAACTGTTTTTGTCCTACAATCTAAAAAACTTACATCCGAGGTATGCAAATTAATAAGATCATTTATTTTAAAATAATATATTTCTTCATTTACTTTAAATGAACACAGTTTTTGATTTAAATTGAATGAAGATTCTACTTTAATCTTTTTCTTGTTAATCTCAATTAACAAAGACAACGAATTATCAACAATAGCTGCCTCCTTCAAGAAAATACTTAAGTAGTCTTCAGAAATTTTAACACTAAAGCTTTTGCTTATGACATTACTTAAATTATAAGATTGTTTTGCATACATAAGCATTGCAATAATTCCAAATTTTTGATGCTTATCATCTGTCATTGTCAAATTTGATGAATAGCCATTCTTAAATTTTTCTTTTATGAAATTTGTGCTTATTTCCCCTTTTTGAAATTTTTTATCTTCTAAAATAGCTATTAAAAAATCGATATTATTTTCTAAGCCTGAAAGATAGTAGTTTTGAAGTGAATTGATCATTAAATTAATAGCGCTTATTCTGTCTTTGCTATGAACAGCTAATTTCGAAATCATGGGGTCATAGTACAATGAAACCTCAGATCCTGGACTAATGCCTGTGTCATTTCTTATCACTTCATAATCTTTTTCAATTTTTTTAGGTTCGATATATCTAGTGACTCTTCCGATAGAAGGAAGAAAGTCCTTCGTAGGATCCTCTGCATAAATTCTGGACTCAACTGACCAACCATTTAGCTTTATATCTTCCTGTCGGATAGCTAATTTCTTATTATCTGCGCTTAGGATCATTTGTTCAACTAAATCAATACCTGTAACTAGTTCTGTTACAGGATGTTCAACTTGTAATCTTGTATTCATCTCCAAGAAATAGAAATTCTTTTTTGAGTCTACAACAAATTCGACAGTTCCAGCAGAGTCATACTTTACCTCTTTAGCGAGTATTAGGGCCTGACTTGCCATTTCACTTCTCATATCTTCGTCAACAAATGGTGACGGACATTCCTCAATAACTTTCTGATATCTTCGTTGAATCGAACATTCTCTTTCACCTAAATGAATTTGATTTCCATGCTTATCACAAAGTATTTGAATTTCTATATGCCTTGGTTGCTCAATATATTTCTCAATAAATACTCGATCATCTCCAAAACTTTTCTTTGACTCGCTCTTTGCAGCAATGAAGTTCTCCTCTAGTTCTCTATCTTTTCTTACAATCCTCATTCCCTTTCCACCACCTCCTGCTGAGGCTTTTAATAGAACTGGAAATCCAATTTTTTTTGAAATCTTGAGGGCTTCTGAAGCATTTTTTACTGGCGCAGTGTGGCCAGGAATTACATTGAGTTTTAATTTTATGGCAAGATTCTTCGATTCAATTTTGTCGCCCATTTTTTTTATTGCCATTGGATTTGGTCCAATGAACTTAATATTTTCTTTTTTCAGTCTGTTAACGAACGGTGCATTCTCAGATAGGAAGCCGTAGCCTGGATGAATAGCGTCTGATTTTGATTTTTTAGCTATTGATATAATTTTATCTGCATCAAGATATGATTCACTTGGTTGCGATCCTCCAAGATAATAAGATTCATCTGCTTGTTTGACAAATAGGGCATCTTTGTCAGCATCAGAATATACCGCGACTGTTTTTATTTTTAGTTTCTTAGCAGTTTTTATCACTCTGCAGGCTATTTCGCCTCTATTGGCTATTAAAATTTTTCTTATCATTTTTACAGTGGAATATTGTCGTGTTTTTTTAATGGCAAAGAAAGTTCTTTGTCTTTTAGATTCTCGAGGGCTGTTGCTATTCTCTTTCTTGTAGAGTGTGGTCTAATTACATCGTCAATAAATCCTCTTTTTGATGCAATAAATGGATTTGCAAATTGTTCTGTATAATCTTGAGTTCTTTTTTCTATTTTTTCTTTATCCTTAATTTCATTTCTATATAAAATTTCCGTCGCTCCTTTTGCTCCCATTACTGCAATTTCAGCACTAGGCCATGCATAATTTATGTCTCCCCTAAGATGTTTTGATGACATCACAACATAGGCTCCTCCATATGCTTTTCTTGTAATAATCGTTATCTTGGGAACAGTAGCTTCAGCATACGCGAATAATAATTTTGCGCCATTTTTTATAATTCCATTGTGTTCTTGAGATACACCTGGCAAGAAGCCTGGAACATCAACAAAGGTTACAATAGGAATATTAAAGCAATCACAAAATCGAACAAATCTTCCACCTTTTTTACCTGAGTCGATATCTAGACATCCCGCTAATACCAGCGGTTGGTTGGCAACAAATCCAACAGTTCTGCCTTCAACTGTTCCAAATCCAGTAATAATATTTTTTGCAAAATCTTTTTGAATTTCAAAAAAATAATTATTATCAGCCACTTTCGTTATCAATTCCTTCATATCATATGGTTTATTTGGATTATCAGGAACTAGAGTGTCAAGAGAATAATCAGGGCTTAAGTCCTGAAAATCTTTTTTAATATTAGTTGATTTCTCTCTATTACTAGCGGGCAGTAAATCAATAAGGTTCTTTACCTCGTGAAGAGTTTCAATATCATTATTAAAAGCTCCATCAGCAACCGATGATTTTGATGTATGAGTTTTAGCTCCTCCAAGCTCTTCTTGACTTACATTTTCCTGTGTGACAGTTTTAACTACATCAGGTCCTGTAACGAACATAAAAGAAGTATTCTTTACCATAAAGATGAAGTCTGTCATCGCGGGAGAGTAAACCGCACCACCCGCACATGGCCCCATAATTACAGATATTTGAGGAACAACCCCTGAGGCAAGAACATTTCTTTTAAAAACTTCTGCATAGCCAGCAAGTGATGCAACGCCTTCCTGTATTCTTGCCCCACCTGAGTCATTAATTCCTATAATTGGTGCACCCACTTTCATTGCCATATCCATAACTTTGCAAATTTTTTCTGCATGAGCTTCTGATAGAGAGCCGCCAAAGACAGTAAAATCTTGACTAAATATATAAACGAGTTTCCCGTTTATTTGTCCACTACCTGTAACAACGCCATCGCCAGCATATTTCTGTTTTTCCATTCCAAAATCATTTGTTCGGTGTTCCACATACATGTCATATTCTTCAAAAGTATCTTCATCTATGATGATATCTATTCTCTCTCTAGCAGTTAACTTTCCTCTAGCATGCTGAGCATCGACACGCTTCTTACCGCCGCCAAGTTTAGCTTGTTCCCTTTTTTTTTCTAATTCTTTGATTATGTCTGTCATGAACTTCTATAATATATTATATATCATATATCATATATCTTAATTATCAATTTATAAGTATTCTTCAAAGTGTGAAGGTAATTTTGCATTGATATTTACTTTTTGGTTATCTTGATCAACAAAGTTTAATTGACCCGCGTGTAAAAACAAATTCTTTTGATTAGCATCTTTATTGTACTGATAATATTTTTTATCCCCCAGTATTGGAGATTGATTTAAATAGCAATGCATGCGAATTTGATGTTTTCTTCCTGAGGATGGCTGGAGCTTAAGAAAATAAAGTTTATTTTTAAGTACCTTTATGACTTCATACTTAGTACTTGCATCCAAAGTTTTTCCCGTATTACTCAATTTGTCATTAAATATACCTTTATTCTTTTTCGGTTTATTTTTTACTATAGCAAAATATGTTTTTGTAATCTTTTTAGTAGATAGTAGTTTATGAAAAAATCTTGCTGCATTAAGATTTAAAGCAACAATTAACAATCCAGAAGTATCCTTGTCTAATCTGTGCACTAATTTTGGTGTATCTTTTCCATTTGCAAGGAATTTAATTAAATCATCTATCGAAATATTAATCTTTGAACCTCTTTGACAGGCTATGCCACTCCATTTATTTATTACAATAAAGTTTTTATTTCTAAAAACTATAGATTTCTTAATTTTAGATTTTAAATTTTCTGGAACTGTCGAAGCTATATTCTTATCGGTATCAGCTGTATATTCTTTAAATACTATGATTTGGTCAGCCTCTACTAGCCTGTAATTGCTGCTTGATTTTTTTTTGTTTACTTTAATATTCTTTTTTCTGATTTCTCTTTGTATCAATGAAAAGGGAACTGCCAGTTGTTCCTTCAAAAATTTATCTAACCTTGTTCCAGCTGAGTCTTTATCAACTATGATTAATTTTTTCGAGCTCACAAAATTTTATGAATGAAAAAGAAATGATTGAAATAAATAAATTATTTACCTTGTTCCAAAATTTGAATAAATGCCATAGGTGCATTGTCTCCAGTTCTGTAACCAGCTTTTATAATCCTACAATAACCGCCATTTCTCTCCTTAAATCGCTCTGAGAGATCACCAAAGACCTTAGTTACTGCTTCTTTATCTCTGAGGGAGGCAAATGCATTCGTTCTTGATGATTGCTTGTTTTTCTTTCCAAGTGTGATGATCTTTTCAACAAATGGTCTTAATTCTTTTGCTTTTGGTAAAGTAGTTTTGATTGTTTCATGTTTTATTAATGAAACAGCCATATTCTCCAACATAGCTAATCTATGAGTAGATGTCTTATTAAGCTTTCTTTTTGCTATGCCGTGTCTCATGATTAGTTATATGGATCCTCAATCTTCCTTGCAAGTTCCTCTATATTTTCAGGAGGCCAGTTTGGAACCTCCATGCCTAGGTAAAGAGACATGGTTCCTAAAACTTCTTTAATTTCGTTTAGTGACTTTCTACCAAAATTTGGTGTTCTTAGCATTTCAATTTCACTTTTTTGAACAAGATCACCAATATAGATTATATTATCATTGCGAAGACAATTCATAGATCTAACAGATAATTCAAGTTCTTCAACTTTTCTTAGTAAGTTTTTATTAAACTGAGGCTCTAAAGTATCAGGCTCCTCTTGTATTTCTTCAGGCTCTTCGAAATTAATAAAGGATTGAAGCTGATCCTGAATGATCCTCGCTGCAAAAGCAATGGAGTCATCAGGTGTTACTGACCCGTTAGTTTCTATAGTTAGTATTAATTTATCATAATCTAGAACTTTACCTTCTCTGGTATTTTCAATGCTATATGAAACTTGTTTTACAGGACTAAAGATTGAGTCAATAGGTATTAATCCTATTGCAGAATCTTCTGGTTTATTATGCTCAGCAGCAACGTACCCTTTTCCTTTAGCTACAGTTAATTCCATATTGAATTCTGTGTTGTCGTCAAGGTTACATATAACTAATTCTGGATTTATAATATCAATCTCTGAAGGCGTATTAATCATTCCTGCTGTAATTTCACCAGGGCCTGTTACGTTCAGGTTCATCTTCCTGACGCCCTCTGAGTGCATATTTAAAGATAGCGATTTAATATTCAAAACAATATCAGTTACATCTTCACGAACACCGTCAATAGAAGAAAATTCATGGAGAACATTATCTATTTTAATAGCTGTAACTGCGCTACCTTGCAAAGAAGATAAAAGGACTCTCCTCAAAGCATTGCCTAAGGTTAATCCAAAGCCTCTTTCTAAAGGCTCTGCTACTAAAGTTGCTTTATACTGGGAGTTTTCATCGTTTGTTAATTTCAATTTAGATGGCTTTATTAATGTTTGCCAATTATTTATTATACTCATAGTTATTCCTCTTATAAAAAACTAAACTCTTCTCTTCTTCGGTGGCCTACATCCATTATGTGGAATAGGCGTAGTATCTTTTATTGACGTTATATAGAAACCAATAGCCTGAAGTGCACGAAGAGCAGATTCACGGCCTCCACCAGGGCCTTTAACGAATACCTGTAAATTCTTTAAGCCAAATTCTTTAGCTTTCGTCCCAGCATCTTCCGCAGCTATCTGAGCTGCGTATGGAGTTGATTTCCTAGATCCTTTAAAGCCTTTAACTCCTGCGGAGGACCAAGCAATGCTATTGCCCTGCTCATCTGTAATAGTAATCATTGTATTATTGAAGGTTGCGTTTATATAGGCAAGTCCTGATATAATACTTTTTTTTTGTTTCTTTTTTTTAGTTGTCTTAGCTTCAGCCATAATTATTTAGTAACTTTCTTCTTACCCGCAATTGCTATTGCTTTACCTTTTTTGGTTCGAGCATTTGTGTGAGTTCTTTGACCTCTACAAGGTAGATTTCTTCTGTGTCTTACACCTCTATAAGTGCCTAGATCTTTTAATCTTTTAATATTACCCGAAACTTCTCTTCTTAAATCACCTTCAACTAAAAATGATGAAGAAATTACATCTGATATATTTTTAATTTCTGACTCTGATAAATCTTGGACTCTTGCATTTGAATCAACGTTAGCTTTTAAACAAATATCGTTAGAAACCTTATTGCCGATGCCATATACATAAGTAAGTGCTATTTTTAGCTTCTTTTGTGTCGGAATGTTTATGCCAGCAATCCTTGCCATGATTAGAACCTAAAAAAAGAATTATTGAGAGAATGCGGGATTATATGATTATTGATCAATTGGTCAAGCATTTAAAGAGGCCTCTATATGAGAACTAATACCTTGATTTATATCACTTATTTCTCCTGTCCCGTGAACTTTTCTAACAAGATTCTGGGAAGAATAGTATTCAATTAAAGGCTCTGTTTCAGAAGAATAAGTGTGAAGTCTTTTAGATAATGTTTCCAAGTTATCATCAGATCGACCTTCTGTTGCACTCCTATTCATAATTCTTTCCTTTAATACATCTTCATTAACATTAAGCAAAATTACACAAAGTATTTTTTCATCAATACTTAACATTAAATGGTCGAGTAACTCAGCCTGTTTTTTATTTCTTGGGAAACCATCAAACAGGAATCCTTTTTTTTTGTTTTTGTTTTCATTTATAAATTGCTTTATCAATTCAATCGTCGTTTCATTCGATACTAATTTACCATCATTTATTGTATTTTTTATTTGAATACCTAAACTTGTTTCTTTACTGCTTTCTTTTCTTAATAAATCACCAGTTGAGAGATGATTAAGGTAATATTTTTCACATATCAACTTTGCTTGAGTTCCTTTGCCGGCACCTGGGGGTCCAAACAAAACTATATTCATCGCCGTGATCCTCTCAGTCGTGATTTTTTTATGAGAGATTCGTACTGATAGGCAAACAAGTGACTTTGTATTTGTCCTACAGTATCCATGCCTACGACTACAACAATAAGTAGAGATGTACCTCCAAGATAAAAAGGAATTGAGTACTGAGATATCAATATTTCTGGCAATATGCATACAAAAGCTAGGTACATTGCGCCTATGGTTGTGATTCTAGAAAGCACAAAGTCAATATACTCTGCTGTTTTATCTCCTGGACGTATTCCAGGAATAAATCCTCCTTGTCTCTTTAGGTTATCTGCCGTTTCAGAAGGGTTAAAAACAATTGAAGTATAGAAAAAAGCAAAAAAGATTATTGCTGAAGCATATAGTAACATATAAGCAGGTTGGCCTCTGCCTAGAAGTGCCGCAATATCATTTAAAAGTCCAGGCTCAGCTGATACATTAAAATTTGCAATGGTTATTGGAAGCAATAGTATTGAAGATGCAAAAATTGCAGGTATTACTCCAGCAGTATTAAGTTTTAAGGGTAAATGAGAACTATCACCAGCAAACATTTTATTACCCATTTGTCTTTTTGGGTATTGAACTATCAACCTTCTTTGAGCTCTTTCCATAAAAACAATGAAAACTACAATTGCAATAATCATTATTAATAAGAGTAATAGTGTGATTGTGGATATAGTTCCCTGCCTTCCCAAGGTCATAGTATTGATCAGTGCGCTGGGAATTTCAGCTACAATTCCTGAGAAAATTATTAATGAAATACCATTTCCTATGCCACGGCTTGTAATCTGCTCACCGAGCCACATTAAAAATACTGTTCCGCCAGTTAAAGTAATAGTAGTCGATAATCTAAAGAATAGACCTGGATCTGTTACAACTTTACCTGCCGATTCAAGGCCTACTGAGATACCATACCCTTGAAGAAGCGCCAATATTACTGTTCCATATCTTGTATATTGAGTAATTTTACGTCTTCCAGGTTCGCCCTCTTTTTTAAGATTGGCTAAATGCGGCGATACACTCGTCATTAGCTGCATTATGATTGAAGAAGATATATATGGCATTATTCCTAATGCAAATATGGCCATACGACTTATCGCACCACCTGCAAAAACGTCGAACATT
>CABYDZ010000007.1 GCA_902517885.1 uncultured Pelagibacteraceae bacterium
CTATTAACACCCCGAGCGGTACTAGATGAACCACCCGTTAATACGCCTAAGCTGGACATTTCAGCGTACGAAATTTTATATGAGCTTAAAAAAAATAAAGAACTCAGAATGATAAGGTTGAGCAATTTTAATATTGAAACATTTTGCATTTATCGAATGCAGTATCGGTGATTACTTGATAAAAAAAAGTGTAAGTTTTACAGATAAATTTAAGTCACATAATTAAAGATGAAGGCGTTACATTTTAAAACTAATCTAGTTTCCGCTTTTAGATGTTGAATTCATTTTTTTAGCCAACTCAATATCTAAATTTGAAACGCCACCTATGTCATGTGTTGAGAGAACGACCTCTACAGTACTATAGACATTAAACCATTCAGGATGATGATCTTTCTTTTCAGCGTATATGGCCATAGATGTCATCCAACCAAAGGCTTGCATAAAATCTCTAAACTTAAATGTTTTAGTAATTGCATTGCGCCCTTTGACCATTTTCCAGCCCGATAAGCGTTTTAGTTTTTGAGTAACTTCTGTTTTCGTAAGTTTTTTAATCATGGTGATGGGTTGGGTATCTCCTTATGAACACTTCTGATTTCATTCATAATTTCTTTATTTAAATCAAGGTGGATACTGTCTATGCAGGCTTTCAATTGTTCCATTGTTGTCGCGCCAATTATGGTAGATGTGACAAAAGGTTGTATATCACAAAATCTGATAGCTAATTGTGAGGGATCCAGTTCATGTTTTTTTGCAATTTCAACATACATTTCAACTGCCTTAGTAGTTTTTTCATTTTTGTATCTATACATTAGAGGACCGTCGCCAAACAAAGCCATTCTTGACCCTTGTGGCATCTGCCCGTTCAAATATTTTCCGGACAATGTTCCTTGAGCTAATGGTGAATAAGCAAGCAACCCCACTTGTTCGTGAGCAGCAACTTCAGAAAGACCAATTTCGAAACCTCTGTTCACTAAGTTATAAGCATTTTGAATGGACGCCACACGAGGAAGGCCTTTGATCTCAGCATGCTGAAGATATTTCATCGTACCCCACGGAGTTTCATTAGAGAGCCCAATTTCCCTAACCTTTCCTTGCTTCACCAGTTCACCGAGAGCGTCAAGTGTTTCTTCGAGTGGAATAGAATCAGAGGTATCCATATGCTTGTACTCAAGACGTCCTGAGAAGGCTCCAAATGGTCTATCTGGCCAATGTACTTGGTAAAGATCAATATAATCTGTTTGTAGTCTTTTAAGACTGCCTTCAACGGCATAAAAAATTTGCTCCTTAGTCAGCCTTGGAATCTCCTCATTCTCTCTTAGCCACGACATTCCTGAGCGTCCTGCTACCTTTGTCGCAAGAATAACTTTATCTCTATTCCCTCGTGCCTTAAACCATGAACCAATGTATTCCTCTGTAAGTCCCTGTGTCTTTGCTTTTGTGGGCACAGCATAAATTTCTGCAGTGTCAATAAAGTTGACTTCATGAGCGAGTGAATAATCTAACTGGTCATGCGCATCAGCTTCGGTATTTTGCTCTCCCCAAGTCATTGTGCCGAGACAAATGGAGCTTACATCTATATCTGATCGTCCTAATTTTCTAAATTCCATTATTTTACTATCAATCCTAACTCTTCCATTTGTTTAGCGGTATCAACAACGGCACCTTCAACACTTTCAAAATTAAAGTTTAGTATATTTTTTGCATTTTCTGAATTTGTATATTTTGTTTTACCGACAAACCCTGCAATGACAGCCGCTTCTTTATTAAATATTCCCATCAGCTTGATAATAAAATTTGGAACTTTTCTGGTTGGAGCTTTTGTAAAACCATTTTTTATTAACATTTCATTCATTTCAGTTAACCACATGTTTCTCTCTGCTAAGATAAATCTTTTGCCATTGGCTTCAGGATGTGTCATGGCAGCAATATGTGCCCTTGCTGTATCTTTGACGGTCACATATCCAAGATGAACTTGTGGTACAACTGAATATGAACCATCAAGCATTCTTTGAATAAACATATTCGAAGATCCCATATCATCTGACAAAGAAGGTCCTACAACAAGTGTTGGATTAATTGCAGCAGCTTCAATTTTATCTTCTTCATTAAGCTCTGACAGATAATCCCACATAGCTCTTTCAGCTATCGCTTTGCTTTTATTATAAGCACCAATTTTTTGGTTTGGGTCTGTCCAATGACTCTCATCAAACACGTCTTTGACGTGTCCATAGCCTACTGCTGAAAAAGATGAGGTCATAACAAATCTTTTAACTTTATTTTTAACTGCACTCTTTACAGCACGAAGTAAGCCCTCTTTTGCGGGAATTATAATGTCATCTTCATGGTCAGGAGCTTTTTCAGTGAGCGGTGAGGCTATATGCAAGACATAATCACATCCAGCCGCAGCATCATCCCAACCAGCATCACTCATCAAGTCGAGTTCACATGTTTCAAATCTATTTTCTGCATTAACAACTTTAGCTAGTGCATTTCTAACTTCTGGTTCTCTCTCTTTAGAGCGCATAGAGCCTCTTACATGATACCCAGCCTCAAGCAGCTGGGCGACGCAATGAAGTCCAATATAGCCTGTAGTTCCTGTAACGAGTACTTTTTCCATTAGTTTGACCTCTTTCGTTTAAGAATTTCACTCATAGATAATACCATATCACTTACTGTTTTCTCAATGGGAGTAGGCTCCCAATTAAATATAGAAACAGTTTGCGAAGTGTCGGTACTATAGCTCCCTCTTTTAATATTTTTTAATATCCCCTTCATTTCTCTATTAAATAAAGCAAGGACTCTAAATATTAAAGTTGGAATAATCTTAGTAGATATTTTTGAAAATCCATTGTCTTTTGCAATTTTTGCAATTTTTGTTATGTGATAATCTTTCGATGAAGTTGTTAGTATTCTTTTGCCGTCACTTTCATCAGATTTAAGAGCTTGCACATGTAATTTTGCAGTGTCTCTAACATCAGATATATGCATGTAAACATTTGGCAGAGCTGGAAACTTACCCAGTATCATTTTTGCCATAAAATCAGCAGATGCTCCCTGAGTATCATCACTTAATAAGGGACCCATTACAAATCCAGGATGGATTGTGGTCATCTTCAATTCTTTATTCTCATCAGCATTAATAAAATTCCATGCATCTTTTTCTGCAAGTGTTTTGCTCTTGGTGTAAGCACCGACATCTTTTTTAGTGTCCGTCCAGTCATCGCCGCTACAAATTTTTTTATCATGACCATAGGCTATGGCGACAATTGAAGAAGTAAGAACAATTTTTTTTATGCCAGCTTTTTTCGCAGCTTCTAGCGCTCTCATAGTTCCTTCTTTAGCAGGTCGAATAAGTTCGTCCTCACGTTTTGGCTCTCCAACAATAAAAGGTGATGCCAAATGAAGCATATATTCACATTCAGAGGCTGCAATATCCCATCCTTTATCATTCAGCAAATCAAGCTCACAGATTTCAAGGTTGTTATCTGATACTTCTTTTCTTACTGCTTCTCTTACCTCATTTTCTCTATTCATGCTACGGAGAGATCCCTTAACTGCGTAACCATTTTTAAGTAATTCGGTTATGCAGTGTAATGCGATATATCCTGATGCTCCTGTAACTAAAACCTTTTCCATTTTTTCTCCTAAAGTATTGAAATAACTTAATAAAATCTTAACAATTAATTACTTGTATTGATTACTATTATACTTATGTATTAAAATACATATAACAATTATTACAAGAGGTTTTTAAATATGGACTATCAAACTAGAGCTCAATCAACACCAGCGATCGATGAAGGTCTTAGACAATACATGATGAGTGTTTATAACTACATGGCATCTGGTTTAGCTCTTACAGGATTAGTAGCCTATATGTTATTTCAAGCTACAGCTGTGACTGGTCCTACAGGTGATATTGTTGGTCTTACCAGTTTAGGTGTAACTTTATATACCGGTCCTATGATGTGGGTTGTCGCCTTAGCACCTCTTGGAATCGTCATGTATATGTCATTTGGCATTAGGAACATGTCCGCTTCACGTGCACAAACTATGTTTTGGATTTTTGCATTTTTGATGGGTTTGTCTCTTTCTACAATCTTCATTACGTATACAGGCGCTAGTATCGCTCGTGTATTCTTTATAACTGCAAGTACTTTTGGCGCAATGAGTATATATGGTTATACGACCAAAAGAGATCTTACAGGTTTTGGTTCCTTTCTATTTATGGGACTTATCGGAATAATAATTGCATCCATTGTAAATATTTTTATGCAATCACCAGCTCTATACTATGGAATTTCAATTCTTGGTGTATTGATTTTCGTTGGTCTTACTGCATATGATACCCAAAAAATAAAGAATATGTATATGGCTTATGATAGTGCAGAAGTTGCAGCAAAAAAAGCAATCATGGGCGCACTGACACTTTACTTAGACTTTATAAATTTATTTATTATGTTACTCAGACTTTTCGGTCAAAGAAGATAACTCTTAGACAATTCTCTTTAGAGAAAAATCTAAGAAATTTATAATGCTTATTAGCTCATTTGAGTCTTTTAGCTTTTTGTAATGTGCATTCAAAAGAAGATATTTTTTTTGTTTCTTCAAGGACTTTTTATTTTTGATAATTTGTAAAAAAGCTTTTTCAAATGTACTTCGATAAATTGAAAAGACAGCTGTATTTTCGTTATGGTCAATCGCATAATCTCTCCAAATTCCATTACTTACGTTTTTACCATAAATAGATAAAATCATATTGAGCTCTATTTTGTTGAAACTAGTTATACGAGTTTTTTGATCTAATTTTTCATCTCTCGGTTGGGTATTTAAATAGTGGATGACCATGTTATCCAATGTTAACTCGAAAATTATACAAAAACAGCTAATTTTAGGGAAATTTATTAAAATAACATAGCCATAATGACTTGCATTTGTCTTAAAAATTACGATATAAACCCTAACAATTTTAAAATATGGCAAAATCTGAAAAATTAGAATTCCAAACAGAAGTTAGTCAATTGCTCAAATTGATGATCAACTCTGTTTATTCTGAAAAAGAAGTCTTTATTCGCGAGCTCATTTCCAATGCATCTGATGCCTGTGATAAGCTCAGGTATTTATCTAATACAAAAGAAAAACTACTTAAGGATGATCCTAATTTCTCAGTAAGTATTAATATAAATAAGAAATCAAGTGTGATTTCAATTTCCGACAATGGTGTTGGAATGAATAAAAAAGATCTGATATCAAACCTTGGAACAATTGCAAGATCAGGAACAGCGCATTTCTTGAAAGAATTATCAGAGTCTAAAACGAAAGATCTTTCATTAATTGGCCAATTTGGAGTTGGATTTTATTCAGCATTCATGGTTGCCTCTCAAACAAAGGTGATAACAAGAAAAGCTGGAGAAAATAAATTATGGATTTGGGTTTCAGATGGTGAAAGTAATTTTACTATTGAAGAGAGTGAAGATCTTGACCTCTTGCCATCAAATAGAGGAACGACTATTGAATTGGTCTTAACAAAAGAAGCAAAAGAGTATTTAGAAAAGTCAAGAATTGAAAATATTATACGGAAGTATTCTGATCATATTAGTATTCCAATTTTTATAACGGATGGGTCAGAGAAAAAAGATGAAAAGCCTGAGTCTGTTAACTCTGCTTCTGCAATTTGGACGCGCCCCAAAAATAAAATTACAGAAGAACAATATAAAGAATTTTATAATCATGTAGGACAAATGTTTGACGATCCTTGGATGACGTCGCACTATAAAGCTGAAGGAAAAATTGAATACACAGTACTTAATTTTATACCATCATCAAAACCTTTTGATTTATATGAACCTGCTAGAGAAAATAGACTGAAATTGTATGTAAAAAGAGTTTTCATCACCGATAATTGTCCTGAGCTAGTCCCGCCATATTTAAGGTTTATAAGAGGTGTAATTGATTCCGAGGACCTTCCATTGAATATCAGCAGGGAGATGCTTCAAAATAATCCCGTTGTTGCAAAAATAAGATCTTCTCTTGTTAAAAGAACTTTATCAGATTTAAAAAAGAAACTTTTAAAAGATAGAAAATCATTTGAATCATTTTGGTTAAATTTTGGCCCTGTATTAAAAGAAGGAATTTATGAGGATTTTGAAAAGAAAGAGTCCTTATTAGAGATTGCTCTTTTTAAAAATTCTAAATCAAAAGAATTAATTTCGCTTGATGAGTATTTAGAAGGTATGGGTAAAAAACAAAAAGATATTTACTTCATGACTGGTGACAGCTATGAAAATATAATGAATAATCCAAGCTTAGAAGGCTACAAATCTCGGGACATAAACGTATTAATACTTGATGATCCAGTAGATAGCTTTTGGACATCATCTACTCCTCTCTATAAAGAAAAGTCTTTTAAGTCAGTCACAAAAGGACTTGATGATTTAGACTCATTTGATAGCAAAAAAGAAAAAGATAATAAAAAAGAAAACAAATCTATCGATCCATTAGTTATATTACTGAAAGAACAGCTTAAGGATAAAGTTAAGGATGTAAGGATTTCATCAAGGTTGACTGACAGTGCTGTATGTTTAGTGGGGGATGATAATGCTATGGACCCTCATTTGGAAAAGATACTTCAGCAGCATAATCAATTAAATCAGGAATTATCCCTTAAGATATTGGAAATTAACTCTGATCATAAGCTCATAAAAAAAATGGCTAAGATGTGTACAAAAAAAGAAGAGATTGGGGAAATTAGTAAAATTGCAAGTATGTTGTATGAACAATCAAAAATTCTGGATGGCGAAAAGCCATCTGACCCTGCGGGTTTTTCTAGAGATTTAATTGATATTATTTATTCATCAGTAAAATAAATTTTTATTTACATATGAAATTAAGACTCTTATTCTAAGTAAAACTAATTTAGTATATTTGGAAATTTAGGAAAAAATCATGAAAAACATAATTATATCGACTTTAGCATTACTTTTATCATTCACTTCATATTCTGTTGCAGAAGAATTTAATGAAAATCTTTTATACACAGGAACAATTAATAGTGCCTATAACCAAGTTGATTTACCAATGCTACCAGGCAACTGGAAAGTATATGATCTTGAGAAATCCGGGAGTGTTCCATCAGGTAATTTTTATGTTTTTGCAAACTTGGTGCCTCTAGAAATGGGTCAAAATGATAACGCCTCATACTTTGACAATATTAATTTTGGTATCATGGGATCAAAATCAGAAGAAACCGATTACAGGAGAACTTTTTTTGGTTGTGATTCAGGTTTCTATTCAGCCGCTGAGACCAAAACAAAAAATATTGTAACCAGAGGCTCAGGAGATTTTGAAGAAACCTGCTCTGTGGCAATAACTGATGAAGGTGATTTTGGAAATCTATCCAATCTATTTTACTACACCGATTGCGGAGAAATATGCGTTGAAGTTAGCTTTTCTCTATATAGAGAAAACTATAATATAAATACTGACGATTTTGCCGAGTTTTCAGAAAAATTATTTGGCGCAATAAGAAATACTGTTTCAGGTAGTGGCGATGGTTCTCTGGAATTTTTGTCTGATTATAAAATTTAATTTAGTTAGGAATTAACAAGGTTTTTAAATACATACTGAAGTATTCCGCCAGTTTCGAGATATTCTATTTCGGTTGTGGTATTAACTAAAAGTTTGATTTTAATTTCTTTGAGATCACCATTCTTGTATTTAATTAGTGCACTGTAGTTTCCTTGTGGTTTTAATTTATCTTTAACATTGATAATGCTTATTTTTTCTGAGCCTTTTAGCTTGAGAGTTTTTCTGTTGTCGGATCCAATAAATTTAAATGGTAATACACCCATGCCTACCAAATTTGATCTATGAATCCTTTCATAAGATTCAGCAATAACCGCTTTAACCCCAAGCAATTTAGTACCTTTTGCAGCCCAGTCTCTAGAAGACCCCATTCCATAATCTTTGCCTGAAATAATAATCAGTGGTGACTTAGATTTTTGATATTTAATTGAGGCATCGTAAATAGACATTTGTTTATTGGATGGGTAATGAATTGTATAGCCGCCTTCAATATTTTTTAACATTTCATTTTTAATTCTAATATTTGCAAATGTTCCTCTCATCATTACCTGGTGGTTGCCTCTTCTGGCTCCAAATGAATTAAAATCATTTCTTTTAACCTTTTTATTTTTTAGGTAGTCCCCTGCTGGTCCATCATCTTTTATTGCTCCTGCAGGACTAATATGATCTGTAGTAACCGAGTCTCCAAAAATACCTAGAATGTTAGCATCTTCAATGTCGCTTATATTGTTTTGATTAAGTTTTAGATCTTTAAAAAAAGGGGGGTGTTGTACATATGTTGAATTTTTATTCCATTTATAGGTTAACCCTTGAGGTGCTTTTACTGAGTTCCATTTCTTATCGCCCTTAAATACATTCTTGTATCTCTGCTTATAGAGTTGTGAAGTAATAGTTTTAGTTATTATCTTTTGAATTTCTTTATTAGTAGGCCAGATATCTTTTAGATATATTTCTTTACCGTTATTACCAATGCCAATTGGATCTTTATCCAAGTTTATTTTTGTAGAGCCAGCAAGCGCGTATGCAACAACTAAAGGTGGAGAAGCTAAATAATTTGCTTTTACAAATGGATTGATTCTTCCTTCAAAGTTTCTGTTACCTGATAATACCCCACTTACAATAAGGTTATTCCTTCCAATGGTATCAGAAATTTTTTTATCAAGAGGTCCAGAATTCCCAATGCATGTTGTGCACCCAAACCCAACTAGGTGAAATCCTAAATTATCTAAATATTTTTGCAGTCCTGATTTTGTTAAATAATCTGTTACAATTTTAGAGCCTGGAGCAAGTGAAGTCTTTACCCAAGGTTTAGTTTTTAGACCTAACTTAGCGGCTTTTTTTGCCAGCAAACCCGCTCCGACCATTACGCTTGGGTTAGATGTATTAGTGCAGCTTGTTATTGCAGCTATGGCCACATGACCGTGATCAATTTCAAAATTTTCACCCTTAACTTTAGATAGATTTGAAATATTTTCTTGTGAGAATTCAGATTTAAGCGATTTCAAAAATTCATCTGAAACTTTAGAAAGAACTATTTTGTCTTGGGGTCTCTTAGGTCCAGCAAGACTTGGTAGTATTTGTGATAAGTCTAATTGCATTTTATCAGTATAAACTCTGTCATTCTTTTTATAATCTTCCCAAAGTCCTTGAAGTTTCGCGTATTTTTTTACAAGTTGGATACCCTTTTCATCTCTGCCACTCACTTTTAAAAATTTTATTGTTTCCTCATCAATTGGAAAAAAACCACAGGTTGCTCCATATTCAGGAGCCATATTTGAAATTGTAGCCCGGTCAGGTATCGATAATTCTTTAAGCCCTTCACCAAAGAACTCTACAAACTTGCCCACAACCCCTTTTTTTCTAAGCTGTTCTGTGATCGTAAGGACTAAATCTGTCGCTGTTATTCCCTCTTTTATTTTACCTTTAATTTCAAAACCTATTACCTCTGGAACAACCATTGATATTGGTTGACCAAGCATTGCAGCTTCAGCTTCAATACCTCCAACTCCCCAACCCAGCACTGATAGACCATTGATCATTGTAGTATGGCTATCGGTTCCAACTACTGTATCAGGATATGCTAGTTCAACTTTCTTATTATTGATGAAACCACTGGATGACCATATTGTTTTAGCAAGATATTCTAAATTTACTTGATGACATATTCCTGTTCCGGGTGGAACAACTCGAAAATTATCAAATGACTTTTGGCCCCACCTGAGAAACTCATATCGTTCAATATTTCTTTTATATTCCAAATCAACATTGGCTTTATGCGCTGAGGCTGAGCCAAATTTATCAACCATTACTGAGTGATCAATAACTAGGTCTACAGGTGACAAAGGATTAATTTTTTTTGGGTCACCTTTCTTATCTTTAATAGCAGATCGCATTGATGCAAGATCGACAACCGCAGGTACCCCTGTGAAATCCTGCATAAGAACTCTAGCTGGTCTAAAATTAATTTCTTTAGCTATTTTTTTTCGTTTTTTCCACTTTTGGAACTCAAGTATATCACTTTTTAAAACAGTTTTTTCATCTTCATGCCTAATTAGGTTCTCAAGAAGTATCTTAATTGAATAAGGCAAAGCTGATACATTCTTCAATCCATTTTTTTCAGCATATTTAAGACTATAATATGTATAGGTCTTTTTGCCGATTTTTAGTGTTTTTTTTGTTTTAAAGCTATCGTACATAGAGGGTTTACTGGATGTATTAATAAGACTAATTTGAACAGCTATCAATAGAAAGTTTAATATGAATGAACTAAAAATTGAGGACTTGACTTGTTATAGAGGTGAAAACTTAGTCCTAAAAGATCTAAATACAAAGCTTAAATCTGGTGAAACACTTGTTATCAGAGGTAAAAATGGATCTGGTAAAACTACTCTGCTGCGAGTGCTATCAAATTTCATAAAATCTTATAACGGAAAAATATTATTTAATGATCAAAATATAATTGAAGATGCTAATTATAGATACTTTTTCAATTTTGTATGTCAAAAGAATTCTCTAAAAGACAATCTATCAGTCAAAAATAATTTAAAGCTATGGGAAATTATTTATCAAAAAAATATTTCTTATTCAAAACTTTTAGAAGATTTTAACATGTCACATCTTGTGGAAAGAGATGTTGCTTCTTTAAGTGATGGGCAAAAAAAGTGCATATCACTTCTCAGGCTTAATTTTACAGAAAGTAAGATATGGTTTTTAGATGAACCTTTTGTTTTTTTAGATGAAGAAAACAGTCAAATATTAATTCAAAAAATTAAAAATTTTAATACTAATAATGGGATTGTGATTATTACTTCGAATATCAATTTACAAAATACATTTACAAACGAAATTAAAATTTAAATAATTATTATGTTAGCATTACTCAAGAGAGATTTATATTTAGCATTATACTCAAGCTCAAGTTTTTTTTACACTTCTTCTTTTTTTGTTTTAGTGTTAATCATTTTACCATTTTTGTTCGGTACAAATAATGTTCAACTTCAGGTTTTGTTTAAAGGTATAATTTGGATAGGATTATCATTATCAATTTTGCTAACTATGGAAAGAATCTTTAATGCTGATTATGAAGATGGAAATTTAGATATTATTATTCAACGATATCCATCATTAGAAACTATTATAATTAGTAAATATATAACTCATTGGGTAGTTTATTGCTTACCGTTGTTTATCATACTTCCGATATTGAGCTTTTTATTTTATGTAAGCTTAGATAACTTTTTTCTGATTTTTCTTAACCTTTTATTTGGATCTTTCGGGATGGTTTTTATAGTAACATTTGTTAGCGCTTTAACTCTTGGTGCCAAAAGGACCATATTTCTAAAGGCAATAATTGTAATACCACTATTTGTCCCGTTTCTTATATTTGGCACAAATCTTGAATCATGGCCTATTTTGCTAGCACTTTCGATGATGTCCTTTGTTCTTTCAATGTATGTCTCAGCATATGGTCTGCGTCTATATGTGGAGTAGAAATAGTTACGAATAAATATATATCTAGAAAATGAATTTAAGATTAACAAATAAACAAATCAATATAATTGAAAAAGCAAATCCATTTCTTATTGTGTCAACAATAGTTGCCTTCACTTTTGGGTTGTATTTTTCACTATTACAATCACCACCTGATTATATCCAGGGTGACTCCATGAGAATTATGTACATACATGTGCCGTCTGCTTGGTTTGCATTAATGGCATACACTATACTTGCTGGTTCTTCAGTTCTTTGGTTTATTACTAGAAATCCAATCTTTAGTATAATTGCAAGATCGATTGCACAAATAGGAATGATATTCACGTTAATTTCACTTGTGACCGGAAGCATATGGGGAAAACCTACTTGGGGCGTATGGTGGGTATGGGATGCAAGATTAACATCAATGTTATTATTGTTCTTTTTGTATTTAGCTTATATTTTTTTATGGCAGTCCATTACCAATAAAGATCTTGCTTCTAAAATATCTGCAGCTTTGGCAATTGTTGGTTTTGTGAATATTCCAATTATAAAATTTTCTGTTGATTGGTGGAATACATTGCATCAACCCGCTACTATCTCAAAGCTTTCTTCCCCTAGTATTGATATATCAATGATGGTACCCCTTTTTATAATGACGCTTGCAACTTTTCTTTTTTTGGTAACAGTTTTCTTTATCAGATTAAGGATTGAAATATTAGATAATAAGATATTAAGGATAAGAGAAGTAGAATGAATGAACTTATAAGCATGGGAGGATATGCACCTTTTATTTGGTCTGCTTATGGATTCTTTTTCATTACTATAGTAATACTATTTTTCACAAACTTCCTGAGATTAAAAAAAAGAGAAGAAGTGTTGAACAAAATAAATAATAACCGTGACTGATACAGTAAAAAAAAGGCTAATTAAATTCTTAGTAAGTTTAATTATTTTTGGAATAGCTATCTTAATAATAGTTTACAATTTAAGAGATAATATCGTTTATTTCTATAGTCCGTCAGAAATTATAGAAAATAATCAGACAGGCAGTCAAATTATCAGACTCGGTGGATTAGTTGAATCTGAATCAGTTGTAAGTGATGGAGACAGTATTTTTCATTTTAATATAACTGATGGCCAAGAGCAAATAAGTGTCAAATACCAAGGAATACTGCCCAATTTATTTGCTGAGGAAAAAGGGGTTGTTGTTGAAGGTATATATATGAACGACGGACGTTTTATTGCTAATAAAGTTTTGGCCAAGCATGATGAAAATTATATGCCACCTGAAGTTATAAAATCCTTAAAAGAAACTGGTAAGTGGCAGGAATAATGAGTTTAGCTCTACATTATATTGCAAATTTATTATTAATTTTATGCTTGGTAACCTCAATGATTCAATCAAGGTTTTTATTTAACATTCAGAATTATAATTTATTTAGTATATCTCAAATTTCAGCAATACAGTTTCTATCAATTTTAGTTTCTTTTTTTATATTAATATTTTTATTCATAACTTCTGATTTTAATTTTGATCTAGTCTATTTCCATTCTCATTCTGAGAAACCCCTCATCTACAAATTATCTGGTGTGTGGGGAAATCATGAAGGAAGCATGTTGCTCTGGATATTAATATTGGTTTTGTTTAATTTCTTATTTTCTCTTTCAAAATCAAGGTCTCAGAAGTTTAAAGAAATAACTGTGGCAGTTCAAAGCTTAATGATATTTGGTTTCGTATTATTTTTATTACTCCTTTCTAATCCTTTTAATATAAACAATGAAAATTTTAATGATGGGTTAGGACTCAATCCAATTCTACAAGATCCATTATTAGCAATTCATCCACCAATTTTATATATAGGCTATGTTGGATTTTCACTTATTTTTAGTTTATCTATTACCGGCCTCTTGACTAGTGAAGTTGATAAAAAATGGGCTACAATAGCAAAGCCATGGGTGTTTGCTGCTTGGTCTTTTTTAACAGCTGGTATCGCTCTAGGATCATATTGGGCGTACTATGAATTAGGATGGGGTGGATACTGGTTTTGGGATCCCGTTGAAAATGCTTCACTTATGCCTTGGCTTTCTGCAACAGCCTTAATACATTGCGTTGTTGTTCTGCAGAGAAGAAATACGATGCAGTCTTGGACAATGGTTCTTGCAATTCTAACATTTTCACTAAGTCTAGCGGGAACCTTTCTTGTTAGGTCAGGAGTTTTAAATTCTGTACATACATTTGCTTCTGACCCAGGTAGAGGCTTATTCATTTTAATATTTTTATTCATTATTCTAAGCTCTTCATTTTTATTATTCGCATTAAAATCAGAAAAGATTAACAAGCCTTCTTTACATAATATTTCTAGTAGAAATACAGGAATAATGGTTAATAATTGGCTTCTTATCTCAATTTTAATCGTAGTGTTTCTTGGAACTATGTACCCTCTAGCAACGGATCTTCTCTATAATCAAAGTCTAACCGTAGGCCCTCAATATTATGCAATAAGTATTACGCCTATTATTATCCTTTTTTTATTCTTCATGATTCTTTCTCCACAATTGAGTTGGAGAGAAAGCAAACTCTTAAAAATATTAAATGAAATGAGATACATTTTGATTTCTTGCTTAACAATCACTTTCTTAACAACTTTATACTTTGACTTATTTAACTTTACCGAAATATTAATCATCTTCTTAAGCTTAATTTTAATAATATCCTCACTATCTTTGGGTCTTAATTTTAAAAGCACTAAGGTTATTGTGAAGTCTAATTTTGGCCAAAGTATAGCCCATGCCGGTTTTGGAATTTTTATGCTAGCAGTTGTTAGCAATGCCGTTTATTCGCAAGAAAAGATTTATGATGCAAAGGTTGGTAGCAAGCTTCAATTAGATGAATATATTTTTGATTTTAAGAATATTGAACAAGAAGAAAAAGATAATTTCAATTCAATAAGAGCTTATTTATCACTGTCTAAAAATGGGAAAGATTTAGGAGAATTTTCTCCCGAGATCCGTTTTTACTCTGATCCTCCAACAATAACTTCTGAAACAAGTATCATTCACCAATTTTTCTCAGATGTTTACGTAGTAATGAATGTTCCTCAAAATCAAGAATCGATTAGTCTTAGACTGCATATCAAGCCATTTATGAATATTCTTTGGTTAGGCGTTATTATGATTATTTTAGGTGGAATCATAACTGCAATTTTGAATAGAAAAAAATATGAAGAAAATGCGATTAATTAAGTTTTTGCCACTTATCATCATAGTTCTGCTATGTATATTTTTCTTTTTCTCACTTAATAACGATACAACAAAACTATCATCACCATTAGTTGGAAAAGAGGTGCCTGAGTTTTCACTTGATCGCTTATTTAACAATGAAAAAATGACAAATAAAGATTTGATTAGCGATAAACCTATCGTTTTAAATATTTGGTCATCATGGTGCATCCCCTGTCGTGCAGAGCATGATGTGCTGATGGTTTTATCAGAGCTATATGATGTTGATATTTATGGCCTAAATTACAAAGATAACGAGACAGAAGCTAAAAAATTTATTGAGGGATTAGGCAATCCGTTTGAAAAAATTGGGGTTGATACTTCTGGAAGATCGGCGATTAATCTTGGAGTTTATGGTGTTCCAGAGACGTTTATTATTCAGAACGGCATTATTATTTATAAACATATTGGCCCAATACACATGAATGAATTAGATGAAAAAATTCTACCGTTGATAAAGGATTTATAATAAATGAAATTCAGCTTTGTCCCTATTTTAGTATGCACTTATATATTATTGTGTTTTTCAGCATTGACCGAAGAGACTCGCGCAATCAATCTATTCAAAGAAGTAAGATGTTTAGTATGCCAAGGTCAAACTATTCATGAGTCAAATGCTGAAATAGCAGAGGATTTAAAGACACTCATTCGTGAGAAAATTGATGAGGGTGAGACAGATAAGGAAATTAAAGGTTTCTTAGTTGAAAAATATGGAGATTGGATTCTGATGACCCCGCCAGTTAAAGAACTTACTTATGTTCTCTGGTTTGCCCCAATTATCATTATGGCCATTGGTTTAATTGTTATTTTTAGAAGAAAAATAGCAAAGGCCTAAATTTCGTCACTTTGTTGATATTTTTTGAACAATTAAATGATTTTAATATAATATAAAAAATAAAGGAGTAATTCTTATGAAATTAAAAATTTACAGCATTCTCGTATTTTTCATTTTAAGCCTAAATTTTAATATAGCAACTGCTGGTGGCATTGAAGAGGATGACACTACGGAAGAATCGAAAGATTATGAAAATGTAGAATTGACTACCAGAGAAGACATTTCTGAATTTCAAGAATTGCAGGAGCCATTGTATGAAAAGTTAGAGGAAATCATAGCTGATGGATGTGATGGCGAAGAAAATGTTGTTAAATGGTCTCAAGGATGTGTTACGTGGTCAGGTGGATATATTGAAGAAGGCGAAATAGCTGATACTTATGTAAGGCGTGGGTCATAACAAGTGCTTAAGAAAAGTTGCTTTATTTTCCTCATCACGTTTGTACTTGGAAATTTCTCTTTTGCAGATCAAAAAGATAAATGGTCACTATCAATGGGTCAGTTTGATGTTAACTATCGTGATCAACTTTCCTCGGAAATAAGATTAGAATATCTCTATGGAAAAAAATTCTATGAAAATAGTTTTAACTTAAAGCAATTCATAGGAGTCATGAGAAATGGTGACAACGGAAGTTATCTCTATACAGGTTTAAGAAAAGATATAGAGGTTTCAAGTAAGTGGAATTTCACACCTAGCTTTGCCCTTGGATATTATGATAGAGGTAAAAGCTTAGATCTTGGATATAATCTTGAGTTTAGAAGTCAGATTGAATTTTCTTACGCTTTAGGTGAAAGCAGGATTGGTTTCAATTTAAACCATATTTCAAATGCGAGCTTAGGAGATACTAATCCAGGAACCGAGAGTGCAACAGTTTCACTCATTAGATCATTTTAGTTACTTACTAAGCTTTTAGAAAATTTAGCTGGATCGAATGACTCAATGTCATTAATACTTTCGCCTGAGCCAATTGCTAATACTGGTATATCAGTAGAGTTTGACAATGATACAACTGTTCCTCCTGCAGCATTCGAGTCAAACTTCGTTAAAATAACCCCAGTAATTGAAGTATACTTATTGAATTCCTCAATCTGTTTAAGTGCATTTTGACCAGTAGTTGCATCTATAACAATAATGGATTCATGAGGAAAACTATCGTCATGTTTTTTTAAAACTCGATCAATTTTTCTAAGCTGATCCATTAAATCTTGTTTGTTCTGTAGTCTGCCAGCTGTATCAATAATAATAACATCATTGCCATTTTGCTTTGCATGTTCTATTGATTTATAAACTATACTTGCTGGATCAGATCCATCAATGTCTTTAATTATGTCAGCCCCAATTCTATTAGACCATTCACTTAATTGCTCTACTGCAGCTGCTCTAAATGTATCCGCTGCAACCATTAAGACATTCTTATTATTTTCCTTAAATTTATTTGCTAATTTTGCAATCGTTGTAGTTTTGCCTGATCCATTCACACCAGTCATTAAAATAACATAGGGACTTTTGTTTATTGAGTAATCAATATTTTTTTTATTTTTAGATAAAATATTTTTTATTATTTCCTCTAATGAGGATTGTATTTCTTCTATAGAGGGGTTCTCTATAAATTTTTCATTTTTAAGTTTACTGATAATAAACGAAGAGGTTTCCAAATCGATATCGGACATGATTAAAAGATCTTCAAATTTTTCAAGAGAGGCATCATCTATCTTGTGGCTTGAAAAAATTTTACTTATCTGGGATTTAAAATTACTAAACAACTATATTTCCAGTTAAACCAACCTGATTTCTACCTGTAACGATCATTTTAACTATTTGCCCATTGTTTAAATTGTTATCAACTTCTACCTTAGCAAAAGTATCTGATCTGCCTCTGCCTTTATCTTCAACAATGACATTAATCTTCTTATTCTTAAGTTCGTCATAATACTCTAAGAGTTTTTTCTTTCCAATTTCCCTAAGGATTTTGGCCCTTTTTTTTATTGTGTAACGATCAACCTGGGGCATTCTTGCTGCAGGCGTTCCTTCTCTAGGCGAGAATGGAAATATATGCAGAAAGGTTATGTTGCAATCTTCAATTAGATCTACTGTATTTTGAAACATTTCATCATTTTCTGTTGGAAATCCCGCAATTATATCTGCACCAAAGACCACTTCAGATCTCACACTTCTAATTTCATTAATTACTGAAATAGCATCGTCTCTCAAGTGTCTCCTTTTCATTCTTTTCAAAATCATATTATCACCAGCTTGCAGCGATAGATGAATATGAGGAAGAATCCTTTTTTCATATTTAATGAGGTCTATTAAATTTTTATCAATTTCGGCGACATCGAGTGAAGATAATCTAAGTCGCTTAAGGTTAGGTATGGAGAAAAGAATGTGAGAGACTAGAGTTGTAAGATTTGGTTTATTTTCTAAGTCGTGACCGTAACTTGTTAAATCCACTCCTGTTAAAACTATCTCTTTATAACCTTGATCAAGAAGAGTATTAATTTGGTTAACTACATTCTCAGGTTCAACACTTCTAGAGTCCCCACGTCCATAAGGAATAATACAAAAAGTACATCTGTGGTCACAGCCATTTTGAATCTGAACAAATCCTCTTATTCTATTCTCAACCTTTTTTATAATTGGTGATATAGCTTTACCATGCTCGAATATATCCCCTACTTTATTAATTCTATCATTGCTTTCCTTAATCTCTTTGTAAGTCTTAGACACTAGCTTTTCCTTATTACCAATAATTGAATCTATCTCATTCATGGCGACAAACTCATCTTTATGAATTTGAGCTGCGCATCCTGTTAAAATTATTTTATTATCCGGATCGTTTTTTTTGAGTTTTCTAATTTCTGTTTTTAGATCAGCAATAGTTTTATTGGTGACAGCACAACTATTAATAAAAGTGCGGTCCTGTAAATTATTTTCTTTAGCAAACTTTCTTATAACTTCAGACTCATAAAAATTAAGTCTGCAGCCGTAAGTTTTAACTTCAGGATTTTTCATTAGCTAATTGACCCTTGTTTTTGATAAAAAGTATATAAGCTAAGCATTCATACGCTATGTAACTTGCATGATAAATTCCTGGTGTCTTAACAAGCTTATATAGCCATCTATACTTTGGCAGTCTTGACCAAACTATTAAAAAGGCATCTATTCCTTGATATATTTTACCATCTTGCTCCACATGAAGTCTTCGAATTAATTCCGCAGAAGATTTAGCTGTTTCTTTTTGAGCTTCCTTGTTGTTTGTAACATCAATCCAGCCTAATTTTTCATTAAACTTTTTATAATGATTGATTTCCATTCTGCATACACTGCAAGAATTATTGAAGTAAACCTTTGGCGTTTTTTCTAAATGCTGCTTGTTCATATTGTGTATCGGTCTTTATAATCTAGTTTTGTTGGCCCAGTCATAATTATATTTTTATTATCTAAATAATCTATTTCTAAATCTCCACCTGGCAATGACACTTTAACATTATTATCTGATAAGCCCAATTCTTTACCAGCGACCGCAGTTGCGCATGCTGCCGTACCACATGCCAGTGTTCTACCTGCACCTCTTTCCCAAACATCCAATACAATATGATTTCTATCTCTTAATTCAGCAAAGCTAACATTAATCTTCTCTGGAAAAATATTGTCATGCTCGATTATTGGGCCAAAGTCGCTAATGTTATATTTTTTAATTTCATCCAAAAAAAATATAGCATGTGGATTTCCAATGTTTACAAAAAATGGATTTGATACTTTTAATTCGTTATAAGAAAATTCTATAGTTTTATAATCAATATCTTTTGATAAAGGAATTTGACGCCAACCAAATCTTGGTTTATTCATAAATACACTTACTATATTATTCGACTTACTTCTGCAGGATAACATTCCATCATTAGTTATAACTCTGATATCTTTTTTGCTATCTTCTTTCATGAGATAATTTGCAACACATCTTGTACCATTCCCACATGCGTTGATTTCTCCGCCGTCTGAATTATAAAATTTTAGTTGAGGATAACCAAAATAAGGCGAATTTCTTATATAGATTAGTTGATCACATCCTATACCTTTGTCTCGATTACAAATAAACTTTATTTGATTAAGATTTAAATCAAACTCATTATGCCTTTGGTCAATAATTACAAAATCATTCCCTAAGCCATTCATTTTTATAAATTCAAATTCCGACATATAGCCTTTATATTAGGTAAAACCTAATTTTCCAGAAATAAGTACCAATTCAAACTTGACAAGTTTGAAGACAAATAATAAAAAACAGCTGTTTTCCGCAAGAAAAATATTCCTGCGGTACCTATTTAGGTGTCGACATCAGTCAGCGAGTTTCGCCCACTGATGCGTTACCTGCTGAAAGTGAGTTATAAATGTTTGAAAGCCTTGGTAATAGGTTTGATGTTATTTTTAAAGGTCTAAAAAAGACTGGTTCTATTGACGAGAGCTCTTTGGACGTGGCCTTGCGTGATATTAGGCGAGCGCTCTTAGAAGCTGACGTAGCTTTACCTGTAGCAAAGAGTTTTATAGAAAAAGTTAAAAAAGAGTCTATTGGCAAGGAAATACTTAGGTCAATAACTCCAGCTCAAATGATAACTAAAATTGTCAACGATGAACTTATAATGGCTCTTGGTTCAGACTCTAGTGAATTGAAAGTAAATGAAAGTGGAAATTCAATTTATGTTTTTGCTGGGCTACAAGGTTCCGGCAAAACTACGACAGTTGGAAAAATTGGTAACTATTTAAAAGAAAAGAAAAATAAAAAAGTATTATTAATATCACTTGATACGTCTCGTCCTGCAGCATTCGATCAATTAAAGAAACTTTCAGAACAAATAAATGTTTCAATTCTACCAAAGGTTGAAGATCAATTGCCAATAGATATTGCAAAGAGAGCTTTGCAATTTGCACAACTTCAAGAAATCGACTGTCTATTATTTGATACAGCTGGACGAATAAATATTGATCAGACTCTTATGAATGAATTAAATCAATTAGAAAAAGAAATTAGCCCAACAGAGACATTGTTGGTTCTTGATAGTTTAACTGGACAAGAAGCAGTTAATGTTGCGACTGACTTCTCTAAGACAATTACAGTAACAGGAACAATATTAACGAGAGTAGATGGGGACGCAAGAGGCGGAGCTGCCCTAAGTATGAAATACGCAACTAACTGTCCTATTAAATTTATGGGTATGGGTGAGCAAATGGATGCTATTGAAGTTTTTCATCCTGAACGAATAGCCAATCGTATTCTGGGAATGGGCGACATCGTAACATTAGTTGAAAAAGCATCTGAAACTATTAAAGAAGAAGACGCTGAAAAGATGGCTGAAAAGTTGAAAAACGGAGAGTTTGACCTTAATGATTTACTTAGCCAGATTAGACAAATGAAAAAAATGGGAGGGATTTCAAATTTAATGAAATTTATTCCAGGTCTTAAAAATATGAAAGATAAAATCCCGCAACAAGATAATCCTGAAAATTCCATTATAAAACAAGAGGCAATAATTCTATCAATGACAAAGTATGAGAGAAATAAACCAAAGATTATAAATGGATCAAGAAAGAAAAGAATTGCAGCTGGCTCTGGTACATCAATTTCAGATATCAATAAAATATTAAAACAGCATAGAAAAATGTCGGACATGATGAAGAAGTTATCAAAAAAGGGAATGGGCTCTATAGATCCAAATATGTTAGGTGGACAATTAGGCGCTGGTATATCAAATGATTTTTTTAAGAATAAATTTTAATTTTTAACAAAAGGAGAACAAAATGGCATTAAAAATAAGATTATCTAGAGCAGGATCTAAGAAAAGACCTGTCTATAGAGTAGTTGTCGCTGACTCTCGAAGTCCAAGAGACGGTAGATTTATTGAAAAAGTAGGATTGTTTAATCCTCTTCTAAATAAAGATAATAAAGACAGAGTTCAATTGGATCAGGATAATATAAAGGAATGGTTATCCAAAGGAGCAAAGCCCACTGACAAAGTTGCAAAGATCCTGGGTGCTGCGGGTTTAATCCCAATGCCTGCTCAAGGAAACAATCCAAAAAAAGCACAACCAAAGAAAAAAGCTCAAGAACGTTTAGCGGCAGCTCAAGAGGCATCTGCAGCAGCAGAAGAAGCCCCAGCAGAAGAAGCTCCAGCAGAAGAAGCTCCAGCAGAAGAAGCCCCAGCAGAAGAAGCCCCAGCAGAAGAAGCCCCAGCAGAGGAAGCTCCAGCAGAGGAAGCTCCAGCAGAAGAGACAAAGACAGGGGAAGACCAAGCAGGAGACGAGAACAAGTAAAAGTCTTATTCATCATGTCTAAGTTCATAGTGGTTGGCGAAGTTAGAGGCGTTCATGGATTAAAGGGGTTTTTCAAGATTACATCTTTCACGGAAAACCCTGATAATATATTTAAGTTCAAGTCTTTTAATATTGGAAAAAATTATAATTCTATAAATCTAAAAAAAATAAAAGTACTGCCTAATGGGTATATTGTTTCATGTAAGGAAGTTGATAGTAGAGAAAAATCTGAGTTGATAGTTGGATCTCTTATAGAAATAGAGTCCTCTGAATTACCTGATATAAATGATCGCAAAAAATATTATTATCATGAATTAATTAGTTTAGAGGTAAAGGATGAAAATGAAAAATCACTTGGAACAGTATGTTCAGTTGAAAATTATGGATCAGCTGATTTGATAGAGGTAAGAAATAAAGATCAAAAAGATTTTTTTATACCATTTTCAAAAACTACAATAAAGAAAGTAGACTTAGAGAAAAAATTATTACTGGTTCAAAATGTTAGTGAATACTTAAATTAATAAAATGTATAAAGTTAAAATCATATCAATATTTCCTGACTCTTTTCCTGGTATACTTGGACAAGGCGTTATAGGTAAAGCTCATAGCAAAAAAATATGGTCATTAAAAACAATTGATCCTAGGAAATATACTAAAGATAAATATAAAAAAATTGATGATACAACAGCTGGCGGTGGGCCTGGAATGATTTTTAAACCAGATATCATGGGTAAAGCTATTGATGCATGCTATAGAAATATAAAATCCAAAGAAAAATACCCATTGATTTACTTAAGCCCAAGGGGAAAGCCTCTCACGCAAAAGAAAGTTGTCAAATTATCAAAAATGAAAGGAATAAATCTTCTTTGTGGGAGATATGAGGGAATCGATCAACGTCTTTTGGATTACTACACTATAGAAGAATTAAGTATTGGAGACTACATTTTAGCTGGTGGAGAGTTAGCTGCTCAGGTTCTAGTTGAGTCTATAGTTAGACTTCTTCCTGGGACTTTGGGACATAGAGAATCCAGTGAAATGGAGTCATTTAATAATGATTTGTTAGAGTATCCGCAATATACCAGGCCAAAAACATGGAAAAACATGACTATTCCAGATGTATTATTGTCAGGTAATCATAAGAATATCAGTAAATGGCGCTTGGACATGTCTGAGAAAATAACTAAGAAAATGAGGCCAGACATATGGAAAAACTACAAAAAAAACAAGACAAGCAAGAAATAAAGTATTAAAAGACGGTGCGAGGCAATCATGAATATTATAGAGCAGTTTGAAAAAGATCAGATAAAGACACTTATTAAAGGTAAGAAAATACCTCAGTTCCATCCGGGAGATACTGTCAGAGTAAATGTTAAGGTACGAGAGGGTACAAGAGAACGTATCCAAGCATTTGAGGGTGTTTGTATAAGAAAAAAGAATAGAGGTCTGAGTTCTTCATTCACAGTAAGAAAAATATCTTTTGGCGAGGGTGTTGAGAGAGTCTTTCCAATTTTTAGTCCAACCATTGACTCTATTTCAATTGTAAGAAGTGGCCAGGTGAGAAGAGCAAAGCTCTATTACTTAAGAGACCTAACTGGAAAAAAAGCAAGAATTGTTGAAAGAATTAGAAATAAACAGCCTGATTTAGCCAGTCTATATATTGATGAAACAGAAGAGGTTGCGGAAGACCAAATCGTTGCCGCAGAAGAACTTGCAACTGAAGATGAGGCTACGATGCAAGCTGAGACTTCAGAGTCACAAACTGAAGATACACCTGAAGCAAAAGAGGAAACTAGTCCTGAGGCGGAAGATGGAAAATCAGAAGAAACAGACAGCACAAAAGAATAAACAATTCTTTTTCTTTTTAATATCATTAACTGAATTATGAGTGCGCCAAAAACTTTGTATGATAAAATATGGGATAACCATATCGTTTCCATTAATGATGATGGAACTACCATGCTTTATATAGACCGACATCTTGTGCACGAGGTAACTAGTCCGCAGGCCTTTGAAGGATTGCGAATGAGTGGCAGAAAAGTTAGAAGACCTGAATTTACTCTAGCGACAGCAGATCATAATGTGCCCACTATGGATAGAGATAAGGGCATAGCGGACCCAGATTCAAAATTACAAGTTGAAACACTAGAGAGAAATGCTAGTGAAAATAATATCACTTATCTACCGATGTCAGATAAGCGACAAGGTATTGTGCATATTGTTGGTCCCGAGCAAGGATTTACTCAACCTGGAATGACAATAGTTTGTGGAGACAGTCATACATCGACCCATGGAGCTTTTGGCGCTTTAGCGTGGGGCATAGGAACATCTGAAGTTGAACATACTCTTGCTACCCAAACTCTGATTCAAACAAAAGCTAAAAATATGTGCATTAAAATTACAGGCGAGGTAGTGGACGGTGTAACTGCAAAAGACATAATATTAGCAATTATAAAAAAAATAGGAACTGCTGGTGGAACAGGTTATGTGATTGAATATACAGGTGACGTAATTAAAAATTTATCAATGGAAGGCAGAATGACGGTTTGCAATATGTCTATTGAGGCAGGCGCAAGAGCTGGCTTAATCAGTCCTGATGAAAAAACTTGGGAATATTTAAAGGGCAGACCACTTGCTCCTTCTGGCGAAGAGTTTGAAACGGCGATTAAGCATTGGCAATCACTTGCCACTGATGAAGGCGCACAATATGACGAGATCGTAGAAATAAAAGCAGACGAAATTATTCCTCAAGTAACTTGGGGAACAAGTCCGGAAGATGTTGTTTCAATTGACGGCTACGTTCCTGATCCAAAAAATGCAAGTAGTGATGAAAAAAAGATATCTATTGAAAGAGCGCTTGATTATATGGGTCTCGAACCTAATACACCAATTAATGAGATTGAAGTAAATAAAGTTTTTATTGGATCTTGCACAAATGGACGAATAGAAGATCTAAGAGCCGTATCTAAAATTGCGAAAGGTCGCAAAGTTGAAAAAAATGTTCATGCAATGATTGTCCCAGGTTCAGGACTTGTGAAAGAACAGGCAGAAAAGGAAGGCTTAGATAAAATATTTATAGAAGCAGGGTTCGATTGGAGAGATCCAGGTTGTTCAATGTGTTTAGCCATGAATGCAGATAAACTTAAACCTCAAGAAAGATGTGCATCAACTTCAAATAGAAATTTTGAAGGAAGACAAGGAAGAGGTGGGCGAACGCATTTAATGAGTCCACAAATGGCTGCTGCTGCAGCTATCAAAGGCAAATTAACTGATTTTAGAGATCTATAATGGAGAAATTTAATAAACTAACTGGCAATGCAATTCCTATACGGATAACTAATGTTGATACAGATATGATAATCCCTAAACAGTTTTTGAAAACAATAAAAAGAACTGGTCTTGGAGAATATTTATTTTTTGAATTAAAGTTTGATCAAGACGGTAACAAAATAGATTCTTTTGCACTCAATCAAGATCAGTACAATGGGGCAAGTATCTTAATAGCGGGTAAAAATTTTGGTTGTGGCTCTTCACGCGAACATGCTCCATGGTCAATTGCTGACTATGGCATTAAATGTATAATCGCACCAAGTTACGCTGACATATTTTATAATAATTGCTTCAAAAACGGAATTTTACCAATAATTCTTGACGAAGAAACAGTAGCTAAATTACAGGACACAGCTGAGAATACATTGAATTTCAACATTGATCTACAAAAGCAGAACATAACTTATGTAGAAAACAATGAACAAAAAGAAATAACATTCGAAATCGATCCTGTTAAGAAGAAATGTTTAATTGAAGGACTCGATGACATTGGTCTAACTTTAAATAAATCAAGTTCGATTTCAGATTTTGAAAATAATCAAGCTAAAGAAACCCCTTGGTTATATGGAAGTAAAACAATATGAGTAAATTATACAAATTATTAATTTTGTCTGGAGATGGTATTGGCCCAGAAGTAATGGATGAAGTTATTAAAGTTACTAAATGTGTTGAAGAAAATAGTAATGTTGTATTTGAAATACAAAAAGATGATATTGGGGGAGCGGCTTATGATCGATATGGTGTCCCCTTATCAGATGAAACATTAGATAAGGCAAAAGACTCTCATGCCGTCTTACTTGGCGCTGTTGGAGGAGAAAAGTGGGATCATCTTGATTTTTCTTTAAGGCCTGAGCAAGGGCTTTTAAGCATCAGAAAAGAAATGGATTTGTTTGCTAATTTAAGACCTGCCTTATGTTTTGAATCAATGGTTGATGCATCATCTTTAAAATCTGAACTTGTTTCTGGTTTAGACATCCTAATTGTTAGAGAACTTACAGGCGGTATTTACTTTGGAGAGCCAAGAGGTATCGAAGAAAAAAGTGACGGAACTAGAGTTGGAATTAATACTCAGTCATACAGTACAGAAGAAATAAGAAGAGTTGCAAGAATAGCCTTTGAACTGGCAAGCAAAAGAGACAACAAGGTAACTTCATGTGAAAAATCAAATGTTATGGAGTCGGGCATTTTATGGAGAGAAGAAGTGTCTTACGTTCATAAAAATGAATATCCAAATGTTGAACTCTCACACATGTATGCGGATAATTGCGCCATGCAACTTGTAAGAAATCCAAAACAATTTGACGTAATTGTTACAGATAATTTATTTGGTGATATTCTGTCTGATGAAGCTGCTATGTTAACAGGATCTTTAGGTATGCTGCCTTCAGCTTCATTGGGCGCATTCGATTCAAATAACTTTAGAAAATCTCTTTATGAACCCGTTCACGGATCAGCACCTGATATTGCAGGTAAAGGAATAGCAAATCCTATCGCGTCAATCTTAAGCTTTGCAATGTGCCTTAAATATTCATTTAATATGGACAAGGAATCTGATCTTATCAATCAATCTGTTAATAAAGTACTTTCAGATGGCTATAAGACAGCCGACTTAATAGGTAATGATAATAAAAATTTGTCGACAGTTGAAATGGGAGACAAAATTATTAATCAATTAAAACAGAATTTTTAATTTATGAGCTTAAACATCGCAATAGTTGGAGCAACTGGAAATGTCGGTCGAGAGATGCTTAACATACTTTCAGATAGAAATTACGACTCATCTAATATTTTTCCTGTTGCCTCAAGTAAAAGTGAGGGAGCTAAAGTTGAATTTGGAGACAAGGAGCTTACAGTCGAAGCAATTGATAAATTTGATCCTGCAAAAGCCGATCTAGCACTATTTTCCGCAGGAGCGAGCGTATCAAAAGAATGGGCACCCAAGTTTGCTGAAAAAAATTGCATTGTTATCGATAATTCAAGTCAATTTAGAATGGATAAAGATATTCCACTAATCGTTCCTGAAGTAAATCCTGAAGCTATAAAAGATTATAAAATAAAAAATATTATTGCTAACCCTAATTGTTCAACAATACAACTAGTCGTAGCATTAAAACCATTGCACGAAATTTCAAAAATAAAAAAGGTGATTGTATCAACCTATCAATCTGTTTCAGGTGCAGGCAAAGCTGGCATGGATGAGTTATTCGACCAGACAAAAAATATGTTTTCTGACGAAATAAAAGACAACATAAAGTTTACAAAACCAATTGCATTTAATGTTATTCCACACATTGATAAATTTATGGATGATGGTTATACAAAAGAAGAACTTAAGATGGATCAAGAAACAAAAAAGATTTTATCTAATGAAATAAGTTTTAGTGCGACTTGTGTGAGAGTACCAGTCTTTATTGGTCATTCAGAGGCAGTGAATATAGAATTTCACGAAAAAGTTTCTGTAGAACAAGCAAGAGAGGCAATTAAAAATGCACCAGGTTGTAAATTATTAGATGAACGTGAAGATGGTGGGTACGTAACACCAAAGGAATGTGCTGGCAATGATGATACTTATGTTTCAAGAATTAGAGAGGATACTTCAACTAAAAATGGTTTATCAATTTGGGTAGTATCTGATAATTTGAGGAAAGGCGCAGCCTTAAACACAATTCAAATTGCTGAAATGCTTATAGAGGATCATTTAAAATAATGAGAAAAAATGTAAGAAAACCAAGAAGAAGCGTGCTTTATGTTCCAGGCTCTAATGCCAAGGCATTAAAGAAGAGCAGTACGTTGGATGTAGACGCATTGATTTACGACTTAGAGGACTCAGTAGCATTAAGTGCAAAAGAAGATGCAAGAAAAGCCATTGTAAGTATTATCAATTCGGGAGTGAATAAAAACAAAGAGCAAGTAATTAGAATTAATAACTTAGATTCAGAAGAAGGACAGAAAGATTTAAAGATTTTAGAGGAGTGTACTCCAGATGCAATATTGGTACCAAAGGTTAATGAGGCTAAAGATATACAGGATTGCGAAAAATATATTAGTACAAAGGAAATAAAAATATGGGTAATGATGGAGACTGCACTTTCCATAGTAAACGCATATGACATTGCTAAAGCGTCAAAACATTTAAAATGTTTTGTAATGGGAACCAATGATCTTTCAACTGAACTTGGACTTGAAGACGAATTAAAAAGAACTGCATTAGTAACAAGTTTTGAAAAATGTATGATGGCCTCTAAAGCATTTAAATTATCAATACTAGATGGAGTATTTAACGATATTAGAGATTCAAAAGGTTTTGAGGAAGAATGTACTTATAGTCATGGTTTGGGTTTTGATGGCAAAACGCTTATTCACCCTGGGCAAATTCAAATATGCAACAAAATTTTTACTCCTACCGTGGAACAACTTGATAAAGCCAAAAGAATTGTAGCTGCTTTTGAAGAAGCGCGAAAAAAAGATCCTAATATTGGCGTTATAACTTTTGAGGATAGTCAAATAGAAGAACTTCATGTTGCCCATGCAAAAAGAGTTATAGAAGCAGAATCGCTGGTCAATAAAGTTGAGGAAGACTCTCATATTGAGGAATCTATGACTTCAACAAGTAAATACAAAATTGGTAATTTTTTTGAAGACTTTAAGATGGGTCAAAAAATTATACATGCAACACCTAGAACAATTACTTCAGGAGACTGCGCATTATATACTGCTCTGTATGGCTCTAGGTATGCCTTACATTCATCAAAAGAGTTTGCAAAAAAGATGTCTCTAGATGAATCCCCAGTTGACGATTTTCTTTTATTCAATATTGCGTTTGGAAAAACTGTTCCAGATATTTCATTAAATGCAATTGCTAATCTTGGGTATGCTGAATGCAAATTTCTCAAACCTGCTTATCCAGGCGATACAATTCATTCAACCTCAGAGGTTATAGGTATTAAAGAAAATTCGAGTGGAGATAACGGGGTTGTATATGTTCATTCAATTGGATCTAATCAGCATGGTGAGTCTGTAATCGATTATAAAAGATGGGTTATGGTAAGAAAGAAAAATAAAAAACTTAAAAAAGTCGATCCTTCAATTCCTGATTTAAATAAAGAAGTATCAAATAAGGATATAATATCAATTGCACAAAATTATAATTTTGATGTTTCGAATTTTGACTATTCAGCATCTGGATCTGCTCTCTGTTACGAAGATTATAATGTTAATGAAAAAATTAATCACATCGATGGAATGACTGTTGAAGAAGCAGAACACATGATGGCAACTAAACTTTACCAGAACAATGCAAAAGTTCATTTTAATCATTTTGTCGAAAAAGGTGGAAGGTTTGGAAAACGAATTGTTTATGGTGGGCATGTAATTAGCTTAACAAGAGCTCTTACATTTAATGGTTTGTCGAATGCTTTTAAAATAATTGCAATAAATGGAGGCACTCATGCATCACCATGCTTTGCGGGAACAACAGTTTTTGCATGGAGCACTATTTTAGACAAGATTGAAGTTTCTGATAATCTTGGAGCATTGCGTATAAGAAGTAATGGAATTGGAGATGCGCAGGCTTATCAGTTTCAACATCAGGATAAAAATAATAGATTTGATTCTTCGGTACTTTTGAGTCTTGATTATTGGGCATTAATACCAAGGAAAAATTAATTTACTGTCGTTTAAATCTGTCATTTTTGATATAAATAGATGGTTAATAATGAGCAATCCACTTTCACCTCACCTTCAAGTTTATAGATGGCAAATTACTTCTGTCTTATCTATTCTTCATAGAATTACAGGAGTTGTTTCATCACTGGGATCATTAATAATAATATTTTTACTATTTGCTATTGGTAGTGGTGAAGATTTTTATGAGTCTACAATCAACGTTGCCAACAATTTATTTGTTAGAACAATTCTTATTGGTTTAACATTTTCATATTTATTTTATTTTTTAAATTGTATCAGGCATCTGTTCTGGGACTCAGGTTACGGATTGGACTTAAATACTGCCAAATTGACAGGGTGGCTAACGGTCTTTCTTACAGTTATTCTAACGGTAATTTTCTGGATGATGGTTATGGGCATATTATAATTATGGAATCTGCAAAAAATGCCTGGAAAATTCACAGATTAACTACCATTTTGTTGATCCCACTCATCATATATCTATTTTTGAGAATAATTCATTTTGCTGGTGAACCATATCAGTTGATATTGGAAGAATTAAGAAGTCTGCAGTCGATTTTATTTATATTTATATTTACTGTTTTAGGGCTAATTCATATGAGAGTAGGAGTAAATGAGATACTTGAAGATTACATTCATGACGAATCTGCTAAAAAGATAATTAATTTTTTAATATCGTCCTTTTTTATACTTATTTTAATCTTTGTATGTTTATCATTATTGTTAATTTTAATATTTTAATATGAGTTACGAAATTGAATATCACGATTATGACGTAGTTGTAGTAGGAGCTGGAGGCTCGGGATTAAGAGCAACAGTTGGTGCCGTGGAGAACGGATATAAGACAGCTTGCATTTCTAAAGTTTTTCCCACAAGAAGTCATACAGTTGCAGCCCAGGGTGGAATTTCAGCTGCGTTAGGAAATATGGGAGAAGATGATTGGCGATGGCATATGTACGATACGGTCAAAGGATCCGATTGGCTTGGAGACCAGGATGCAATTGAATACTTATGTAAAAATGCTCCCAAAGCAGTTTTAGAGTTAGAAAATTATGGTGTGCCATTTAGTCGAACAGAAGATGGCAAAATATATCAGCGAGCTTTCGGTGGTATGACAAAAAATTATGGTGATGGAACTGCGCAAAGAACATGTGCTGCGGCAGATAGAACTGGCCATGCCATTATTCACACTCTTTATGGACAATCCTTAAAACATGATGTGGATTATTACATCGAATATTTTGTTTTAGATTTACTTATGGTTGAAGGTGAATGCAGAGGCGTTGTTGCTTGGTGTTTAGAGGACGGCAAGCTACATGTATTTAACTCAAAACAAACTGTATTAGCTTCAGGTGGTTATGGAAGAGTTTATTTCTCCGCTACATCTGCTCACACATGTACAGGAGATGGAAATGCAATGGTATTAAGAGCGGGACTTCCGCTTCAAGATATGGAATTTGTTCAATTTCATCCTACGGGAATTTATGGTGTTGGCTGTTTGATAACAGAGGGAGCTAGAGGTGAAGGTGGATACCTAGTAAATAGTGAGGGAGAAAGGTTTATGGAAAGGTACGCTCCATCGGCAAAGGATTTAGCTTCAAGAGATGTTGTGTCACGATCTATTACCAAAGAAATTATTGATGGAAGAGGTGTGGGAAAGGATAAAGATCACATGTATCTTCATCTAGACCATATTGACTCTAATATTCTTGAAGAAAGACTACCAGGGATATCAGAATCTGCAAAAGTCTTTGCTGGAGTGGATGTAACTAAAGACCCGATACCTATTATTCCGACAGTACATTATAACATGGGTGGAATACCAACTAACTTCCACGGCGAGGTTATGAATCTTGTTAAAGGCGACGAAACAGTCGTACCTGGTCTAATGGCCGTTGGAGAGTCAGCTTGTGTGAGCGTTCATGGTGCAAACAGATTAGGATCTAATTCTCTAATTGACCTTGTTGTATTTGGAAAAGCTGCTGCAGACAGAATTGATGATATTGTTCCTAAGGGGGAGAAAAATAAAGATATTCCTAAATCAGTTATCGATGATGTAGTAGCAAGGTTTGACGCTACCAGAAATTCTGACGGCGATGTCACAACTGCCGAATTGAGATCTCAAATGCAAAAAGTCATGCAAAAACATTGTGCAGTATTCAGAGATGATGAAATTATGTCAGAAGGAAAAAAACTCATAGAAGAAACTTGGCTAGATAGTGAAAACTTAAAGATAAAAGATAAGTCACTTGTCTGGAATACAGATTTATTAGAATCGTTAGAGTATAAAAATCTTATTGCCCAAGCTGTGGTCACCATGAATTCTGCTCATAATAGGAAAGAAAGCAGAGGTGCGCATGCTCGAGAAGACTTTAAGGAAAGAGACGATAAAAACTGGATGAAACATACACTATCCTGGCTTAATGATGAAAAATGCAAGTTAGAATACAGATCGGTTCATGAATATACCCTTTCAAACGAGGTTAAATACATAGAACCCAAAGCAAGAGTTTATTAATGGTTCAATTCAACCTTCCAGACAACTCAAAACTCACTGACGGTGATTATTATAAATTAGAAGCTGAAAATAAAAGTATTAAAAAATTTAAAATCTACAGATGGTCTCCTGAGGATGATAAAAATCCAAGAATGGACACCTATGAAGTTGACATAGATGATTGTGGCCCAATGGTACTAGATGCCGTTATGAAAATTAAAAATGAAGTTGATACTTCTTTAACTTTTAGAAGGTCTTGCAGAGAGGGAATTTGCGGCTCATGCGCTATGAATATTGATGGCACAAATACACTTGCATGTACAAAAGCAATTTCAGATGTGAAAGGTGATATTAAAATTTATCCTTTACCTCACATGCCTGTTATCAAAGACTTGGTAACAAATTTGGAAAATCTTTACAAACAACTAAAGTCTATAAAGCCATGGTTAATAAAACAAAAACAAGAAGCAACTGATACAGAAAATATTCAATCAAGAAATGATCGAGAAAAACTTGACGGTTTGTATGAATGTATATTATGCGCTTGTTGTTCTACATCTTGTCCTAGTTATTGGTGGAACAGTGATAAGTATTTAGGGCCAGCCGTCTTACTGCAATCTTATAGGTGGCTGCAAGATAGTCGTGATGAAGAAAGAAAAGAGAGACTTAAAGAGCTGGATGATACATTTAAAGTTTACAGATGCCACACCATAATGAACTGTACTCAAGCCTGTCCAAAAGGCCTTAATCCAGCTAAAGCAATCGCTGGAATTAAGCAAATGATCGCGCAACAATAACCAACAATCAAAACAATCTTTGTTGGCCGGTAATCCTTTTTTAAAGGGGGGATGATGGACAACTATTAATTAGGGGTATTAATGACAAAAAGAATATCGCGTTGTCCATCAACATCCTACATATAGTATTCTTCGCACATAATTGAACCTAAATACTACTGCCAACTTGACAAATGCAATACTCAATATTTCTTCTCAATTTTTACTATGAAACTTCCCTTATGCCAGCTGTTTTCTATATATCTGATTTGATGATTATTCTCTGCCCAATGGGGGAATTCTTTTTTTATTTGACCACTATTACCAGTAATAATTTCAACTTTAGAAATATTATCCTCATACGCGCTGTAAATAAAATCAGTAAAATCCTGATAAGCCTCTTCTAATGTAAATCCGTGGAGATCAAGTTTTCTCATAATTTTCAAACATTGCTATTAGCCTTAATTAATTTACAATAATTTACCTATGAAGAATTCTTACACTAAACCTAACTTAAAAACTAAGTATTTTGAAGACTTATTCAATTCGCTTCCATCAATGGAGAATAAATCAGTCGCCATTACAGGCACAACTTCGGGATTAGGGTTTTATGCAGCTGAGTCAGTTGCTAAGCTTGGTGCACGAGTATTATTACTAAATCGTCCATCAGATAGAGCTGAAACTTCTTATGCCTTGTTAAATGATAACTGCTCAAATGGAGATCTTCATAAAGTAGATTGTGATCTTCAAAGCTTTGAATCAGTTAAATCAGCGTCATTAAAAGTAAGTGAAATTTGTACAGATGGCCTAGATGTCTTATGTAATAATGCTGGTGTTATGGCACTCAAAGACAAAGCTACAATTGATGGTTTTGATGTACAGATGCAAACAAATCATCTTTCTCATTTTCTTCTTACTAAGTTATGTATGCCATTATTAGATAAAGCATCACAATTAAGAAATGAAGCAAGAATCGTTAATCATTCAAGCATTGCACGCACTCAAGCAAAGAAATTAAAAGAAAAATTTTTTGAAAAAAAGGGTGGTAACTTAGGTGGAGACAAAGGCAGTATGATATTTGGCACCGGTCGTTGGGAACGTTATGCTCAAACAAAACTTGCTAATGCTGCGTTTACTGCTTGTTTGCACGAGAAATTACAGAATAAAAATTCAAAGATTAGAGCAATGGTTGCACATCCTGGTCTTGCAGAAAGTGATTTACAATCTACGACTGTTGAAGATGGCGGTTTGGGTAGTTTTTTTACAAAATATATGATGAAGTTTGGTCAGTCTGAAAAGGACGGAACCTTAGGATTATTAAGGTGTATCGCTGATCCTAAAATTAATTCAGGATCAATTGTTGGGCCTGGTTTAAAAGGAGCTAAGGGTAAAGCAAAATCATTTCCACTTGAGTCTTTTTACGATAATGATGAGGTTAAGAATCTACTATGGACTAAAAGCTGTGAGGCTATTGGAGAAAATTTTGAAATATAGGAATGTCTAATGAAAGTAATTAATCAGTTTATTAATGGTAAAGAACATATTAGTAAATCTGAGCGGTTTGGTGATGTATTTAATCCTGCGAATGGAGAAAAAACAAAAAAAGTCTCATTTGCTAATTCTGAGGATGTAAAGCTTGCAATAGAATGTGCAGTTGAAGCAGGAAAAAGATGGGCTGCAACTCCACCTTTAACAAGATCAAGAGTTTTTTTTAGGTTCAAAAATTTAATTCTGCGAGACATGGATAAGCTTGCACTGGAACTGACTTCTGAACATGGTAAAATTTTATCTGATTCAGCAGGTTCAATTACCAGGGGCATGGAAGTTGTAGAATTTGCCTGTGGTATTCCTCATCTTCTTAAAGGAGAATACTCTGAGAACGTAGGATCCGATATTGATAGTTGGAGCATGAGACAGCCATTGGGTGTAAGCGTTGGTATTTCTCCATTTAATTTTCCTGCCATGGTTCCAATGTGGATGTTTGTTATATCGATAGCATGTGGCAATTCATTTATTCTTAAGCCAAGTGAAAAAGATCCAACTGTTCCTTATATGATGGCTGAATTGTTAAAAGAAGCTGGGCTTCCAGATGGAGTATTTAATGTAATTAATGGCGATAAAGAAGCAGTTGATTTATTAATAACTGATCCAGCTGTAGATTCAGTAAGCTTTGTAGGATCAACCCCAGTTGCTGAATATATTTATCATACATCTTCAAAGCACAATAAAAGAGTACAGTCCTTGGGTGGCGCTAAAAATCATATGGTTGTTATGCCTGATGCTGATCTTGATCAAGTCGTTGATGGGTTAATTGGTGCAGGATACGGTTCAGCTGGGGAGAGATGTATGGCTCTATCTGTCGCTGTCGCTGTTGGCGATGTAGGTGATAAGCTAATTGAAAAATTAACACCTCGCGTTCAAAACTTGAAGGTAGGTCCTGGAACTGATCCAGAAGTTGAAATGGGCCCACTGATTAGTGATGTTCATCTTGCAAAAGTTAAAAGCTATGTTGATGCAGGGGTATCTGAAGGAGCTGAATTAATTGTTGATGGAAGATCGATTTCACTTCAAGGATATGAAAATGGATATTTTATAGGAGGCTGTTTGTTTGATCATGTTAAAGAAGATATGAAGATATATAGAGAGGAAATATTTGGTCCTGTACTGTCAGTTGTGCACCAACCAACTTTTAATGATGCCTTAAAAATGGTTAATGATCACGAATTTGGAAACGGTACCACTATTTATACTCGAGATGGAGATACTGCTCGTGCATTCTCTAATCAATGTAAGATCGGTATGGTAGGTGTTAATGTACCCATACCAGTTCCAATGGCTTTTCACAGTTTTGGCGGATGGAAAAGATCGTTATTTGGTGATCACGCAATGCACGGCATGGATGGAGTAAGGTTTTTTACACGATTGAAAACAGTAACTTCAAGATGGCCGACTGGCATGAGAGAAGGTGCGGAATTTACAATTCCAACGATGAAATAATTTAGATTCTTAGCTTGATTTTAATCTCTATCTAGTTAGTTTACGGACTGTAAATATTCTCAGATGAAAAATAAAAAAATATCACTTATTGGAGCTGGTCAAATTGGAGGTACGTTAGCCCATCTCGCAGCAATAAAAGAATTAGGTGATGTTGTTCTTTTTGACTTAATGGCTGGTTTAGCTAAAGGAAAAGCATTAGATATTTCACAGTCATCGGCAATTGATGGCTTTAATGTTTCCCTATCGGGAACAGACAATTACGAAGATACTCGAGACTCTGATGTTATCATAATTACTGCTGGCGTGCCAAGAAAACCAGGCATGACAAGAGACGATCTATTAGGCACCAACTTGAAAATCATAAAACAAGTTGCTGAAGGTATCAAATCTACATCACCTAACGCTTTTGTGATTTGTATCACAAATCCACTAGATGTAATTGTAATGGCACTTCAAAAATATTCTGGCTTACCAAAAAATAAAGTGATTGGTATGGCAGGCGTGCTGGATACTTCAAGATTTAAATATTTCTTATCACAAGAGCTAAATGTACCTATAAGTGAAGTAGACTCATTCGTTTTGGGTGGACATGGTGATACCATGGTTCCCGTTCCTAATAGAACAACAGTTAGTGGTAAGCCCTTGATGGATTTGGTAAACCAAGGTCAAATATCCCAACCAAGACTTGATGAAATTATTGACAGAACGCGCAAAGGTGGGGCGGAGGTAGTAAAATTGTTAGAAGTTGGGTCTGCATTTTATGGTCCTGCAGCATCTGGAATTGAAATGGCTGACTCATATCTAAATGACAAAAAGAAAACTCTGCCGTGTGCTGCACATTTAAATGGGGAATATGGGGTTACGGATCTTTATGTTGGTGTTCCGGTTATTATCGGATCAAGAGGAATTGAACAAGTTGTTGAATTAGACTTAGATGCTGAAGAAAAAAAACATTTTGATACTTCAATAGAAGCTGTGAGTGAATTATTTGATGCAGCTAAAAATATAGATCCCTCATTAAAGTAAGTATGAACATTCACGAATATCAAGCTAAAGATTTGTTTAGAAGTTATAACATCCCTGTTTCATTAGGCTCTGTAGCATATAGTGCAGATGAAATTGAAAAAGCTGTAAATGAAGTTGAGGGTCCAGTATGGGTGGTTAAGGCCCAAATACATGCAGGAGGAAGAGGAAAAGGTGGAGGAGTCAAAGTTGTTTCATCTAAAGAAGAAGCCTTAAATGAAGCAAAAAAAATGTATGGCATGAATTTAGTTACCCCCCAAACTGGAGCATCAGGTAAAGAGGTTAATCGAATTTATATTGAAAATGGTTCTGATATAGAAAAAGAATTATATCTTTCATGTCTACTAGACCGATCAACTAGTAAAGTTGCATTTATAGTTTCTAAAATGGGAGGCATGGATATTGAGGCTGTCGCCGCGGACACACCTGAAAATATTACTACAGTTCAAATTGAACCATCAATAGGTGTTACAAATAATGATATTGAAATGATTCAAAAGGCTTTTGAAATAGGAGATGATTTGAACAATCAATTGTCAGACTTGATTAAAAATATGTACCTATTTTTTCTTGAAAAAGATGCAAGTCTTGTTGAGGTTAATCCTCTGATAGTGACAAATACAAAGAAACTTTTATGTTTAGACGCTAAAGTCAACTTTGATGATAATGCAATTTATAGACATCCCGAAATTGAAGAATTAAGAGATGAAAATGAAGAAGATGAGTATGAAAGAGAAGCAGCAAAATACGACCTTGCCTATATTAAATTGGATGGAAATATAGGATGCATGGTTAATGGAGCTGGACTTGCGATGGCTAGTCTTGATATTATTAAAATGTATGGCGGTGAACCTGCAAATTTCTTAGATGTTGGAGGGGGCGCGTCAAAAGAAAAAGTCTCGAGTGCTTTTAAAATCATCCTTTCAGACCAAGGTGTGAAAGGGATACTAGTGAATATTTTTGGCGGCATCATGAGATGTGATGTTATTGCTGAGGGAATTGTTTCTGCTGCAAAGGAATTAAAAATTTCCGTTCCTCTTGTTGTTAGATTAGAAGGTACTAATGTGGATCAAGGAAAGAAGATTCTTGAAAATTCAGGAATAGAAATCATTTCTGCGAAGGACCTTGATGATGCTGCAAAAAAAATAGTTAAGCTTGTTTAATGTCTGTAATAGTTAATAAAGATACAAGAGTTATTTGCCAGGGGTTTACTGGAGCGCAAGGAACATTTCATTCTGAGCAGGCTATCAAATATGGGACCAATATGGTTGGAGGTGTCACACCTAAAAAGGGTGGATCTATGCATCTTGAACTTCCAGTTTTTGATACAGTAAAAGAAGCAAAAGAAAAAACTAATGCTAATGCTACAGTTATTTATGTTCCACCGCCTTATGCGGCAAATGCGATCATTGAAGCAATTGATAGTGAGATTGAATTAATTGTTTGCATCACAGAAGGTATTCCCGTGATGGATATGATGAAAGTTAAAGATAAATTAAGCTCTTCATCTTCAAGATTAATTGGCCCTAACTGTCCAGGAATAATTACGCCCGATGAATGCAAAATAGGCATCATGCCAGCTCACATTCATAAAAAAGGTAATGTAGGTATTGTCTCACGCTCAGGAACTCTCACTTATGAGGCTGTATATCAAACAACAGTAGCAGGCTTGGGTCAATCTACATGTATTGGCATAGGAGGAGATCCAATAAATGGCACTAATTTTATTGATTGTTTAGATTTATTCCTTTCTGATCCAGAAACTGAGTCAATAATTATGATTGGCGAAATTGGAGGATCAGCAGAAGAGGAAGCTGCTGAATTTTTAAAGAAACAAACTACAAAAAAACCTACGGTGGGCTTTATTGCTGGGACTTCAGCTCCACCAGGCAGAAGAATGGGGCATGCTGGTGCAATTGTTTCTGGTGGTAAAGGCGGAGCAGACGACAAAATTGAAGCAATGAAAGAAGCCGGCATTAAAATTTCAAATTCTCCAGCTGCATTAGGGTCGACTTTACTTGAGGTATTGAAGAATCAAATCTAAAGTAATTTTACTCAATGGCTAAAACCTCAACAAATGATATTTTTGACAAAACATCTTTCTTACATGGTTCAAATGCTACCTACATTGAACAAATGTATGAAAAGTATCAAGCTGATCCAAGCCAAATACCAGAAGATTGGCAAACATTCTTCTCAGGATTATCAAAAAATTTAAATGAACAAAATATTTTAAGAGCTAGTTGGTCAAATAACGATTTTCAAACTGAAGAAGACCTAGCAATAAATATTAATAGTTCTTGGGAAAAAAAGTCCTACAAAGCAAATGAAAATACCAGTACAAATATTTCTTCAGACGAATTAAAAGAACAAATATACGACTCAATCAGGGCGATAAGACTAATCCGAGCTTTTAGAGTTAATGGCCATTTAGCATCTAATCTTGATCCATTAAATTTAAAAGAAATTAAAAATTACCCCGAATTAGATTACAGAAATTATGGATTTGAAGAGAAAGACCTTAGTAAAGAAATATTTATTGATGGTAGTCTTGGGCTCAATTTCACAACATTAAATGAAATTATTAGTATTTTAAAAGAGACATACTGTGGATCAATAGGTGTAGAATTTGTTCACATTCAGGACGCAGATCAAAAACAATGGGTTCAAGAAAGAATAGAGGAAGTTAGAAATAAAACTCAATTTACTTCAAATGGAAAAAAAGCAATTTTCAAACGTTTGCTAGAAGCAGAAATGTTTGAGAAGTTCTTAGACAAAAAATTTATTGGCACAAAACGATTTGGATTAGTTGGCAGTGAGGCAACTGTTCCAGGGATAGAGCAAATAATCAAACAAAGTTGTTTATCTGGAATTGAAGATATTTATATAGGTACAGCTCACAGAGGAAGGTTGACATTATTATCATCAGTTATGGAGGTACCTTTGAGGTCCATCATGGCAAAGTTTGAAGGTGGCGGCGAAGATCCCAACGAAATACTTGGATCGGGTGATGTTAAATATCATTTAGGCATTTCTAGCGATAGGGAATTTGATGATAAAAAGATTCATCTTTCTTTAACTCCGAATCCATCCCATCTTGAGGCAGTTGATCCTGTTGTGATGGGAAAGGTCAGAGCAGAGCAAACTTTACTTAAAGACAAAACCAATGACAAAGTCATGGGTCTCCTCATTCATGGTGATGCAGCTATGGCAGGTCAAGGAGTAGTTGCTGAAACATTTGCTATGTCACAATTAAGAGGTTTTCGAACTGGAGGAACAATTCATTTTGTAATCAATAATCAAATAGGTTTTACAACTGTGCCCCATTATGGACGATCAGCTCCTTATTGTACTGAAATTGCTAAGATTATTCAGGCACCTATATTTCACGTTAATGGAGATGATGTAGAGTCTGTAGTTCATGTTTGCAGGCTTGCTGTTGAATTCAGGAATAAATTTAAGACGGATGTAGTTGTAGACATGTTTTGCTATCGTAGAGCCGGCCATAACGAAATGGATTTGCCAGAATTTACTCAACCATTAATGTACCAAAAAATCAAAGAGCATTCGACGACTTTAAACATATATCAGCAAAGATTGATCGGTGAGGGTGTATTAACTTCGGATGAGATTGACAATGAGATTTCATTATATAATAAAAAGTTAAATGAAGAGCTAGCATCTGCAAAATCTTATAAACCCAATAAAGCCGACTGGCTTGAGGGCTCATGGAAAGGAATAAATGTTGCATCTATTGATGCTAGACGGGGACAAACGTCTATATCAGAAGATGAATTTAAAAAAATTGGAAAAGAAATTCATCAAATACCCAAAGAATTTAGTCCTCATAAAAGAATCAAAAAAATTTATGATGATCGCCTCAACAGTATTAACGAGGGAAAAGGAGTAGATTGGTCGACCGCTGAGTCTCTCGCGTTTGCATCACTATTGGCTGAAGGATATGGTGTAAGGCTTTCAGGACAAGACTCTGGTAGAGGAACTTTTAGTCAAAGACACTCTGTGCTCTATGATCAAGTTAACGAAGATAGGTTTGTGCCTCTGAGGCATTTTAGAAACGAACAGGGCTTCTTTGAAATCATCGATAGTTTTTTGTCTGAGTATGGAGTCCTTGGATTTGAATATGGTTATTCTCAAGTAGATCCTCGAACCTTAGTTCTGTGGGAGGGACAATTTGGTGATTTTGCAAATAATGCACAAACTATAATTGATCAGTTTATTACTACGGGTGAAAGAAAATGGTTAAGAATGTCAGGACTAACACTCTTGCTGCCTCATGGACATGAAGGCCAAGGTCCTGAACATACAAGTGGAAGACTAGAGAGATTCTTACAACTCTGTGCTGAAGATAATATTCAAGTAGTTAACTGCACTTCACCCGCAAATTACTTTCATGTTCTAAGAAGACAGTTGCTTAGGGATTTTCGTAAACCGCTTGTGATAATGACTCCTAAATCAACGCTTAGACATAAAAAGAATGTTTCTGATATTGCTGAGTTTACAAACGGTTCAACTTTTCACCGTATTTTAAGAAAAGAACTTTCTAAAATTGAAAAATCTAAAATTAATAGACTACTTCTTTGCTCAGGAAAAATTTATTTTGAGTTAGATGATTATATTGAGAAGCGTAAATTAGAAAATATTCAAATTTTAAGGTTTGATCAATTGTATCCGTTTCCTTATGAAGCTTTAAAAGAAGAATTGCTAGAGTATCCTCAGGCTGAAATTTACTGGGTTCAAGAAGAACCTTCAAATATGGGCGCATTTCGCTTTGTAAAGCATAGAGTAGAGTCAGTTAACCAATCAATAACTGGTAAATATGAAGAACTCTTATTTATTGGAAGGAAAGCATCTGCTTCCCCTGCAACAGGAATAGCTAATCGTCACGCTGAAAACCAATTAAATATTCTAAGACTAGCTACGGAATCAGAAAGAAGCGAAATAAAAGACAATAAAGATGGGGTATCTCTTGTAAAGTTCAAACTGCCAATTGAATAATATTGTTAAAGTGTTAAATAATTAGTATGTCCGTAGATATAAAAGTACCATCTCTTGGTGAGAGTGTTGTGGAAGCAACTGTTGCTAAGTGGTATAAAAATGAGGGAGACAGCGTTACAATAGATGAACCACTGCTTGAGTTAGAAACGGATAAAGTGACTCTTGAAGTTCCTTCCCCTGCTTCTGGATTGATTGAAAAAATTTCATCGCCTGAAGGATCAACAGTCGAGGTAGGCGCATTATTGGGAGCCATCAATGATACTGCAGAAGTAAAAAAAGCTCCTGAAAATTCTGAGAAAATAGTTACCACTAAAGAAGAAAAGCCCAAAGAAGAACTGATGGTGGAAAAGCCAGTTATACAAGAATCAAGTGTACCTTTGGACAATACTCCAAAAGAAATTCTTGAGAGTAAAGTCTCAAAACTATCACCTGCAGTTAGGAAAATTGCAGCAGAAAAAAATCTTGATATTGCTCAAGTAGCTACTACTCGTTCAGATGGAAGGATTACAAAGGGTGATATTTTAGCCTCAAGTAATAATGTTCAAGAACTTTCAACGAAGCCATCAATAAGTAAGGAGCACGGCAGTAAAGAAGAAAGAGTGCCAATGTCTCGACTAAGACAAACTATAGCTAAACGACTCAAAGATGCACAAAATAATGCAGCCATGCTCACAACATTTAATGAAGTTGATATGGGTGAATTGATTAGAACTCGTAATGAGCATAAAGATGCTTTTGAGACAAAATATGGAATAAAATTAGGATTTATGTCTTTCTTTGTAAAAGCTTGTATCACAGCTCTCAAAGACATTCCTGAGGTTAATGCAGAAGTTGAAAATAATGATGTCATATATAAAAATTTTTATAATATTGGTGTTGCAGTAGGAACTGACCAAGGATTGGTTGTGCCTGTTATCAGAGATGCTGATCAAAAATCAATAGTAGAAATAGAGCAAGAGATTTTTAATTTAGGACAAAAAGCTCGAACTGGAAAATTAAGTATCGATGACATGCAAGGTGGTACATTTACAGTTTCGAATGGCGGCGTTTATGGGTCTCTTATGTCTACACCTATTTTAAACCCCCCTCAATCAGGGATACTTGGCATGCACAAGATTGAGGAAAGGCCAATTGCGGTAAATGGTGATATTGTAATTAGGCCAATGATGTACCTTGCCCTATCTTACGATCATCGTATTGTGGACGGCAAAGGCGCAGTTACTTTTTTGGTTAGAGTTAAAGAAAGTTTAGAAGATCCAAATAGAATTCTACTAGGGGTATAGAATGGAAGAATTTGATATTACGGTTATAGGTAGCGGACCTGCAGGATATGTTTGTGCAATTAGAGCTGCACAGTTAGGCTACAATGTTTGTTGCATTGAAAAAGGTCAGACTTTAGGAGGAACATGCCTTAATATTGGCTGTATTCCATCAAAATCTCTTCTTCACTCCTCACATTTATTTGATCAGGCATCGGATCTAAAGAAGTTAGGAATCAATTTCGATAATGTTTCCTTTGATCTGAGTAAAATAATGGAAAAAAAATCAGAAAGTGTTGAATCGCTAACTAAAGGAGTTGAATTTTTGTTTAAAAAAAACAAAATCAATCGTAAGTCTGGGTTTGCAAAACTAAAGAATATTAATGAAATAGAAATTTTATCAGGTGAAAAATCAGAGATGATTAAATCTGCAAAAATAATTATTGCTACTGGATCTGAGGTATCTAGTCCTGATGGAGTAGTGATCGATGAAAAAGATATTTTATCATCTACTGGTGCATTAAGTCTGCAATCAGTTCCCAATCACTTAGTTGTCATTGGCGCAGGTTATATAGGCCTGGAAATGGGATCCGTTTGGTCACGACTTGGTTCTAAAGTAACAGTCATTGAATATGCAGATAGAATTCTTCCAGGAATGGATACAGAAGTATCAAGCAGTTTTCAGAAAATACTCATTAAACAGGGTTTTGACTTTAAACTTTCTACGGCATTAAGATCAGTAAGCAAAGAAGATGATTCTTTAGCTGTCTCAGTGGAAAACAAGGGGCAAACTATGGATATAGACTGTGACAAGGTTCTAATTTCTACAGGCAGAAGACCTTATACCTTTGGATTAAATCTTGAAGAATTGGGAGTTAAATTAAATGATCAAGGTTTTATAATTACTGATAATCATTTTAAAACTTCGATCGATAATATATTTGCAGTGGGTGATTGCAAATTAGGTCCAATGCTAGCCCATAAAGCATCCGAAGAAGGAACTGCGGTTGCGGAGATTATTGATGGGCAGGCTGGACATGTAAATTATAATGCAATTCCATCAGTAATATATACAGCGCCAGAAGTTGCTTCAGTGGGTAAAACAGAAGATGAAATAAAAGCTGAAGGCGTTACTTATAAAGTTGGTAAATTTCCCTTTACTGCAAATGCAAAAGCAAAAGTAATGAACGATACAGGTGGATTTGTAAAGATTTTATCTGATAACAAAACCGATGAAGTATTGGGTGTTCATATAATTGGTGCAGACGCAGGCAATATGATTGGTGAGCTTACAGTTGCTATGGAATTTGGAGCATCGGCTGAAGATATAGCCAGAACGTGCCATGCTCATCCAACATTAACTGAATCGATTAAGGAAGCAGCCCTTAATGTAGAAAATCAAGCTATTCATATCTAGTATTTTCATTTGCTAATAAAATCGTTATCAAATAAAGCCATATTGCAATTACAATATGATAAAAATGCCAGCCAAAATTTGGTTCGAAAAACTGACTTTGCCTAATTAAAAAATTTATAAGAATTATTGAAAATATGAAGCCTGAGAGAAATTGATAAATAATATTTTTCCTAGGTATTAAGAATGAAAAAATAATTCCAAGTATCAACCATATAACAGCTATAAACATAATTAAGCTTTTAGCCTGAAAGAAAATATAGATACTCACTATGCCTATTATCAATGTTGATATTAAAATCAATTTATAATTAAAAAAATCATTTTTCTTTATGAACTCTATTACAATTAATGGAATACCAAAAAGTAGTGATAGTGTATTAAATAATTGATGAATAAATTTCAGTTCATTATGTAAACTGAAGCCAAACCTTATTGAAGCCAAAAAAGCAGTGGCACCCAAGATCAAAACACCTAGTGAAGCATAATTAAATTTATACTTTAAGAAATATCGAAAAGAGTAAATGCTTGTTAATACGATCAAAATTTCAGATAAAGCAAAATGTACCGGAGGTATCATTAACTGCTTTTTAGAGTTCTACGATAATCCTCTTTAATCTGTGTAGACGTCTTTCGCGTCCCGTCATGTGACCAGCCTGGGGGTCCAAATAAGTACATAAACCTATCTTTAAGAGTAATTCCTTTTTTAGAAATATCTTTAAAGATGTTGAAATATTCTCCAAAGAGTATTCTCACTGGATTATAAGTGTTTAAAGGTTCAACTAAACCGTAATCTGGTAAATCTTTTGGATCCTCTTTTACAAAAGTACCAAACATCCTATCCCAAATTATTAATGTTCCAGCATAATTCGAGTCTAAATATTTTGGATTTTTTCCGTGATGCACCCGATGGTGAGAAGGAGTATTAAAAATATATTCAAACCAAGCCGGTAATTTCCATATTGTTTGTGTGTGAAGTAAAAATTGATAGTAAGCGTTTACAAAACCACATAGTAAAACCATAATTGGGTCAAATCCAACTAATACTAGGGGAACTTTAAGCATCATTGTTCCTGTGAAATGTTTAGTCCATGGCTGTCTTGCTCCAACATCAAGAGCCATTCTTTCAGATGAATGATGGACGCGGTGCAATCCCCATCCCCATCTCCATCGATGAACTATTCTATGATGTAAGTAGAATCTTAGATCATCAAGAATGAAACATATTACAAGCGTTGTAAGTGTAAAAGGAAATGAATAAATCTGATAGCTTTTAGCCCAAAACAAAGCAGCTATAGTTATAAAACCGAAAAGACCATTAATGGGGAAACTAGCAATACCTAGAAAAAGATTTAAAAACCATTCTTTTGTATCATGCCTAGTTTTTATTTTAAGGTAATAAACAGCTGTTATCTCTACAATTGCCAATAAAACAAAAACAGGAAGTAGAACCATCGCTAGGTCTAGTGGTTTATAATCTAGAATAAAATCAACTGACATTTTTAAAATTTTCTAACATTCCTTGCATCATTTTGTGTATTAAATTTACGCCCTGAAGCGGCCTTATAAATACCTTAAATTCAGTAATTAATCCATCATTATTCCAGGTAATTAGGTCAATTCCATTGATATCAGTATCATCAATTGTTAGCGAAAACTCTAAGCTTGCTGAGTTTTCACCGATCATTTCTTTTTCATATTTAAAACTTGAGGCATTAAATACTTCTGAAGCTGCAATCAAATATTTCAAAGTTATATCTTTTCCTTTTTGAGGAGTATAGACGACAGGTGAATAGAAAATTGCATCATCGTGCAGGATTTCTGTAAGAGTATTATAATCTCTTAGCTTCACTACATCATGCCATTTTTGAATTGGATTATTCATTTAATGCTTAATATATAATTTATTTACTTCTTAGCAAGAGGATGGGTTTTTGAGTAAGCGTCATATAGCTTTTCTGTTTCGACCTTTGTATATTTTTGAGTAGTTGACAAGCTGCTATGTCCCAGTAATTCTTGTATTGTTCTTAAATCTCCACCAGAATCAAGCAGATGGGTGGCGAAGCTGTGCCTGAGCGCATGAGGAGTAGCAGTTTCGGGAAGAGATAAATTGTGTCTAATCTTTTCTAAGACATATTGTATTATTCTGGGACTAAGGCGG
>CABYDZ010000008.1 GCA_902517885.1 uncultured Pelagibacteraceae bacterium
TCCTTATTCATTCTCATTTAATTAGAGATACATCAAATTCAATTTCAGATTCTTATACTACTGTGGTTTGCTCGCCATATAATGAGAAAATTATTAAAGAATACGACTTTATTGACGAAACAATCCCCTATCATAAAGATTTTAGTCTCTATCAAAAAATAAAGATATTACTAAGGATACTAAGGCGCAATTATCACACATCTGTAGCAATTGATGGCAAGAAGTTTTCATATTTTTGTTCACTCTTAGCAAAGTCGCATAATAAAATTGGGCTTGTTTACAGAGTAAAATCAAGTTTTTTAGGTTTTTTTAAATATACTAGGTATAGACCATTTACTTTTAGATTTATTAGCAAAAACCTCATATTTGATTACATTAAAGTTATAACTGGAAGAGGTTCTTTGCAGGAAGTAGAGCATCTTCCATCAATTTATATAAGTTTGTTAGAAATTATCCAAAAAAAAACAAAAAATACTGACCCCTATGTTTTCCCAGTGAATAAACATTCTGAGGAATATATTCTAAAATTACTAAATAAAATAAAATACAAAGAATTTCTTTTAATACATCTAGATGAAAAATGGGTTGATATTCATAATTTTAATACGGAATGTCATAAACTTATAAAAGAGATACAGCAATCAATAAATATGAAAATTGTTATTACTTCATTTAATAATACCTTGAGTTATATGAATAATGTCAGGGAAAGCTTTGCCACTTATGATTATAATATTGATAACACTTTAATATTTGAGAGTTTTAATGAAAATATCATTCACTTAGAAAATATACCTATCTTTGAATTTGAAAGACTCATTTTCAATTCTAAGTATGTCCTTAGTTGTCATGCGGGTTTTGTTGTTCAAGTTTGTGGAGCAAATTCATCGCATGTCATAGATTTACTTAATAGTTCTGACTGCATGTGGTACGATTGTTGGGTGCCATATAACACTAAATACAGCAGGGCGCTTAAATCAGACGACAAGAGAAAATATTCTTATACTGAAATAACCGATCAGATAAAAAAGATAGTCGTTTAGCTATATTTTAAATCGTGATCTAACATAATTTTCACCAGCTCTTTTAATTTAGTGTTGGGTTTCCATCTTAAATTTTTTTTAGCTTTCATTGAGTTTCCAATTAAAAGATCAACCTCAGCTGGTCTAAAAAAGTCTTTATTAATTCTCACAATTGTTTTTTTGCTGTTTAAATCTATTACTTTAGTACTTAACCCCTTACCTACCCATTTGTATTTAATTTTTAAGTATTTAAGGGACAAGTCAATAAATTCTTTTACACTATGAGTTTTTCCAGTAGCTATTACATAATCATCAGGATTCTTTTGTTGTAGCATCCTATACATAGCGTCAACATAATCCCCAGCAAATCCCCAGTCTCTCTTCGCAAGTACATTCCCGACTTCTAGAACTTCACTAGACCCTTTTTTTATGCGTGTAAGTGCTGATGTAACTTTTTTTGTTACAAATTCTTTACCTCTTAGGGGTGATTCATGATTAAACAATATGCCAGAAGATGCATGCATATCGTATGATTCTCTATAATTGATTGTAATCCAATGTGAATATAGTTTGGCAACGCCATATGGACTTCTTGGATAAAAAGGTGTCTTTTCAGTTTGAGGTATTTGAGTAACCTTACCAAACATTTCAGAGGTTGATGCTTGATAAAATTTAATATTTTTTTTACTTATTCTAATTGCCTCTAAAATTCTTAGCGCACCCAGTGAATTTATATCGGTGGTTACTATGGGAACATTAAATGATGTGGGCACAAAACTTTGAGCTGCAAGGTTGTATATTTCAGTTGGATTAATTTTATCTATAGTTTCCAGAATATTGCTAAATTCCAATAAATCAAAATCACAGTAAGATATTTTATTATCAATATTTAAATGTTTAAGATTCGTGAATTTCTCTGAGGTACTTCTTCTGCACGTTCCATAAACCTTATAATTCTTTTTTAGCAGTAATTGAGCTAAGTAAGCACCATCTTGACCGGTTATACCCGTAATTAACGCAACTTTTCTTTTCATTGCCTTTTATTAAACACTTTTTTCAAATTTTTTATACACTTCATAAAAATGATCTAATTCATTAGATAGATCCCTATGGTCATTTCCAACAAATAAGCCACTTTTATCAATCATTTCTGAATTTTCTAAATTACCGATTATGCTGTGGTCAAGGTAGTTTATAACAGGATTTTTGGTAAAATCACCAGCTACAATTGGCCTTGATTCAATCATATTTTCTTCAAGTGTTTGAATAAATTTATTTCTCTGATCCAACATTTTGTTGGTCAATATCATTGAAAAGCCAAACCATGAAGACTCGTGTACTTCTTTTTGAATTATTACATTTTCTTCACTTAAGAATAGTTTCTTATATAACTCAGCATTTGTTTTACGTTGGTTTATAAAACTATCAACTTTTTTTAACTGCTCGATTCCAATCGCGCCGCTCATCTCAAGGGGTCTTACTCCGTATCCTGGCAATACAAATTTAAAAGAATCTTCAAAATCATTTCCTGATTTATCTAAAATTAAGTTTTTTGGCGGCAGATCTCTTATCCATCCATGAGCTCTTAAAGAGGTAGCTATTTGAAGCAAAGATTGTTCATTTGTTAATATCATTCCTCCTTCCATTGTTTGCATATGGTGCGAGAAGAAAAAACTAAATGACCCCATATTTCCCAAAGTGCCTGTATAATCGTTATTATATTTTGCGCCCAAACTTTCACAATTATCTTCAATTAATAATAAATTATATTTCGAGCATAACTCTTTTATCGCTGTAAAATTACACGGATTACCAAGTAAATTAACTGCCATAATAGCTCTAGTTTTGTTAGATATTGCTCTTTCTAATTGATCAGTATCAATATTTAATGTGTGTAAATCCACATCAACAAATTTTAACTTAAGTCCATATTGAGATAATGGGTAATATGTTGTACTCCAACTTACACTAGGAACTATTACTTCATCTTCTCTATTTAAATCGTGGTCTTTAGATAAAATTAGACTTGCTACCATTAATAAATTTGCAGTAGAACCTGAATTGACCATCAATGCATACTTAGAGTTAAAATATTCAGCAAATTGATTTTCAAATTCTTTTACCTTTGGCCCCATAGTATACCTGTTGGATTTAATTACTTGATGAATTGCGTTGATTTCATCGTCACCCCAAGAGTCTGATGCTAAATTATATTTAATATTCTTCATATGACTTCACTTCATTAATCTGAGATTTAGTATGTATATTAATTTCATTTTTTAATTTTGCCCTTTTGTCATTCATAAAATATACCTTACGAGCTAAAGAGATAAACTCGGATTTAAATAATTTATTTTTTTCAAATACTCTTAACTTATCTTCAACATTCCACAGTCTTATATTAATATTTTTTAGTTGATTGATAAGTTTTAATATATTTCTTTTATTAATATTTTTTTTACTTACAACGTTTTTAAGAAGCTTTAATTCATTTTTAACATGTATTAATTTGTTTTTATCCTTTATCTTAACTCTCTTAATTTCAAGTATAGTTATTTTATCAAATAACTCTCCAACAGATATTGGTGTATTTATTTTTTTCATTTATTTAGCTTTGTTAAATAATTTAAAAAAATTTTGAGTTGTTTTAATTGATAATTCGTCAACACTTACATTAATCAAATTGGATAAATATTCAACCGTATGAATTATAAAAGATGGCTCGTTTGCCTTACCTCTCATTGGCACAGGTGCTAAATATGGACTATCTGTTTCTACAAGCATATTGGTTATTGGAATTGTCTTTACAGATTCTCTAAGATTTTCGGAATTCTTAAATGTTATAATCCCGCTCAATGAAAAATAAAAATTATAAGGCAATAGTTTCTTTACAATTTCACTGGTACCAGTAAAGCAATGAATTAAACCTTTAAAGGCCTTTTTTTTATATTGTTCTTCAATAACTCTAAATATTTCATCTTCAGCTTCTCTCATGTGAATAATAACAGGTAAATTAGTTTCTTGAGATATTTCTATATGCTTTATAAAACTAGAAATCTGACCCTTCTTATTTGAATGATTATAATAAAAATCTAAACCAGTTTCCCCTATTCCAATAACTTTACTGAATTTTGATAACTCTAAGATTTGAGCAAGATTACTGTCACACGTTGACATTGCTTCATGGGGATGAATACCTAAAGAGCAATAGACATTATCATATTTTTTCGACAAATTTATTACCTTTTCAAATTCATCTTCTTTTGTGCTAATATTAAGTAATTTATTAACACCATTTTCGTTAGCATTTTTAATTAACGTATCTACATTATGATCATTCTTATGGTGCAGTAAATGACAATGACTATCCACTATCATTCTTGAACTCTTTTAAATAAGTGATTTACTTTTGATAATTTATTGCCAAATATATTTACTCTTTTCATGTCCTCAAATTTCAAATTAACCTTGTCTACTCCGACAATCTCTAGTATTTCCCTAGATATATTTGGCATAATTGGTTCAATAAAAAAAGCAATATTTTTTATTTGCTCTGCTGTTATGGCCAATACGTTTAAAAACATTTCTTCATTTTCTTTCTCTAATTCCCATGGCTTGCTATCATTAAAATATTTATTCACTTTACCAATATGTTCCCATACAAGTTTAATATAATCATGAATCTTAAATTCATTTATTAATTTAGGCCCCTTGTCTAAAATTATTTCAATTGACTCTTGTAATGCCTTCTCTTCATTACCTTTATTAGTAATATTAGGGACAACTGATTCGAGTTTTTTTTCGATCATTGTTAGAGATCGTTGGCATAAATTTCCAAGATCATTTACAAGATCGCTGTTAATCCTATTAATCAGTGCTTTTTTCGAAAAATCTCCATCATTTCCAAATGGCACTTCTCTTAACAAAAAATACCTAAATTGCTCAAGGCCATATTCATTTATAATTTCAATTGGATCAATTACATTTCCAAGTGATTTTGAGATTTTGCTTCCTTCATTTGTCCACCATCCGTGTGCAAATATCCTTTTTGGCAGATCTAAGTCAGCTGCCATTAAAAATGCAGGCCAATATACCGCATGATGTCTTAATATATCTTTACCGACGATATGAGTTACATTGTCCCAATATTTATTCAATGTATCTACCGTATCATTAAGATATCCAACTCCGTTAGCATAACAAGTTAGTGCATCTAGCCATACGTACATTATGTGGCCACCGTCAGTTGGTGTTTTTATTCCCCATTTGAAAGACGTTCTTGATATAGATAAATCATTTAAACCAGACTCCACAAATTTAACTACTTCATTTTTTTTAGATTTTGGACTTATGAAATCAGAATTATTTTTATATAAATCAAGTAATTTATCAGACCATTCAGAAAGCTTAAAAAAATATGACTTCTCGGTAATCCATTCCACAGGTCCACCCGTTATAGTTTTGAAAGAGCCATCATTTTGTTTTGTTAAATCTTTTTCATTGTAAAAAGTTTCATCGTTAATTGAGTACCATCCAGTATATTCACCTAAGTAAATTTGATTTCTTTCATGCAGTCTTTTCCATAAGTAAGATGCACCATCAATATGCCTTTGCTCTGTAGTTCTAATAAAATCATCATTTGATAAATTTAATGATTTGGTAAGGTCTCTAAAAATTTGTGAGTTTTCGTTACATAAATCCAATGGTTCCTTTCCCCTATTTTCTGCTGCTTTCTGTATTTTGAGTCCATGTTCATCTGTTCCAGTTTGAAATCTCACGTCATAACCTTTTTTGCGCATAAACCTTGCAACAAAGTCGGTTGCGACTGATGTATATGCATGACCTATGTGAGGCTTGTCGTTAACATAGTAAATCGGAGTTGTGATATAAAATTTATCAGTCATATTTAAGTCGATGAAATAATGAAATCATCAGATTTTCAAAGTCAAGGTTGAGATCAATACTCTTTTTACTTAAAGAATCAATAAATGTATATATATTCAAAAATTTTATAATTAAAAATTCTTCGTTTTTATGACAAAGTTTTTTTGTTTCATCAATTATTAATAGTTGTAAATAGTTAAAAAAAACTGGAATTGCTTGATCTACGTTTTTAAAGTTATTCAAGTAATCAATATAATGATTTGCGGTGTTGGCTTTTATCTTACTTTGATTAATTAAAAGTGTTTTGAAATGATCACTAATCTCATAAAAATTAAATTCTATAAATTGCTTCGTTAAGTATGAAGAGCCATTTGTTATTTGATATAAATAATTCAAATACTCTTCGTTTTCAGAATGTTTATAGTAATTAGCAAAATAATCATAGCTTAGCTTTCCAAAAAATATTCTATTTGATCTTGATACAATTGTTTTTAAACATTTGCTCTTATTTTGATTGACTAGAATAAAATGACTATTTTTATTGGGCTCTTCAATTATTTTTAGAATAGAATTAGCCGCATCTAGAGAAAGATCATCTATTAAATTTATTATACAAACCCTCTTTTGATTATTCTCATCTTTAGTTGAAAAAAAATCATTAACGTATTTTACATCTTCTCTATAAAGCTTCTTCTTAAATCTTTGCTTATCTTCAAGAAATATAGGTTCAATTCTTAAAATAAAATTAGAGTCATTATGAATAGAGTTAAATAAGTAATCTTCAAAGTCGTCACGATTATTAATTAATGTGTTTGATATTATTAATGAAGCAAGATTTTTAGCAATTGTTGAAATAATATCAACATCTTGTCCTGTAAGTATTATTGAATTAGGTATAGGTGATTTAAATATTTTATATAAAGAGTTTACTTCACTTGTATACAGACAGTTACTTTGCATTTATTTTATTTGATATTTCATTCCAGATAATGTTCTGAATTTGATTAATGTTTTGATTAGCGTCAATTAATATAAATTTTTTTTTGTTTGATTTAGCTATATTTATAAATTCTTTACGAATTTTATTATGAAAGGTTAAAGACATATTCTCATATCGAGTTTCAGTATTTGATTTTCTTTTAGACCTTTTTAAGCCAATCTTTGGATTTATGTCTAAGATAAATGTTAAACTAGGTGTCAAGTTATTAGTTATTATTTTATCAAGTTTTTTGATGAGATCTATATCAACATTTTTTCCATATCCTTGATAAACTAGAGTAGACTCCTTAAATCTATCACATAATACCCATTTATTTTTTTTTAAGCTTGGAGCTATTACCTTATCTATATGATCTTTACGAGCAGCATACAAAAGTAGTGTTTCTACTATCCCACTCCATTTATTCTTTTTACCTTTAACAAGTAATTTTCTGATTACCTCAGCTTCAATTGTACCACCAGGTTCCCTTGTAGTGATCACATCTCCATATTTGGATAGTTTTTTTGCTAGCAATTTAATTTGTGTAGACTTACCTGATCCTTCTCCACCTTCAAATGATATAAATCGTGGCTTGATCACAAATTAAATAAATAGATTTACTACTGAGTTGTAAATATATGAGAAGAATCTTGAAAATATATTATTTCTATTTACATCGTTTACAGATACTGCATCAAAATATTCTGGCTCTTCATTAGGAATATCAACTCTTATTTTTCCAATAATGTCGCCTGAACTTATCGGAAATTTGATATCTTCAAATAATTCAATTTCATAATCTATATCTTTATCTTTTGTTCTTGGAACTGTAAGAATTATATCGTTAACTGCGCCAACTAAAGAACTGCTTTCATTAGAGCCGGGAATATTGATGCTTGCAAATTTTGTAAAATCTTCAAAAAGCCTAATATTTTCGAACTCTCTAAACGACCAAGTAATAAGTCTAGAAGATCCTTGCGATCTCTTTTGTGTACTGCTAAATCCGCTTGCTACAGATATTACCCGCCTATCACCATCTATAGCAGATGCTGCAAGGCCATAACCTGATACAGATAAGTAGCCTGTTTTTAATCCATCAACACCCATATTTTTATATAAAAGAGGATTCCTATTTTTTTGCTTGATATTTGACCATTCAAACTCAGTTTCAGCAAACATGTGGTAATATTCAGGGTAATTATTAATTAAATATTTAGATAGAATTGCAAGGTCATAGGCAGTAGAAAAATTATTTTTGTCATGCATGCCTGTAGAATTAGTAAAATTGGTATTGGCCATGCCAATATCTATAGCCTTTTGGGTCATCATTTTAGCAAAAGACTCTTCTGTACCAGCAATATTTTCGGCAACAACTATACACGCATCGTTACCAGACTGAACTATTATGCCACGCAAAAGGTCTTCTACTCTTATGTTCTTATCCACTTCAACAAACATTGATGAACCTTCTCTTTCTTTCCAGGCTCTTTCGGAGACTAAAAAAGTATCGTCAAGTGATAATGTTCCATTGGATAACTTTTCAAATACAATTAACGTCGTCATAATCTTTGTCATAGATGCTGGAAAGGTTTTTTCATCTTTATTCTTTTCAAAGAGTACTTTTCCAGTCGTTGCATCAATAACTACTGCAGTTTTAGCATCAGTATCTATGTAAGAACCAAACGCTAGTACTGAATTTAGCAAGAAAATAGATAAGACCGTTAAAATGAATCTATGCATAGAATATTATTATATTAAATATATTGATAAATCTTCATATTTTTTAAATGTGTCATCATTAAGATCTATTAATAATGACTCTACATCGCTATAGGGTCCAATTAGTACCCTGTATTCCGTATTGCCAGACAAATTTTGACTTTCAAAAATTCCAACATCATAGCTTGACAGATCTCTTTTAATTTTTTGAGCACTTTCTTTGAATGCAAAGCTAGCTATATTAATGAAGATCTTATTATATAAACTTTTATCTTTAATATTTGTATCATACGCAGATGATTCATTTTTATCTTTTTCAATTACAACAACACTTGATACTGGAGCTTCCACAATTTTTTTCTCTTCATCGTAAGTGTATGCCTCAGAAAGAACAAAACTTTCATTTGAATCTATAAGAGATATTTTGACTAAGTCGCCGTTCTGATTCATGTCTAGTTTTCTAAAAACAGCTTCAGATAAATTAACTACTTTAATCGAAGAAAATGCTTCTCGATGATTTACTCTTACTAATGCAGATTTGCCATTATTAAGGTTTGTAACTTCAATAATTGATGGTAATGGCAATGATCTATGAGCTCCTGTTAATGTATCATTATGATAGAATTCTCCATTTTTAGTTTTACTTCCATTCTTTAAACTTGCTTCCAATTGCGCTAAGCCAATTTCCTCAAATTTTTTATAATCATATGGGTAAAACCACTTGCCATTAACCTGATATGGCTCTTCAATTAGTTTTTCAATTAATTCAATATTATTTTTGCTATTACTGTCTTCAATTACGAGCGGGACAACGTTTGCGATAGTGCAATTAGTAAGAATTAAAAAAATTATTAGTAAAAATATTCTCATTAATAATATTCAATCATATCAGACAATATACCAACTGATAATCCGAAGAAGAGAGATCTGTTCCATTTCATAATAACTTTAAAATTTTCGTAAACTAAAAATTTTCGGCCTTCTTCACCTTCTGGATAAACTAAGTATGCTTGAATATCCCGAAGTGGTAATTTTTCCCCGTTCTTTTTCAATATACCTAAGGCAGCCCATTCACTAAGTGATTTTGATATATTAATTTCTTTAGCAGACGTTGTAATAAAATCATCTGGAATAGATTTTGAAGTCATTACCTCTCTGCCCCACGTTAAATCATCATTCCAGCCAGATTCTTTTAAATAATTTGATGATGAAGCAAATACATCCGGCAAGGTAGACCAAATATCTTTTTTACCATCTTTATCAAAATCTGTTGCGTAATTTAAAAAGCTAGACGGCATAAATTGATTTTGCCCCATGGCTCCTGCCCATGAACCCATCATTTCATTAGCTGTAATGTGACCTTGGTCAATGATTGCTAATGCGTTTATGAGTTCATCTGTAAAAAACTCTCTTCTTCTTAGATCGTGCGATAATGTCGATAAAGAACGTATTACATTAAATGATCCTGTATAAGTTCCAAAACTTGTTTCTATGCCCCATAGGGCTAATATAAAACGGGGTTGCACACCATACTTGTTATATATTCTCAACAGTAAATCCTTGTGTTCACTGTATAACTTTTTGCCTTTAAGCATTCTACTTTTCGGAGTCGTATTACTTAGGTATTCATTCAGTGTAAGTGTGAATTCTGGTTGAGATCTATCAAGTTCTAGAACCCTTTCATTAATAGCGATATCTCTAAAGGATAAATCGATAGTTTCCTCAGATATCCCCTCTTTAGAGGCAATATTTTTAATATTTTCTAGCCATTCGAAAAAGCTATAGTCTTCATCTGCTTGCAATGAAGAGAGATTAATTATAGTAAATATAATTATAATTGATGATATTTTAAATTTTAAATTCATACGTACCTATAAATAGCATAATTTTATGAAAGATATAAAATCACTTGTAGATTTAATTGGTAATACGCCAATAGTTCAAGCTAAAAATATAGATGCAGGTAAATGCAATCTCTTCTTAAAGATGGAAAATATGAATCCTGGCTCATCTATAAAAGACCGCGTTGCACTCCAAATAATAAACGACGCTGAAAAGAACGGAGATTTGGTAAAGGGATCAACGGTTGTCGAGGCTACAGCTGGCAATACAGGCCTTGGATTAGCACTAATAGCTTTATTAAAAGGTTATAAAGCGAAAGTCGTAATATTAGATAAAATGAATCAAAATAAGATTTTTCATTTAAAATCTCTTGGTGCTGAGGTAATGCTTGCAAAAAGCGATGTAGGTCCTGATAGTCCAGACCATTACGTAAACATGGCTAAAAGAGTTGCCACTGAAACTCACAACTCATTTATGGCTAATCAGTTTACTAATAAATCAAATCCTCTAGCTCATGAATTGACCACCGCACCAGAGATTTTTAGCCAAATGGATGGAGATGTAGATGCGATTGTGTGTGGTGTCGGCACTGGTGGGACTATTTCAGGTATTGGTAAATTTTTCGAAAAGAATAACCCAAAAACTGAGATGGTTCTTGCTGATCCTGAGGGCTCAATCGTAAAAGATGCTGTTGAGAAAAAACCTCTAAAAGACGCTGATTATAAGTGGTTGGTTGAAGGCATTGGAGAAGACTTTCTACCTGATACGCTAGATCTTAAATACATTAAAAAAGCTTATTCAGTGAGTAATGAAGAAGCCTTTCAAACAATTCGTACACTTGCGTTAAAAGAGGGTATATTAGGTGGATCGTCTAGCGGAACACTAATTTGTGCCGCATTAAAGTATTGTCATGAACAAAAAGAAAAGAAGAATGTTGTAACATTTGTTTGTGATAATGGTGAAAAATATTTAAATACGGCGTATAATAGTGAATGGCTAAAAGAAAAAAATCTGATTTAAGAAAAATCAATCAATTTGATACATTGTCTGTGCACGCAGGGATCAAAAGTGATCCGCTTACGGGCGCTGTTATGACTCCTATCTACGCAACATCAACATTTGCACAAGATACGCCCGGTAAAGATAAGGGGTATGAATATTCAAGATCTCAAAATCCAACTCGTGAAGTTTTAGAAGCTTCACTTACTGAGTTAGAAAATGGACATAAAGCTTTTGCATTTGCATCAGGAGTTGCGGCTCAAACAGCCGTTATAGATCTTCTAAAACCTGGAGATCATGTTATTGCGTTCGATGATTTATACGGTGGTACTTTTCGATTGTTTAATGAAATTAAAGCTAAATCATCAAATATAGATTTCACTTTTGTTGATCTAAACACAAATTTTAGTAAACATATTCAAAAAAATACAAAGATGATTTGGGTAGAAACACCTACTAACCCACTTTTAAAAATTGCCGATCTAAAGCGTATTGCTCGCATAGCAAAGAAACACAAGCTTTTAACTGTTTGCGATAATACTTTCGCAACGCCAATTAATCAAAGACCATTAGATTTCGGTATTGATATAGTAAATCATTCAACTACCAAGTACATAAATGGACACTCTGATATTATTGGCGGATCGCTAGTCATAGGTAAAAATAAAACATTAGAAAAGAAACTTGCATTGATACAAAACTCTACAGGAGCAGTACCAAGCCCGTTTGATTGTTTTTTAATTCTAAGAGGGATTAAGACTCTCTCGCTTAGAATAAAAAAACATAATGAAAATGGGGTCAAAGTTGCAAGGTTTTTAAAGAGTCATAAAAAACTCGCTTATGTTACCTACCCCGGCCTAACAAATCATAAGCAAAGCGATATAGCTAAAAAACAAATGAATGGATTTGGTGGAATGATTACGTTTATTCACAAAGGTACAATGTCAGATATCTCAAAGTTCATGAAGAAACTTAAGATATTTACCATTGCCGAAAGCTTAGGAGGAGTAGAATCGTTAATTGAATCTCCAGCGCTTATGACACATGCTTATTTGGAAGATAAATCATACAATCAGGTTCCCAAAAAACTTGTTAGACTTTCTGTTGGCATTGAAGATTCAGATGATCTAATTAATGATCTATTTCAAGCTTTAAAGTAATTAAAGTGTACTCAAAACAGCATTAACAATTGAAGACAGACGTGAACTTGAACTGTCTGATCTGCTTGTTATTACCACAGGGGACACACCCCCTGTAACAAAACCTCCAGCTGTACAGTTCATGAAATTAACCATGATTTTTACTAATGAATTACCTGTTTCAACATTGGGCACTACAATTACATTTGCGTTGCCTGCAACACTATTACTAATACCTTTAATTTTAGCTGCATCAGATGATATTGCATTATCGAAGGCAAAGGGGCCATGAATATCCATGGTTGGATGCTCTACTCTAGACCACTCAACTAAATCTTTTGCATCAACTGAACTTTGCATTTGTGGTAAAATTTCTTCAGTAGCAGAAAGAATTGCAATTTTTGCATCAAAATTTGGCAGCTTTGAAGTAAATTCAATAACGTTATTTATAATATGTTTTTTTGTTTCAACATTGGGACTTATATTCAGTGCACCATCAGTGATAATTATGGGACTTCTGGTATTATTTGGAAAAGTCATAAACCATATATGACTTAGTCGTCTTCCTTTAATTAAAAGCTTGTATTCAGATTTAATATACTCTGACATTAAAACATCGGTATGTAAGTGGCCCTTAACGATCAAATAAGGATCATTAATACGCCCACTGGCCAATTTGCATGCGATCTTGGAGGACTCTTCTTCATTGTTAGAATTTATGATTTTATCAGTTTGTAAATGCCAACTTAAATCATTCAATAATGATTCAATAATAACTTTATCTCCTATTAAAAATGGTTCTATGAAACCTGCTTCAGAAGCTTCTTTAATAGGTTCTAATGAGACTCTGTTAATTGGATTTACAATTAATGAGTCTATTTTTAAATTTTTATCAATAAAATCAATGTTTTGTATCATTTATTTAATGTTCAAATATTTTATTTAAGTGTTACATAATAATAATTGAATTAAGTATTGTTATTACTTCATATTTTTAAAATAATTTAATAAATAAGCTCCAATTATTAGTATTAATATGATGGCAGAAAATGAATAAAAGATCATTGAGAGATCTTGGAATAATGAGACAAAAAAGTTGATCATGATATCTAGAATATCAAAGTTAAGGCCCAATAAAGTAAATAAAAGAAAGAAATTGTAACTAAGCCACCTATTATCCAGTCTAACATGCTACAATACTTAGCACATAAAGGCTTATATTTATACAATTATGAAAAAAGACTATGATTTAATCATATATGGCGCAACTGGTTTTACTGGCAGTTTGGTAGTTGAATATTTAGACAAAAATTACCCTGATATCAGTTGGGCAATTGCAGGCAGAAATGAAGAAAAATTACGAAAGATATCAAACAGTACCTCCTATAAGCCAAAATATTTTATTGCTGATAGCGAAGATATAACTGGCTTAAATAACATTGCCACGCAAACAACTGTTATCGCTTCATTAGCGGGCCCTTTTAATAGATACAGTGACAAATTGGTAGATTGTTGTATAAAAAATAACACTCATTATGTAGATATCACTGGTGAAAATATATGGGTAAGAGATTTAATAGATAGACACCATGAAGAAGCAGAAAAAAAAGGAATTAAAATTATTCCTTCGTGTGGCTATGACTCAATACCATCAGATATGGGGTGTTTTTATTTACAAAGATCGCTTGGTGAAAACTTATTATCAGTTGATGGCTATCACCGAGGAGGCGGGGGTGTAAGTGGTGGAACGATTGAAAGTGCCTTTACAATGAAAAATTATAAAACAAACTATTCAATTGGACATCCTTTCTTATTAAATAGTAGAGATTTCATAGGAAAACAGAATAGAGAAGCTAACAAAGATACTTTTAAAATAAAGTACATTGATAGTATTCAATCATGGTCTGCCCCTTTTGTTATGTCAATTGCTAATACAAGAGTCGTCAGAAGAAGCGCTGAATTGCATGAGTTGAATCAGTCGGGCTATGGATCAGACTTTATTTATAAAGAGTTCATGAATGTTAAAAAATATTCTTCTGCTTTAATGGTATCAATTGGACTTGCAGTACTAGGACTAATGATTGTTAGCCCTATAAGCTCTCTATTTAGAAAATTATTCACAAAACCAGGAAATGGACCTGATAAGAAAACTCGTGATAACGGATGGTTTGAAAGTATATTTGTTGGTAAAAATTCCAATAATGAAGCCTATAAGTTGAGAATGTATGGCGACGGTGATCCAGGCTATAAAACTACAGCAAAATTCATATGTGAATCTGCATTGTGCTTGATTAAATCTGATGGGTATTTAGAAAATACAAACAGCGGAGGCGTCTTAACTACGTCAACTGGACTTGGAGACCACTTAATAGAACGTCTCAAAAAAGCAGGTATTCTATTTGAAGGTCCAGAAAAGATAGCATAAACATAGACTTACGTATCAACCCAGAATGGGTATTCAAAATCGTACAAATATTTATTTATAGTGCATAACAAATAGTTATATCATATGATTTTACAGAAAATAAACGCTGGAGTTTTTAACGAAATGGTTCAAGATGAAACCGGCACATTTGTTATGAATAAAAACCAACCTTCTCATGTAAGTAGTGAAATTGACAGTGACACTGTAAAAAAGATAAGAGAACTATCTAAATTAAGAAAAAGTATTGAACTTGATTTAAAGGCAATTGCTACCGCGACAAAAATCTCTACAAATCAACTAAAAAATATTGAATCTTTTAAGTTTGAAAAATTACCTCCCAACCCAATGAGATTATCATTTATTGATCAATATTGTTCAGTAATTGAAAAAGCAAATAAAAATTAATTCTACTTAAGGATAATTTCTTTTAAGAAGCTTGTTATACAAATAAGCAAATACAACCAGCATAAAAGCACCAACTGCTACAGGAAATAAAACAAACGATATTCCCTGCCCTGTTAAAATAACTATAATTGGATTAGCGCCCGCTGGTGGATGTATCGTGTCAGTAAAGATCATCACGAAGACTGCTAGAGCAACAGCAATTCCAAGGGCAAGAAAATTATCACCTATTAAATATAAGATGATGACGCCCGATAAGGCGGATATTATATGTCCTAGTAATATATTTTTTGGTTTCGCTAAAGGACTCTCATGCACAGCCATCACCAAAACCATTGATGCTCCAAATGGCGGAATCAGCCAAATCATGCCGTCAAATGAATTATCTAGAAAAGCTAATAAACTAATAAAGATTAATGCGCCAAGTGCACTCAATAATGCATTGATTAAAACTGCTTTATTCATTAATTTATTGTCTATGATTAAACTCTATTTGACCACTTTATTCTACTTTTTGATAATAGATACAATTGGAATTCAAACATTTGTTATTCGTATTTATAATAAAAATCTTCCTGATAACTTAAAGATTAATTTAGATATAGCATCTGCTGTAATTTTTTACCTAATATTTGTTTTCGGCCTGGTATATTTCGTAGTTGCACCATATAAAAATGCTTCATTATTTAATATAATTATACCAGCGGCTATGTACGGACTTGTTACATATGCTACGTATGCATTAACTGTAAAAGCTGTGTTTAATGTATTCAATTGGACAATTGTTATTTCAGATATTGCATGGGGTATGACGCTCTGTACCACAATCTGCGTATTGACTTTATACTCAATTCAGAAAATAAGTTTTTTAAATTAGCATTGATACAAAATCAATTCTTATAATTAAAATATATTTTGAGCATTTATATAAATAAAATAAAGCATAAGCTATGGGAAAGTTATATTTATAACCCTCCCCTTAAGTATTCATATTTCAAATTTTGTGCAAAAAGTGAGCATACATTTAATAAAATAAATGAAAATAATAAGAAGAAAATCATTGAATTTGAACAAATTTTATTAATGACGGGTGACTCATTCGATTACGAATTGATGTTATCTAAAAAAAATAATCTCATCGATAGATTAGCTCAACAAGATATTAAATATTTAATTACCCCTACGAATAAATCTAAGATAGATGCACTTTATTATCTGAAAAATAATTCAATTATAGAAAAAAAGATTAGAGTTGTTAATCCCAGTATAAATCTAATGAGGTTTAAAAATAGATTAAACAAAAAAAATACAATTAAGGAGAAATTAAATTTATTATTTATAGGTCAAAGATTTTATGGGAAGGGTGGCCCGATATGCTTTGAAATTGCGAATGAACTCAACAAAAGAAAAATTAATTTTAAGTTTAAATTTGTCTCTAGGGACGTGCCAGACGGTTATGACATACCTGAAAATGTAGAGATTATTAATTATAAAATAAGTGAAGATAAGAAATATGAACTTTATAATTGGGCGCACTTATTTCTATTTCCAGTAGTTCAAGACTCCTTTGGTGTATACTTAGAATGCATAGAGTCTTGTACCCCAATCATTTCAACTAATATATTTGATAAATCTGACATAATTATTGATAATGAAATGGGAAGAATGATTGAAACTCCTTTTCAACTATATGATTATACTAAATTTGGAACTAAATGGAAAAATTGGGTGGAATTTAATAAATGCTTTATTAGTGAATTTAATAGGGGTCTCTTCAATGATATGATTGTGAATTTTATAAAAGCTATTGAGTATTATTTAACATATCCGGAAATGTACGAAAAAGTTATAAATAATATTGAACGTATAGCGATCGAAAAGTTCCATCCCCAGAAACGAAATAATACGTTGCTTTCTATTTATAAAAATCTATAAAAGTTTAGTCGTTCATTATATTAATACTCACTTGGAGAGGTGTCTGAGCGGTTGAAAGAACCAGTCTTGAAAACTGGCAACGGGGAAACTCGTTCGTGGGTTCGAATCCCACCCTCTCCGCCACTATTAATTATTTGGAATTATTATTATGAAATCTATTGTTATTACTGGCACCTCAACTGGAATTGGATATGCATGTTCAAAAATCTTTATAGAAAAAGGCTATAAGGTATTTGGATCTGTTCGAAATGATGACGATGCAAATCGAGTTTCTAATGAACTTGGTAGTAATTTTGTTCCTCTAATATTTGATGTTACAGATGAAATTGCTGTGAAGGAATCTGTCAAGGTTGTAAAAAATCAAATTGGTGATCAAAAATTATCTGGCCTAATAAACAATGCTGGTCTTGGTGTAATGGGAACTATTCAGAGCCTTTCAGCTGAACAGTTTAAGTATCAATTTGATGTTAATGTCTTGGGAGTATTTCATTGCTGTCAGGCTTATTTAGATTTATTGGGAGCAGATAAAAACCGTAAAGGAGACCCTGGTAAGATAATAAATATAAGTTCTGTTTCAGGTGAAATAGGAATGCCTTTCATGTCTGCATATAATATGAGCAAGTTTGGCTTAGAAGGATTTTCAGAGGGCATTAGACGTGAATTATTGATGTATGGAATTGATGTTGTTGTTATTGCACCAGGACCAGTTAAAACACCAATCTGGAATAAATTAATGCAAAAAAATGAAGCTAAAAGATACGACAATTCAGACTATAGAGAGTCAGTATCTAAATTAATGAGAATGTCAGAAAATATGGAAAAAGCTGGTGTAGAAGCAAGTGTCATAGCTGAACGAGCATTATCTGTTATAGAAAATATAAAAAATAAGACGCGTTACCGAATTGATCCAACTAGGATGCAGAATATTATGCTCCAGCTTTTCCCAAAGCGTGTAGCAGATAGAATGATTGCTAAGCGAATGAAAATTATAAAAGAATAATCATTTTATCGTTGTTCAGTCTGATAATTTGGACTCTGCCAAGTTTGCAACTCTATTCGATTTAAAGCATCAACTCCTAATATTTTGTCACTAATTTTTTCAGCAATCATTATTGTAGGTGCGTTTATATTGCCATTTGGAGCAAAAGGCATAATAGAAGCATCAACAACTCGTAAACCAGTAAAACCGTGAACATTACCTGAATTATCAACTACTGAGTATTTGTCTGATTTTAGCCCCATCCTTGCCGTACATGCTAAATGCCATTGGCTCGTAGTATGCGAATTCATTTTTTCATCTAGGTCAGAGTCTGACTTGCAATCATTACCAGGAAAAATCTCCTCGCCTTTTAAGTCGGAAAATGAAGGCTGATCCAATAATTCTCGAACCAAATGGATACCCTTACGCATTAATTCCCTATCGCGTTTATCTTTTAGATAATTAACTAATATTCGAGGCGGATCAGTGGGGTTACTAGAGCGTAATTCAATCTTTCCACGGCTGTGTGTTCTCATTAAGCCAACATGAACCTGAAACGCATGCTCTTTTAAAGGTTGCCAAGTGTTATCATCCATCGCAATTGGTGAAATACACAATTGTAAGTCCGGATAATCAATGCCTGGCCCTGACCTAACGCACGCTACTGCATCAAAATGATTAGATGCACACATACCCTCTTTGGTTAATAGCCATTGAATGCCAGCGCCAATACTTCTTAGTCTTTTTGTCTTTGGCCAAAGCGTAACTGGCTTTAAGCATTTATATTTGATCATGAAATCAGGATGATCTTGAAGATTCTGGCCAACACCTGGTAAGTCAGCTTTAAGATTGATACCCATTGAATTTAAATGATCTTTTGGGCCAATTCCTGAAAGCATGAGTATGTGTGGTGTTCCTACTGCACCAGCACTTAGGATGACTTCTTTTTTAGATTTAACATTAAATACTTTATCTCTGTTATCTATAAAAGAAACTCCTGTTGCCTTCTTATTTTCAAGAATTAATTTACATACAAGTACTTTCGTTAAAATAGTTAAGTTGTCTCTATCTCGCGCTGGATCAAGATAGCCACGTGTTGTACTCCATCTTTCTCCTTTAAATACTGTTCGATCAAAAATACCAAAACCTTCTTGGCAATATCCACTGATATCGTCTGTTTGTTTGTACCCTGCTTCTTTTCCTGCATTTATAAATGCGAGAGAAAGGGGATCTTTGGGTATGCTTCTATGAACCTTTAATGGACCTGAATCGCCTCTGAAATCATCACCTCCACCACTATAAGACTCCATTTTCTTAAAATAAGGCAAGACATCTGCATACCCCCAACCTTCACAACCCATTTGTCTCCAGCCTTCGTAGTCCAGTGAATTTCCTCTAATAAATACCATGCCGTTTATTGAAGATGACCCCCCAAGGGTTTTACCGCGATCATGTTGCAGCTGTCGACCCGCAAGCTCAGGCTCTGGTTCGCCTTTAAATGCCCAATTATGCTTAGTGCTTTTTAGATTTAATAAAACAGCTGCAGGCATTTTCAAAGTTATTGATTTATCTTCCTTACCCGCTTCAAGAAGAAGAACGCGGTTTTTTGGATTTTTTGATAGTCTGTTTGCTAATACACAACCAGCTGAGCCAGCACCAACGATGATATAATCATATTCAGAATCTATGTATTTCATTGTAAATTAAATTTTTTTATATGCTCATCAATATTGTTTAACTAGTGCATAGTAGGCTATTATTCAAATAAAAAAAACGTGCTAAATGAAGGAAAATAATTTTCTTGCAATAACATATATCATGCTGGGTATGACAGCTTTTGCATTGCAAGATACTGTCATAAGATTACTAGCTGTCGATATTTCAATTCTACAGGTAATGTTTGCTCGTAGCGTTGTTGCATTAATACTTCTCATGCTCTTTTTAAAAATTACTAAAAAAGAAATTATATTAAAAACGGAGTTTCCTAAATTATCAATTTTCAGAACGGTAATGTTTATTTTAGCTTTTGTTTTTTATTATATTGGTCTTCATTATTTAACATTTGCTGAAGCAACCGCCTTATTTTTTACCGCGCCATTTTTCATTACGATATTTTCAGGAATATTTTTAAAAGAAAAAATAGGTTTAATAAGATGGGCAATCATTGTTTATGGCTTTATTGGCGTATTGTTCATTGTCTCACCAGATATCAACTCATTCAATATTTACATGATCTATCCAATTCTCTGTGCAGCAGGCTACTCAGCGAACATGATTATTATTAAATACACTTCTGAAAAAGATAATGTTTACACTCAAACATTGCATGTTTACATCGCTACTATAATAATTTGTCCTATAATTACGTTTTCAGGAATATTTTTAGACTTTGGTAATTCGAATAGTGAAGTTTTAAATTTTCTTTTTAGAGACTGGTTTTTTAACGATCCAAAGTCCTTGCTCATGATATTTGTTGTAGGTGTATCTGTGATATTCGGATTTGTTTTTCTCTTTAATGCATATAGACATGGACGGCCTTACATTATAGCCCCATTTGAATATATATTTCTTATATGGGCTGTTATATTAGGTTGGTTTATATGGAGTGAAACAGTGGATCTTAAAACCTGGACCGGGATTGCTATAATTGTTTCAGCTGGAATATTTATTTTATACAGAGAAAAAATTAGAGATCAGAATATCACAACAGATCAACCAATAAGGTAACTAATCTCTAAAATTAACAAATTGTAATGGCAATTCTAATTTCAATTCATTAATCTTAGTCATCACATCTTGCAAATTATCTTTTTTAGCACCGCTTATTCTTAGCTCATTACCCTGAATTTTTGCTTGCACCTTTAATTTTGTATCTTTTATCATTTTAGTAATTTTCTTCCCCATTTCCTGATCAATGCCTTCCAGCAAATCATACTTCTGTCTGATAGTATTGCCTGAGGCATTTTCAGAGGATTTTAACTTTACAGCTTTTGGGTCTATTTTTCTTTTTATTAAGTGTGATGTTAGTACTTCTATTACTTGTTTTGCCTTCATATCATCCTCTGTTAAGAGAGTGACAACATTATCAGATCTCTCTAATTTCGATATAGAACCCTTAAAATCATATCTTTGAGTTATTTCTTTCATTGCATTAGATACTGCATTGTCAATTTCTTGCATCTCTAATCTACTTACTACATCAAAACTTGGCATAGCTAAATAACCTCATTTTCATAAAACTTTTTAATTTCTTCATCACTGTAACCAATTTCCTTCATAATATCATTATTATCTTGCCCAATTTCAGGTGCTTTTTTAATTTCAGCTTTATCATCAGAACTAAATCTAGGCGCAGGCGCTGGTTGAATAACTCCATCTACTTCAATAAAATTATTTCTGTCTATCATGTGTGGGTGATCTTTAGCTTCATTTATCGACAATACAGGTGAATAACACACATCAGTGCCTTCAAATAATTTATTCCATTCGCTTATATTTTTAGATTTAAATATAGATTCTAATTTATCTTTTAATTTTGGCCATTCTTTCATGTCTAATTGGTTACTAAATTCACTCTGAAGATCTAGTTTTTCAATTAATAATTGATAAAACTGTGGCTCTAGTGAGCCTAGAGATATAAATTTATGATCTTTTGTTTCATAGACTTGATAAAATGGAGCACCCCCATCAAGTAAATTCATTCCCCTCTTATTAACATCCCATAGTCCTGATTGTGATAAGCTGTAAAAAATTGACGTGAGAGTTGAAACACCATCTATCATAGCTGCGTCAACTACCTGGCCTTTACCTGTTTTTGAAGCTGACAATAAAGCAGCACAAACACCAAATGCTAGAAACATTGTACCTCCACCATAATCACCAATAAGATTTAATGGCACTGTTGGTTTTTCAATAATTCCTATTGAATGCAACGCGCCAGCTAGTGCTATGTAATTTATGTCGTGTCCAGCAACTTTTGATAGTGGTCCTTTTTGTCCCCAGCCTGTAATTCTGCCATAGACCAATTTTGGGTTTATTTTCATACAATCATCAGGTCCAACTCCCAGCTTTTCTGTAACTCCAGGCCTGAAGCCCTCTATTAAGGCATCTGCATTTTTTATAAGTTTATTAAATACATTAAGGGAATCTGCATTTTTAAGATTAAGACTTATAGATTTCTTATTTCTTCCTGTGATATCGTACTTTGGTTTTGAATTAGGTAATGTTGTTTTTTTTCGATCTATTCTGATCACTTCTGCACCAAGGTCTGCAAATAACATACCGCATAACGGTCCAGGTCCTATTCCTGATAATTCAATTATTCTATACCCACTAAGTACACCCATACCGTTAATTATAGCGAGGCCAATTCTTTTGCAAAGCTAAAAGCTTTGTAAATTCTCTGTTTATCGTTGATTTTACTAAAGTTATAAACGAGTGTTTGGTCAGTTCTTAATTTTATATCAAATTTATTAAGATTTATAAAATCAATCAATTTATCAGTTTTTTCAAACTTATTATTTCTAAATTTAATTGTGAGACCTCTTTTCCCAAGATCAAATTTCTCTACACTTAATTGTTTACAGAGAATTCTCAACTCAGTTATTTTAAATAAGTGATTAACTTCGTTTGGCATTAAACCAAATCTTTCTTCCATTTCTTTTTTAACTTCAATCAATTCACTATTGGAATTTAAATATGCTAATTTCCTGTAAAAGAATAATCGTGTATTTAAGTTAGGTATATATTTTTCAGGGATTAAGATACTTAAACCTAAATTAAGTTGTGGAGACCAATCGTTATCTATAGAAACACTATCATTCTTCAGTTCTATTATTTTATCTTTTAATAAACGATGATATAGCTCTAATCCGATTTCCTTTATATGACCTGATTGTGCATCACCAATTATATTGCCTGAGCCTCTCATATCAAGATCATGACTAGCTAAGTTAAAGCTAGAACCCCTACTATTAAATTTTTTAAGTAAAGAAAGCCTTTTAAATGAATTTTCAGTAATGCCATTAATATCTTTAACGGTGTAATAACAAAAAGCCTCGATATTTGAGCGGCCTATCCTTCCTCTCAATTGATAAAGTTGCGATAATCCAAACTTGTCGGCATTATGAATGATCATCGTATTCGTTTTTTGTAAATCTAAACCTGATTCAACAATAGTTGTGCATAACAATAATTGGAATTCATTATTGTAGAAATCAATCATAGTATTCTTAAGATTTTTTGGTGACATTTGCCCATGAGCTATTTTATATTTTAGTTCAGGCATTGCCTTTTTTAAAAAATTCTCCACTTCTTGTAATTCTTTGATGCGCGGACATACATAATAAATTTGTCCGTTTCTTTCTAATTCCTTTTCAATAGCTTTTGTAAGGTCTTTTTCATTAAAATTTATGACCTCTGTCGCTATAGATTGCCTATTTAAGGGAGCGGTAGAAATAATAGATAAATCTCTTAATCCCACCAAAGACATTTGAAGTGTTCGGGGAATCGGCGTTGCAGTAAGAGACAATACATGAATATCTGACCGTAAGTTCTTTATTTTTTCTTTTTGGGAAACGCCAAAATGTTGCTCTTCATCTATAATGAGCATACCAAGATTTTTAAATTTTATTTTATTACCTAGTAGTGCATGTGTACCAACAATAATATCAAGCTCCCCATTATTTATTTTATCTAGAGTTAAACTAGTTTCTGAGGCTGAAACTAATCTTGATAATTGACCTATTTTGATTGGATAATTTTTAAATCTTTTTATAAAGTTTTCATAATGTTGCTGACATAAAAGTGTCGTGGGAACTATAATTGCAACTTGAGCTCCATTCAATGCAACATTGAATGCGCCTCTCAGTGCAACCTCAGTTTTACCAAAGCCCACATCACCACAAATCAGTCGGTCCATAGGCACGCCATGACTTAAGTCTGATAAAATATCTGATGTAGCGGTTACTTGATCCTCTGTGTCTTGAAACTCAAATTCATTAATAAAGTTAGAGTAGTAAGGTTCTTGAATTCTATATTTTTTACCTTTTTTTAAAGATCTTTTTGCTGCAATGATAATTAATTCTTCAGCTATTTCTTTAATTTTATTTTTCGCACTCGCTTTTCTGAATTGCCAATGAGAATTACCTAATTTATCAACTTGTATATATTCATTGTTGCCACCATATTTACTCAGCAGCTCTATATTTTCGACAGGAACATAAAGTTTATCATCATTAAAATAATTTAATTCAATACAATCATGACTATTTCCTAAGACTTCTAATTTCTTTAAGCCTCGAAATTTACCAATTCCATGATTAGCATGCACTATTAGATCATTTTCCTCAAAACTACTTAGGTCAGATAAAAAAGTATCTGCTTTTATTGATCTCTTTCCTTGATTAAATGCAAATTCATTGAATGGTCGAATGATTGCTCTATTAATTTGTTGAATGGTTTTTTGTGTTTTTAATTCAAATTCTTCAAATTTTTCTATTTTATCACCAAATAAATTTATTCTAATAGGTTTAGCAAATTCTGAAGGAAATATATCGATAACGTCACCCTTTACAGAAAACTCCCCTGGTTCACGTATTGAACTTACCCTAACATACCCATTCGATGATAAGTAATTAAGAGTGTATTCGTAATCAAATTCACTTTCAAAATTAATATTTAAGTTTGAAAGCGTTGAGGCTGTAACTAGTGCTTCTGATGGCATTACAATAAGGTGTAATCTTTGAGTAGTGTGAATACTCTATTGTTTAAAGAATCTGGAATTTCTTGTTTATTTAATGCGTATTGGTAAATATCATTATCATCCATTTCAAGTATTGCTTCAAGCATCTTCAATTCATCTTCGTTGAATAAAGTTAGATACTTATTCGCAAATTTTCCCAAAATTAGATCCATTTCTTTAGACCCACGATGAGTTGACTTGTATAATAGTTTTTTTTGAAATGTTGATAAATCTTCCATATTTTTTAATTAATTTGATACATTAGATATATGAGGCCTAAAATCTTATACAAGCTTTTTTCAAATATAATGTCACTTAAAGGTATTGGACCAAAAAATGCTAAGGTAATCGAACGGTTATGTGGCAAATACGTTATAGATCTCTTATTTCATAAGCCATCTACATACATTGACAGAAGAAACAGTCCAAAGATAGTAGATCTGGAAGAAGGTAAAATTGCAACAATCATAGTCACGATAGACAGTCATTCACCATCATTCAATAAAAGGATGCCCTATCGCATTAATTGCACCGATGATACTGGGGCTATTTCAATTGTATATTTTAACTTACGAGGCCCTTACCTAAAAAAAATATTTCCAGTGGGAAGACAAAAAGTAATTAGTGGCAAATTTGAAAAATTTAATGAAAACTTTCAAATAACGCACCCGCAACATGTAGTAGACTTAGAAAATCTTGATAACGTTAAAAAAATTGAGTGTATTTATCCACTTACTGCTGGATTAACCTCAAAAACTATACAAAAATCTATAAATTCTGCATTGATTAATCTTGACCCGCTACCTGAGTGGATACCTGATGACAAAATAAAAGGAAATAATTGGCCTAATTGGAATGAAGCCATTAAGAAAATACATAACCCAGTCAATACATCAGATTCGGTTAATTCTCTTTTTTTAGAAAGATTAGTTTTTGATGAACTATTAGCTCAGCAATTAACGATACGACTTATAAAAAATAAAATAAGCCATACACAGGGCATGGCTATAAAAAGAAGTAATAAATTTATAAAACAATTAGAAGAAAATCTTGATTTCAATCTCACTAATGATCAATTAAAAACTATAGATGAGATATCAAGCGATCAGTCAAAGCCAAACAAAATGCTTAGACTGTTACAAGGAGATGTTGGGAGCGGTAAAACAATTGTAGCATTGTTTGCTATGATGCAATGTTTAGAAAATAACAAAAGATCTATACTCATGGCACCAACAGAGATACTTGCTGAGCAACATTTCAACACAATAGCAAAGATCGTTAACTCAATGGATCTAACATGTTCATTGATAACGTCTTCAACAAAAGATAGTCATAATTTTGACGCAGATATTTTGATTGGTACTCATGCTCTATTTCAGGAAAAAGTATCTTTTGCTAACATTGGCTTAGTTGTGATTGATGAGCAGCACAAATTTGGTGTTCATCAAAGAATCTTACTTAATGAAAAAGCAGGAAACGAATGTGATGTATTGCTCATGACCGCCACTCCTATTCCACGAACATTAGAGCTTGCTGCTTATGGAGACACTGATATTTCTAAAATCATGGAAAAGCCAAAAAATAGAAAAGAAATAAACACTAAATCAATAAATATAACTAAAGTTGAAGATCTGAAGAAAAGTCTTAACAAAATAATTGATAAAGGTGAAAAAATCTATTGGGTTTGCCCCTTAGTTGATGAATCTGAAAAACTGCAACTACAATCTGTAAATGAAAGACTAAAAGATCTCAGAAATTATTATAATGATTATTCAGTTGAAATTGTTCACGGTCAAATGCAGCAAGAAGATAAGAATTCTGTAATGCAAAAATTTAAATCTGGAAAAGTTAATATTTTAGTCGCAACTTCAGTAATAGAGGTGGGCATAGATGACCCTGATGCTACAGTAATAATTATTGAAAATGCTGAAAGATTTGGCCTTTCGCAACTTCATCAATTACGAGGCAGAGTTGGAAGAGGTGAAAAAATATCCACATGCATTTTATTATTTAACGGCCCTCTAACTGAAAACGCTAAAAGACGCATAAAAATTATGAAAGAAACCAATGATGGATTCAAGATTGCTGAAGAAGATCTAGATATAAGAGGTGCAGGTGAAATTCTTGGTTCCAAGCAAAGTGGCATGCCAAACTTTAAACTATCAAACCTCGATAAGCACAAGCATCTCCTAGAAGAAGCAAGGGAAACAGCTATAAAGACTATTAAAGATGATCCTCAATTAAAATCTCCTCTTGGAAAAGCGCAAAGAGTTCTGCTTCATTTATTTAGGAATGATGTCGCAATTGATTATCTTAAAACGGGTTGATTATTTGGTTGGAGGAACAACCATTCCTGCTGAAACAACTAATTTGATTGCATCCTCAACAGACATTTCAAGTTCTACAGCGTCTTCCTTGGGAATAAAGAGTAAAAACCCTGACGTTGGATTTGGAGTTGTTGGAACGAATACGTTTACCATATCGATTTTTTTACGATCTTTGATTTCTCCTTTTGTTTCACCGGTCATGAAGCCAATCGCATAGATATCTTTCCTTGGGTATTCAATTAAGACAACTTTTTGATAAGCAGCATCTGCATTAGAGAATGTTTCAGTTATTTGTTTTATTGCTTTATAAACATTACCTGCAAATGGTATTCTGGTAATTAAGTTATCAAAGTAACCTAATAACGCTTTTCCAAATAATGTTGAAAAAATCAATCCAATTAAAATAAAGGATATAAAAGCAATAATTAATTCTAAACCAGGAATCTCATATCCAATTATCTCTGGCAGCAAGCCATTTGGATTAAATCTTTGGGGGACTAATCCAGCAATAAATTCAACAATAAATATGGTTATATAAATTGTTGCCCCTATAGGAGCTGAAATTAATAATCCAGTGAAGAAATACCTTTTTATAAAGTTTACGAAGCTATTTCCTTTTTTCTTATCTAATTCTGGCATAAGCTTAATATTGAACAATTAGAATATCACATTTTTTAAATTAGGATAATTAATAATGGCTATATTTGTGGAGTATACAAAATATGACGGTGTTGGACTAAGTGAGTTAATTAAGAAAAAAGAGATTTCTTCTGTTGACGCCCTAGACTCAGCAATAGACCTAATTGAAAGATTAAATCCAAAGCTCAATGCTGTTCACAGAAGCATGTATCACTATGCATTTGAGTCCATAAATAGAAATAATGACTTAAAGGGTCAATTTGCAGGTGTACCCATGTTATTGAAAGATATGGATAGTTCACTTGCTAATTACAACATGATGCAAGGCAGTAAATATTTAAAAAATACTAAAATGAACTATGACAATGAATTAACCAGACAGTTTCGAAACACTGGGGCATTAATATGCGGCAAATCAGCAACACCGGAGTATGGATTAATGATCACTACAGAGCCACTTGAATTTGGACCAACAAGAAATCCTTGGGATACAAATTTAACTCCTGGAGGATCTTCTGGTGGAGCGGCTTCAGGTGTAGCAGCAAGAATGGTCCCTTTTGCACATGCCAGTGACGGTGGTGGGTCAATTAGAGTTCCTGCAGCATCTTGTGGATTAATTGGATTAAAACCAAATAGAGCACGAACTTCATTTGGACCTTCACACGGTGACAAATGGGGAGGTTTAACTCATTCAGGCATTGTATCAAGAACAGTACGTGATACTGCTCATATGTATGATGCAATTTTTGAAAACAGTGTGGGAGACCCCTATTCTGTTCATTATGAAAAAGGATCATTAATTAAATCTTTGGATGATAGAAGAAAATTAAAAATTGGCTTCAATCTAAAAAGTCCAGTGGGCATAGATCCATCAAAAGATGCCGTAGAGGCTATAAAATATAATGCAAAACTCTGTGAAGATTTAGGACATGATGTTGAAGAAATGAATTTTACTTATGATGGCCGTTTAGCCTCAAGGGCATTTACAATAATTATAACATCTCATGTAAGTCAAATGTTCAATGAGTTAAAAGATGTTGTAGGTAGAAAATATAAATCGCATGAAGTGGAAACCGCTACAAGATTATTTGATTATTTAGGTAAAAGTTTTAGAGCAAGTGATTACACTTGGGCTCGATATACGATGCAGTCAATCGCACGTTCCGTAATGCAAGCCACTGATAAATATGATGTGGTTTTAACCCCTATTATTTCTCAGCATCCTCCTGAAATTGGAAAAATTAGACCTGACAAAAAATCAAAAAATAATTGGTGAAATTATAATGAAGTTAAAACTTGGTTTTGTGTTCAGAATTAAACCATTACGTGATGCTATTTTAAATGGTCTTGCGCCTCAAAGTCTTTGGTATGCACCAGATGCGCTACTTCAGAACATTACTGGTCAACCATCAATATCTATTCCCACCTATTGGTCGAATAATAATATTCCTCTGGGTGTTCAATTTGCATCTAGATACGCCGATGAGCATACACTAATTTCTCTTGCTGCCCAACTAGAGGAGGCATCCCCATGGATTAATAAAGTGCCAGACATAACTAAAGAGTTAGTTTAATTTTTTTAGTCTTTGAAAGCCAAAAGTAAACATAAACATCGAAATAAGCATCGCAATCACGATAAGTTTTTGCAATATTACATTTAACCTAAGCGTTTCAATAGATACAAATCTTACAAAATTATCACGATCATTTACTGGGTCAATTTGAGGCATATCACCCATAAAAATTATATAAGCAACAACACTTGCCAGAAGCAAGAAAGCCCCAATAGTATAGATATTACTTGCCCTGCTAAAATAAAATGCAAGCATTAAGAATAGCACACCTGGTATTGTAAGTCTAAAGGCAGTAAAAACTGCAAAAATATGAGCATTAAAATATAAATCGCCAGGGGTTAATCCTACCATTGCATAAAATATAGTTGAAAGAAATATACAAATAGCACCTATCCAAGCAAATATATATGAAGTTTTATTTTCCTTAAAAAAATATGGCATAAATAAAAATCCAAAACCCTGTGCAACAAATAAAAACATAGCACTGTTAAAAAAAAATGATGAAAGAAAATTTATATCTTGAGAAAAAGTCTTGTAAAATCCAAGCTCACTGAAGAAGTTGAGAGTAAAATCATATCCTATTTGAGTACTATCGAGATGATTTCCTCCAGGAAAAAGTATAATCGCTATAATATTCGCTAATATAAAGTAAAAAATAACAAATCGAGGTATATGAACTGCCCAGAAAGTATTCATATTACGCAGAAAAACTTGAATATAAGATGAAAACAACAAATGCTGTGACTATTACATACATTATTTTGTTGTCTAGATTCATGATCGAAATATAATAGCAATTATATGAAAAATCCAGAGAGATATACAAATTACAATGATTTTTTTCCATTCTACTTAAGGGAACATAGAAAGAAAAGTACTAGAGTCTTTCATTATTTTGGTACGATTGCGTATCAGGTTCTTTTTTGGACATTAATTACAACTCAAAATTTCTTATTTATACCTTTAATACTGCTTGCTGGATATGGACCAGCTTGGGTATCACACTTTTTTATCGAAAAGAATAAACCTGCGACTTTTAAATACCCACTGTGGTCCCTAATGGGTGATCACCATATGGTATGGTTAATGCTGACAGGTAAGCTCAAAAAGAAATTAAATGAAGCTGGGGTTTCAGCTTAATAAAATATAAACACTACCAACAAACATGAGAAAAAGAGCAGTTTGGGAAAATAACCAAATAGCGCCCCGTATATTTGTATCAGTAAAACAAATGTGCCAAATTGAATGAGCTACTCTTAACAATAAGTAAACCCATGCACAGATGACTAGGAATGCATTAGTGATATTAAAATAAATTATCATCGCTATCAAAAAGTAGAATAGAATAGGAAATTCAAATAAATTGCTGATATTGTTTTTCATCATCTTTAAATACAAAGGCGCATCTTTGTAAGGCTCTATAGGAATACCACTTTCTTCCCAACTTTTATTCTTTCTCATTAAGTCAGTTGATGCAATTGTATGAATTAGTCCCACTATAAATGTAAGCAGGACTAATCCGATTGCAGGTAATAAAATATTTTCTGACATTACATCATCATAGAGCAAGCTCTGTACGCCATCCAACCAAGAATGATTGTTGAAGGTAACCAAAATAGAGTCCTTACGGGTATTGCAATACCTGGAATGACCTTATTAAAGAATATATGTGTCAGAGTGTGTGCGACTCTCAACCAGAAAAACCAAGTGGCCAATAGCACAAAATAACCATCAACATTCCCAGTTACGTAAATCATGATGCACACAGCATAGAAAAAAATTGGGAATTCGAACAAATTGGTCAGATTTCTCTGACTATTTTGGATAGTCTCACCCCCACTATCAAATGTGGGTATTTTAAAGTCTTCTTCTTTGCTTTTTTTATCAATAATAATGGATTTAAGCCTCAGAGTAGTCCCAAAGGCAAAAACAGCTAAAGAAAGCCATAACATATTGATGACCGGCTCAAAAATTAATTCAGGCGACATAACAAACTCCTTGATTGAAATAAGAATCCAGTAAATTATATATACATCTATATTTTAAACCATATTTAATGAAAGGAGGTGATCTATGTCTATCAGTAGTATAGAGGAGCTTTGCTCGAGTAGTGAGATTCCATGTGATTGTAGATATGGAAACCTCCACTTTTTGAGTGGAGCTCCGTTTTAACTACAATAAGCCCCCATTAACTTGGGGGCTTATTTTTATATCTTTAGATTAGGTTTAAATTTTCTTGTCTTATTTTTATCATTGATTGCAATGTATGAAAATTCCCCCACCGCCACATCAACTTCTTTTTGATTCATTTCAGATCTTTTTGCAGTAATTTTAAAAATCATTTTGGATTGCTTAACACCTTTAACGGACCCATAAACATTAATAAATTTACCAACGTGCATTGGGTTTTTATATTTTACTTTTGATTCAACAAGTACTGCATTGCCCTTTGATACCAGTTGGGTCATGTAAATTCCTGCGTGCGCCATTTGTTTTACTACCCAAGCCCCATGTGCAGTACCGTAAGGATTGCTATCTGGTGGTTGACAAATATTTCTAATAATGAGCTTATCCATAATTTTTTCTATAATAGTTTATTAAATATATCGCTGACAAACAACCAACTATATTTGCAATTCCTTCCATCATCACAAAATCGCGAAAAGGAATAAAAAAATGTATAAACTCAATAAAAACACTTGTGACCAGAGCCAGGCTAATGCCAAATACAAAATCATTGTTTTTATTGTTAGCCAATTGTGCCAGGGCGCCAAGTATGAAAAATGAGATAAAGTGTATTCCATAATCACTAATTAAATTTGCCACTTCTCTTACTGTAGAGTCAACAGGTACAGGTCGCACATATGAGTAATAAAGATAAAATAAATAAAAAAAGAAGATTAGTCGCAGAGGATTTGCTAAAATGCTCATGAACGTACTATAAGTTTATATATAAAATGAGCAATATATTAATCATAGGAGCTAATCGAGGTCTGGGACTTGAATTTGTAAAGCAATACAGCAATACAAATCACAATATAATTGCAACTACTCGAAATAAAGATAACTCAAAAGAGTTGAATGAAATTAATAATATCGATATCGCTGAACTTGACTTAACTTCTGATGCAAGCGTGAATAATTTTGTAACAAGTATAGGGTCTCAAAAAATTGACATACTCATTCACAACGCAGGAATTTTTAGTGACGAGCAATTAAAAGAAGATCTTGATATAGATGCCTGGATGAATGAAATGAGAATTAATGCTGTGATACCCATAATTCTTGCACGCAAATTAAAAAATAACTTAAAAATGGGATCTGATAAGAAAGTCATTTTTATATCCAGTCAAATGGGAAGCATTGATGACAATTACTCTGGTAGATTTTATTTTTACCGCTCATCAAAATCAGCTCTTAATTCTGCAGCAAAAAGTTTATCAATAGATTGGAAAGAAGATGGTATATCAGTCCTTATTTTGCACCCAGGATGGGTAAAAACAGATATGGGTGGCACAAGTGCCAAATTAGAGATACCTGAAAGCATTACCCAGATGATCAATATTATAAATGAACTCAATCTCGATAACTCTGGCTCATTTTTAAATTATGAAGGAAAAAAGCTCGAATGGTAAAAGATCATACGCACGATATTCCTGATTTCTATGATGATTTAGATAAGACCTATGAAAATATTTGGGATCAACTCATAATTGGTAAATTAAAGTCAAAATCTGAATTGCATCAAGGTTATATTTCATCATTCAATGACTCATTTCCATCAGTTAGAACAGTTGTCTTAAGACATGTTGATAAGAAAAATAATACCATAAGCTTTCATACAGACATCCGATCCAGTAAAATTGATGAAATCAAAAAAAATAGCGCTGTAACCATGCTGTTTTACGATCATGGCAAAAAGATACAAATTAAAGTATCGGGAAAAGCTGAAATCAATCATAAAAACGATAAAGCAAAAATAGCCTGGGATAACTCAAGGTCATTTAGCAAGAAATGTTATATTGTTGAAAAGGCTCCTGGAACGCCCTCAGATGAACCAACTTCAGGATACTTGCCAGAGCATGAAAACGAACTGCCGGACGATGATCTTTTACAAAACGGTTATAACAACTTTACTTTAGTGGAAATGCAAATTCACTCGATTGAGTGGCTTTATTTGCATCGTCAAGGTCATCGCCGAGCATTGTTTACATCCACAAATGGCAGTTTAAACAAGGAATGGCTAACGCCATAATAGTGTCTAAATAAAGCAAGAAAAGGTTAAATAGTTTTGAAATATTTGTCAGAAAATAGATATAAAGGAGAAATAAAAGGTTTGGTATTAGACTGGAGTGGAACTACTGCTGACGCATACGTGATTGCTCCAACTATAGTGTTTGTTGAGGTTTTTAAGAAACAAAAGGTTGTAATCTCCATGGAAGAGGCAAGAGAACCCATGGGTTTACGAAAAGATTTACATATAAAAGCACTCACAGAGAACGCTGAAATAAGAAAGCGCTGGAACATAGTACATGGTAAAGACCCACAAATGTCTGATGTTGAAAATATGTACGCAGATTTTGTTCCACTGCAGCTTAAATGCTTAAAACAGTACTCAAAATTATTACCCGGAACAGCAGAAGTAATTAAACGGGTTCAAAATAGCGGTATAAAAGTTGGTTGCACAACAGGTTTTGTGCGGTCAATGGTTAATATTTTAGAGGAAGAATCAGCAAAACAGGGATATGTCCCTGATGCGTCAGTTGCAGGTGATGATGTTAAAAATGGCGTTCGACCCCTTCCCCACATGTTATATAAAAATTTAGATATAATGAATATAGAATCCATTCAATCAGTTATAAAAGTTGATGATACTGTTTCAGGAATTGGAGAAGCAATTAATGCTGGTTGTTGGGGTGTTGGTGTAACGCGATATTCGAATTATATGAATATAAATTCCTTAGAAGAAGCTGATGAACTGAGCAAAGAAGAAATTGATATGAAACAAGGATATGCAAAAGATCTGCTTTATAAAGCAGGTGCGCATTACGTAATAGAAACTATTGCAGATATCGAGGCCGTTATTGATGATATTAACAAAAGGCTTTCACGCGGTGAAGGGCCTTAAAAATTGATTACAAATTTTTCTTGTTCCTCTGTCTCAATTGTACCTGGCCGGCAATTCCTTACATGATTTATGCATTGCTTTGAATCTAGTCCTAGTGTCTTTAAAATAAGTGAAGCAAACATTCCAGATCTACCTAATCCAGCATAACAATGCAGGTAAACATTTTTATTGAGTTCTAATTGAGTGCCACAATCTCTGATAATTTGAATATATTCATTTTTTTTATTTTGAGATGGAATACCATAGTTTTTTATAGGCATGCTGTAGGCCCTAACATTGTTCTCCTCTAGATCTTTATGGAACTGATTAATTTCAAAACTTCTAATTTCATTAAGTTCAATCAATGAAACAACAAGTGATATATTTAGGTCGTTGATAATGGTTAAATCATTTTTATAAGTAAATTTATCAAATCTAGAATTACTGATACCTGGACAACTGGATACAACCAAATTACCAAGATTTGTTTTTGCTTTAACAATTTTCGAAAGCTTTATTTTAGTAAAGTTCAAATATAGGACTTTTTAATAAAAGGATGAAAGAATGAAATAGCTTCAGTTTTCTTTCCCCTAATTTTCGCATTGTCATCATACTTTCGAAGTCTTACTGCATCTTTAAAATATTTATGACTTTCCAGTTTTCGAATAGCATCTTTGTTTAAATATCCGCCTTGAAGTTTAAAACTTCTTTTGGAGCCATCTGAAAGACCGTCATAATAATTTGTTTGAACAGAACATAGATATCTCTTTGCAATAACGTGCATTTTAATTGGGTAAGTAACTTCTTCAGGGAAATACTTGGATAAAAAAGATGCAGCAACGTTTTCATGATACTTGTCATTGTTTAAAAAATCATGGCTATTTACATCTTCGCCAGTCAACATGTGCCCTAAATCGTGAAATAGTGAAGCAGTAATAAATTTATCACTTTCATTATTTTCTTTAGCTAAGGTTGCGCACTGAAGAGCATGTTGTAATTGAGTAATCTCTTCGTCATAAAAACTGCACGAACCTCTTTGATCAATAATTTCACATAAAACATTTGTACGCTCAATAATTGAAGCTGAATTTAATTTATTTTCTAGAGATTGGATTTTATCTAATTGCATGAATTAAATGATTAATTATATTTTTTTCTATGTCAATAATTTGAGCTGTAACATTATTGTAATAAATTGCAAAATATCTGTAATAAAAATGCAACTTTGATTTAATTTTTTTGTATTACTTTAATACATACTAATGATCAAAGTAGAAAAATTAAATAAGTATTTTGGTGACAACCGTGCGGTAAACGATGTCACATTTGAAATTAATAAACCTGAAATGATTGGTATCATTGGCAGATCTGGTGCTGGAAAGTCAACATTACTGAGAATAATGAATCGTCTAACCGACGCAACTAGTGGATCTATTTTTATTGAAGGCAGAGATATACTTTCATTAACAAAGAAAGATAAACGCGTATGGCAAAAAGATTGTGCCATGATATTTCAGCAATTCAATCTTGTGCCCCGTTTAGATGTTTTAACAAATGTGATTCTTGGAAGATCAAATATTCAAGGCACTATTCGATCAAGCTTAAAACTTTTCACTAAAGATGAACGCATTGATGCATTGATGGCTCTGGATAAATTGGGAATGGCTGAAACCGCGCTGCAAAGAGCAGAGACTTTATCTGGTGGGCAGCAACAAAGGGTTGCAATTTGTAGAGCTATGATGCAGCAACCAAAAATGATTTTAGCCGACGAGCCTATTGCATCGCTAGACCCTCTTAATGCCCGACTTGTAATGGAATCACTTAGAAATATTCATAGAGAAAAGAAGATTACTGTTCTTGCAAATCTTCATACTCTTGATACCGCAAAAAATTATTGTGACAGAATCATTGGCATGAGACTTGGGGAAATTGTTTTTGATGATGTACCTTCAAGTTTAAAAGATGATGTTGCAAGAGAAATTTATGGCGCTGAAGCAGAAGAAGCATTTGAACCAACAGTTACTTCAACTTCACTTGGTGACGAACAGTTTGCAGAGGCAGGATAATGTTAGCCTTTTCAAAAAAAAACTTAACAACTAACAAGGAGATATACTAAAAATGATTAAAAATTTAGTAAGGTCTATTATTGCTTGTTCATTCCTTATTGTATCTGCAAATGCATACGCATGGGATGTATCTGGCTATAAAGGGCCAACAATGGACTTGGGTAAATATCAACCTGAAATGAGACTTGGATTTTTAGGCGATGAATCAGCTCAAGACATTATTAAGAATAATGCATGTCTTAAGGAATATGCGGAAGTTGCATATGGAGTACCAGCTAAAATTTATACTTTTAAAGATTATGCAGGAACAATGGAGTCAATGCTTGGTGGAAGTCTAGACTATGCTTGGTTTGGCTCATCAGGATATGCGGGTGTATATTTAGAAGACCCTACCGCCGCTGTACCAATTTTAACCAGAATGCAGCCAACAGGAGATATGGGCTATTATTCAGTCATGGTTACAAGAGCAGACTCGGGTATCAATTCACTTGATGATTTAAAAGGTAAATCTTTTGGATGGGCTGATCCTAATTCAACATCTGGTTATCTAATACCGTCAATCGAATTAAAGGCTGCAGGAATGGATCCAGACTCATACTTTGGCTCTACACAATTTTCAGGTGGTCATGAAAATAACGTTTTGGCAGTTCTTAATGGTGATATCGATGCAGGTGTAACATGGGTATCTGGAGTTGGTGAATGGAGCGAAGGTTACTCTTCTGGAAATTTAAGAAAAATGGTTGATAAAGGACTATTAAACATGGATGACATCAAGCAGATTTGGTCATCTGCTTTGATACCTAATGGACCGATTGTAATGCCAACTAATATGCCTGTGAGAGCACATCAGGTCATGGTAGGCATGAAACAGTGGATCCATGAAAATGACCCACAATGCAGCGAGAATGTTGCAAATGGAATCGTTAAAGCTTGGGTGCCAGTCGATCATAGCTTCTATGAAACTATTGTAGCTGCTCGTAAAGCTAAAATCGAAGCTAAAAAAGCCGAATAAATTTCGGTAGTTGTATGCTAATTTAAGAGGATGGCATGTTCCATCCTCTTAATTAGTTGTTTATTTGGAGGAAACAGTGCAATCATCATTGCCAGAAAATTTAATTAAAATTGAAAATAATTTAAAATCTCTTACAAGAACAAGATCAATTTATTCTTTTCTCTCAATTGCGGCATTGATAGCAGTTATTTATTCGGGTTTAATTGTAGCAGAAACAGGAAATGCGACTAGCATCTGGGTTGGATTACCTAAATTTTTCGATTACCCTATTGATCTATTTGTTGGGTCATGGGAATACGGTTATAGATGGAATTTATTGTTACTTGAATACCTTCCAGATTTAATAAGCACTATTAATATGGCTCTATTTTCAACAGCAATGGGTACGTTGCTAGCTTTTTTTTTAAGTATTTTTTCAAGTCGTAATTTAATCAAAAGTAAAGCTACTGTATTAATATTTCGACGCATCATGGATATATGCAGATCGTTTCCAGAATTAGTTATTGCACTTGTTTTGTTGTATCTACTGGGTAAGTCAGCACTGCCTGCTGTAATTGCCATCATAATTCATACCGCAGGAGCTCTTGGCAAACTGTTTTCAGAAGCTATTGAAAATGTCGACAAAAATCCAATTGAAGGTCTTGAGTCCTGTGGAGCTTCATGGTTTACCAGAATAAGATTTGGTGTGGTAACTCAGGCACTCCCTCTATTTCTAACTTACACAATTTTAAGATTTGAGATTAATATAAGGGCTTCAACTATTTTGGGATTTGTTGGCGCTGGAGGTATCGGTGAGCAACTTTACACTAATATACAGTGGAAATATGAAGCTGACACTATTGCAATAATGTTTTTACTTGTGTCTACGATCATTGCATTGGATTACTTATCAAGTTATTGGCGAAAATCATTAATAGGATTGAAATCATGAACAGGTCTGAAATTATTGAAAATTATTCAGATATAGTAGTTACTAAATTTTCATCTAAAATGTGGTCAACTTTTTTAGTGCTCGGGATTATAGTGTATTTAATCATAGCAATTTTAAGCCTCGACATATTGCAGATTCATAAAAAATGGAGTCCTGAAAGAGCTTCATTGTTTGCCCTCGACACATATGCGCATAAAGACCATGTCACAATGAAATGGAGTGAACCAGATGATATAATTATATCCTTTGAAGGAAGCAGGTGGTCTCAGTATGTTGGCCCCTATCAAAAAAGTGACGGTCTTCCAGCAAGGTATCCTGAATGGACTTCCATAGGTTCAGAGGGTGAAACAAAAATAAGTTTTAAAAATGGAGGGTTTGCAAATCTATACGATGATAAAGTTACAATAGAAAACTGGCCAGACACCCAAGAAACACTTGTTTTTCGTCTTGATGCACAAGGTAAGCCTTACGTTGAAAATGTAGATAATCTCCCAAAATGGATAAGGGTAACGGAAAATAAAATAGAGGTTAGACCATCTCTTTACGAAAGAGTTCAAGTTTATTCAAAAAAAGTTGAAGTTCATAGGTACAGTCTTGGTTGGAACTATTTCTGGTTTGACTTTGACAGTCCTCTAGAACCATATGGAATTTGGAATGCCATTTCACTTTCATTCTCAGGTGATAGAATTGACCCCAATATTTCTAATTTTTCGCTTCTAATTCAAGAATTTCTAAATAATGATATGTGGCATCATGGACAAATATTGTGGGCATTATTAGAGACAATTTTTATGGCTCTATTGGGCACCCTACTAGCCGCTCTTCTGGGTTTTCCTCTAGCATTTTTTGCAGCTTACAATGTAACACCTTTTAAATTTGTTCGAACGATATTAAGACGATTATTTGATACATTAAGAGGTATCGATTTTTTGATTTGGAGCTTAATTTTTTTAAGAGCCTTCGGACCAGGACCATTTACTGGAATATTTGCTATTGCAATTACAGATACAGGAACTCTTGGAAAATTAATGTCTGAAGCAATAGAAAACACTGAAGAAAAGCAACAAGAAGGTGTGGAGTCTACGGGAGCGAACAAAACTCTTCAACACAGATTTGGAATTATACCCCAAATACTTCCTATTTTTATTTCCCAAACTCTTTACTACTTAGAATCAAACACGAGAGGAGCTGTTATTATTGGCGCCATGGGCGCGGGCGGTATAGGTTTACAATTACTTGGAGCAATAAATACGGGTACCAGTTGGGAAAAGGTTATGTATATGTCATTGTTGATTTTAGGGGTTGTGATTTTCATGGATACAATGTCCGCAAAAGTAAGAAGGGCTTTGATTGGTGATGAAACGCTAGGAGCAGAATTGCAATTGGCAAAAATGGCAAAAAAATAATTTTTTTTTATGATCTTAATATTTTTTTAACAATCTATTTGTATAGTTAATCATGGTTAAATTTATTCAATTCTTTTTAATAACGTCGTACATGTTATCATCATTTGCTCTTGCAGACAGTCATGAAGACAATACTATTGGGCAAGCTGGAAGTGACTATTCTACCAATACTGAAAGCACATTTGAAAAAAATATAGGAAACTGTGAAGATTTAAGTATATTAATGCTTCGTGGATCAATTAAAAACGATATACAGCGAGCTGACCCAGATTCAGCAACGCAAGCACAGAATTTAATGCTTGAAGGAATGGAATTGTGTAATAAAAATCAAAACGTCCTTGCAAAAATGAAATTGAAAGAGGCTCAAACTATAGCGAGAGCAGGCAATGTTGCCGGACAAGATATGAGAATTGGAATTGTTAATGAGTCAGACGAACTGCAAGAAGAGACAGAAAATGAAAAAGAAAAGTCATGGTGGCAGATTTTTTAACTACACCTCTTCTAATAACGTACAAAAGCCAGGATCACTACCATTAAAAAAAGTTTCTATATTAGAAGAACAGTGATTAATCACACATTGGTCTGACTCATAAAAATAATCATCAATATTTTTAGCTGATTTAATATTCTGCAACATACAAAGACTATACTCATTGAAGTTACTGCTAGGATGAGTATTAAAATATATTTCACAATTAATTAGTGTCTCATCGTACCCTATTTCTAGAGTTGAAGTGTTTTGAAAGTAAGCTACACAACTCTTAAAGTCGTCAGCATAGATGTTTGTGCTCAGCAGAATTTTAAAAATGAAAATTAAAAGCACGAATCGTTTCATGTAACATTATTGTAATATTTCTTAATATTTTTGTAATATTTAAAAATTGGCAAACAATCTATTTTTTAACTATTGTAAAAATAACAAATTTATTCAATGACTTATAAAAATGAATACTAAACAGGCATCAAGTTGAAAGAAAATAATAGTTTATTTCCTGTTCATACAATTGGAATTGTAACAATCATTGGTTACGGATTTTTATTCTATACTATTGCCCCATTAAAAGAGTATATCTCACTGCACACCAATTTAAGTGAGGAATTAATTCTCACACTGTTTAGTTTAGCACTATTATTTCAAGCCCTATTAGCGCCTCGGATTGGAAAATGGTCAGACCATCATGGAAGCCTAGTCGTAATTAAATACGGCCTGTTATTAGGTATGATTGGCTCAATTTTTATTGGAATAACAGAGATTGATTTATTTATTTTCAAAAATATATTTTGGGTACTTATTTCTATGTCTCTAATTACCCTGGGACTTGGTATGTCAACCTATGAAGTAGCGTTCAATGCAGCAGTCCAAATGGATGAAATCAATTCTAGAAAAAATATTTCAATAATTACTTTTTATGGAGCGGTAGCAAGCACTATTACCTGGCTTTCAATTTATCCACTTATATACAATGTAGGCTTATTCTATACGTGTTTATTTATTTCAATTATTTTATTAATTGGCTATGTACTTGTGTCTTCAAAGGAAATGAAATACAAATCAAATAAAGAATACTTAAATGAAAGTAAGTTATTATTTAATTGGAATGAGCTAAATAAGACTCAAAAAAAATCATTTTTTTACATTACAATATCATCTTCTTTACAAAATTTTTTTTTGTAGCATTCACCCTTGCATTGGTAAATTTTTTTACAGAAACATTTAATGACATTAGTATCGCGGTTTTACTTGCGAGTATATATGGACCGTTTCAACTTGTAGGAAGATACTTGGAGATGAAAATTGGAAAGCATTACGACGCAAGATATACAGGCTTAATAGCCTTTTTGTTTGTAATTTTTTCAATTTTTACAGCTCAATTTACAAATAATATTTTTGTTGCCGCAATTAGTATGGCTTTTTTCGGAATGGGTCACGGTGTTTTAACAATAACATATGGTTATGTCACCAATTTGTATTTTGAGTCACAAATTTATGGCCAAGCTAAAGGGTGGATGGCCCTTTCAAGGAGCATTAGCTTTGCCGTAGGTCCAGCAGTAGGTGCATTTCTTTTTGCGTATAATTTAAACTTATTTACGATTACGATTATAATAACTGCAATCTTATCAGCGTTTTCTTTCTTACTAATAATTTTCGAGAAACCTACAAATCAAATGCACGAATTATAATTTGCTTACTTCTAATTGAATTTTACTTCCAACAAAATAACTATCACTTATCTCAATTGGTTTGTTATAAATATCTGTATTTATTGCTTTTGTATGTATTAACGGGTCTCCGACATTTATTTTTAAATATTTGGATTGTACATTATTCGCACTCTCTGCTGATACTGTTGTTTTTTTTCTATATATTTTTTTTAATCCATATTTATTAAAGGACAATGTCATAGAGCCAGTTTTACGAAAGAATAAATCAAAATTTTTAAATCTTTTTTCTGGGACTAATCTTTCTGTTAAAATAAGTGGAATACCATTAGCTTTAGAGATTGTATAAATATAGAAAACTGAATCATTTTTTTTTAAATTAAATTCTCTTATCTCATTGCTGTACCCTTTTCTCTTATCTATAGAAATAATATCTACAGCAATATCAGTAGTCTCTTGATTTAAATTCTGTGATGCCCTTACTGTTTTTCCGATTTTATAATTTATTTTCTTAGAGTTAAGAAAATATCCTAAACCTCTTCTCGAATAAATGATATTTTCTTTTTTAAGGGCCTCGATTCCACGTCTAACTGTATGCCTATTCACCTTAAAAAGCTTAGCATAATAGTTTTCAGAATAGATTTTTTCCCCTAATCGAAGCTTACGATCAATAATATCTTTTTTTATTGAGTCCCTTATTTCTTCCCAGGCAAACATTTAGTTATTGTAACATAATTTTAATAAATAAATTGAAACGAATCGTCATAATCAATATAGTATACTTGTATAGTTGTATAGATTAATATGGAAAGAAAATTTTGGCTTAGTACATTGGCTACATGCAATGATGCCCACCTAACTTCTCTTTGGGAAAAATTTGGTATTGAGGTAAATTTCACATGGCTTAGAAAACCGGAAATAGGCAGTATAATGTGTCAAGGAAAAATTGGAGTAACAGGAAATAATTTCAATTTTGGTGAAGTTACTATTACCCGTTGTCAATTGAAAACCTCACAAGGAAAAATTGGTCACGGATACGTACAAGGAAGAAATAAACATAAGGCTGAAATTGTTGCTATATGCGATGCTTTAATGCAAACAAGTAAAAGAGATTTTTTAATTAAAAATATAATACGCCCTCTAGTTGTAAGCGATAAAAATTTAAAAAAAGATGTAATGTCAAAATCAGAGTCAACAGCTGTAGATTTCTTTACTTTGGTGCGAGGTGAAACTTGAAATGATTAATACAAATGAAAACGAGTCTATTATAAAAGCCGATGCATTCAGAGCTATATTATTTGCAACTTCTTATCCTGGATCAATTGAAAAGTTTTTAGAGATAAATAAACCTAAACAAATTTCTACATCTTCAGCTTCTATTTTGTCCACTATGTGCGATCACACCAGCACCATTTATATTGGAAAATCATTAGATACTAAATCCTTAAGAGATTGGGTAGCCTTTCATACAAACTCTAAAATAGTAGATAAAAAATTTGCAAATTTTGCAATTGGTACTTTAAATGACATGTTGCCCCTTACAGAATTCTCTAGAGGATCAGACGAGTTTCCAGATAGATCATGTACATTAATAATTGAGACACCATTTAAATCAGACAATGTAAGTATTTCGGGGCCCGGTATCAAAGGTAGCAAAGATATCTACTTACCACATGCGAATAAAATAAGTGATGTAAATAACTCCTTCCCCCTTGGTATAGATTTCTATTTTACCAATAAAAGCAATTTTTTTTGCATTCCAAGATCAATAAAAATTAAAAAGAAAGGATAGTTTCTATGTATGTAGCTGTTAAAGGTGGTGAAAAAGCAATTGAAAATGCTCATAATTGGCTTTCAGAAATAAGGAGAGGTGATGTTAATGTTCCTAACCTCGAAATTGATCAAATTAAAGAACAGTTGACATTGTCTGTTGAAAGGGTTATGTCAGAAGGATCATTATATGATACTGATCTAGCAGCTCTCGCCATAAAACAATCAAGAGGTGACCTTATTGAAGCCATCTTCTTAATCAGGGCCTATCGTACAACTCTACCAAGATTTGGAACATCCCCCCCTATTAAAACAGATGATATGGTATGCATGAGAAGAATCTCAGCAACTTATAAAGATATTCCCGGAAAACAAAAATTGGGGCCTACATTTGATTATACACACAGACTTTTAGACTTTAGTTTACTGGCTGAAGGCAATATACCTAAGGCAGAAAAACGAAAAGTATTAAAGGAAAAAATACCTCACGTACTGAGATTTTTAAATAAAGAAGGCCTTATTCAAAAAGAAAAAAATAATAATTATCAGCCAAAAGACATCACAAGAAATCCACTTGAGTTTCCAGCTAATAGAAGTGAGAGGTTACAATCACTTTCTAGAGCCGATGAAGGATTTCTTCTTGCTTTAGCTTATTCAACTCAAAGAGGCTACGCTAGAAATCATGCCTTTGTAGGTGAATTAAGAATTGGTTATGTAAAAGTAAAGTACAACATTCCAGAATTGGACATTGAGATCGATATTGCAGAAATAATTGTTACTGAGTGCGAGAGTGTAAATCAATTTCAAGGAAGCAAAAAAACACCCGCACAATTTACACGAGGGTATGGATTGACATTTGGTCAATTAGAAAGAAAGGCAGTATCAATGGCCCTAGTCGATAGGGCATTAAGGTGGAAAGAAATTGGTGAAGAGTTTGTCGGAGCTCCTGCTCAGGATGAGGAATTTGTATTGTCACATTGTGATAATATACAGGCAACTGGGTTTTTGGAACATTTAAAGTTACCCCATTATGTTGATTTTCAATCAGAGCTGGAATTAGTTAGAAGAATTCGTAAAGAGTATGAGAAAAACAAATAACGTAATTAAGATTAAAGATTTCAAAGTAGACAAAGGTCTACCTTTTGATCAAGAATATAATTTTGCGTATTTAGATGAGAATACAAAAAAAATGATAAGACGTGCAATAATAAAAGCTTTGTGTATTCCAGGTTATCAGGTTCCTTTTGCCTCTAGAGAAATGCCTATGCCATATGGATGGGGAACAGGTGGAGTCCAAGTTACTGCGAGCTGCTTAACAAAAAGAGACACTTTAAAAATAATAGATCAGGGAGCTGACGATACTACCAACGCTGTATCAATAAGAAATTTTTTCAAAAAAACTTCAAATATTAAAACTACTGAAATTACTGAAAAAGCAACACTGATACAAACTAGACATAGAATTCCTGAAACACCATTAAAAAAGAAACAAATATTTGTTTATCAGGTACCCATCCCTGAACCCTTGGCCTTTCTAGAACCTAAAGTATCTGAAACAATAAAAATGCACTCTCTTTCCGAATATGGCGCAATGCACGTAA
>CABYDZ010000009.1 GCA_902517885.1 uncultured Pelagibacteraceae bacterium
GTTACAATTGCAAGCTCTTTCGCTAGTGAAGTTAATCTATACACATCAAGGCATTATGACTCTGATGACGCACTATACGCAAAGTTTACTGACGCAACAGGAATTAAAGTAAACGTTATTTCAGGTAAAGGTAAAGCTTTAATGGAAAGATTAGCATCTGAGGGGTCAAGTTCTCCAGCTGATATTTTTATTACAGTAGATGCTGGCAATCTATGGAAAGTTCAAAAAGATGGCATGTTTCAAAGTATTAACTCAAGTACAATAGACTATATCGTACCAAAGAATTTAAGAGGTCCAAACAATGAGTGGGTTGGAATAGCTAAGCGTTCTAGAGTTATGTATTACAATCCAGTAAATGTATCCTCCGAAGAAATGGAAGGACTTACTTATGAAGATTTATCTAATCCTAAATGGAAAGGAAGAATTGCAATCAGAAGTTCTGGAAATATGTATAATCAATCACTTGTTTCATCTTTAATTGCTAATAATGGCATCTTAGCTACTGAATACTGGGCACGCCGTTTTGTTGGAAACTTTGCAAGAAAACCTGAAGGCAATGATAGAGCACAAATCATGGCTGTAGCTAACGGTGAAGCTGATATTGCAATTGCTAATAGTTATTACATTGGTTTAATGCTCTCAGGCAAAAAAGGTGAAGAGCAACAAGCTGCAGCAAGAAAAGTTGAATTACATTTTCCTGGTCAAGATGGCCGCGGAGCACACATTAATGTAAGTGGAGCTGGTCTTATGAAGAACGCTCCAAATGCTGATAATGCAGTAAAATTTATTGAGTTTCTTTTAAGTGAAGAAGCTCAGAGTCACATTGTAAATAACACTTACGAATTTCCTATGCTAGAAGGTGTTGCTTCAAGTGACTTAATAGCTCAATTTGGCTCAAGTTTTAAAGAAGACCAGACGTCAGTTGCAAGCTATGGCGAATTCAATCCAGATTCTGTTAAGTTGATGGATAGAGTTGGATGGCAATAATAATTGTCATCTATTAAGAGGTAATTTGTTCACCGTCTCTTCTTCTCATTAGTATCAAGGGCAGATTACCTCTATTAATTAAAAATAACGTTGAAATATAAATACTGAAATATATATAGATGTTAATTAGTATCATTCTAAAATAGACCTCATGAAACTTACTTTTTGGGAAATAACACCAATTACTCTATTTGTAATCTTTATCGCACCAGTTGCTTTGGTGCTCTATAGCTTAACAGGAGATTACTCTGATAATTGGACCCATCTGTATGAATTCGTTTTAACTGGATACATTATTAATACAGTATATTTGGTAACAGGTGTTTCAATTTTAGTATCTATTATTGGTGTAGGTACTGCATGGTTAATCACAAATTATAATTTTTCTGGAAAAAATATTTTTGAATGGGCTCTTATATTACCGCTTGCCGTTCCACCTTATATTCTTGCTTATACATTTACAGGTTTATTCGATACTTTTGGAACAGCAAATAATCTGATACGTGATGTATTTGATTTAGGACGTGAATTTACTTTTTTTCCAAAGGTTAGAAATGTACCGGGTGCGATTATTGTATTTTCATTCACCTTATACCCTTATGTTTATTTAGTAAGTAGAATGGCTTTTATTAATCAATCAAGAACGATGCTCGAGGCGGGACGTACCCTTGGATTAAATAAATTTGAGACTTTCTATAAGCTTGGAGTCCCAATGATAAGGCCGGCAATAATTGGTGGCTTAATGCTTGTTATAATGGAAACAATTTCTGACTTTGGAGCTGTAGATCATTTTGCGATATCGACCTTTACTACGGGAATATTTCGAACTTGGTATGGAATGTATGATATTGAAACTGCAAAGCAACTAGCATCATTACTTTTAATATTTGCGGTCACGTTAATCTTAATTGAAAGATATTCTAGAAGAAATGCTAGCTATTCAAATGCAATGTCTTTATATAAACCACTTTTCCTTACAAAACTAAAAGGGATCCCCAATACTCTAGCTTTCTTAATTTGCTTTACTCCAATTTTTATAGGCTTCTTACTTCCTGTAATGGAACTTTTATATTGGGCTCTAAACTATAAGTTAGATTTCTTTAATGAAAAATTTATTACAACTGCTTGGAATACTTTTTACCTTGCTTTAATAGCTGCTTTTTTATGTTCTATACTTGCAGTGATCATTAATTTTTCCATTAGATACAAAAGTAACAATTACTTAAAAGTAATGAGTTCTTTTCTGACTGTTGGATATGCAGTTCCTGGTCTAATCCTAGCCATAGGCGTAATGCAAATGTTAACTTATTTTGATCAAAGTTTTATATCAGAGTTTTCTAATTTTATTTTAACTGGAAGTGTAATGGGCTTGGTATTAGCTTACGTAATTAAATCTTATGCACTATCAAGCTCAACAATCGAGGCAGGATATCAAAGAATTAACTCACGAGTAGATGATGTAGCTCGAACTTTAAAGACATCAGGATGGGCCTTGTTGGCCCAAGTGCATCTTCCTCTACTTAAGACTAGTTTTTTAACAAGTATGCTTTTAGTTGTTTCAGAAGTTATTAAAGAGCTCCCAGCAACATTAATTTTAAGACCTTTTAATTTTGATACTCTTGCAGTTTATACCTACATCTATGCTGCAGAAGAGAGAATGTATGATGCTGCAGCTCCTTCAATAGCAATAGTTATGGTGGGTTTGATACCTATTATTATATTGACTAGAATGATCAGAACATCTAGACCGGCTAGTAGGGATTAAATGACAGCATTAGAAATTAAAGATTTAAACCACTATTACGTCAAAGGAAAGAATGTCCTTAATGACGTAAACTTAGAGCTTGAAGAGGGAGAGATATTGTCAATTCTTGGTCCCTCTGGCTGCGGCAAAACTACATTATTGAGAATAATTGCTGGCTTGGAGAAAGAAACTGGTGGCAGTATTCTCATGAAAGATCAAATTATTTCAGACCATTTTCATACTGTTTTGACTGAAAATAGAGATGTTGGATTGGTTGTTCAGGAAAGAGCTTTATTTCCTCATTTGACAATAATAAATAATGTAATGTTCGGAGTAAGCGGCAGTAAAACTGAAAGACATTCCACCGCCATGAGACTTCTTAAGCTATTTAGAGTTGACCGATATGCTTATAATTATCCAAACGAAATCTCCAGTGGTGAGCAGCAGCGAGTTGCTATTGCAAGAGCAATGGCACCAAATCCAAAGATACTTTTGATGGATGAGCCATTTGGAACTTTAGACCAATCACTTACAAATCAGCTGCGCGTTGAAACAAGAAAAATTTTAAAAGATAATAATATAACGGCAATTATCGTCTCACATGACTTTGATGATGCGCTGTCGATGTCGGATAAAGTGATTGTTATTGAAGATGGAACAGTTATACAAAGTGGCTCAGCAAAAGATATTACTCATATATCTAGAGAAAAATCAGTAGAATTCAGTAGTATTAAAGCAAATACTTAATTATATTCTTTAAATATAAGTTTTTTATATATAATAAACTTATAAGTTAATATTTTTAAAGAGGACCGAATGGGAATTAGTTTTTGGCAAATTTTAATTGTTGTTGCACTTCTAGTAATACTTTTTGGACGTGGCAAAATTTCTGAGCTTATGGGAGATGTTGCTAAAGGAGTAAAGAGTTTTAAAAAGGGCATCAATGATGACGATGAGCAAAAATCAATCAATAAATCAGAAGACAGCTCTACTAAAGAGTAGAAGCAATAGTATTATCTGATGTTACCTGGAATTGGTGGAGTAGAGTATCTTGTCATTGCAGCATTAATTATAATTTTTGTTGGCCCTAAAGATCTGCCAGCTGTGCTCAGGGGTCTTGGAAAATGGTGGGGCAAGATTAGGAATTTTTCAAGAGAGTTTAAATCAAGCATTAATCAAATTGCTGCCGAGACTGGGGTAGATGATATTAAATCATCTGTTGAAAATGCAAGTCCTAAAAATTTTACTGACGACATGCGTGATTCAATTAACGAGACCATCATGAAGTCAGAAGATAAAAAGAGTGAAGATGAGTGATCAGAAAGAAACACTCAATGATAGTAAACAGCCTTTAATTCAGCATTTAATTGAACTAAGAAGTCGTTTAATCAAATCTATCATTTTAATTTCAATATTGTTTGTGATTGCATACATATATGCAGATTCCATATACAATTTTTTAGTCCAGCCTTATGCAGATGCTGTTGCAGGGGAAGCTGGAAGAAGACTTATTTTTACAGCACTACATGAAACATTTTTTACATATTTAAAGGTCGCTTTATTTGCATCATTATTTGTTGCACTGCCCTTTATACTTATTCAAATATGGATATTTGTAGCGCCAGGATTGTACAAAAACGAAAAAACAGTTGTTATTCCTTATTTAGCAGCTACACCAATTCTATTTATATTAGGGGCTTCTCTGGTGTATTTCTTTATAATGCCGCTTGCAATAAAGTTTTTTTTATCATTTGAGTCAATTGGAGGACAAGGAACTTTACCAATACAACTAGAAGCCAAAGTAAATGAATATCTGAGTTTAATTATGAGACTAATTTTTGCTTTCGGCTTAAGTTTTCAATTACCTGTATTGCTTACATTATTAGCAAGAGTTGGGTTTGTAAGCTCTGCAGGACTGAGAAAAAATAGAAAATACGTAATCGTTGGTGTTTTTGCTGTTGCAGCAATACTTACGCCTCCTGATCCCATATCGCAAATAGGCCTTGGTGTTCCCATATTAATATTGTATGAAATTTCAATATATGCAGTACGATTTATAGAGCGAAAAAGAGAGAATAAATAATTTTATAAGATGTTAGATATTAAGAAGATTAGAGAAAATGGAAAACAGCTTGATGAGGCCTTAGCAAGCAGAAAGCACGAGGCATCATCTTCTTTAATTATAGATCTTGATAGAAAAAATCGAGACTTAATAGGTGAATTACAAGGACTTCAAGAGGAAAGAAATTCTAAATCTAAATTAATTGGAGAGCATGCTTCTAACGGCAAAAAAAATGAAGCTGAATTGCTTAAAAATGAAGTTAGTTCAATAAAAGACAAAATGCAGGAACTTGAAAACAATCAACGCATCGCAAAAGAAGAGTTAAATTCATTACTTGAGTCACTGCCAAACATACCAGATGACTCAGTTCCAATTGGAGATGAAAGCGTCAACAAAGAAATTAAGGTTGAAGGCAAAAAGAGAGAATTTTCATTTACTCCAAAAGAACATTTTGATTTAGGTGAAGATCTCGGCAAAATGAGTTTTGATCAAGCGGCAAAAATATCTGGTGCACGTTTTGTGATCCAAAAAGGTGAATTAGCAAGACTTGAAAGAGCCATAGCTAATTTTATGCTAGATCTGCATACAAATGAATTTGGGTATGAAGAAACTAATGTTCCTATACTTGTAAGAGATCAAGCTGCATTTGGTACAGGGCAATTGCCAAAATTCAAGGATGATTTATTCAAAACGACAGATGATTACTGGCTTATACCAACAGCTGAAGTTCCTTTAACAAATATGACAAGAGAGAGTGTAGTGGATGCAGTTGAACTTCCCAGACGATACGTTTCTCATACGCCTTGTTTCAGATCTGAAGCAGGTGCCGCTGGAAAAGATACTCGAGGAATTATGCGTCAACATCAGTTTTACAAAGTTGAATTGGTAAGCTTAACGTCTGAAGAAAATTCAGATGATGAGCATGAAAGAATGCTTAGTTGTGCTGAAGAAGTGTTAAAAAGACTAGGTTTGCACTATCGAGTTGTAATTTTATCCACTCAAGATATGGGTTTTTCAGCTCAGAAAACATACGATATTGAAGTATGGCTTCCAGGACAAAATGCATATAGAGAAATTTCAAGCTGCTCTAATTGTGGCGACTTTCAAGCGAGAAGAATGAATTCGAGATACAAAGAAAATGATACAATTAAATATCTGCACACGCTTAATGGGTCAGGACTAGCAGTAGGGAGAACTTTAATTGCGATTATGGAAAATTATCAAAACGAAGATGGATCTATTGATATTCCAGAAGCATTAATTCCTTACATGAGTGGAATAACAAAAATTTCAAACTAAATATATTTATATGCCTTCAGTAAAACTTGAAAATGCAAGAATACTTATAACCAATGATGACGGCTATTCTGCAGATGGCATCAAAATATTAACTGATATTGCAAAAGAGTTTTCAGATGATGTATGGGTTGTTGCTCCTGAAAATGAAAAGAGCGGCGCATCTCACGCTCTATCGTTTCAAAACGCATTAAATTTAAAAAAGCAAGCCGAAAAGCTTTATTCTATAGATGGCACCCCTAGCGATTGTATAGCTATTGGCATCAGCCATGTTCTAAAAGACAAGAGGCCAGATCTAATTCTTTCAGGCATTAATAGCGGATGCAACGTCGGAGAAGATGTAACTTATTCTGGAACTATTGCCGCGGCAATGGAGGGTTTAATAAGAAGGATACCATCAATTGCTATTAGTCAAAATTATGAAGCTGGTAAGAAAAATGTAATCTCATGGGACTCATCAAAACATTTTTTGAATGGTATACTTACCGATATAACCAATGTCGGATGGGACAGTAATGTATTCATGAACATCAACTTTCCTTATTGCCAATCTGATAAAGTAAAAAGTATACAAATTACAACACAGGGCAATAGAGATACAGATGATCTCATTATAAATGAGGTTGAAAATAATTTGTTTAGATTTGGACTTAGAAGAAGGCTTGAAGAAAATGCTAAATTAACGCTTCCACCTCTGAATATGGCGGTCGACGGGTTTATGTCTGATGTAGAAGCAATTGCTAATCAGCATATTTCAATTACCCCGCTTCATTTAGATCTGACCCATCAGGGTAGTCTAAATCACTTAAAAACATCAATTAAGTCAGATATTAACTAATTATTTAGTTCAAATATATATGCTAAGTATGTATATTGCCGTAACTATTTAAAGGAGATTCATAATGGAACAGATGCTAGTTCAATTAATGCCGCTATTCTTAATTTTTGCGATCTTTTATTTCCTATTGATTAGACCGCAGCAAAGAAGGGCCAAGGAACATAAGGAGATGGTAGCGGGCGTGCAGAGAGGCGACAAGATTGTAAGTTCCGGTGGAATAAGAGGTAAAGTTGTCAAGGTAGTCGGTGATTTTGATGTTGAGGTTGAGATATCTCAGGGAGTTAACGTTACTTTAGTTAAATCAACAATTGCTGAAGTAGTCAAAGAGAGTGCCTCAAAATAAATAATTAATGATTTATTTTTCAAATATTAAGATTTCATCAATCTTATTAGTCATCTTTATAGCCTTGATGTTTGCTATTCCTAATTTTTTTAGCAAAGATCAATTAAATAGCTTCCCAAATTTTATTCCTAAGCAACAGGTTAATCTTGGATTAGATTTACAAGGTGGGTCGCATTTATTATTAGAAGTTGATACAGTTGAGATTATAAAAGAAAGACTAGAAAATCTAAACTCTGATGTAAGAAGAGTACTTAAGAAAAATAATATTCAATATAGCAATTTTAAGAATACTGATGACAACTTAAAATTTGTTGTTGAAGAGTTTCCCACTGAAATCCAAAAAGAAATTTCAGAATTATCCATAAGTAATTCTCAAAATATATTACAAATGGGAGATCAAACTAACTTAGTAATATCAAGAGAAGAAAACGAAGTTTCTATTTCCTTTACTGATGAATTTGTAAAATTAGCTGTATCTAATGCTGTTACACAATCTCTAGAAATTGTACGCAGAAGAATAGATGAACTTGGAACTAGAGAGCCATCTATTCAAAGGCAAGGATCTTCGCGAATTATTATTCAATTGCCAGGCATTGATGACCCTGATCGTATCAAAGCTTTATTAGGTCAAACAGCTAAGCTTACTTTTCAACTTGTAGATACTTCTACTAGTTACGACCCATTAAATCCAAAGAAAGCTCCAGTAGGATCTGAAATCTTGCCATCAGATGCAGACGATAGTTTTAAGTATATTGTAAAAAAAAGAGTGATGGTTGGAGGAGAAAACTTGGTTGACGCTCAACCTGGGTTCGATCCACAAACAAATGAACCAATCGTTTCATTTCGCTTTGACAGACTTGGAGCTAGCAAATTTGGACGCGTTACTCAGCAAAATGTCGGCAAGCCCTTTGCAATAATTTTAGATGATACTGTCATAAGCGCTCCCGTTATAAGAGAAGCAATTTTAGGTGGATCAGGGCAAATTTCAGGAGGGTTTGATTCAGACGAGGCAAATGACTTAGCTATACTGCTTAGAGCAGGAGCACTGCCAGCGCCATTAATTATTTTAGAGGAACGATCAGTAGGACCAGACCTTGGAGCAGACTCAATAGAGGCAGGTCAGTATGCAGCTATAATAGGTTTTGTAGCAGTCATTTTATTCATGATGTTTGTTTATAGATACTTTGGTTTCTTAGCTGATATAGCCTTGATCATAAACTTATTTATGGTGCTCGGTATACTTTCATTATTTCAAGCAACTTTAACTTTACCTGGTATTGCTGGCATTATTTTAACGATAGGCATGGCGGTTGATGCTAACGTGTTGATCTTTGAGCGTGTTAAAGAAGAGATTAGAAGCGGGTCTAAAATGATCAATGCTGTTGAAAATGGATACAAAAGAGCGCTTTCAACCATACTTGATGCAAATATTACAACTTTAATCGCAGCTGTAATACTGTTCTTCATGGCATCAGGGCCAGTAAGAGGCTTTTCAATTACATTGGCTATAGGAATTTTCACTTCAGTATTTACAGCCTTTACTTTTACGAGGTTATTGATCTCAATTTATGCAAAACGTCTTAAGCCTTCACTAGTCGGGATGAAAATAAATGATTGATATAGCAAATACAAAAATAGATTTCTTAAAATCAAGAATAATCACGTTTATATTTTCATCTATATTAGTAGTTTTATCCTTTGGAGCTTTTTTTGTAAGTGGGTTAAACTTTGGCATTGATTTTAAAGGTGGAACATTAATTGAAATTGAAACTGAGAATGAAATAGAAATTGCAGGACTAAGAGATAATCTTAATTCTCTAAGTTTAGGGGATGTTCAAGTTCAGGAATTTGGATCAAAAAATAATTTGTTAATCAGAGTTGAACAACAATCAGGCGGTGACCAAATTCAACAAAATGTTGTCGAGATTGTAAAGACTAGTCTAAATTCATACCTTTCATCTGAAGTTAATTTCAGAAGAACAGAGGTAGTTGGTCCAAAAGTTAGTGGTGAATTGATACAATCTGGCGCTATAGCAATATTGGCTGCAGTATTTGCAATGCTAATTTATATTTGGTTTAGATTTGAGTGGCAATTTTCTCTTGGAGCTGTTGTTGCTTTAATTCACGATGTAATTTTAACCATAGGCGTATTCAGTATCACTCAGTTAGAATTCAATCTTCCAATCATCGCAGCAATTCTTACAATAGTTGGTTACTCAATGAATGATACCGTAGTTGTTTATGATAGAGTCAGAGAAAACTTGCGTAAGCACAGATCTAAAAATATTATAGATCTACTAAATCTATCTATTAATGAGACATTATCGCGTACAATTGTAACATCGGTGACAACATTACTTGCCTTATTATCATTATTTATTTTTGGCGGTGAAGTGATCAAAGGATTTACCTTTGCAATGATATGGGGCGTAGTGGTTGGAACGTATTCATCAATTTTCGTAGCTGCGCCACTTTTAAACTATTTAGATGTTAAGAGAGAATGGAATACAACTTCCGCAGTTGATTCAACTCGTTAGATTTAATATAAATTTTGAGCTGCAACCATCGATAACAGCATAGGAATTGATAACAATGTATTTGTTCTTGAGAATAGCATTGCAGTTCTAGCTGATTTTGCTTTTGTATCGGCATCAACTTCTACAATACCAAGCGCTTTTTTTTGATTAGGCCAGATGACCATCCAAACATTGTACGCCATAATTATTGCAAGCCACATGCCTATGCCGATTGTAAGTTGCTTACCGTCAAATCCATATGCCAAGGTGAATGTAAGTGCGTTAATAGATCCCTCATGACCATAATATAATCCAAGAGTTGTTAATCCTGTGATGAGAGTTGCCATGGCCGCCCATCTGAACCAAAACAAGGCCGCAGGAGCTATAACTTTTCCAATAGCAGGCTTTTGTTCGTCAGGAATATTCGGCATGTTTGGAATTTGAACAAAATTAAAATAGTAAAGCAAGCCAATCCACATAACTCCAGAGATAACATGAAGAAATCTAGATAAAGAAGCCCAATAGAGCTGATCAAATCCACCATAATGGCCAGTAATCATGATTAATAAGGCTACTGCAAGCAGTGAACCTGTAAGTATTGTCTTTGGAAGTGATTGTAATATCGAAGCCATCATATGATATTTAACACGAATTTTATCACAGGCAAATATATTTTATCTCAGAATTTGTTTTAAGTACTGGCCTGTATAACTTTTCTTTATTTTTGCTATCATTTCTGGTGATCCAGATCCTACAATTTCACCTCCACCATCACCACCCTCAGGGCCTAAATCGATGATCCAATCAGCCGTTTTAATCACATCTAAGTTGTGTTCAATTACGACTACCGTATTTCCTTGCTCTACTAATATTTGCAATACTTCCAAAAGTTTTTTGATATCATGAACGTGTAGACCAGTAGTGGGTTCATCTAATACATATAAAGTTTTACCTGTGGCTCTTTTTGAAAGTTCTTTTGATAATTTGATTCTTTGAGCCTCACCTCCTGATAGAGTAGTTGCTTGTTGGCCAATTTTAATATAACCAAGACCCACATTCTGAAGCGTGATTAATTTATTTTTTATCATTGGTATTGCGTCAAAGAACTTACAGCCTTCATCTACTGTCATGCTTAAAATATCAGCTATGCTTTTATCTTTGTATTTTATTTCTAGGGTTTCTCGATTGTATCTCTTGCCTTCACATTCATCACAGGTGACATATACATCAGGAAGGAAATGCATTTCAATTTTGATAACGCCATCTCCCTCGCACGCTTCACAGCGCCCACCTTTTACATTGAAAGAAAATCGACCAGGTTTGTAACCTCTTGCCTTAGACTCGGGCAATCCTGTGAACCAATCTCTAATGAATGTAAAAGCGCCGGTATAAGTAGCCGGGTTAGATCTTGGTGTTCTTCCAATAGGTGATTGGTCAATGTCTATTACTTTATCTAATTCGCTAAGGCCTTTTATTTCTTTATGCTTAGCAACAGTGTGCCGTGATCCATTCAGACTCTGAGCAATTGATTTATACAATGTATTTATTGTAAGAGTTGATTTTCCACTTCCCGATACTCCAGTAATACATGTGAGCGTACCAAGAGGTATTTCACAGCTTACATTTTTTAGATTGTTCCCACTTGCATCCACGATTTGTATATATTTTTCTTCCAGAGCAGTTCTACGTTTCTTTGGTATTTCAATTTTAAGTTTTCCTGATAGATACTGACCGGTGATACTATTTTTATTTTTCTTGATTTGTTTTACATCACCTTCAGCTACAACTTTTCCTCCATTTACTCCAGCTGCTGGACCAAGGTCAACAATATGATCAGCCGTTGTGATTGCCTCTTCGTCGTGCTCTACAACAATTACCGTATTTCCAAGATCTCGAAGTCTTTTAAGAGTTTTGATTAATCTTTCATTGTCTCTCTGGTGAAGTCCAATAGAGGGCTCGTCTAATACATACAGCACGCCGGTTAATCCAGACCCTATTTGAGAAGCCAGTCTAATTCTTTGTGACTCCCCACCTGACAAGCTCCCAGATCCACGTGAAAGAGTTAAGTATTCAAGGCCAACATTATTTAAGAATAATATTCTTTCATTCAATTCTTTTAGTATTCGGTAGGCTATTTCCTTTTCTTTTTTTGTTAGTTTTTTCTCAAGCTTTCCAAACCACAAGAGCAATTCCTTTATTGATTTATCACAGACTTCGCCAATATGAAGTTTATCAATTTTTACAGCAAGAGCTTCTTCTTTTAATCTAAATCCTGAACAAGGTTCACATTTCACTTCGCCCTGATACCTTTCAATTCTCCCTCGCATCCAATCACTTTCAGTTTCAAGAAACCTTCTTTCAAGATTATTTATGACACCCTCAAAAGATCTCTCGTATTCATATCCATCGTCATAAGTAAACTTAAGTTCTGTATCACCTGATCCGTAGAGAACAATATTTTGAATTTTTTTACCAAGATTTTTCCATGGCGTATTAAGTGAGAATTTGTATTTTCTAGATACAGTTTCAAGAATATTTCGAAAATAACCATATTTTGAAACTGGCCAGGGAGCTAAAGCGTCCTCATTGATTGATAAGTTTTTATTGGGGACAACAAGATTTGGATCGATTGAAAGATCTGTTCCAATTCCATCGCATTCAGCACAAGCACCAAAGGGATTATTAAATGAAAAAAGTCTTGGCTCAATTTCATCTATAGTGAAACCTGAAACAGGGCATGCAAATTTTGATGAGAAAAGATCCTGGTTAGGTTTCTCAGATTTTTCGTTAACGTCCTCAATAATAACCAGTCCATCAGATAGATTTAAAGCAGTCTCAACACTATCCGCCAACCTGTTTCCAATGTCATCGCTTAGAACAATTCTATCTACAACAACTTCAATATTATGTTTCTTTTTTTTGTCGAGGTTTGGAAGCGAGTCAAACTCATATATTTCTCCATCTATTTTAACTCTTTGAAATCCTTTTTTTTGCAGTTCTTGCAATTCTTTACGATATTCACCTTTTCTACCTCTAATAATTGGTGATAAAATTAAAAATCTTGAACCAATTTTTCTATTATTAATTTGATCTACAATTTGAGTAACGGTTTGACTTTTAATTGGAAGTCCGGTTGCAGGTGAATAGGGCACTCCAATACGTGCAAATAATAATCTTAGGTAATCATAAACCTCTGTAACAGTTCCCACTGTTGATCTCGGATTTTTAGAAGTTGTTTTTTGCTCAATTGAAATGGCAGGACTCAGTCCTTCAATCAAATCAACATTAGGCTTTTGCATCATTTGAAGGAATTGTCTTGCATAAGCTGAGAGACTTTCGACGTATCTGCGTTGACCTTCGGCATAAATCGTATCGAATGCTAACGATGATTTACCTGAACCAGAAAGACCTGTGATAATAGTAAGTTTTTCTCTAGGTATTTTTACGTTAATATTTTTGAGATTGTGCTCTCTTGCTCCCTGAACTGAAATATTTTTGTTCATATTCTTCAATTAATCCTAATGGTCACTATTTAAAGATATCCTGTGAATAAAGTTATAGAATAGCCTTTTTTTATATACACTTACTTATTAACTAGTTAAATTAGTTTTTATGGCTTCCAGTCTCAACAAAGTAATGCTTATTGGTAACATAGGAGCAGATCCTGTAATCAGGCAAACACAGGATGGAAAAAGATTGGCGCAATTAAGTCTAGCTACGTCAGAGTCTTGGAAAGACAAGTCAACTGGTGAGAAAAAAGAAAAAACTAGCTGGCATAGAATAGTTATATTTAACGATGGTTTAGCAGGCGTTGTTGAGAGTTATGTTAAGAAAGGCTCAAAGCTGTATATAGAGGGACAATTACAGACTAGAAAATTCACAGATCAAAATGGTAATGAAAAATACACGACAGAAGTAATCTTGGGTAACTATAATGGTACATTAACCATGCTAGATTCTCGTGGCTCAGGAAGTTCTGAATCAATTTCTGATATGTCTTCCGACATGAATCAAGAGGCTATGGATTCATCCCCAGCAGACATTGATATCGACGATGAGATCCCTTTTTAAGAAGAATTTTTAATTCGAAAAACATACTTTTTTCTGCTATAATTTCATATATTTTTATAACAATTTAATGGCTATTTTTCCTAGTTTTCTAGGGAATATATCCTTCCTATAGGTTTTAAATTTGAGTGATTCTAAAGATCAAAATGAAGATCTGAAAACGCCTAAAGAGCAATCAATTATACCCATACTAATTGATACAGAAATGCAGAATTCATATTTGGATTATGCAATGAGTGTGATTGTCAGCAGGGCATTACCTGATGTTAGAGATGGACTAAAGCCTGTTCATCGCAGAATATTATATGCCATGCATGAGTCAGGCTATGAATGGAATAAGCAACACAGGAAAAGTGCAAGAGTAGTAGGAGATGTAATCGGCAAATATCATCCTCATGGAGATCAGGCAGTCTACGATGCACTTGTAAGACTAGCTCAGGATTTTTCTATGAGCGCTACACTTATTGATGGTCAGGGCAACTTTGGCTCAATGGATGGAGATAAAGCAGCTGCAATGCGTTACACAGAAGTGCGCATGGCAAAGATCTCAAGTTTTCTTTTAGAAGACATTGAAAAAAACACAGTAGAGTTCAGGCCTAATTATGATGAGACAGAGAGTGAGCCAACAGTTCTACCTGCAAAGTATCCGAATTTATTGGTAAATGGAGCTGGGGGTATAGCTGTAGGCATGGCTACAAATATCCTACCTCATAATTTAGGAGAGGTTGTTGACGCATGTAAGGCATTTTTAGAAGACGATCAAATTTCCTTTGAAAAAATAAATCAAATCATTAAGGGACCAGATTTTCCAACTGGTGGAACGATAATAGGAACCAGTGGTATTAAAGCTTCTCAATCTACAGGAAGGGGTTCCATCGTAGTTCAAGCCAAGTCGATGATTGAAGAGTTTAAAAATGACCGTGAAGCTATTATTTTCACTGAAATTCCTTATCAAGTTAACAAATCAGTCTTATTAGAAAAAATAGCTGAATTAGTACGAGATAAAAAAATAGAAGGTATTAGTGATTTGAGAGATGAGTCAGATCGCCAAGGTGTCCGAGTTGTTGTTGAGTTAAAAAAAGGCGTCATCGCTCAGGTTATACTTAATAAACTTTATAAGTTTACTTCATTGCAGAGTTCTTACGGAGTTAATTCTTTAGCCTTAACAAACGGAAAGCCAAAACTGATGAACATAAAAGAGTTCATTCATCATTTTGTACACTTTAGGAAAGAGATTATTTCAAATAGGACAAGATATGATTTATCTAAAGCAAGAGACCGCGCTCACACTTTAATCGGGCTTGCAATAGCAGTAGCAAATGTTGACAGCATAATAGACATTATAAAATCCTCAAAAGATCCAAATGAAGCTAAGACATCTTTACTGAAAACTAAATGGAAGACAAAAGATATAATCGATCTACTCAAAATTGTAGATGACCCTAGACAGGTGAAAAATGATAAAGAAGTTTATCTCACAGAGGAGCAAGCTAAAGCAATCTTAGAATTAAGACTTCAACGCCTTACGGCACTAGGAAAAGATGAGATAAAAGTTGAATTATCAGAATTATCAAAAAAAATTGGATATTTCTTGTCAGTGCTCAAAGATAACAGCGTATTGAAAAAGGTAATTAATGACGAATTAGATTCAATCAAAGAACAGTTTGATGTTCCACGTCGTACAGAAATAAAAGAAGGCGAAGCATCCGAACTCGATCAAGAAGATTTAGTGCAACGAAGTGATATGGTTGTAAGTGTGACTAATTCTGGCTACATAAAAAGAGTCCCATTAAATATGTACAGAGCCCAGAAAAGAGGCGGTAAGGGTAGAGCTGGCATGAAGACAAATGACGAAGACTTTGTGACTCAAGTTTTTACAGCAAGCACTCATGACAATATGCTCTTTTTTACTTCTAGTGGAATAGCATTCAAGCTCAAAACTTGGAAAATACCGGAATCTTCTCCTCAAGCAAAAGGTAAAGCAATTGTAAATCTATTGAACCTTAAAGAAAAAGATAGGCTTTCAAGTATCCTGGTCTTACCAGAAATGAAAATGGACAAAGAAAGTGATTTTCTAGTCTTCGCTACAGCAGACGGCAGTATTAGAAAAAACAGTCTAGAAGATTTTAAACGCATACAAGCAAATGGTAAAATTGCGATGAAGCTTGCTGGCGACAATAGTATAGTTGGAGTAAAACTATGTACCAATGATGATGATATACTTCTTACAACAAAATTTGGAAAATGCATTAGGACACCTGTTACAAAACTTAGAACTACAAAAAGCAGGACGTCAACGGGTGTAAGGGGGATTAAGTTAGTCAAGGGAGATGAAATTATTTCTATTTCAGTCATCTCGCACACAGATACTACTTCAGGTGAGTCAAAAGCTTTTTTGAAAATGCGTTCTAAAGAAAAAGATAATGATGATCATATCGATAGTGATGACAGTGAGAGCGATGTTTCTGAAGCGGAAGTAAAGTTGAGCAATGAACGTTACGATGAAATGAAGGCTAAAGAACAGTTTATTTTAACGCTCACAGAAAACGGTTTTGGAAAACGCTCTTCTTCATATCAATTCAGAATATCAAACAGGGGCGGATCAGGTATTATGTGTATCGCTACATCTGATAGAAATGGAAATGTCCTAGCATCGTTCCCTGTCAACGATGACGATGACATAATGCTAATTACTAAATCTGGACAAGTTATTCGCTGTCCTGTTAAGGACGTTAGGGTAGCAGGAAGAAATACGCAGGGCGTTAGTATATTTAAAACTAATGATAATGAAAAAGTTGTTTCAGCATCAAGAGTTGAGATAGATAACTAATAAATTACTAGAGCTAAAATAATATTCGATATATAGTCCAGTCATGAACAGAACCGGCATATACCCTGGAAGTTTTGACCCTATTCACAAGGGACATATAGATATCATTAATAGAGCCACAAAACTCGTGGATAAGCTTTATATTGCAGTTGCGGATAGCCCGCATAAAAAACCTTTATTCAATTTAGACGAAAGAAAAGAAATGATTGATGAGGAATTTTCGAGCAATAGTATTATTGAAGTTATTGCATTTGATAATCTTTTGATTGATCTTGCTAATTCATTAAATGCTGAAATTCTTATTAGAGGTTTAAGAGTAGTTTCAGATTTCGAATATGAATTTCAAATGTTAGGCATGAATAGACAACTTGACTCAAAGATTGAAACAGTTTTTTTAATGGCTGATGCACAGCGACAATCCATTTCGTCAAACTTTGTAAAAGAAATTGCGCGCTTAGGTGGAGATATTAGCAATTTTACTAATAAGTTTGTAGAGAACAAACTTAAAGATAAATATAAGTAAGAATGAATTTTATAAAGATTATTTTTTCTTTATTTTTTTTAATAACAGCAGTTAATGCAGAAGGAGAATACATGTTTAAAGATCCTGAAAATACTATTCAGATTGAACTAACAAGCGGAAACGTAATAATAGAGTTAATGCCAGACATTGCACCCAACCATTCAACAAGGATTAAAGAACTTGCAAGAGAAGGTTTTTATGATGGAGTTCCCTTTCATAGGGTAATTGAAGGTTTTATGGCACAAACAGGTGATGGAGAAAATAGAAATGGAACAGGCGGTTCCGATAAACCTGATTTAAAAAATGAATTTAGCAATACTTCTCATTTAAGAGGTACTGTTTCAATGGCAAGAACTGCTGATCCAGACTCTGCTAACAGCCAATTTTTCATTTGCTTTGATGCGGCTCCTCACTTAGACGGACAATACACTGTATTCGGACAAGTAATTGAAGGAATGGAGTTTGTTGATGGCTTGAAAAGAGGTGCGCCTGGATCTGGGACCGTAGATGATCCTGATGAAATGGTTTCAGTAAAGGTTCTTGCCGATCTTTAAGCAATGAAACTAAGTCATTATGACTTTGATCTGCCTGATGAGTTGATTGCAGATAGGCCTTGCAGTCCTAGACATGAATCGAAGATGCTTGTTTGTAACAATTCATATACCGATACAAGTTTCTCTAATTTTTTAGATTATGTTGGGGTAAAAGACCTAGTTGTCATAAACAATACTAGAGTAATTCCGATACTGCTTAATGGGCAAAGCGATGGAATAAATTTTCTTATAACATTACACAAAAATATAGGAGAAACAAAGTGGCTTGCATTCGCAAAACCAGGAAAAAAATTAAGTGTTGGGCAAAACATCCAATTTAATAAAAACATTACATGTACTATTAATAAAAAACTTACATATGGAGAAATTGAAGTAGAATTTGATTGTTCAAAGAACAAATTTGATCAATTTATAGAAAATGAGGGGAACATGCCCTTACCACCCTATATACAAAAAAAAAGACAAAGTGACTCTAAGGATTTCGATGATTATCAAACTGTTTATGCAACTGAAAATGGCTCAATTGCAGCTCCAACGGCAGGACTGCATTTTAATGGTGCTATAATTAATCATCTTAAAAAAAACAATCAACTAATTGAAGTAACTCTTCATGTAGGAGCGGGTACATTCTTGCCCATAAGGAATGATGATTTAAGTTTGCACAAAATGCATTCAGAACATGGAACAATTAGCCAAAAAAGCGCTGATCGAATAAGAGAGTGTAAATTAAACGGAGGAAAGATTATATCTGTAGGTACCACAACATTAAGACTCCTAGAAAGCGCAGTTATAAATGGGGAAATTAATAAATTTATGGGAGAAACAGATATATTTATTAAACCAGGTTATAAATTTGAAGTTGTAGACATATTATTAACTAATTTTCATTTACCTAAATCAACATTGTTATTACTTATTTCTGCATTTAGTGGAACTGAGGAGGTTAAAAATATGTATAACCATGCAATAAAAAATAATTATCGTTTTTTTTCATACGGAGACGTAAGTTTACTATATAAAAATGACTGATTTTCAGATTACCCATAAAGATGGCAACGCCCGCAGAGGTAAACTCAATACAAAAAATGGCATTATTAATACCCCTGCGTTCATGCCCGTTGGAACTGCGGCAACCGTAAAAGCTGTATTTACAAAAGATTTATATGAAACGAACTCAGAAATAATACTAGGAAATACGTATCACTTAATGTTGAGACCTGGATCTACTCAAGTAAAAGAATTTGGAGGTCTTCATAAATTTATGAATTGGAATAAACCTATTTTAACTGACTCTGGCGGTTATCAAGTATATTCATTGTCAAATCTTAGAAAGTTATCAGAAGAGGGCGTTGAGTTCTCATCACACATTGATGGAACAAAAGTATTTGTCTCACCTGAAAAATCTATTGAGATACAAACTAATTTAAACTCAGATATAGTTATGGCATTTGATGAGTGTACTCCTTATCCAGCTGAGTATGCCGAAGCAAAAAAATCAATGGAATTGTCAATGAGGTGGGCAGGTAGGTGTAAAGAGTATTTTAAAGATCATAATACAAATAAATTGTTTGGCATTGTTCAAGGAAGTACTTACGAAGACTTAAGGTGTCATTCTGCTAGTTTATTAAGTGATATTGGATTCGATGGTTACGCAGTCGGAGGTTTGGCTGTTGGAGAAACTCAAACTCAAATGTTTGACGTGCTAGATTATACGGTTGCAAAGCTTCCGATCGAAAAACCTCATTATTTAATGGGGGTAGGCAAGCCCGATGATATTATAGGAAGTGTTGCTCGTGGTATTGATATGTTTGACTGTGTGTTGCCCACTCGCAATGGACGAAATGGACAAGCTTTTACAAAATCAGGACCAATTAATATAAGAAATGCTAAATATAAAAGTTTAGATGAGTCAATTGATCCAGAAAGCAACAATCCGATTTGTAGAGATTACTCTGCTGGCTATATCCATCATTTATTTAATGCAAAAGAAATGCTAGGAGGAATGCTCTTATCTTTACATAATATATATTTTTATCAAGAAATGATGAGCAATATAAGAACTTCAATTGAAAACAATGAATTTGAAAAATTTAGAGCTAATTTTTTATCTAAATACTTAGATTGAGTTATTTACCTTTGAATTTTGCTTTCTGTTTTTGGATGAATGACATTACACCGATTTTGCTATCCTCAGTTTTTCCAGCAATAGTTTGTGCTTTGCTTTCAGCTGAAATCTGCTCTTCAAATGTATTTGCAAAGCTATCCCAATACAGTTGTTTCATTAATCCCAGTGCGACTGTAGGTCCTTCCGCAAGATTAGTTGCAGCATCCATTACGGTCGACATCAGCTTATCGTCTTCAACAACATGATTTATTAGCCCCCAATCAAGTGCTTTATCAGCCGCAACCTTCTCACCAATTAATGAAAATTCTAATGCACGTGCCATCCCAATTTTTCTTGGTATTACAAAAGTAGAGCTGGCATCTGCTACTAGGCCAATAAACTTAAATGCTTGATAAAAATAAGAGGATTTTGCAGCATAAACTATGTCTCCAAAAATACCAAGTGAGCATCCTGCGCCTGCAGCTACTCCATTAACAGCGGTTATGAGGGGTATTTTTAAATTTTTTAAATCAACTAAAAAAGGATGATAATGTTCTTCTAATGCTTTTCCTGGATCGATGTCTTCAAAGCTGGACTTTCCAGCTCCCTCAATTAGATTTGCCCCTGCGCAAAAACCCCTTCCAGCACCAGTTATAACTAAACATCGAGCTTTTATTTCACCATTATTAATTAAAATTATATTTTTATGTAATTCCGATATCATGTCTAAAGACAAAGCATTAAGTCTGTCAGGATCATTGAGGGTTAATAATGCAACATTATCAATAATTTCGGTTTTTACTATATCGCTCATTATTTATTAATATACTATTAACCATCAAACAAAAAAGTATATTTTTTGTTATTTTAAAGTAGAAAAATTTAAGTTAGATTATTTTTATGGGATTAGGGAATATTTCAATTACAGGCAATTATCCAGAAGTTAGTAAAGGTACTATGCTTTCAAAACTCAATATATTGAAAGAACCATTCTTGGAGAACTTCAACCCTAATATTAATGATCGAATAGATCGAATTAAACGAATACAGAAATTAGTTGAAGAAAATATAGATGCTTTTCATAAATCATTAAGAGAAGATTTTGGATCTCGCCATGAACAATTAAGTTTAATGGCAGACACAATGCCAGTTATTAATAATGCGAAACATGCTTTAAAAAATATTAAGAAATGGGTAAAGCAAGATAATAGAAAGCCAAATTTTCCTTTAGGATTATTAGGATCAAAAGCCTATGTTCAATTTCAACCATACGGAGTTGTAGGCATTATTTCGCCATGGAATTTTCCACTTACATTAAGTATTGCTCCGCTTATTGAAATATTTGCAGCTGGTAATAATGCGATGATTAAGTTATCAGAATTTGTTCCTGCCACTTCAGAACTTACTGAGAAATTAATTAACAAATATTTTACTGAAAAAGAAGTGGTGATCATCAATGGTGGTCCTCAGACATCTCAGTCATTTGCTGGCTTGCCATTTGACCACCTTCTTTTTACAGGCTCGACAAATGTTGCAAAAAAAGTGGCTTCAGAAGCTGCATCAAATTTGGTTCCGATGACTTTAGAATTGGGAGGCAAGTCTCCAGCTATTGTTAGTTCAAATGCAAAAATGAAAAAAAGCGTTGATAAGATTATGATGGGTAAGCTTCTCAATGCTGGTCAAATATGCGTTTCACCTGATTACGTATTTGTTCAAGAGGATCAAACTGAAGAATTTGTTCAACACGCAAAGGATCACGTTGCTGAAAACTACCCAACAATAAAAAATAATCCTGACTATACATCCATAATTCATTTAAATCATTTTGAAAGGCTGAATGAATTAGTTCAGGATGCCAAATCAAAAGGAGCTACCGTTATTGAAATTAATCCAGCTCAAGAGGATTTTTCTCAACAAGAGCATCACAAGATTGTTCCTACATTAATTCTAAATCCAACTGATGACATGAAAGTAATGAAGGAAGAAATATTTGGCCCTTTGATGCCTGTTAAAACTTATAAAGATTTTAACGAAACTGTTAACTTCATTAACAAAAACCCAAAGGCATTGGCTCTTTATTATTTTGGTGATGACAAAACAGAAATGAACAATGTTTTAGATAACACTTCCTCAGGCCAGGCAGTCATGAATGATGTTTTATTTCAATTCTCTATGCACGACTTGCCATTTGGAGGAGTTGGACCAAGTGGAATGGGAGCGTACCATGGGTATGACGGCTTCAAAAACTTTAGTCATAAAAGGTCTGTTTTAAAGGGGCAGAATATTTTAGATGCTGGAAAAATGATTACTGCGCCATTTACAGAGTCTACCGAAAAGAATATTAAAAGATTAACTTAAAGTATATTTTCTGCTGAAATCTTTTTAGAATTTTCTACAATGAATTTAAATCTTAACTCAGGTTTTTTGCCCATTAAAGCGTCCACTGATTTATGAGTTTTTTTCTTATCTTTTGTCGCAATCTGTACTTTTAACAATGTTCTATTTTCTTGAGACATGGTTGTTTCTTTCAATTGAGCAGGCATCATTTCGCCAAGACCTTTAAATCTATTAATATTAACTTCACTATTTTTAAATTCTTTTTTAATAATTTCATCTTTATGCTTATCATTTACAGCATATAAAATTTTTGATCCCTTAGTAATCCTATATAGGGGAGGCACTGATAAATATAAGTGTCCTTCATCAATAAGTTTTGGGAATTCCTTGTAAAAAAATGCCATTAGCAATGTTGATATATGGGCTCCGTCAACATCGGCATCTGTCATTATAATTATTTTTTCATACCTGATATCTTTTGAATTAAATTTTTCACCTCTCTTGCAACCGATGGCTTGAACTAAATCAATAATTTCCTGATTAGCATTAATTTTTTCTCTTCCTGCACTTATTACATTTAATATTTTTCCTCTCAGCGGTAAAATCGCTTGAGTTTTACGATCTCTTGCTTGCTTTGCGGAACCTCCAGCTGAATCTCCTTCTACTAAAAATATTTCTGTACCGTTATTTCCATCTATTGAACAATCGGCTAGCTTCCCTGGCAATGTTGTTTTTTTTCTTTTTATATTTTTATCAATTATTTGATTTGATCTGTTTTGAAGTCGTAATTGAGATCTGTTGAATGCATAAAGAAATAATTCTTCAGCTGATTTTGTTTTTGAAGTAAGCCATTGTTCAAATAATATTTTAATTTTGCTCTCTATCTTTCTTCCTGGTTCAATACTGGAAAGTTTTTCCTTAGTCTGTCCTTGAAACTCTGGGTTTTCAAGAAATACAGATAGAATAGAAGCTGAAGATCCAAATAGGTCTTCCTGATTTATTTGAGATGATTTTTTTTCGTATTTTAATTTTGAAAATTCTTTAAAGGCTTTAAATATACCTGTTTTGAATCCACTTTCATGCGTTCCTCCCATAGGTGTTTTTATTGTATTGCAATATGATTCATTTATTGGTTCCATGGCATCAAACCAATTGACAATTCCTTCTATCTTTCCGTCTTCGTCACTAATTTTTGTATTAAAATAAAAGGGATCTTCAAATATTGGATCTTGCGGTGAACACAAGCTATGAAGATAATCCTTGATCCCATCAGAATAATGCAGTTTATCCTTAAGGGGCACATTCTTTTTTGAGACAGATTTATCACAAGACCAATGAATCTCAACATCGGGTATCAAATAAGCTTTTGCTTTGGCCATATTGTAAATAATCGATGCATCGAAATAGGCCTCATCACCAAAGATTTCGGTATCTGGTGAAAAAACTATTCTTGTACCTTTTTTCAATGAGCCTCTTGAGGAAGATTTTAATTTTGTTTTAGGATTACCTTGTTGGTAAACTTGTGAGAAATATTTTTTATCTCTCGCAATTTCAAGAGTTAACTTTTTCGAAAGAGCATTAACTACTGAAATACCAACGCCATGTAACCCTCCTGATGTTTTATAGCTGTTGTTAGAAAATTTTCCTCCTGAATGAAGTGTAGTCATAATGACTTCGGCGGCAGGTATTTTGAATTTAGGATGCTTGTCAACTGGAATACCCCTTCCATTATCAGATATTTCAATAGTTGAGTTATTTTTTAGGTTTATTTCTACTTTGTTAGCATGACCAGCTACTACCTCATCCATTGAATTATCAAGAACCTCGCTTACTAGGTGATGCATTGCTAAAATGTCAGTACCGCCAATATACATGCCCGGTCTTTTTCTAACTGGCTCTAACCCCTCAAGGACCTCAATATCCTTTGCTGTATAACTTTTAGTTGATTTGCTAACTATTTTATTTTTTAGCTTGTCTTTTTTGGGTAACTTTTTCTTGATATTTTTTTTAATCATGAACAGCTCTATTATTATAAGATTCTTTACATTGTGTAATATTTTATTAGTCTAACGATATGAAATTATTAGAGTTTTACTATGCCTGTCATTGAATCAAAAATCATGATCAATTCAAAATCGTTTAAGAAGAACCAGCAGGATCATGCAAAATTAATAGATGAAGTCAGAGCTCTGGAGAAAAAAATTGCCGATAACTCAGCCAGATCAAAAGATAAGTTTGAAAAAAGAGGCCAACTATTGCCTCGAGATAGACTTAAAAAACTACTTGATCCTGGAAGCTTTTGGCTTCCGCTGTCAACTTTAGCCGGGTACAAGATTGGTGATGATGACGGAGAAAAGAGCATTGGTTGGGGCAATGGTATTGGAGGTATAGGCTATGTATCAGGAGTAAGATGCATGATTGGTGTATCAGATGCAGGTATCAAAGGTGGAAGCAGTTCAGCTATGGGCGTTGAAAAAGGACTAAGAGGCGCACAGATGATTTTTGAAAACAAATTGCCTTTTATACAATTAATTGAAAGCGCAGGTGCCAATTTGCTCCGACAAACAGATATGTTTATTAAAGGTGGAAGAAGTTTTGCAAATTTAGCAAAAATGTCTGCCATGGGAATCCCAACAATAGGTGTAGTGCACGGTTCATCGACTGCCGGCGGAGCATATCAAACGGGTTTATCTGATTACATAATAGTAGTTAAAGAAAGATCTAAGATATTTCTGGCAGGGCCACCTCTTCTTAGAGCTTCGCTGGGCGAAATAGCAACTGATGAAGAAATTGGGGGAGCAGACTTACATTATGCAGTATCTGGCCTTGCAGAATACATGGCTAAAGATGATGCTCACGCAATTGAGATTGCTCGTGACGTTATGAAAAATATTGGATGGGATAATGATTTTGAAACTACGCAAAAGAATGATTACAAGGAACCAATTTACTCACCTGATGAACTAACAGGTGTGGTTCCAGTTGACTACAAGGCTCCTTATGACTGCCGAGAAGTAATAGCAAGAATTACTGATGGATCTGAATTTTTAGAGTTTAAAGAAGGTTGGGGCAAAACTTTGATTACGGGACATGCTAGCATTCAAGGGTACAAAGTCGGTATTCTAGCAAATAACGGTCCTATATTTTCTGAAAGTGCAAACAAGGCGACACAGTTCATTCAGATTTGCTCCCAGTCAAATACCCCACTTATTTTTTTACAAAATATCACTGGTTTTATGGTTGGGACAAAAGAAGAAGCAAAAGGAATGATCAGACATGGATCAAAAATGATACAGGCAGTTACAAACTGTACGGTTCCAAAGATAACCTTAAGAATAGGCGCATCTTTTGGTGCAGGTGAATATGGAATGGCTGGAAGATCTTATGACCCAAGATTCTTATTTTCATGGCCAAATGCAAAGATGAGTGTAATGGGTGGTGAGCAAGCCGCAAGAACTATGGCTCAGGTAGCCATGGAGGGAGCTGAAAAAAAAGGAATGGACCCTAAAAAAATATATGGAGAAAATCTTGAGATGTTAGAAGGCATGAAGAAAAAGATAATTGACCAATACCGTGAAGAGGGCGAGGCCATTTTTTGCTCTGCTAGACTATGGGATGATGGAATAATTGACCCAAGAGATACAAGAAAAATATTAGGTGAATGTTTAAATATCATTAGTGATGGAGATAAAAGAGAATTAAAGCCAAATACATTTGGCGTCGCGAGAATGTAATTAGTTTTTTCCCGGCAATATATCTAGATACTTTGAAATAATTCCAAGCATAACTTCATCGGAACCGCCACCGATTGATCCAAGACGTCCATCCCTGTAAGCGCGAGAGATAGGAGTTTCATCCATAAAACCCATTCCACCCCAATACTGAAGACATTCGTCATTTACTTTTCGTGCAAGTCTGGTTGATTTTAATTTTGACATAGAAGCAAGTTTTGTGCAATCTCCTCCGTTGACATGAATATCAATGCCTTTCCAGGTTAATGCCTTGAGAGCTTCAACCTCTGTCATGAGTTCAGCTAATTTAAAATGAACAACCTGGTTATCGAGGATTGGTTTACCAAATGTTTTTCTTTGTCTTGTGTAATCAATTGTTTGATTAATAGCTAGTTCACATGACGTATAGTTTGCTATAGCGGCGTATAATCTTTCTTCTTGAAATTGCATCATTTGATATACAAAGCCTTTTCCTTCTTCTCCCACTAAATAGCTTTGAGGGACCCTAACATCCTCAAAAAATATTTCCGCTGTATCAGAGGAATGCATTCCCATTTTTTTTAATTTTCTATTTATAGTTACTCCTTTGGCACGTTTCCCATTTTCTTTAAGAGGTACACATATTAGAGATTTATTTAAGTGTTTATTTTTTGCAACATTATCAGTATTCGCGAGCATGCACATCCAGTCAGCTTGCGTGCCACTTGTTATCCACATTTTTGATCCATTGATAACATAGTCATCACCATCTTTTACAGCATGCGTTTTGATTGCGGCAACATCTGAACCTGCACTGGGCTCAGAAACGCCGAGGCAAGATACAAAGTCGCCAGAAATCGATGGCTTTAGAAACTGTTCACAAACTTCCTCGCTGCCAAATCTTGCAAGAGCTGGTGTTGACATATCAGTTTGCACACCGATTGCCATTGGTACTCCGCCGCATTTAATGTGAGCCATGGCTTCATTTAAAACAGCGCCGTATGAATAATCTAAGCCAGCACCCCCGTATTTTTCAGGTTTTGTAACCCCTAGGAAACCTTGGTCACCAAGTTTTTTGAAAAGATCATGTGCAGGGAATATTTCATTTTCTTCCCATTCATCTACATGTGGATTTATTTCTTCTTCAACAAATCTAAGGGCTGATCTTTTTAATTCCTCGTGTTCTGTAGTTAATTCCATTTTTTAATTCCTTTAAGTAACTTTAAATTAACGTTATTTAAGAAAATTTCAATAATTACGTAAATAATCAAACGCTGAAATAGTTTTTAAATTCAATTGGGTGAGGGGAATGCTCTAGGTCGTACACTTCTTTCATTTTTAGTTCAATATACCCATCAATTTGATCGTTTGTGAATACGCCGCCTTCAGTTAAAAAATCCCTATCTCCGTCAACAGAATCTAGAGCTTCTCTCAAAGATCCACATACAGTTGGTAATTTTTTTACTTCAGCATCCGAAAGCTCATAGAGATCTTCATCTGCTGCTTTTCCTGGATCAATTTTATTTTTTATACCATCCATTCCAGCCATCAGCATTGCAGAAAAAGCTAAGTAAGGATTTGCTGAAGGATCAGGAAATCTTACTTCTACTCTTTTACCTTTAGGGCTATCAGATACGGGTATTCTGCATGACGCAGACCTGTTTCTCGCTGAGTAAACTAATATTACTGGGGCTTCAAAGCCAGGTATTAATCTTTTGTAACTATTTGTACTTGCGTTTGTAAATGCGTTAAGGGCCTTGCCATGTTTTATTATTCCGCCAATATAGTTTAAAGCCATATCTGAAAGTCCTGCATATTTATCTCCCGCAAATAAGGGCTCTCCATTTTTCCAAATTGATTGATGCGTATGCATGCCTGTACCGTTATCGCCTTTAACAGGCTTAGGCATAAATGTTGCAGTTTTCCCAAAAGCGTTTGCTACCATGTGAACTCCGTACTTATAAAGTTGCATTGCATCACCTTGTTTGAGCAAGGTATCAAATAGAAGACCTAATTCATGTTGACTTGGAGCAACCTCGTGGTGATGTTTTTCCATTTTTAATCCTAAGTTTTTTAACTCTTCAAGAAATTCTGTTCTTAGATCTTGAGCGCTATCAACAGGAGGTACTGGAAAGTAGCCACCCTTTATACCTGGCCTATGAGCTAAATTGCCACTTTCATAATTTTTTCCTGAGTTATAAGGTCCTTCAGTGCTATCAATTTCAAACATTGATTTATTCATATCAACTTGAAATTTAACATCATCAAATACAAAAAATTCTGCCTCTGGTCCAATATAAACAGTATCGCCAACACCACTGGTTTTAACAAATTCTTCTGCTTTTCTTGCAGTGCTTCTTGGGTCTCTTTCGTAGGACTCTTTAGTTATTGCATCAAGAATATCACAGAACACCATCATTGTTGGTTGAGCTGTAAACGGGTCCATCACTGTAGTTGATAAGTCGGGCCTAAGCACCATGTCCGACTCATTGATGGTCTTCCAACCAGCTATTGAAGATCCGTCAAAAAAAACACCTTCGTTCAGTAAGCTTTCATCTACTACTGAACAATCCATCGTCAAGTGTTGAAGCTTGCCCCTAGGGTCTGTAAATCTTAAGTCTAAATACTTAACACCATTGTCTCTAATTTTTTTTAATACGTCGTTTACCGTCGTCATTAAAGTATTCCCCTATACATTTACTCAGTAAATGAATTAACACATTTACTGAGCTAATGTCTAGTTAGTTAATGACTACTTGGTTAATGTTCCAACAATATGAGCAAGTATTTTGTATGGATCTGCATTAGAAGCCGGTCTTCTATCTTCTAAATACCCATTCCAATTATGCTCAACGGTATAAACAGGAATTCTTATACTTGCGCCCCTGTCACTAACGCCATATGAGAATTGGTCAATGCTCTGCGTTTCATGGAGACCAGTAAGCCTCATGTCATTGTCTGATCCGTAGGCTGCAATCCCTTCTTGATGAACCTTGCCTAATTTATCACACATAGAGGAAAATAGTTCTTCTGAACCGCCAGTACGCATTTGCTCATTTGAGAAATTGGTATGCATTCCTGAGCCATTCCAGTCACCAGTTTTTGGTTTGGGATGAATATTGACTCCCACACCGTGTTCTTCAGCAATTTTAAATAATAGGTAACGACTTATCCATAAATCATCTGCAGCTTTAATACCTTTACCAAAACATTGGTATTCCCATTGTCCAAGAGCAACTTCAGCATTTGTTCCAGTCAAAGTAATGCCAAGGTCTATGCACGCTTTTAAGTGCGCATCAGATATTTTTCTTCCAACAACATTACCTGCACCAACGCCACAATAGTACTCCCCTTGTTCTCTTGGAGTCCCATCTTCCCATCCAAGTGGCTCGCCAGTTTTAGGGTCAGTGAAAAAAAATTCTTGTTCAAAACCAAACCACCATTCATCAGTTACCACCTCAGCAGCAGCAGCTCTGAAGTTTGAAGGGTGAGTTGTATGATCCGCTGCTTGAACTTGCGTCATGACCAAATCATGGCCATTAGGATTTGTATAAGTTTGAACAGGAAGCAAAAGACAATCTGAACTTCCACCCTCAGCTTGTTGCGTTGACGAGCCATCAAATGACCAATCGGGCGCAGTCGTTTCACTAGTTGCTTTTACTTTACTCCTCATAAATGGTTCAGGCTTATAACCATCTAACCATATGTATTCGTACGTTTTAATATCTGACATTTAAATTTCCCTTTCTTAACAAATTTTACAATGCATCAGAACCAGTCTCTCCAGTTCTTATTCTTAAGACTGTATCTATTGTTGATACAAAGATTTTACCATCACCAATTCTATTGGTGTTAGCTGAAGCCCTTATTGCCTCAACAGCTGTATCAACTAAGTCATCTTGTAAAATTATTTCTAATTTTATTTTTGGAAGGAAATCTCCATATTCAACACCAGTATTGACCTCAGTAAACCCTCGCTGCCTACCTAATCCCTTTGCTTCAGTCATAGTAATCCCTCTTACGCCAACTTTCTCAAGGGCTTCCTTTACCTCATCAATTTTAAAAGGTTTTATTACAGCTTCTATTTTCTTCATTAAGTTAACTTTAGTTAGTGTTTTTATTTGTTTAATTTCCTGAAGGAAACTAAAATTAATGCTAGATTATATACATAATGATCATATGCCAAAATGACAATGATCGATAAATGTAATTAAAAAATATTATAAAAATATTCATGCAATTCATAAGTTTATATAAATATCTTAAAGTATGACGGAATATATTCTTACTAGCAAAGAAATGTCAATTGCAGATGAACTAACAATAAAGAGTGGAATTGGTAGTAAGGAACTAATGTTACAAGCTGGTACAAGTGTTTTAAAAAATCTACCAACTAATGGGAATGCAAAAGCTCTTGTTGTTTGTGGTCCAGGAAATAACGGGGGCGATGGATATGTAATTGCTAAGCTTTTAAATAATGCAGGCAAAAAGGTAGATGTTTTATCATTTGATGATGGTAAAAAATTATCCAATGATAATCAGTTTTATAAAGACAAGTTGGACGATAATTTATTCATTCAGCATCCAGCTGACCTCTCTCAGTATGATTATGTTGTTGACGGAATTTTTGGTACTGGATTATCAAGAAAACTTCCAGAAAATATAATTGATTTCATAAATAAGATTAACATGTCAAAGTTAGATGTTTATGCAATTGATGTGCCTACAGGGATAAATAGTGATACTTCTGAAATTTATGGAGAATGTTTTAAATGCAAAAAAACTATTACATTTTTTAATAAGAAAATATGTCACTTTTTGCATCCCGGTAAAGAATATTGTGGGAGTGTAGTAGTTGAAGATATTGGAATAAAAGAAAATGTATTAAAAAAAATTATGCCTAAAATAAAAAAAAATGAACCGTCACTGTGGATTGATCAATTTCCCTTTCCCATATCAAGTGACCATAAGTATTCAAGAGGAATGCTGGTTATTAATACTGGTCTAAAATATCAAACTGGAGCAGCTCGATTAGCTGGTCGGTCCGCTTTGAGAGTCGGTGCAGGAGCAGTAACTATGGTCTGTGATGAGGAAACGGCAGAAATATTAGAACCGCAAATCTCAGTAGAATTATTATCAGTAATAAAAGAAAAAAATGATTTTCAAAAACTCTTGAAAGACAAAAGAGTCTCAAGCGTACTCATAGGACCTGGAAATGGTGTGAATGACGAAACAAAAGCTAGAACTTTAATGGCATTAGCTTTTGTAGATCATTGTGTGATAGATGCAGATGCAATTACGTGCTTTGAAAATAATCCAACCGAGCTGTTTATTGATACTTATCCACATACAATACTAACTCCTCATGAGGGAGAATTTAAAAGACTATTCGGTGAAGATATTGCATCAATGAACGATAAAGTTCTTAGATGCATTGAAGCAGCAAAGTTAGCTGGAAGTATAGTTTTACTAAAAGGTGCGGATACAGTTATAGCTAGTCCTAACGGTAATGTTGTAATAAATTCTAGCGAAGCTCCTTATTTAGCAACAGCAGGATCAGGCGATGTTCTTGCCGGAATCATTGCCTCTCTCGTTGGAGAAAATAAAATGAAGGCCTTTGATGCAGCTTGTGCCGGTGCATATATTCATTCAAAACTTGGGGAAATGCTAGGTCCAGGACTAATTGCTGAGGATCTTATTGACAACATTCCCTTGATGATTAAAAAGCTCCAATCGTATGCCAAAGACAAAAAATAAAATAATTATAGCCCTGGTCTCTTTTATATTTCTGCAAGTTGGTTCACTGTATGCGGAAGTTTCTTATACCTTTAAAGTTAAAAATACAGAATTTATTGGTTCAGTTGAAAAAGAAAAAGATGGTAAAAAGACAATCTCGTTTGTAGGGATCCCTTTTGCAAAGCCTCCAGTAGGCGATTTAAGATGGAAGGCCCCAAGGGAACTTGATATATATCCTGACACGTTTGAAGCAACCACCTTACCAAACAGATGCATGCAAGTAAGTAATTTTTACGATGAGATGGATGGTATTGAAGGAGGGTCGATTATAGGTTCAGAAGATTGTCTGTATTTAAATATTTACCTTTCTGAAAAAGCTTATAACAGCAAAGAAAAACTCCCAGTTGTTTTTTGGATACATGGTGGAGGCAATACATGGGGATATTCAGCCTCAAATATATTCACATCGGGTGATTTTATTTTAGAACACGATGTAATATTGGTTACTACAAACTATAGATTAGGACCCTTTGGATGGTTTGCCTATAGTGGACTAAATCAAGACTCAGATAACTCATTAGACAAAACAGCTAATTTTGGGACACTAGATATTATAAAGTCTCTTGACTGGGTTAATGAGCATATTTCACATTTTAATGGAGACCCTGATAACATAACTATTTTTGGTGAGTCAGCTGGGGCTCGAAATGTTATTTCACTTATGTCTTCGCCTTTAAGTAAGGACTTGTTTCAAAGAGGTATTTCACAGAGCGGCTACTTAGGGTCAGACTCGCTAGAATATTCTGAAAATAACGACAGAGCAGGCTCTTTGAGTTTGTTAAAGCATCTTATTAAATCAAAAAATCCAAATATTTTAGATGAAGAACTATCTAATTTTATGAGTAATAAGATGTTGTCTACTGAATTTTTAAGATCAGCAAGTGCAAAAGATGTTATTTCTTATTATCGCGTGAGAAACGATAGTGGAGGATTGATAGATGTTCCAAATGTTATTCCAGATGGAGTCGTTATTCCAATGAAAGGCATATACGGAGTATACCGTGACGGTGAAATGCACGATAAGCCAATGATATTTGGATCCACAAGGGATGAGGATAAACTTTTTATGTTTGCAAATGATGAATTTGTAGATAGACCTCTTGCATTTCTTAGACCTGTCTCAGAATATTTTAATTTATATGTTAAGCCCAAAGATCCGAAATTTTACGATGTATATGCAAGGTACATGGCTGAATCATGGAAATATGGAGCCGTTGACTTACCTTCAGACTTTACGTCTCTTAACAAAGAGTCGAATGTATATGCATATAGATTTGATTGGGATGAGCAAAATAGTGATTTAGGACTTGATCAAATACTTGGCTTTAATATTCCCGGTGTAAATATAAATCTTAATCTCCCAAAATTATTGGGTGCTGGGCATGCGATGGAATTGGCTTTTGTATTTAAATCTGGCGGTTTATTAGGTGAGAGTTTTGATGCAATTAATGATGTTATGTATGACGAAAATAATAAAGATACAGATTTAGATCTGGCAACAAAAATGGGCAAGTACTGGGTAAATTTTGCATACGATGGGAATCCAAACTCCTTACCTTATGACGTAGACACAGAATGGAAGCCCTGGGACAAAAAAAATCAGGATGAAAGATTCATAGTTTTTGACACAGTAAATGACAAAGGGATTACTATGTTTAACAGTACTTTATCTGCAGATTCTATACTACAAGGAATATCAAGCGAGAATATAACTGTTAATCAGAAATGCTATATTATTGATAGAATGTTCAATAGAACAACTCTTACAAATGAAGAAGTTGATGAAATTTACAGAACATTTATGAGTGGTAAATGTGCTAGAGCTTAAGCTTTAGTTAGCTTTATTTTATAGTTGTCTACAGTAGTTATCTCTTGAATGCCATCAATGTGCATTTTGAAATTTTTATATTCTTTTTTTTCTTTCACTTTTTTTCGAGCATCTTTTTCATCTTTTGCACAAACAAAAATATTGGTATGACCCTCGTAAAAGCCGTCTGAAATATTAGGATCATAGAAACCTGTATGGACTTGAAATAATTTCATACTATTTAATAATTAGATCATGAAAAAAGAAAACTTACCATCTAAAATATGTCCCGTATGCAATAGACCTTTCAACTGGAGAAAAAAATGGAGATTGAACTGGGGTCGTGTTGTTTACTGCTCAAAAAAATGTGCAGGAATTAAAAAAAATTAAACAATGTTTCTTTTTTTACCTTTATAAAAGGAATTTATATTTTCTATTAATTGATTAATTGCTTTTTGAAGTGTTTCTCGTGATGCCCACGCAGTATGAGGTGTCCAAATAAAATTAGATTTATTTAAAATGCTATAATAAGCGTGAGATGAATGAGGTGGCTCCTTAGATGTTACATCTATTCCTGCCCCCGCAATAATCTTGCGTTTCAATGCTTTTGTTAAATCAATTTCATTAACAATACCACCTCTAGCAGTATTTATTAGAATTAAGTTTTTCTTCATAATTCTTAATTCTTTCATTGTAATGAGGTCTTGCGTGCTACTATTTAGCGGACAATGTATAGAAAGGTAGTCAAGTGATGAAATGAATTTTTTAAAATCATTCTTTTTATAATTTCTAACTGAAAAAAATTTAGTATTCATTCCAAATGCTTTTGTTAATCGTCCAACTTTTAAACCGATAGAACCTTTGCCGATAATCCCCATTGTCTTGCCGTACAAGTCATTAATTTCTCTACTTAGTAATGCAAATACTTTTCTTTTTTGCCAAAGCTTATTGTTAATATCATTTTCAAGGCCTTTAATATTTTTGGACAGTGTCAGCATGAGTGTTAATACGTGCTCAGAAACAGAAATAGAGGCATAATCTATAAGATTACAAACTGAAATATTATTTTTCTTGCAATAATCTAAGTCAATTATATTTGTACCTGTCGCTGTTATAGCAATGAGTTCTAATTTTTTTGCATGAACTAAATTAGATTTATTCAGTTCTATTTTGTTTGTAATAATTATATTTGCATTTCTAATTCTTTTGCTGACATCTGAGTTTTTCGTAAAATTATATGTTTTCCATGAATGATTGAATTCAATCTTGGGTAACAAACAGTTTTTTGGAAATGTTGATCTATCAAGAAATACTATTTTTTTTTTCATATTTAATTTTAATAACATTTAATTGAAAGCTACATATATTGCCGATTTTTTTATGATATTCATATATATATAAAAAATAAACTGACATTTTATAAAATTTCTCTAATCTTTTCTTATGTATAAATTAATAGCATCATTATCCCTATTGATATTTATTTCTTCAAACGCTCATGCTGGTAAGTTAGAGAAAGGAGAAGTCTATTCAGGGGAAATAAAAAAAGTTGAGCATTATTTATATAATCTCAACTTACCAAAAGGTGATTGGGAAGTATTTGGAATAGATAGAATTTTATCACACAATAATGAGTCATATATTATATTAGGGCAAATCATTGAAAATGAGTTGTCAGCAATAATTTGGTTGGATTTCATTACAGATCCGAGTGAATACGGGTGGTATACTCCCGATAGTTCAGTCTGCAATGATTGGGAAGACCAGAATTCAAATTATCATAAATCAACCTACAAAAGAAAGCTTGCTAACGCAGTTAGTAAAGGCTCCTGCATCTCTGTATGGGTTGATAATGATATCTATGAGGGCTCTTATGACTGGGCTGATGAATTTGAGCAAGCTAAGAATAAATTAAGAAGTAGAAATATTGAATTACCAAGTGCAATACTTTGGATCGATCAACTCTTAATTACTAAAGAGGCTTATGCAGGTATCTTCATTGGAATAAATCCAAAACATAATGCCGACATTTATACAAGAAGTAGAATTGGATATACATACAGTGAATGGCACTCATATAATATTGATAGCTATGAAAGAAAAAAAAATTATATGGATAAAGCTATCAATGCATCTAAAGCCATGAACGAACAAAATTATAAAGCTCTAGAAAAAAGAAAAGTTATGGATCTACGCTTCATCGATCGATTGTTGAAATAATATAAATTTTAAGTAAACTGAAGTATGAAAAAATCTCTTACTAAGATACTTGTTTCAGTTGTCATTTTATTTTCACTAACACTTTCTGCAAACGCATTAAAATTAGAGAAAAATAATACTTATTCGGGAACCATTAAGGATAGCAATAGAAATAATATTCCATTACCTCCTGGAGAATGGTTACTAACAGAAAAAAATATTAATAAGCCTAAAGGAAGATCATTAGGAAGTTTCGTTGAGTATACCTTTTATAATTCTGATGTTGGGTATGTCTTTTATTATGGCCCTAAGGGAACTAAAGGTTCAGCAGATATGTGGGTTGGACGTAAAACCCCATCAGTGTGTGATGGAAGCCCCATAGCTGGCAAGACTAAAATAAGAGGAATAAATAATACTGAGTGGTGCGTTTTTGATGATGGCGAATACATAGAATTTAGAAATTATACAGCTCAAAATTTTAGTTCATATTATCATGCATACTATATAGATAAGATACTCTTAAGAGATACATCAAAATCAACAATACAATCAATTGGATCTCAGATTTTTTGATCAGGTAACGAAAAATAAAGCTGGTGATTTAAGTTTCTTATCAAATCGTATAGATCTTAATAAGTCTTCATCATTTACAAGCAATTATACAAGCGATTACTCTAGTCAAACTGAAAGTAAATATCAATCATTATCTAATAAAGAAATCTGTATAAAAGCTACTAAACTAGATGGCTCTGGATGGATGCCTTCGCATAGTAATGATCATGTAAAAGAAGCATGGTCAAGAGATTTAAATATAAATGAATGTCGTGTTTTGACAGGTAGAAAAATTGGAAAAAAGGATAATAGTAGCTTAAAAGATAAGCTTATCGAATTAAAGTCTCTATTAAATGAGGGATTAATTACACAGGATCAATTTGATAAAAAAAGTAACGAGATATTGGATTCATATTAGGACCATTATAGGACCACTCCTCATCAAAAAACCCCTTAAACCAAAACCTTAGCTCCATAAAAAAATAGATGTAAACTGTTGAGAAATAGTCTATTTTGCATTTTCTATTAATCGCGGATATGGTGGAATTGGTAGACACGCTGGTTTTAGGTACCAGTGAGGGTACATAACGTAAGTAAAGTCATTTCAATTACTTATAGTTAATATTTAATAACATTATCTGCTATTTGTGACACCATGGTGACACTTCTTAATTAAAATAATAATAGTTATAGGGTATGATTACTCATGAAAAAGATATTAATTATATCAATATTTTTATTTACTTTCAGTGCAAACATAAATGCTAAAGAAATTTCATGTGATTTTCATTTTAAGGAAGTGCAGATTAAAATAGGTGGCTTAGATTTGCCGTATACTTATGATGTGTATTCATTTTCGTTGCGTTTTAATAGCATGGAGCAAAAAATAAAAAACATAGTAGATATTTATTTCGAAAAGCCTGTCAATGACATTATAGATGAATTCAATAATGTTCAAACAGAATTTGTACAAAATATATTCTATAATGATAATCTAAGTGAAAATGAGAAATCAACTCTTAAATTTTTTCATTACTTAGGATCAGAACTATCAGGTGAACGTTATACAAGTCAAAATTTAAATTCATTCCATAAAGCGATTTTAAAAACGCCTGATGATGAAAAAAAAAGAGATAATTAATGCTATTATGTCAATGAGTACGTTTAGTATGAGTAAAATGATTGAAGATACTTCTTATATATTCGAAGACATGAAAAGTCCAATGGAATTAGATTTTATAAAAAGTATAAATAGAATAATGAATGATAATTTTGATCAAGAATTCCTAGATGGATCATTTAGTTCAAATGGAAGAAGGACTTTCGAAGGCATAACAGATAACGGGGTTGCTATTAATTTTAAGATAAATGATAACGTATTGAATTCGGATAAAAAGTTCTATGATGCTGTGAAAATAAAAGTTTATGGTTTCGATAATAAAGGCGAAGGTATTAGCATGTTAGTAAGCGGTGATTGTATTTTGGATGAATTTATTGAAGATAAAAGCGACTCTAAGAGCAGACTTATAGAGTTAAAATCGTTATTAGATGAGGGGTTAATATCACAAGATCAATACGACTTTAAAAGTTCTGAAATCTTAAATGACTTATAGGCATCTTACTAATTATCTGGTGACACTATGGTGACAAACCTCAACAAAAAACCCCTTAAACCAAAACCTTAGCTCCATAAAAAAATAGATGTAAACTGTTGAGAAATAGTCTATTTTGCATTTTCTATTAATCGCGGATATGGTGGAATTGGTAGACACGCTGGTTTTAGGTACCAGTGAGGCAACTCATGGGGGTTCGAGTCCCTCTATCCGCACCATAAAAAGAAGTATATGAATTATAAAGAAACATTAAATAAAGGCCTAAAAAGAGGCTATGAATTTACAGTTGCAGCGGAAGTTTATAAGAAAAGTCTCGATGCAAAAATACAAGAAATAAAAAAAACTATAAAGGTTGATGGATTTAGACCTGGAAAAGTTCCAGATAATATTATCATGCAAAAGCATGGTGAAGCCATCAATGCAGAAGTGCTCAACGCCGTAATTAATGAAAATGTTTCAAAAATCATTCAAGAAAATAAACATAGACCCGTATCGCAACCAAAGGTGGATTTTAAAAATGAAAAAGACAATAAACCAAATGAAGATAAAGTTTTCAAAATAGAGTTTGAACTATTTCCTGAAATTGAAATTGCTAAATTTGATAAGATTGAAATTGAATCTACCAGTGTAAAGCTTGATAAAAAAGAGATTGATAAGCGAATAGAAATGATCGCTAAATCTCAAAGAACTTACAAAGAAAAGCCTGATGATTATAAGTCAAAAAAAGATGACTCTATTCTACTTGATTACGAAGGCACAATTGATGGAAAAAATTTTGACGGTGGCAAGGCAGAAAACCAGACAATAGTATTGGGCTCAGGTAGGTACATTAAGGATCTTGAAGATGGTCTGGTTGGTTGTAAAAAAGGAGACAAGAAAAATGTCAAAGTTAAATTTCCCGCTGATTATAATGCAAAAGAACTCCAGAATGCTGATGCAGTATTTCAGTGTGAAATTAAAAAAGTAAGTTCACCAGAAGAGTCTAAAGTTAACGATGAGTTGGCCAAATCAATGGGAGCTGAAAATTTACAGGATTTGAAATCCAAAGTGGAAACTCAGATGACAACTGAGTACAGCGACTTAACTAAAAATCTAGATAAGAAAAACTTATTTGAGAAACTTCAAAAAATTCACGATTTCGAATTGCCACAAGATCTAATAGACGCTGAATTTAATAATTTATCTGCCAATTACCTTCAGTCTCAAAACCCATCTTCAATTGACCATCAAAAGGAAATAAAAGACCATAAGCTCTCTACAGAAAATGAAAAAAAATTTAAGGAAGATGCAAAAAATAGGATTGAAATGGGGTTAATTTTGCAGGAAATAGGTAAGGTGAATAAAATATCCGTTACACCTGAAGAAATGAATAAAGCTTTATTTGAGTATGCGAGTAACTTTAAAGGACAAGAGCAAAAAGTTATTGATTATTACAGGAGCAATCAAGAAGCTTCAATGCAGCTACAGGCTCCATTATATGAGAACAAAATTGTAGACTTTATTTTATCTAAGGTTAAATTGAAAAAGAAAGAAGTTGACGTAGATTCGTTCATTAAGCTTTACAATAACGTTAATGAAGTAGTAAAACCAGCTACTAAAAAGAAGGCTGCTAAAAAGAAAACAGTTAAGAAAAAATCAAAATAATAAAATGGATAGTAATAAAATATTTAATCAGCTTGTTCCTATGGTGGTAGAGCAAACCGGTCGAGGTGAAAGGGCTTTTGACATTTACTCTAGGCTTCTCAAAGAGAGAATTATTTTTTTAGTTGGTCCAGTAAATGATGGTATGGCATCATTAGTTTCTGCTCAGCTTTTATTTTTAGAGTCCGAAAACCCTGAAAAAGAAATATCGTTATACATAAATTCACCTGGTGGCGTCGTTAGCGATGGTTTAGCAATTTATGATACAATGCAATTTATTCAATCACCTGTTTCAACCCTATGTTTTGGACAAGCCGCATCCATGGGGTCGTTTTTACTCGCCGCCGGTGAAAAAGATAAAAGATTTGCACTTCCAAACAGCAGAATTATGGTACACCAGCCTTCTGCAGGTTTTCAGGGTCAGGCAACAGATATTGAAATACATGCAAAAGAAGTTTTGGCTCAAAAATCCAATCTTAATAAAATTTACTCAAAGCATACAGGCCAACCCGTTGAAGCTATTGAAGAAGCACTTGAAAGAGATAACTTTATGTCGCCAACCGATGCTCAAAAATTTGGTATAATTGATAGTATTCAAGAAAAACGAGTTGCCCCAAAAATTGAGAAATAGCCTCAAATAGAGCCCTTAATTAACTGTTTATAAACAATTTTTTTATTAGATTTGCCAAATTTAATTGTTTTTTGAGTTTAATAATGGTTTCTTAGTGAAATATTGATTCGAAATTTTAAATAAAAATGGTTGAAAACAGTAACGATAATAAAAGTAAGAACACACTTTATTGCTCTTTTTGTGGCAAAAGTCAGCATGAGGTAAAAAAACTTATTGCAGGTCCAACTGTATTTATTTGTGATGAGTGTGTTGAACTTTGTAACGATATCATTCAGGAAGAAAATAAAGAGACAAAAGCAAAGTCTTCCAGTCGCATTCCTACTCCAAAAGAGATTTGTGAGACTCTTGATGAATTTGTGATTGGACAGAAAGATGCCAAATATAATCTTTCAGTTGCCGTACACAATCATTATAAAAGAATTGAGCATTCAAGCTTTAAATCAGATGTAGAACTCTCTAAATCAAATATTTTATTAATTGGTCCAACAGGATGTGGAAAAACTCTGTTGGCTCAAACGCTGGCTAGAATATTAGATGTTCCTTTCACAATGGCTGATGCTACTACTCTAACTGAAGCAGGTTATGTGGGTGAGGATGTAGAAAATATAATTTTAAAACTTCTTCAAGCTTCAGATTATAATGTTGAAAGAGCGCAAAGGGGCATCGTTTATATTGATGAGATCGATAAAGTCAGTCGAAAATCTGAAAACCCTTCAATAACAAGAGATGTATCAGGAGAAGGTGTTCAGCAAGCTCTCCTTAAAATAATGGAAGGCACTGTTGCAAGTGTCCCGCCACAAGGTGGAAGAAAGCATCCTCAACAAGAATTCCTGCAAGTTGATACAACAAACATATTATTTATATGTGGGGGGGCATTCTCTGGTCTTGATAAGTTGATTAACAAAAGATCTAAAGGTACCGGTATTGGTTTCCAAGCAAACGTAAAAAAATATGAAGAAAAGTCTGGAGGCAATAGTCTTATGGACTTAGAGCCAGAAGACTTATTAAATTATGGACTAATTCCAGAGTTTGTTGGAAGATTGCCAATCGTTACAACATTAACAGATCTTGATGAAGAATCTTTAATGAAAATTCTTCAAGAACCTAAAAATGCGCTAGTTAAGCAGTATCAAACATTATTTGGAATGGAAGATGTTAAGTTAATTTTATCCAAAGATGCTCTAAGCGTGATTGCAAATAAAGCAATTGCTAGAAAAACTGGAGCAAGGGGACTAAGATCAATTCTTGAAAATATTCTTTTGGACACAATGTTTGAACTTCCATCTCTCGAAGGGGTCGAGGAAGTTGTTATAAACGCGGAGGTCGCTGAAGGTAGAGCAAGGCCTTTATATATTTATTCTGATACTAAAAAGTCTTCTGAAACAAGCGCTTAGCTACCCAAAACACCTGCCTTCTTGAAAATCATTTTTTTATGCACATTTAATAAGTGGCTCCTTAATAATTAACTTTACTAAAGAGTGCTTTAAATTTCTTATTAATAATAACAAAAACGATTCATTTATGAGTGAAAATAATATCCCAGTATTGCCCCTTAGAGATATAGTAGTGTTCCCACACATGGTAGTCCCTCTTTTTGTTGGTAGAGATAAATCCGTAAATGCACTTGAAAAGGTAATGGCTGGCGATAAGCGTATAATGTTAATTACACAAAAAAAAGCATCTGTAGATGATCCCAAAAAGGATGATTTATTTGATTTCGGAACTGTAGCGAATGTATTACAGTTATTGAAGCTTCCTGATGGTACAGTAAAGGTTTTAGTAGAGGGATTGCAACGTGCCTCAATTAACATGTTTTCTGATAAAGAAACTTATCTTGAATCAAATATCGATTTAATTGAAGAAAATATAGATACGACAGATAAAAAAATCAGAGCGCAATCTAAATCAATTACTGAATCGTTTGATAAATATGTAAGCTTAAACAAAAAAATACCTCCAGAGGTAATAGGAACAATAAATGAGATAGATGACCTATCTAAGTTAAGCGATACAATTGCATCTCACTTGTCGATTAAGCTTTCTGATAAACAAGAAATATTAGAAGCAATAGATCTATCAGATCGTTTTGATAAGATTATGAATTTTATTCAAGCAGAACTTGATGTAATGCAAGTTGAAAAGAAGATCAGAGGCAGAGTTAAGAACCAAATGGAGAAAACTCAACGAGAGTATTATTTAAATGAGCAAATGAAAGCGATCCAGAAAGAACTTGGTGAAGGTGAAGATGGTAAGGATGATGTACAAGAATATGAGGAAAAAATTGACACAACAAAATTGTCAAAAGAAGCTCGTGAGAAATGTTATGCTGAGATGAAAAAATTGAAGTCGATGAGTCCGATGTCGGCTGAATCAAGCGTAATACGTAATTACCTTGATTGGATCTTATCTATACCTTGGAACAAAAAGACAAAAGTTAAAAAAGATATAAATTTTGCAGAAAAAGTTCTAAATGAAGATCATTATGGCTTAGAAAAAGTAAAAGAGAGAATTCTTGAATATCTGGCGGTACAGCAAAGAATAAAAAAAATGAAAGGCCCAATTCTTTGTTTAGTAGGCGCTCCAGGCGTTGGAAAAACATCATTAGGTAAATCTATTGCTCGCTCTACTGGAAGAAAGTTTGTTCGCATGTCACTTGGTGGTGTGCGTGATGAGGCAGAGATTAGAGGCCATAGAAGAACTTATATTGGTTCCTTACCTGGTAAAGTTTTGCAAATGATGAAAAAAGCTGGTTCATCTAACCCTTTATTCTTATTAGATGAGATCGATAAGCTCGGAGCTGACTATAGGGGAGATCCTTCTTCAGCTTTGCTTGAAGTTCTTGATCCAGAGCAAAATAACTCATTCAATGACCACTATCTTGAAGTTGATTATGACTTGTCTGATACCATGTTCATTACGACTGCGAATACATTAAGAATGCCGCCAGCACTATTGGATAGAATGGAAATAATCAGAATAGCAGGTTACACTGAAGATGAAAAATTAGAGATAGTGAAGCAACACCTTGCGCCGCAGATGCTAGAAAAGCATGGCCTAAAAAAAGATGAATTAATTTTAGATGATTCAGCAATTTTAGGTTTAATCAGATATTATACTCGTGAAGCTGGAGTAAGAAGCCTTGAGAGAGAGCTTTCAAATCTAGCACGTAAGACTGTAAAGAAAATAGTAGCTGGTGAAGTCTCATCAATTAAAATTGATGAAAATAATTTGAACGATTTTGCTGGAGTTAGAAAGTTCAAGTATGGTGAAATTGATAATGATGATCAAGTTGGAATCGTAACGGGACTCGCTTGGACTGAGGTAGGTGGAGATATATTGCCAATTGAGTCTGTTATTATGCCGGGTAAGGGTAGAATGACCATAACTGGAAAGCTAGGTGATGTAATGAAAGAGTCAATTCAGGCGGCTAAGTCTTATGTTCGCTCAAGATGTATAGAATTTGGAATCAAGCCAACTATTTTTCCTCAAAGAGATATTCATATACACGTTCCAGAAGGAGCTATACCTAAAGATGGACCATCCGCAGGGCTGGGCATGGTGACTTCAATTGTTTCTGTTTTAACTGGTATCCCTGTTAGAAAAGATATTGCAATGACAGGTGAGGTAACCTTAAGAGGAAAGGCTCTTGGCATTGGAGGACTTAAAGAGAAATTACTGGCAGCACTAAGAGCTGGAACAAAAACAGTTATCATTCCTAAAGAAAATGAGAAGGATATGGCTGATATTCCGGATAATGTTAAAAGTGGTCTTGAATTGATCTTTGTTGATAATGTAGATGAGGTTTTAAAAATTGCCCTAACTAAGCCCCTGCTTCCAATTGAGTGGAATGAGGATGAATCACCTAAATCTTCCAGTGAGATAAAGGATGAAGACGGTGAACAAGATGCGGACAATCCTATAACTCATTGATTACGCTTAGAATTCTAATTTCTTAAACACGTATATTTGATTTTTACCTGTTTTTCTGGGCTTTATCTTGACTATATATAGTACTTCAGATCTCATAGTTATATTACGAATCAATAACTCCTAGAAAAGGTGGGGATTATGAACAAACAAGACTTAATAGGAAAAGTAGCTGAAGTTACTGGTATGCAGAAATCAGATTCAGAAAAGGCAGTTAATGCCGTTTTTGACCAAATTACTGACGTTCTAAAAGCAAGAGGTGAAGTAAGATTGGTAGGCTTTGGTACATTCAAAACTTCTATCAGAAAGGCTTCTCAGGGGCGAAATCCACGTACCAATGAAGTCATTCAAATACCTCAATCAACCAGGCCTAAATTTACAGCAGGTAAAGGTTTGAAAGAGGCTGTTAATAACGCAGGCGGGGGAATGTAAGTTCCACTTAACTGTGAAATTATTTTAAAATCCGATCGTACATTTTTTTGTATGGTCGGATTTTTTTTTAATAAATTACATTTTACCTTCTATAAAATAGATATATAACAGTCTTTCCGGGCGATTAGCTCAGCTGGAAGAGCGTCACGTTTACACCGTGAATGTCGGCAGTTCGAACCTGTCATCGCCCACCACTTTTTGTGGGGGTGTAGCTCAGTTGGTTAGAGCGCCTGCCTGTCACGCAGGAGGTCGCGGGTTCGAGTCCCGTCACTCCCGCCACATACAAATTGCATATTTGCTTTTATTTGCATCTAATATTATGCTTATGAAGTGATCGAAAACTTTAATAGTATTTACCTTCTTATTTTGCATTTATTGATGACAGCATTATTTGGAGTTTTTTCTTTTAGAGCTCTTTTTGCACC
>CABYDZ010000010.1 GCA_902517885.1 uncultured Pelagibacteraceae bacterium
TTTAATTTATTTGTGAATTTGAATCCTTATGAGCTTACATCAATAATGTTTGCCACAGAAACAGCTTATCTTAACTGGCTTATTAACGGACCAATGAACCTTGCGGGATCATTTGGGCCTGACGTTATGTATGGCTCAATGTTTGGTAATGATGTTATCAGTGGTAATAGTGGAAATGACACAATTTACGCAGATGATATCTTAGGTGGATTTGGTAATGATCTCGTTGCTGGCGGTGATGGAGCAGACACTATTTATGGCGGCGGAGGTAATGATAGACTTTTTGGAGATGATCCAGTAGGGAATTCATTCAACCTCCCTGGCTTTAATGGCGATGTTATCTATGGTGAAAGTGGAAGCGATTTCTTATTTGGTGGCGGAGGTCCTGATTCATTATATGGTGGTTTAGGAGCCGATGTGTTTGCTTTACAGTCAGATGTTGGAGAGACAACAGGATTTGGTGGAACCTTCCAAACGGGTTCTTTTGGAAATGCAGCCAGGATATACGACTATAATGAATTTGAGGGTGATGCATTGCTTTATTCTTCGTTTAGCTTTAGTAGTATGGAATTTAGTGCAATAGGTGACTCATCTCCATTTGGATTATTTGGATTTGGTGCAGACTTAGGAGTGACATATAATGCGTATAACGATGGACTCAATCTCTCTCTTAATTGGGCGACAATTTACGAAGATAATGGTTTCTTATCAGATGTAGTTCTGGCTCATGTCACAACTGGAATACCTTTTGCGCCTGCTCCGACAATAGATAATTTTGACTTTGTATCTTTTGCCTAAGTAAAGTAATAGCTAGCTTTAAAGCAAGATATATGAGCAACATCTGAGTCTTATGTCATTTTTGTATCTTTTTTAGTTAGTGCTATAATTAATCTATGAATGAATTAATCAGAAGATTAAAGACAGACAAACTATTTATGTTTGAGATTCTTCTCTCATCACTTTTTGTAAATATATTGGCACTCGCGACACCTATTTATGTCATTCAGGTTCTGCAAAGGTATGTTGCTTATGGAGTCACAGCTACTTTAATCACGCTAGTAGCGGGTGTAATTTTGATCTTAGTATTTGAGTTTTTATTCAGAAATTTAAGAAATAAAATATCAGGTGAGTTTGAAGTTATAAATGCAAAATTATCAAACTCAATTTATGCAAAAATTCATGTAATACCTGCTGCTTTTTTTGCCCTCAAAGATATAAGAATGAACTCTCTAATGAAAAATATGCAGACTATTACTAATAATTTAAACGGTAATAACTTGCTTATTTTTATTGATGCTCCATTTAGCATCATTTTTTTAATTGCAGTATATTTTTTGCATTACCAGCTGGGATTGATTTTAACATTTTTTTTAATAGTACCATTTATCATATCAAATTTTCTTACCCCAGGAATAACAGAAAAGACTAAAAATTATTCAACAGAAAGTGTCAGACAATCAATTCTTTACCATGACTCTGTTAACAAAAATATCACCATTAAATATTTCAAATTAATATCTCTCGCTATCAGCGCATGGTCATCTTCACTAAAAAACCATACCAATAGTAAAGGCTTACTAGAATTAAGAAGGAATTTCTTATCATCTGCTTTGCTAAGTCATTCAGCATTATTAACCGTCGTGATAATTGGCTGGGGAGCTATTTTATCAGTCAATGGTGAATTAAGTGTTGGCGCTTTGATTGGGGCTAATATTCTTGCTTCAAGAGCAATTGCTCCAATTGTGAGGTTTGTTCAAACTTCATATATTTATAAAGAAGTCGATGCTTCAATTAATGAAGTAAATCAAGTCTTAGGCCTTCCAATTGAGCAAATAAAAGGAAACGAAATTTCTAATTATTCAGGAGATGTTTATGTATCAGGTCTATCAATGATATATCCTCAAACTAAGAATCCAGTATTTGAAAACATAGATTTTGAAGTTTCGTCCGGAATGATCCTATGTATATCTGGAAATAATGGTGCTGGAAAAACTTCTTTAATAAAAACTATAATAGGCATTCTACCTTTTACTAGAGGACAGATTTTGTTTGAAAAGATTGAAATTTCACAATTGTCGGTCAATTGGTTGAGACAAAATATATCGTATATGCCTCAAGTACCCGAGTTTGTTGATGCTTCGCTACTTCATAATATTTCATATGGGAATAGCGGCATAGATAAGTCCATTATAAGCAAAGCTATTAATGACGCAGATCTCTCTAACTTTATCAATACACACCCGAAGGGCATATTAATGGGTATGAAAAATAGTAATATTAATCTTCCTATAGGTATTATTAAGCGTGTAGCCTTTGCACGTTCATTGATAGGGGACGGTCAAATATTTGTTTTAGATGAACCTACTGAAGGAATGGATCAAAATGGTTTATTAGCAGTTATTAGTAAGATTAAGGATTTAAAACAAAATGGAAAAACTATTATTATAGCTTCATCAAATGAAGAATTAATTAATATTTCTGATATGAAAATAGATTTAAACAAGAAAGTAGATAATAAAAAAGTATATGACAAATAATAAGTCTCAAGATAGCCAAAATTTTGAATTCATAGACAATGAAAGAAAAGGCTCAAGAAAAGTGCTCGTTGTATTTTCTGGTTTAATTTTAACTCTTATTATTTGGTCAGTGGTTTTCGTGATTGATATTACAAGTGTTGCTAAAGGAGAAATTATTCCTTTAGGAGAAATAAAAACAATTCAACACCTTGAAGGTGGGATCATAGAGAAAATTCTTGTTGAGGAAAGTGAGGAAGTAAAAAAAGATCAATCTCTTGTGATACTCGCGCCTACCGCTAGTCAGGTCGAGTTAGATGAGTTGCAAGTGAGAATGGATTCTCAAATTATTAAATCCATTAGATTAGAAGCCGAAATTAATAATTTTGAAACCCCAGTATTTTCAGAAGATTTAATTAATCTAAGACCTGATATTATTCAGAAATCAATGGAACTTTTCCAAAGTAGAAAAAAGAAATATGATGGTGAAATCAGCGAGGTAAGTACATTAATTAATCAATCGCAAACAGATGTTGATATATTATTAAGAAAGACAGAAATGAGTGCTCAACTTCTTGAAGAAAAAGTAACTAATGAATTTGCACATTTGAATGTTCTTAAAGAATTAAATGCAGCAAAAGGAAGATTAGAAGAATTAATTGAAAAAAAAACAAACGTATCAAATTTCTGGATAGAAGAGTCAAGAGATGAGTTGCAGTTAGCTCAAAGAGAAATTTCTCAATCAAATGAGACTATGAAAGAATTAAAAGATAATTTAGAAAGAACAATTATTAAGGCTCCAGTTGATGGTTTTGTTAAAAATTTATTTTTTGTCACAGAAGGGGGGGTTATTTCTCCTGGTGGTGTCATTTTAGATCTTGTTCCTTCAAGAGATAGTCTTATTCTGGAGGCTCGGTTAAAAGAAAGTGACATTGGTTTCGTAAAGCCTGGACAATCAGCTATCGTAAAATTATCATCAAGTGACGCCGTAAATTTTGGTCAAATAAATGGCAAGGTCATGCGAATAAGTCCAGATACTGAAAAAGATGAAGACGACAATAGAATAGTTTTTTATAAAACATTAATTGAGCTTGAGCAAAATTACTTTGAGGGTAACGAAAAAATCTATGTTTTAGTGCCAGGAGTAAAGGTTACAGCAAGTATCCAGATAGGGGAACGCACTTTAGCGAATTACTTATTATCTCCTTTTATTGACTCATTGGGACAATCTTTCCAAGAAAGGTAGTAATTTAATATGAAAATACTTATTTGTGGATTGCCAGGGTCTGGTAAAACTTGGCTTGCAAAGAGATTGGTAGATATGATTGAAAATTGTGCTTGGTATAATGCTGATATTATTAGAAAAGCTGCGCATGATTGGGATTTTACACCTGAAGGGAGAACGCGACAAGCAAATCGAATGAAGACATTTGCAGATTTTGAAGCAAGTAATGGAAGATCAGTAATTTGTGACTTTGTTGCGCCAACTGAACTATCAAGACTATCATTTAATCCTGACTATTTAATATGGGTAGATACAATTAAAGAAGGAAGAGTTGTTGATAATAAAAAAGAAGAATTGGAAACAGCTAAGGACCTTCCGTTTGAAGTTGAAAGCTTAGAAAAATCTGATGCTTTCAAGGATACCACTAGAATGTTTGAGCCCCCAGCCAATGCTAATAAAAGAATAACATCTTTTTTAAATGATGATGAAATAAATAGTTTAGCATTAGAAATTCAAAATGTTTGACTGGAAAAAACCAACCACTCAAATGCTTGGCCGATGGCAACCATGGCATGACGGACATACTGCGCTATTTGAAAAGGCTTTAAAAAAAACCGGACAAGTTTGCATTATGTTCAGAGATGTATCTGGCGTAGATGCAGGAATTGAAGGGCAAGGAGATAATCCTTTCAAGTTTGAAGAGGTAAAAAAAAGAATAATTGATGGCCTAGCATCTCACGGTTACCAGTACGAAAAAGAATATATAGTTCTTAAAGTTCCAAATGTAACAGATATTTCATACGGAAGAGGAGTAGGATATACTTTTACTGAACATGATTTAGGAGAAGAAATTCATAAGATTTCTGCTACTAAAATAAGAAAAAAAATGCGTGACGAAGATCAGCTGTAATTAAAATATTGTAGCCCCGAAAATTTTTATTTCAGCATCCTCGATTCCTAACACTAATCTGCCAAGATAATCTCCTTCAGACTTGCTGCTTTTTTGTTTAAAAAGCACAGTAACATGTTCATCCCTTCTAAGACATCCGAGGAATTCTCTTTCTTCAGTAAGACTTGTGATCACGTCATTGTTAGCCCATTGTTTTGCAAGTTCAATTTCATTCGCACCAAATAGCATCCGAGCTGAAAAATTTTGGGTAAATCCAAAATAATCTTGCTTATTAGAGCAATGAATTAAGTTGTCCCACAAAGGTTGAGCAATCTCTAAGAGCTCTTTATCCGATTTATCCAGAAGATTCATTTAGTCAACAATGTGATATAGAGGAGCTTTTTCGAGAGCAAATTCACCACTTTTAGGATCTCGTCTTGACACAGTAAGGCAATGCCAATTGTCATCATCAAGTTTCATGTGGTCACCTCGATAATAATATCCAGGCCATCTAGTCTCTTTTCTAAAAAGAGTATGATGAGTAACACATTGAGATGTCATTAATCGATGTTTCAGTTCCCAAGCTCTCATAAGTTGATGATAATCTTCAGCACCAATATATTCTAAGTCTTCTTCAAGCATATGAAGTAACTCAAGACCTTTATTCAGGAGATTTTCATTAGTCATATAATTAACCCCAACACCGCCAACATATTCATCCATAATTTTTTGCAGTCTTTGAAGCCCCTGAATTGGCAATAAATAACTTGGAGAGACAGTTCCCGCTGTTATTTCATTGCGTCCTACTTTATAATTCTCAAGTGGCTTGTAAATTACTTCCTTTAAATCCTCGTACTGTTTTGAGTTAATTAATATTTCATCATCTTTTAAATCCATGATGTATTTTACAGCGGCTTTTGCGGCCAATCTTCCCTCAGTAAATGAACCTGATGAGAACTTATGCGCACTGCCTCCTACAGTATCTCCAGCACCAAATAAGCCATTGACGCTCATCATTCGGTTATATCCCCAAAAATATTCTGACGGCGATAAATCCTCTGGACCACTTACCCATGCACCTGAACATGTTGCATGTGAGCCCATAACGTATGGTTCGGATGTTGTTAATTCAGGATTAGTATATTTAGGGTCTATATTTTGAGAAGCCCATACTACAGCTTGACCTACTGTCATGCCTAAAAAGTTTTCCCAACCAATAGTTTCTAAGTGTGGATCTTGGAATGCTTCTGTTGTGACCATATGAATTGGCCCACCACCTGCTTTAACTTCTTCTATAAATGCATGGTTTCTCAGACATGTTGGCACAGGAGTATGGTCAATATATTCTCCAACTAACTTTTTTGTATCCTCATACCACTTTTGCTCATAGTTCTCACCATTTCCGTTTTGAGTGTAGGTTTTTAAGTGCAAGAAGTAAGCTCCAACAGGACCATATCCATCTTTAAATCTTGTAAGAACAATTCGATTTTCCATTTGTGTCATCTTCGCCCCAGCAGCAATAGGCAATGCATAAGCTGATCCATTGCTCCATGGCGCATACCATGTTCTCCCCATTCCTTCGCCCACAGCTCTTGGTTTGAAAATATGTGATGCTCCACCAGCGGCAACAATTACTGCTTTTGCCTTAAAAACATGATAGTTTCCTGTTCTCATGTTGAATCCTACCGCTCCACCTACACGATTTTCTTTACCTTCATCCATTAATAAGTGAGTAATCATGATACGGTTATAAATCTTATCAGCAGATTTTTTTGCAGCTTCAGCAACTATAGGCTTATAACTTTCTCCGTGAATCATAACCTGCCACTTACCTTCGCGTTGATATCTTCCAGTCTCTTTATCCCTCATGATAGGAAGACCCCATTCATCAAACATGTGAACAGTAGAGTCAACATGCCTTGCCATATCGTATGCTAAATCTTCTCTAACCAATCCCATGAGGTCATTTCTCGCGTACCGAACATGGTCTTCTGGCTGATTTTCATCCCATTGCATACCCATATAACAATTGATTGCATAAAGACCTTGCGCAACGGCACCACTTCTATCGATGTTAGCCTTCTCAACGCAGACTATCTTTAAATCTCTTCCCCAGTGCCTTGACTCAAAAGTGGCACCAGTGCCAGCCATACCGCCACCAATAATAAGGATGTCGCAATCCTCATGTATAGTTTGTATTTTAGCCATGGATTAGTAGTAGACACCTTCTTTAAATTTCTCTTTATCTATTTCAGGCAATCCAGTGTCTATATTTAAGCCAGTGGGTTCTGAATAAAGAAGCTGTGAGTTTAACTCATCGTTTGTTGGAGCTTTTTCTTCAGCCAATTTTGGAATATGTTTCCCCCAAGGTTTTGTTGTAATCGGTGAAACAAAATTCTTTTCATGACCATTTCTAAATTTTATTCTCCAAGAAATAGTTCCTTTCTCTTCTTCCCTCAAAACCCTTACCTTATGATGCATAGGTGCAAAATCTGCATAGCCTCTAACATCTATTGCATTTTGAGGACATGCTTTTACACAAGAATAACATTCCCAACACATATTTGGCTCGATATTAACGGCACGTCTTGTTTCTTTATCAATGTGCATGATATCTGATGGACAAATGTCTACGCAATGACCACAACCATCACATCTTGTCATGTATACAAATGTTGACATAAATTTTTCCTCTTCTCTTTTACCAGTTAATCAAATTTTATTAATAATGCCTAGGTGATTCTCGCTTTATTCCAAGGCCAAATTGCTTAGGAGCGTCAGCTGGACCCGGCAAATCGTCACGGTAACCATCTGCTTCTGATAGATTTTTCTGAATTGCAGCGCCAGGCTTATAAAACATATGAGCAAATTTTGACCAATATACTCCTCCAAACAATACTATGTTAGATAGAACATAAAGAACAAGAAACAAGCTATCAAATATAGGAATACCTGCGTACTGAGTATAAGACCAAGCAAGTCCAAAAGTTGCAGCAGCCAATAATGATAAAACAAACAAATCTGCTTTTATAATTCTTTTCCATGGGTTTGCCTCTGCAGAAACATCAACTCGCAAGAAAAACCAAAACCAGTATCCACCCAAACACGTCATTAGAGCGCCAATATGCCATAAAGCAGAAACTTGATATGGTGCTTCTTTAGCGACTCCAGTGTAAGCGAATATCAAAACAGCTGAACATATCCAAAATAAGATTGATCCGTACATTCCAAGCAAATGTGCTGCTCTTCTTTGTCCACGACCTAGTTCAGATGTAGTTAAAATATCACTAGCTATAGTTTTGGAAATAACAGCTGCTTTTTCTCCTGCACTAACTTTTTTTGTAGCTGACTCAGATGCCTTTTTGTAATTGATAAAGAAGTATTTGGCATTTTTTTTATGTGCCATGTCTAGGACCGTTCCCAGAGCAACCATAGCCACCATAAGTATTACAAAAGCCTGCAATACTTCAACGGGCATGAAGCTTATTAATTCTGCGAATGGATTTGTATAGAACATAAGTATCAAGTCGATTATATCAGAATCTATAAATAATACCTATTTTTTATAGTTTCAAGCCATCTTACTTTCCTCTTGAATTAATTGATAAAATTGAATGATATTTTTAGAAGTTTTAATATCTGATTTTAGCTGATTGATGCCATTGCTTATCGCTTCACTATTAAATTCAAGAATCGATTTTTTATAGCTTTCACGATTTTTTAAACGTTTGTGATATTCTTTTAAATTTTCATGATTGCCTATTAATAAATCTATAATTTGCAATTCTTCAACACGATGAAATAAAACCATCCATGTTATGTCTGCAATGCTAAATTTTTCACCTCCAATCCAAATTCTGTCATTGAGATGATGGTTTAAATCATCAAAATGTACTTTTAAACATTTAAAAGCTCTAACAGCTGCCCTCTGATTGGGTGCATTTTTTCCAAACGCTCTATTACCCATTAATTTAAATATCACGAAGAAAAATGCTCTAAATTTTGATGGATGTTTAAAATATTTTATAAATTTAAAGATACTAACTTTTTTCAACATAGCTGCAAAAAGTGGTTGCATCATAATTGAAATACAGTTTCCCGCATAATCTTTAATTCCGTTCATAGGATCATCACCCACTAAAGAGCCTTTTTCATTCCACTTCTCTACTATCTCATCATTGTAAAGAACACCTGGTTTAAGTTCAGATACATATTTAATTTGCTCATGTGACTCATATATTGGATAATTTTCATGCAGTAAGACTGGTACTGTTGCAGTAGGATTTATCTTAAGGAAATCATTTGATAAATTTTCACAATCTTTTGTCTCGATAAGATGTATATGTTGAGAATAATAATTAATGCTTAATTCTTCTAAACATACCCTTACTTTTCTTGAACAAATAGAAAACTCATTATGAAATAGAACCCATTCATGATTAAAGTTTGAAACCTTATAATTCTGTTTACCTATAAGAGTATCTTTATTGGGATTCTTTTTTTTCATCCCAGACTTTATTTAATAGCTGACTGGCAGAAACAGCAGTTGGGAACCCACTGTAATAAGCAACGTGCAAAATCATTTCTTCTATCTTTTCCTTCTCAATTCCTAAATTCTGCGCTCCTCTAAGATGAGACTTCAATTCATTTTCTCTGTTTAGAGCTACAAGTACAGTTAACGTGATCATGCTTCTTTCTTTAAGGCTCAGTTTGTCAGTTCTGGACCAGATAGTTCCATAAAGCATGTCTATTATTTGTTTTAATAAACTTTTAGATACTGGGGTTTCATCATCTTTAAGGAGATCCATTTCCTTAAGTATTTCTAAGCCTTTTTTTCTATCCTCATCATTTAGTGGCATTTTATATTAATAACTCATAAAATATTACTTTCAATTTATATCTTTGATTTTTTTTATACCCATTATAGGATGATTGTATGAGCGAAAAAGTTTACATGCTTGTGGATATCAATATTCAAGACAAAGAAACATATCTAAATTATGAAAAAGGATTTTTTCCAATATTAAAGAAATATGGAGGAGAATTCATAACCTTTGACGATAAAATTGAACATCTAGAAGGTGAAAAACCTATAGAAGGACGTACTATATTATGGACCTTCCCATCAGAAGAAGACGCTAAAGCATGGTATAACGATCCAGAATATCAAGAGCTTGCAAAGATTAGACGCTCATCGGCAATTTTGAATAATCTAAGCATAATCAAAAGCCTACCTAAAAGAAGTTAGCTTAATTAATTTGGAGTAAATACAGCTGTTTCTTGTAAGTTCTTAATTGCAGATGAAACTATTTCATCAAGATTGTCGGTTTCAAAATTAAAAATATCAAAAACATATTTGTCAGGCCTTAAGATGACAGCGTTGCAATCATACTTGTCACAATAAATCTGCATATCAGAGTGAGTATCTTCGCAAGCAATATAATTGTCGTAATTAGATTGTTCATAATTGTTAGAGATATTTATAATCTTAAAATTATGTTTATTTAGGAATTCAAGATATTTATCAGAAATTTTTTTATTGCCTTCAAAATCATTCAAAATCATACCAAAATTCTTTTCTAAAATTTTATCAGTACTTTTAATCCTGCCATCATTAAGTCGTACACTAATTTCATTAAAGTAATATCTTTCAAGAGAGACATCTTTTATTTTTGGCATATTATGAACTCCTTGGCCAAGACGGTTTCCATTCATAATAGGAAAAATATTTTCTTTACCTTTGAAGTAACCCTGTATTCTTAACGTAGCATTTCTGACTAATGCTCTAAATTTACTTTTTGCATTTATCACGCCACCCAGTTTGATAGCTGCTCTAGTAATACGTGCAACATGAGGTTTTCTCTCCGTTTCATAAGTGTGTAAAATTTTTGGCTTATATAGGCCTTTAAGTACTCCATTAATCTTCCAGAGCAAGTTCTCAGCATCTCTGCAGCCTGAGTTCATGCCTTGCCCCATAAAGGGAGGCATCTGATGAGCAGCATCACCAAGAAGAAAAATATTTCCATTACTCCATCTCTCTGCAGCCGCCGCATGAAAGGAGTACACCGCAGTTCTGCTAAATTCTACTTCATTATTGCCAATCCATTGATCAATATATTTTCTAAAGACACTTTCTTTTTGTATTTCTTCAACGGTATCTCCAGGCATAAATGCAATTTCAAATCTAAAGCGATTTTCTACACCTTGAATAATTGTCGTTGGTCGAGTTGGATTACAATATTGAATGGCATCTATGTCCGTAAAACAGTCAAAACTACTTTTGGTATACCCATCGACAACCATCCAGGCTTCATCAGCGTCAAGACTGTTTAATTTGATATTATTAAGCTTTCTAACTGTACTGTTGGCACCATCACAAGCTAAAAGATACTTGCTTGTAACTTTAAACTGCTCATTGGTTTCAATATTTTTGTATGTACAATTAACGACACCGTTTATTTCATCTACCGCTAAAAGCTCACTACCTGTTTTTATGGTATTTGTTGAGTATTTTTCTGCGTTTTCTCTATGCGCTTCATCAAATTGTGGTTGATGAATAAACAAAATTCTATGCTGATAGTTATATGTGTCAAAACCCTCCGTTGTAATTTTCATGATTGATTTTTTATTAGCGTCTTTATTATCAACGCCTCTTATTTTTCTAGTCTTTACTTCGCTTAAGAATTCGCAGTGCGACATTGCTCGCTGGCATTCAGCATCCCATGTAATTGCTCTTGGTAAAGGGTAGGCATTTTTTTCTTTATCTAGGATCAATGCTTTGATCCCATAATACCCAAGGAGATTTGCACATGTTTCACCTACGGGGCCATACCCTGCAACAACTACATCATATTCGGTTTCAATCACTTGATTTAATATACGGGAGTATCTTCTGGCTCTTCAATAACTTTATTTTTAATAAAGCCTAATTTTTCAATCTCAATCTTTACTTCATCATCTGCTTTAAGCCAGTTTCTTGTCATTACCGCTGATCCAGCTGGAGTTCCTGTTGGAATTAGATCTCCTGGTTCTAAAGTGAACGCAGTTGATAAATATTCAACAAGAGTAAAACAATCAAAAATCAAATCACTTGTTGATGCTGACTGTCTTAGTTCGCCATTAACATGAGTTTCAAGTTTTAAATTGTGAGGGTCGCCGACTTCGTCACTAGTTACCAGGTAGGGACCAAAAGGGCAATGCGTATCCCATGATTTACCCATGGTCATTGTCATTGGCGGTCCACGCATCTGCCAATCTCTAATAGTCACATCATTTACAACTGTATATCCATAAATCACATTTGCAGCACTGTCGTAAGGGACATGACGACATTTTTTTCCAATAACGAAGCCTAGTTCACCTTCGTAGTCTAAAAATTCTGATGCTCTTGGTCTGTGTATTAAATCATAAGGTCCAATGACTGAACTATTTTGTTTATTAAATATATTTGGATATTTTTCCTGAGCCTTACCAATAGTCTTTGCTGCCGTTTCTGCAACTTCGTCTTTATGTTCTTTATAATTTAATCCTACAGCCAGTATTTTACTTGGTTTAGGAATAGGCGCACACAATTTGACTTTACCTACTTCTATTTTATCTTCACCTTTTTCAATAAGGTCATTAGCTGTATCAAGCCCATCGTTACCAAGTTCAATAAAATCAATCATATTTTTAGGAAGAGATGATTGGGCAAAACTAATTATCAGGTCATCTTTGACCGCACCGATGCTTAGATTGTTATTATTTGAAAATGTAACTAATTTCATAAGTTTATATATATTGAATATCTAAAAGCTAGAATTGTATCAAGTCAAATTATTGTATATTGTTTTTTTTAATATGAATAAAAAAATCTCAAGACGATCTTTTATCAAACAATCTGCTGCTTCAGTAACATTGGCCGGATTAAGCTCAATCTTAATAACGCAACAAGCACCAGCTTACATAAAAGCAAAAAATTACAATATTCTTTTAATACTAAATGACCAAGAAAGGGCATGGCCGTACATACCCAAGAGTATTGATTTACCGGCTAGAAGATATCTTGAGAGTATATCAACCTATTTTAATCGGTCTTACACATCCACACCGATCTGCTCACCCGCTCGTAGCTCAGTTTATACAGGTCAACATGTTCAATTTACTGGCGTATGGGACAATACAGTTACACCTTGGGTGCCAGGATTGTACGATAATGTAAATACCATCGGCCATATGATGAGAAATCAAAATTATGAAACTGGATATTTTGGTAAGTGGCATTTAACAAATATTACTGAAAGTAATGTAAATGAAAATGCTCTTGGCTATGCAGGCATGAAGCAGATGTTTAGTAAATATGGATTTGATAATTCTAATCAGCCAGGTGAAAGAGATTTGGGACAAGGTGGATATAAATACGATGGATTAACTGCAACAGATGCTTCTAAGTTCATTATAGAAAATAAAGACAATAGTAAGCCATGGTCTGCATTTATAAATTTTGTCAATCCTCACGACATTATGTTTTACAGGGCAGCGCCTGAGATTAAAGGAACTGGATTTATCGCAGCTAATCAACAGTTTGCACCTAATGATCCTTTTTATGATTTAGAACATGACTTTGAATTTCCAAAGAATTTTGGCCCGAGAAGAAGCATAGGACCTGGTGCAGAAGCTGGAACTGAGCTAATGAATACGCTTTACGGTGAGATACCATATAACCGGCCAGACTTATGGAGAAAGTTTTGTAATTATTATTTCAATTGTTTGCGCGATGTAGATAGGCGGATAATGATGCTCATAGAAGCTCTTCAGGAAACAGATCAGCTAGAAAATACAATTATTTTTATGATATCAGATCATGGAGAAATGCTTGGTCAACAAGGTGCAAGAGGAAAAGTTGTAGCTTGGGAGGAATCAATCAAGGTTCCGACATTAGTATATCACCCTGACTTAAAACAGCAAAAGATGTGCAATTCAATTATTTCAAATATTGATATCGTTCCTTCAATATTAGAATTTGCAGGTCTTGATAAGCCAGAAATAAAAAATAAATTTCCTGAACTAAAAGGTAACAGTTACGCTCATCTAGTTGAAAATGTAAATTATGCAAATAATCGAGATTTTGAAGGTCATTTAATACACGGGGTTCAAATCATTCCAACTGTCTTTGAAGTTGCAGAAAAATTTAGACATACCGCATTAGCTGATGGCTTTATTAACAAAGCCAAAGCATTCGCATCAAAAGGTAATTTTTTACCTGACTTCAGTCTTCCTCTTAATTATAAGGGAGTAGTAGATAAAAAATATAAATTTCTAAGATTTTTCTCTCCTCGTATGAACAACATACCCCATGACTATAATGATCTAGTTGCTAACAATTCTGATTTCCAATTATTTGATTTAGAAAATGATCCTTATGAAATGAATGATCTTTCAAAAGATGAGAATAACAGAGATTTATTAATGTTAATGAATGAAAAATGTAATAAGTTAACTGATAAAGAAATAGGCCTAGAAAATCATGTTCTTCATTTACCTGGCCCTGATTGGTTTTGGACAGCTTAAATTATGACAAAAGAAGTTATCTTAAATTTTGATTTATATAGAAGGTTTCGGTCTGAGTATTCACCAGATAATTTTCATCATGTAGCTTTTAAGACGATGCAGTATGAAAAGATGGTCAGTTTTTATGAAAAACTTTTTGGATGCAAACCTTTGTATAAAAGTAATGATATTGCTTTTTTAGCTTTCGATGAAGAACACCACAGAGTAGCTATTGCCAATACTAAGCCAGGAGTTGATAAGCTAAATTATTTTGTAAAATTGATAGCACAATTTAAAGAGTGGCTTAATAGGTCCACACCATCAGCAGTTGGATTAGATCACATTTCTTATCAATTAAATCCAATAGACAAGTGGTTCGATTTTTATTTAAAAGCAAAAGAACGTGGCCTAAAACCATATTGGACTATCAATCACGGTTGGATCACAGGAATGTATTATAAAGATCCAGATGGCAATCTTATCGAAATATTTTTTGAGCACTGGCAGAACGAAGAAGAGTTTAAGCATGAGGTTTCAGCTCGAGGCTTTCCAGAAGAACCGGTAGGAACAAATATGGATATTGATATTCTCTATGATATGTTCAAAAAAGGCGAAAGTTTTGAAAACTTAACCAAAAAAGGAAATACAGTTCCTGAAGGTAAAAAGCCTGTGACTGGTATTCAAGCAGCGATCAATATGCGTAAAAAATTTAAATAGTATTTCTATGGATCTATACGATCTCAATTCAATTCCAAGAATAGTCTTTTCAATTTTATCAATTTTATTAACCATAGGGCCAACTATTGCCGACTTTAATAAAACTCACGCCACACATCCTGATTGGATAGGGCATGCACGCTTTCATGTAGTCTGGCAAGTTCTTGGATTCTATCCAATCATGGTATTGAATTTAATTGTATTATGGATTTATATTCCTGAATTTTATTATCCATACCAGCTTTATTTTTGGCTTATTTGGTATTTTGGTTTCCTTGGAACCTTTATAATAACTATTTTCAGCATGCCTCTATTTAAGGGAACGCTCTCTGATCCTGGAGGAAGAGTACCCTTCAAATACACATTTGGAAAAAAATTCAGATTACTACCTGGAAAGAAAAAACACCTTCCATTTAAAATAAAAGGGCAAGTAAAAACCTATAAAGTTGATGAAAACCTTCACAACATGATACTGCCAACAATAATTGTGATTATTACGTCTATTTACTTTATAGTTCATTAAACAATATTTCTAAAAATGATCGAGTATTTCTTTCCACTATTACTACTATGCGTCATCCAATCTGGAACACCTGGTCCTAATAATATTATGTTAACTGCATCGGGTAGAAATTTTGGTTATTTTGGATCTATTCCTCATATGGCAGGAGTAGTGTTTGGTTTCTTATCTTTATTGATTGTTTTGAGCCTTGGATTAATAACTATTTTTAATAATTTTCCGTTTATACAAACATTATTACAAATTTTAGGATCACTTTATCTTTTATACTTATCTTACCGCATTTACTTTTCTTATAACGCAGAAGATCAAAGTCGTTCAAAGCCAATTACATTCTTGGAGTCATCATTGTTTCAGTATGTTAATCCAAAAGGAGTCATGATGGCGGTAACAACAATTTCTATTTATACTGATTTTAAAAATTTTGAGTTCATCGATAGCTTTATGAATGGCATGATATGGATATTAATTGCATTCACAATCTCAAATATATTTGCTGTCTTAACTTGGACTACGATTGGTGTATTTTTAAATAATTTCATCAAATCGGATAAAGCAATTAATCAATTTAATGGATTTATGGCAACTTTACTTGTTTTAACAGTTATATGGATTAATTATGAGTTCTATGGATCTTAATAGAAAATTAATAACCTATTTAGTTTTGGGGCATTGCTTTATTATCGCTATATCAAATTATCTAGTTCAATTTCCAATAAATATATTTGGTTTGGATTATACAATTGGTACATTCACTTTCCCAATCATAGTTCTAGCTACAGATTTGACAGTACGACTTTCGAATGCAACAAATGCACGCAAAGTTATCGGATACGCCTTCATTCCAGCTTTTATAATTTCATATATATTTGCTGATTTTAGAATAGCGATTGCATCGGTTTTAGCTTATTCAATTGGGCAGTTACTTGATGTCTTTGTATTTTCAAAAGTAAGGGACAGAGTAGGCGATGATGGCTTTAATTTAAGTTCTTATTGGTACCTTGCGCCAGTTGTAAGCACCTTTTTTGCCCAATTAATTGATACATATCTATTTTATGGTGTGGCATTTTATAATTCTGCAGACGATTTTATGCGAGAAAATTGGGATCTCATAGCATTCAACGATTTCATATTGAAACTAGTTGTTTGCTACCTAGCATTTTTGCCAATTTATGTTTTAATTCTGAATAGAACTTTTAATTATATTAAAATGCGCTCTTAAAAAAAATGTTATTTACATCTATTTCTCCTGAAGCTTTTGATCATAAAAATATATCAAAAGACATTCATGAAATGAATGATCATATAAAAAATTTGCTTGTCAACGCGCCCCCATCACATGAAATACCTTTTGATGTCTTGCAAGAAATAAGAAGACAAGGTGGTGGATTGCTTGCTTTCCAGCCATATTCTGATCGTGCTGAAAATAGGCAAATTGGGATGGGCGATCATAAAGTAATGATAAGAATAATTAATCACGCAAGTCCTGATTTTATTTATATGCACATACATGGCGGTGGTCACTGCATTGGCGCTGCAGATATGCAGGATCAATCTTTAGAAAAAATTTCAAATGATCTTAATTGTGTCGTGGTAAGTGTCGAATATCGTCTTGCGCCAACTAACCCTTATCCAGCTGCTCCAGATGACTGTGAAACAGCAGCTGTTTGGTTAATAGAAAATTCAAAGAAAGAATTCAATACAGAAAAAATTGTAATTGGTGGAGAGTCGGCTGGTGCAAACTTATCAGCGGTTACATTGCTGAGACTGAAAAGTAAAGGGATGTTGGATACTATCAAGGGTGCAAACCTTATTTACGGATCCTATGATGCCAGACTTACACCAAGCGCAATCAGGCAGGAAGGTTCTGAAGAAATATTCTTATTATCATATGCAATGATTAGAAAATTTAGAGACTCATACTTTCAAGGAGATGTGGATAAAAGCTTGCCTGACGTTTCACCCATTCAAGGAGATTTAACGGGAATGCCACCAGCATTATTTACAGTTGGAACTAGGGATTTATTGCTTGATGACTCTTTGTTTATGTATGGTCGATGGTTGAGTTATGGTTCAAATGCAGAAATCATCATTGTTCCTGGAGCAGATCATGCTTTTAATGCTTTTCCGTCAGAAACAACAACATCTGTTGAAAATAAAATAAGTGAATTTGTTAAATCAGTTCTTTAGACCATCTAAATATACTTTAGCAACTTTTTTTCCTAATTTGTAGTCAGCTTTTAAAACCTCAATATTTTTTGAATCTCTTTTTGATTTTAGTTTTTCTGGTGGGCATAGTTGTACAATTTCGCAATCACTCGGGGGATTTTTAATAAAATCAAGTGCTCGATTATAAGTTTTATCATGCACTAATAATGCTTTTCTCAATTTAGGATATTCTTTTGATAGTAAAGCGCCAATATAATTTTCAATTTTCAACTTCCTTCTAAATTTTTTTTCATATGTTCTAATCACAATTATCTTTTTAGCACCCATCTCATATGCTTTTTCTACAGGAAGGGGATCAGCAACACCTCCATCAAATTTCCTGCGTCCATCTATTAAGCTTGGGGTTCTAACCAATATGGGCAGGGTACCAGAGGCAATCATTTTTGGCATCCACTCACCATCACCAAATGAATAATATTCGGCATTTGCTTCGATCGCATCAGTCACAACCGCAATATAATCTTTTCCTTTTAAATTATTTTTAATTTTTTCCATATTTGGCTTAAACATCTTCTCGCCATCCTCGTACATCTGATGAAATTTAATTATGTCTTTACCAATGAAAATATTTTTATAGCTAAGGTAATCACCTTTAGCTGCATAGAGCATTTTTTCTAAATTATTGTCTGTTTCTCTAATTAGATACCAGCATAGAACCGCCACTCCATTTGAGACCCCCATGTAAATATCAAATGGATCATAGTTCCTATTAATAAAGGTATCGGTTATTCCAAAAGAAAATACACCTCTTTGGCCACCACCTTCTACGATCAGAGCTGTTTTTTTATTTTCCATGACATCAATTAACTAGTAAAGTTATATAAAAAATCAAATGTGTTCGATAGTAATTTTAAAACAAAGTGACTCAGAGTGGCCATTAATAATTGGTGCTAACAGAGATGAAATGAAGGACAGAGAGTCACTCACACCTGGTAGACATTGGGAAGATAGACCTCATGTATTTGCTGGAAAGGATTTAATTGCTGGAGGCACATGGCTTGGCATCAATGATTATGGTTTGGCTGTTGGCATTATGAATCGAATGAACAGTTTAGGACCATTAGATAATAAAAGAAGTAGGGGAGAGTTAGTTTTAGACGCATTAGATCATGCAGATGCATCGGAGGCTCTTAATGCCATGATTGAAATTCAAAAGGACTCTTATAGGGGATTTAATATGCTTATCGCTGATAATATAAATGCTTACTGGATAAAGTCAGATGAGGAACAAGAAGTCATTGAATACTTTAATATACCAGACGGGCTTTCAATGATAACGGCATATGATCGAAATGATTTAAAATCGAAGCGCATTAAAACTTACCTATCAAAGTTTGCTTTATCATTAGAGCCAAATCCATCTAAAGGGGAATGGCAAGACTGGGAAATGTTATTGGGAAGCACTTACAGTGAGGATAAAAATCCACTAAGTGCTATGTGTGTGAAGACTGATATGGGATTTCAAACAGTATCATCAACTTTAATCGCACTACCTAGCTTTCAACCAAAGGGAGCGAAGCAAAAACCTGTCTACAAATTTGCTAATGGTTCTCCTGATTTATCAAGTTACACTGAACTTGATCTGTAAGCTTGATGTATCATTAATTAAATTATTGATTTTATTGATTAATATTTAGATAGGTTGCTGGCACTTTCTTATATTTAGTGTTGTTTGAAAAATCTTAATTATTATAATCGATAAACTTATTATCAATATTTTGGAGTACCCGAATGACTGACTGTTATATCTATGACGCAATTAGAACGCCTCGTGGCAAAGGCAAAAAAAATGGAACTTTACATGAAGTTACAGCTTTAGAACTTGCAACCCAGGTTTTAAATAATGTTAAAGACCGCAATCAACTAGATACTGCTGATGTAGACGACGTTGTTCTGGGATGTGTTGCTCCAGTTGGTGAACAAGGTGCTAATATTGCTCGTTCTGCAGTGCTCAATTCAGAATTTGATCAATCAGTATCAGGAGTGCAAATAAATAGATTTTGCGCATCTGGTTTAGAAGCAACAAACATGGCAGCGGCTCAAGTTATGTCTGGTCAGGCACAGATGTCTATAGGCGGCGGTGTTGAGTCAATGTCAAGAGTTCCAATGGGTTCTGATGGTGGAGCAATGGTTGCTGATCCTTCAGTAGCAATTAAAAACTATTTTGTACCTCAAGGAATAAGTGCTGATATGATTGCTTCAAAATGGGGCTTTACCAGAGATGATGTAGATGCTTATGCAGTTGAGAGTCAACAAAGAGCTAAAAAAGCTTGGGATGAAAAAAGGTTTGATAAATCAATTACACCTGTGAAAGATATTAATGGCTTAACCATCCTAGATCATGACGAACATATGAGGCCCGATGCAACAATGCAATCACTCGGATCACTAGATCCTTCTTTTGCAATGATGGGAGAAATGGCTGGTTTTGATGCGACAATACAACAAAGGTATCCAGAAGTAGAAAAAGTAAACCATGTGCACACAGCTGGTAACTCCTCTGGGATTGTTGATGGCGCTGCTGCAATTCTACTTGGCAATAAAGAAATGGGTGAAAAGCATGGTCTTAAAGCAAGAGCAAAAATTAAAGGGTTTGCTTCAATTGGATCTGAGCCAAGCATAATGTTGACTGGACCGGGCTATGTTTCAGACAAAGTCTTAAAAAATCTTGGAATGGATAAAAACGACATTGATTTATGGGAATTAAATGAAGCTTTTGCAGTTGTTGTTCTAAGATACTTAGAGCATATGGGCATCGATCATTCTCAAATTAATGTTAATGGCGGAGCTATTGCAATGGGACATCCTCTTGGTGCTACTGGTGCAATGATACTTGGAACAGTTCTTGATGAGTTAGAAAGAACGAACAAGTCTACAGCACTTGCTACATTGTGTGTTGGCGGAGGCATGGGAACTGCCACTGTCATCGAGCGCGTTTAAAAATTTAGATTAAAGGTAATATTATGAGTGATGTAACTTATGAAATAGATAGCGACGGTGTTGCTGTAGTAACTTGGGATTTAGAAAATCGTTCAATGAACGTTCTAAATTTTCAATCGTTAGGTGAATATAGGCAAATTATCGAAAAGCTAATTGGCGACGATGCAGTTAAAGGTATCGTTCTGAGAAGCGCTAAAGATGCATTCATAGCTGGAGCAGATCTTACTTCTTCTGAAGTTTTTGGTTTTGACAGCGTTCAAGAAGATAAAGTTAAAGCTGCAGAAAAAATATATAATGGAAACATGGAAATGCAGTTGCTGTTTAGGAGCATGGAAACATGTGGCAAGCCTTTTGTTGCAGCAATAAATGGACATGCTTTAGGCGGTGGATTTGAGATTTGTTTGTCATGTCACTACCGTGTTGCGATTGATAATGACAAAATTCAAATTGGACAACCAGAAGCAAAAGTTGGTCTTATACCCGGAGCGGGTGGAACTCAAAGAGTGCCTAGATTGGCAGGAGTTACCCAAGACATAATGGGCTTCCTTTTAGCAGGAACTCCATTCACTCCTAAAAAAGCTTTAGGTGCAGGATTAATTAACGAAGTAACTGATAAAGAAAATTTATTAGCAGTCGCAAAGAAATATATTGTTGATGGCGGCAAAGCAGTTCAACCATGGGATGAAAAAGGTTTCAAATTCCCTGGTGGACTTCCTTACACTCCAAAAGGAATGATGCTATGGGCAGCGGCTTCATCATCTCTTAGAAAAAATTCTTATAATAATTATCCAGCTCAAACAGCTATACTGTCCGCAGTTTATGAAGGCGTGCAAGTTCCAATTGATGCTGCATTAAGAATTGAAGCCCGTTACTTTACCAACGTTGTCATGGATCCAAGATCACAAAACATGGTCAGAAGCTTATTTGTTAATATGCAAGCTCTCAGTAAGGGAGCAAGAAGGCCTAAGGACTTTGATAAGTATGATGTCAAAAAAATTGGCATACTTGGAGCTGGACTAATGGGTGCAGGAATTGCTTATGTAACTGCAAAAGCAGGTATTGAAGTTATTTTAATTGATACAGATCAAGATGCTGCTGATAAAGGTAAAGATTACTCGACTAAAATTTTAGATAAGCAACTAAGCAAAAAAAGAACTACAGAAGAAAAGAAAGAAAAACTACTAAATTTAATAACTCCTACTACTGATTACTCTTTGCTACAGGGCGCAGATCTAATTGTAGAAGCAGTTTTTGAAAACAGAGACATTAAGGCTGAAGTTACCGCTAAAGCTGAAGCACAAATTGCTGAGACAGCTGTTTTTGGTTCCAATACTTCAACTTTACCTATCACAGGACTGGCTAAAAATTCTAAAAGACCTAATAATTTTATTGGAATTCATTATTTCTCTCCTGTTGAAAGAATGCCATTAGTTGAAATTATTATGGGAAAAGAAACGTCACAGGAGACTCTTGCTAAAACAATGGATTATGTGCAAAAGATTAAGAAAACTCCAATTGTAGTAAATGACAGCAGAGGTTTCTATACAAGCCGCGTATTCAGCACATATACAGGTGAAGGTGTCGCAATGCTGGCAGAAGGAATTAAGCCTGCACTAATTGAAAATGCAGGCAAGATGACAGGTATGCCAATGGCGCCTTTAGCTCTCTCAGATGCTGTAGCTTTAGATCTTGCATGGAAGGTGACTACTCAAACTAAAAAAGACTTCGAGGCGGAAGGAAAAGAGTTTCCTGTTACACCTATGTATTCAATCATGGAAGAAATGGTTGAAAAGCAAGGGAGATTTGGAAAGAAAAATAATAAAGGTTTTTACGAATATCCTGAAAGTGGGAAAAAATATTTATGGCCTGAATTATCAAATCTTTGCAAGGAAAGTGACGAGCAGCCTGAAGTTGATGAACTAAAAAAGAGATTTCTCTATATTCAAGCCTTGGAAACCGCTAAGTGTTATGAGGAGAATGTCTTAACAGATGTGCGCGATGCCGATATTGGAGCAATTCTAGGCTGGGGAATGGCACCTTGGACTGGCGGAACACTCTCTTACATTGATATGATAGGCGTCAAAGAATTTGTTGCTGAAGCAGATAAACTTGCTCAAAAATATGGTGAAAGGTTTACACCTTGCAAGCTTCTTCGTGATATGGCCACCAAAAATGAGACTTTTCATAAAAGTGGTAATTCTAGTCAAGCAGCTTAAATAAGATTAGTATAAATATTACATCTTTATTGATTTGAAAGGATCTATATGGCAAACACTACACCTACGACTAATTCTCTCGAAAATTACTTTTTACCCTTCACTGCAAATAAGGATTTCAAAAAAGATCCAAGACTTTTGGATAGAGGGGAAGGTGTATACTATTGGAACCATAAAGGTGATACGGTAATTGACGCTTCTTCAGGATTATTTTGTGTACCTTTGGGTCACGGAAGGAAAGAAATTGCAGATGCTGTACACCAGCAATTATTAAAATTAGATTATTCACCAAGCTTCCAGGTTTCTCACTTGCCTGCATTTGCTTGCGCTGAAAAAGTTGCAAAATTATTACCTGGTGACCTAAACAATGTTTTTTTCACGATATGTGGGTCAACAGCTATAGATTCAGCTATAAAAATTGTTCAAGCATATCAGCATGCAATTGGACAAGCTCATCGAATGAAGTTTGTATCACGTGAAAGAGCTTACCACGGTGTGAATATTGGCGGCACCTCTCTGAGTGGTATGATTAAAAACAGAGAAATATTTACTGCTGCAATGCCTGGCGTTATTCATTTAAGACATACTTGGTTAGAAGAGAATAAGTTCACAAAAGGTCAACCAGAACATGGTGCACATTTAGCTGATGACCTTCAAAGATTTGTTGATATGTATGGTCCAGAGTCAATTGCTGCATGCTTTGTCGAGCCTATCGCAGGATCAACAGGAACATTAATTCCACCTAAGGGGTACTTAGAAAAGTTAAGAGAAACATGCGACAAGTATGGCATTGTATTAATTTTTGACGAAGTAATTACAGGATTTGGAAGAACAGGAAAGTCTTTTGGTTCTGTAAAATATAATGTGCAGCCAGATATGATAACCATGGCGAAAGCTATTACAAATGGTTCCCAACCGATGGGTGCTGTTGGGGTTTCTGACAAAATTTACAATGCGATTGTTGGTAATGGCCCAGAACATGGAGTTGAGTTTTTTCATGGCTACACATACTCTGGTCATCCAGCATGTGTTGCAGCATCATTAGCTACATTGGATATTTATGAAAAAGAAGATATTTTCGCAAGAGCCGAAAAGATGTCACATTATTTTTTAGATGCTGTTTTTGATGCGTTTAAAGATGTCCCAGCGGTAACAGATGTTCGTGGAGATGGGATGATGGCTGCTATTGATCTTGCAGTTGATAAAACTCCAGGGGTGCGTGGATATGATGCGCAAAAGAAAACCTTTGCGAATGGAGTTCATATTAAATTTACTGGTGACAGTGGCATCATCGCGCCTGCTTTAATTGCTGAAGAAAAGCACATTGACGAAATGTTACAAAAAATAAAAGAAGTAGTTGTTAAATATTAAGAGGAAAGTTTTAAATATGACTAAAATGACAACAGAAGAAGCTTTTATTAAAGTTTTACAAAAGCACGGCATACAACATGCATTTGGGATTATTGGCTCAGCGTTTATGCCTATATCAGATTTATTTCCTAAAGCTGGTATAACTTTTTGGGACGTAGCTCACGAAACTAACGGAGGCATTGTTGCTGACGGATACACTCGCGCTACAGGAAAAATGTCTATGTGTATTGCTCAGAATGGTCCTGGCATTACAAACTTTGTTACACCAATCAAAACAGCATATTGGAATCACACGCCATTACTCTTAGTAACACCTCAAGCAGCCAATAAAACAATTGGTCAAGGTGGGTTTCAAGAAGTTGAGCAAATGGCTTTATTTAAAGATATGGTTTGTTATCAAGAAGAGGTGAGAGATCCTTCAAGAATAGCTGAGGTTTTAAATCGAGTAATCTCAAAAGCATTTAGAGGGTCAGCCCCCGCTCAAATAAATGTACCTAGAGATATGTGGACCCAAGTCATTGATATTGAAATGCCAACTATTATAAATTTTGAGAGACCAGCTGGCGGTTCTGAGGCAATACTAAAGGCATCTGAATTATTATCTAATGCTAAATTTCCAGTAATTTTATCTGGCGCTGGCGTTGTATTAGGTGATGCTATTGAAGAATGTAAATTGCTTGCTGAAAGATTGGACGCCCCCGTTGCGTGTGGATATCAGCACAATGATAGTTTTCCTGGCAATCATCGATTAGCTGTTGGACCGTTAGGTTATAATGGATCAAAAGCAGCAATGGAATTAATTTCAAAAGCGGATGTTGTTCTAGCTTTAGGTACTAGATTGAACCCTTTTTCAACTTTGCCATGCTATGGCATTGATTATTGGCCAACAGAAGCATCAATAATACAAGTTGATATTAATTCAGACCGCATAGGCCTTACAAAAAAAGTAAGTGTGGGTATATGTGGGGATTCTAAGCTGGTGACACAGCAATTAATAAACAATCTATCTTCAAGTGCCGGTGATAATGGTAGAGACGATAGGAAAGCACTGGTACATCAAACTAAATCCTCCTGGCTACAAACGCTAAGCAGCATGGATCACGAGGATGATGATCCTGGTACCACATGGAACGCTGACTCTAGAAAGAGAGATTCTGATCGAATGTCTCCACGAATGGCGTGGAGAGCAATTCAAGCGGCCCTACCCAGAGAAGCAATTATTTCATCAGATATTGGTAATAATTGTGCAATAGGAAATGCTTATCCTACTTTTGATGAAGGAAGAAAGTATCTTGCTCCAGGTCTGTTTGGCCCATGTGGATATGGTTTTCCGTCAGTTCTAGGTGCTAAAATTGGATGTCCTAACATTCCAGTTGTTGGATTTGCAGGCGATGGTGCATTTGGCATAAGTATGAACGAGATGACTTCTTGTGCAAGAGAAGAATGGCCTGCTATTACAATGGTGATATTTAGGAATTATCAATGGGGTGCCGAGAAAAGAAATTCAATTCTTTGGTACGACAACAATTTTGTTGGCACTGAATTAGATCCAGAATTAAGTTATGCAAAAGTAGCAGAGGGGTGTGGTTTAAAAGGTGTTATAGTTAGAACAATGGATGAGTTAACCCAAAACCTAAGAAAGGCCTGCGAAGATCAGGGTAAAGGTATTACAACATTTATTGAAGTCATTTTAAATCAAGAGCTAGGCGAACCTTTCAGAAGAGATGCAATGAAAAAGCCCGTTGAAATTGCGGGCATTGACTCAAGCGATATGAGTCAAGAACAAATTGGCTAAGATTTTCTTAAAATATAAATTTTATTCTTCGCACTGGAGTCGTGGCGCGGGAGAGCGAGAAATGGCCTTGAGATATACAAAGAAGTGTATTCATTAGATCTGTAGGCTAGTTCAGTATCAAAACCTAATTTTTTAAAAATAGTTTCCGAAATTGAAAGTATTAAGTGGCCATTTTTTCTTGTAAGTCTTAATAATTCTTTAATTGCACCTGGGCCTACATGGCCGGCAGTAAGCACTCCTGTGCAGATTATCAAATCAAATTGATTACTTTTCAATGTAGTTTTTTTATTTAACGATTGACAAATTAGTTTCTTAAAAATTTTTTTTGATTTGGCGAGTTCTAGCATTTCTTTTGAATTATCTAAACCCGTTAGATTTTTATAATCTAATTTACTCAATTCTTCAGCTACTAATCCAGTTCCACATCCAGCGTCTAAAATATTTGCTTTTTTTGAAATTTTTATCTTCTTAGTAAGAATGATCTCTTTCAGTCGTTTCGGATAAGCGTATCCCCAATCGGTTAAATCCTTATCGTATTCCTTTGCCCAACTTTTGTAATGAAGTTTAAGTTTTGTTGGATTTTTTTCTGAGTAAACAATTTTAAGCCATTTTTTAGCCATTATAGTTCTTAGTCCTTTTTATATTTATGCAAATAGTATAAAAATTAGTTATATATGTTAATAGGTGTTCCTAAAGAAATCAAACCTCAAGAAAATAGAGTAGGACTATCTGCTGATAGTGTAAAGACACTTGTTTCAGAAGGTAATAAAGTAATTATTGAAACAGGGGCAGGAATAGGTTCAGGCTTTACTGACGCAGACTACTCTTCAGTAGGCGCAAGCATTTGCAAAACTGCCGAAGAGGTTTTTGATGTAAGTGAGTTAATAATTAAAGTTAAAGAACCACAAAAACAAGAAGTTGAGCTTCTTAAAAAAAATCAATTATTATTTACCTATCTTCATTTAGCCGCCAATAAGGAACTTACCCTAGGGCTAATGAAATCTGGATCAACGTGTATTGCCTATGAGACTGTTACAGATGAGAATAATCGTCTACCATTACTTGCCCCAATGAGCGAAGTTGCAGGCAGAATTTCCATTCAGGCAGGAGCAAGGTCATTAGAGATGACAAATAATGGCAGAGGAGTGCTTTTATCAGGCGCAACTGGAGCCCCACCAGCAAATGTAGTTATTATCGGTTGCGGTGTAGTTGGATTTAATGCCGCATTAATAGCACATGGAATGAAGGCAAATGTCATTTTAATCGATCAATCTCAGCAGAGGCTTGATGAACTAAAATCATTCTTTAACAATGAAGTTACAACTGTGATTTCGACACCTGATAATATTGATGCAAATGTAAAAGATTGCGATTTATTGATAGGGGGTGTTCTTGTGCCAGGCGCATCAGCACCAAAACTAGTTTCTGAACACTTAGTTTCAAAGATGAAACCAGGCTCTGCTCTTGTTGACGTAGCTATTGATCAGGGGGGCTGCATTGAAACCAGCAAGCCAACAACTCATGCTGATCCAGTGTATGTTCTTCACAATGTAGTTCATTATTGCGTTACAAATATGCCAGGATGTGTACCAAGAACATCAACAATCAGTCTTAATCAAGCAACATTGCCATTCATATCTGAATTAGCCAAAAACGGTCTTAATAAAGCTTTGAGTTCTAATAAGAATTTCTTAAATGGCCTAAATGTTATGGATGGAAAGTGCACACAGCAAGATGTAGCTAGAGATCTTAATTTAGATTTTTGTGAACCTGAAAAGTTAATTGCTTAAATATCTTCAACAGCTTTACAGAGATTTGTTAATTTTTTTATCGCCAACTCACGTGATAGATATCCGAGACCACAATCAGGAGCAGCTATAAGTCTATCCTTATCGATATGGTTAAGACAATCTAAAGCTCTAGATCTAATCATATCAATATCTTCAATTTGACTTGATGCTATTTTTAAAAGACCAAATATAATTTTTTTTGTCTTGTATTTTTCTAACAACTTTAAATCATTGTATCGATGTGCATCTTCAATAGAAATTGTATCAATGCAACTCGCCTCTAATGCGTCAGCCAAATTAAAATAGCTAGATAGAGGAGCCTTTGGATAATCAGTCGAGTCTATTTTATCAGGATAGCCACAACATATGTGTACGATTTTATCGCAATCATCAATACCATGAAAACAACGTTCAATATTATCAATTCCAAACTCAAGAGCTTCTTTTGATTTTCTAGCAAATAGTGGTTCATCAATTTGAATATATTTGCAGCCTGCATTGACGAGGTTTTTAATTTCCTTATTTAATACTTCACCTAAGTCTGAGCACATCGTTTTTTCGTCGTAATAAAAGTTATCTGAAATAGTATCAGCAATAGTAAGGGGTCCAGGCAATGTAGCCTTAATTGGCTTGCTTGACATAGATTGATTAAACTTAAATTCTTTATCTAAAAAATAACCATTAAATTCTATTTTATTTGTTATGGTGGGAAGCCAGCAATTATAATTACCAGTCCTTGCAGTTTTTTCAGTGAGTATTTTAAAGTCTATTCCTTTTAAATGCCTGCAATGATAGTGAATATAATTTTCTCTTCTAACCTCTCCATCAGTGACAATATCGATTCCGCACGTAATTTGATCATCAATGACTTGTTTTGACGCTTCATTAACTAGATTTTCGTATTGACTGCCCATCTTAAGTTTTTCTTCTTGGTATTCAGAAGTTGGTCTTTCGTTGTCAGTACCTTTTTCTCCTTTAAACCAATCTGATAAAGGTAAAAAAGATGGCTTAGGGAACGAACCAATTGTGGTTGTTAAAATCATGATAAAAGTCTATTTAAAACAGTGATTTAGCCAAGTACTAAGTATCAAATATTTTTAAAAAATATGTTTATATGAATCAGGCATTTATCAAATTATCTTAACGTATAAAATTATAGTTAATTTTTATTCATATTTTTCAGATGCTTAGATTGAAATTAAATTATTTAAGACCAGAGATTTAAACAAATTTCTTAAACTTTATTCTTTACACCTTCTCTCTTATGTATGAGAATTTTTTATTAATTAATTAACAATGTGAGGAGTAGCCGTGAAGAAAATAAATAAAACTCTTAAGGCTGCAAAAGTTTCAAGAAGATCAGTCCTAAAAGGTGCAGCTGCAACTGGAGCAGCAGCAGCTATTGGTCCCTGGTATATTCCAAATGCTTTTGCCGCACCTGTTGTAAATGTTTTGATGTGGGGTGAGTATCTACCTGATTCAGTTGTAGCTGATTTTAAAGCTAAAACTGGCATTACTGTTAACCACACCAAAATCGGTGACAACGGTGAAATAATATCAAAAATGAAAGCTGGTGGTGGCGCAGGTTATGACCTAGCAAGCCCAACGAATATGAGGGCCTTGCAATGGGAGAACCTAGGTGTCTTAGCTCCATTCGATATGAATAGAATTAATACTAGTGCCGTAAACCCGGGGATGCTTGCAGTAGGTGAGCGTGATTGGAATTTTGGCGGGAATGGATCTCACTGGGTTCCACAATTGTGGGGAACAGAGTCAATTTCTTGGAGAACCGATAAATGGACTCCAGATGGTCTTCCAAGTTTTGGCGATCTATGGGAGCCTAATCCAGGTATTGATGGAGCCTTCATGATGGGTAGAACTTACTCAATGATGACAGGTTGTGGAATTTGGATGCATCACCAAGGCAAGATGGACTTCTGGTCTTCTTATAATGATGAAGACACTATGAGAAAGAACTGGGAGACAATTACTGATTTCTGTATTTCTAAAAAAGGAAATCTTGTCAAATTCTGGTCAGGAGCCGATCCACAGAAACAAGGATTTACATCTGACGGTGTAGTCATTGGACAAACCTGGGATGGCCCAATTGCAGCAATGATGAAAGCTGGCGAACCAGTTGCTTATCAAACTACAGATGAAGGAGCGTTAGCATGGATTGACGGTATCACTTTATCTGCAAAAGCTGAGAACATTGATGAAGCTTATGAATTAATCAATTACAGTTTTACCCCTGAAGTTGGCGGTCAAACTATTAATGAAATTGGATATAATTCTGCTGTTAATGGCGCTTCTGATTTCTACTCACCAGAAACAAAAGCTTTAGCTAAAGCAATTTACCCAGGGGATACTTCTACTAAGTTGAATCCTTGGCCACCTGAGCCGCCTTGGTTTGCTGATGCAAGAGCTGAGTACGCGAATAAGTTTGAAACGGCGTAATTAGTTTCTAATAACATTTAAGGCGCTCAAGATCATATCTTGGGCGCTTTTTTGTATCGTGTTTATTAATTTAATAACTATAATTTTCTTATGAGCGCAGACGTAGAGTTAAATAATGTTTCAGTAACATTTGGGAGTTTTTATGCAGCTAAAAGTGTAAACGTAAAAATCAATGGCGGTGAATTTTTTTCTTTCCTGGGGCCATCTGGTTGTGGAAAGACAACACTGCTTAGAGCAATTTCAGGATTTCAAGATCCCTCAGAAGGATCTGTATTAATTGATAATAAAGACATGTTTGGTATAGGTCCAAACAAAAGACCTACTTCTCTTATTTTCCAGAACCTAGCCCTATTCCCTCTAATGTCAGTTTCTGAAAATATTGCCTTCTCTCTTGAGGTAAGGGGAGTCTCAAAAAAAGATAGGCAAAAAAGAGCAGATGAACTTTTAGAACTTATAGCATTAGAAGGACAGAGCGAAAAAAAAGTACATCAATTATCAGGAGGACAGAAACAAAGAGTAGCCATCGCAAGAGCATTAGCAGTCGAACCAAAAGTTTTATTATTAGACGAACCTCTGTCAGCTTTAGATTTAAAGCTAAGGCAAAGAATGAGAACTGAATTAAGAGAAATTCAAAAAAGAGTTAACATCACATTTATCTATATCACTCATGACCAAGGTGAGGCACTGACAATGTCTGATAGGATTGCTGTAATGAACGAAGGAGAAATCGAGCAGATAGGACCCTGTGATGAAGTTTACAATAATCCATTAACCCCCTTTGTCGCGACTTTCGTTGGAGAGAACAATCCTTTATTTGGAAAGGTAAAAGAGATCAATCAAAACAAGGTTAAAATAGAAACCCCTGACGGCGATTTCTTATCGACAATGAATGAAAATAAGAAATTAAACATTGGGGATGAAGCAATTGCCTTTGTAAGACCTGAATCATTATTCATACCAAGAGATGGAGATAATTTTGACAATCAAATTGAGGTAAATATTGAAAGTTTTGAGTTTGAAGGAAATATAAAAAATTTCTATGCAACTTTAAAGTCGGGAACAAGAATTAAGTTTTCTATTCCAAATGCAATTGATACTTCATCTATATCATCAGGCACAAAATTACAACTTGGCTTTGAGTCTATAAAGTCTTCAATTTTACCTAAAGCACAATTAGCCATAGATTAAATATGGGAAATTATTTATTCACGCAGCCATTTTTTAAAAAGAACGGTAAGGCCGTCGCTATTTATTTCTTAGTAGCAATAGTTTTTTGGTTCGTTTTTCTAGTCATAATTCCTCAACTTTACATGCTGGACTTATCTTTTAGATCAAATGTCCCACCGTTAGCGCGAGGAGGGCCTCAAGATTTTTATACAATGGAGCATTATCAGCATTTTGTTTTTGGATCAAAAACATCACTTGAAGCATTCAATTTTGTTGATCTTGGGGTTTTTGGAAGAACTATTCTTGTGTCAATAATGGTCACTATCGCAAATTTGTTATTTTGTTATCCAATTGCTTTTTATATAGCTAAAATTGCTAATCCAAGCACTGCGAGACTATTGATTGTCTCTTTAATAATACCATTCTGGATCAATGAACTCTTAAGATCCTTTGCTTTAAGAATACTCTTTGCGAATGAGGGAGTTATAAATAACTTTTTAACTGGAATAGGTGTAATTGATCAAAGTATTTTATTTATTACCTATGACATAGGGCTCTACACAGGCCTGGTATACGCATACATTTTATTAATGATGTTCCCTCTGTATAACGCTATTGAGAGCTTAGATATTAATCAGATAGAGGCTGCAAAAGATTTAGGCTCCTCCTCTTTAAGGACGCATTGGAGGATAGTAATTCCTCATGCAAAGCCAGGAATTGTATCAGGATGCACAATGGTATTTATGTTGACTGTGGGAGCTCTTGCTACACCAGTGGTCTTAAGTAGTCCAAATACTCTTTGGTTTCCACAGCTCATTTACCAGTGGTTCAACATGAATGATAATTGGTCTCGAGGATCAGCGTATTCAATTATTTTACTAATTATTTCTGTTATTTTTGTTTTAGCAATGATGCGGATTTTTAAAGTTAAGATTGGTGAAATTATAAAATGAAACCAACATACTTTATTAATTTCATGATGGGCATGTATATCTTTATATTTTTTGCCTATTTATTTGGTCCGTTGATCGTCATGAGCATTACAGCATTTAACTCTGCTGAGTTTCCATCAATCTCTCCTTGGGAGTGTTTTAGCTTTAGATGGTTTAATGAAGGAAAAATTGCCTACGATGGGCAACATCTCGCAGGCCTTCTTTCAGATTGGCGTTTACACGATGGAATTATTAGTAGTTTAATTATTGGAGCTGGAGTTGTATCACTTTCTGTTCCAATTGGCATGGCAGCTGCCATTGTTCTAACACAAGTTCGATCTCAGTTAAGAGATATTTATTATTCAATATCTATTATGCCTGTTTTATTTCCAGGTGTGATTATTGGTATATCTACAGTAGTTTTATGGGATCGGATCGCAGGACTTGGAGGAGATGGATTTATTTCAGATGTGGGTAGAAATGGTATCTTTCTCACAATTTTAGCACAAACATGCTTTATATCGACTTACTGCTTTTTAATTTTTGTCGCAAGACTTCAACGATTTGACCAAACACAAGAAGAAGCTGCATTGGATTTAGGTGCAACTCAAACGCAAGTTTTTTTTAAAATCTTAGTACCTTATTTAATGCCAGCGATTGCATCAGCAGCGGTTATTGCCTTTTTGTTTTCTTTTGAAAACTACAATACGACTGTATTTAGTATTTTATCTGATCAAACATTAACTACAGTCATTGCTTCCAAAGTAAGGCTTGGCATAAGCCCAGCACTGAGTGCGTTGGCCTTAACCATCATTGCATTAACTATAATCGCAGCAGTCACTTACGAAATATTGAGACGCAGAAGTGAGAAAAAATATGCTCAATCCCAAGAAATATTTGTAAAAGAGAAGGCAGCTTCTGGCAGAATTAATAAGGAATATAAAGCAGGCTTTAAAGTTCCTAAGGGCATAGTTGCAATCTTGCTAGTGTTAGTTTTTGCCACTTATGGAGCGACGCAAATTGTAAAGAATGATCTTTACGGACAGTCTTGTATTGATGCCGCAGATCAGGAAAAAAAATCAAAATTCCTTGAACAATTGCAAACCTTAGAGTCTAATGAGTTAACTGAAGAAGAGCTCTCAGGAGGATCTTTAGGAGGAACGGAAGATTACGGTGATATTTTTGGAGATCCATCACTATTCCAAGATTTTGGAGGATTTGATTAAACTTTATGACTGATAAAAAAGAACCTATTCAACCAGTAAGTGGTACCGTTGTTCCAAGATACGCCGGACCTTCTACGTTTGCACGTTTACCAGAGTTAAGAGATGTTGATCAGTGTGATGTTGCAATAATCGGTGTACCATTTGATGCTGGAACAAGCTACAGGCCTGGAGCTAGGTTTGGCCCTCAGGCTGTTCGACAAGCTTCTCGCCAATTAAGAACAAATTATCATCCAGATTATGATGTTGAACCATTTAAGGTTCAGCAAGTTGCTGATGCAGGAGACATTGCCTGTAACCCATTTGATATTGATGAGGCTATAAAACAAATTGAAAAAGGAGCTGATGATTTGCTTTCAAAGGCAGGAAGCATTGTCACAATGGGCGGTGATCACACAATTGCATTGCCCCTTTTAAGATCTGTTAACAAAAAAGTTGGGGGTCCAGTTGCTTTGGTTCATTTTGACGCTCATTTAGATACGTGGGATACTTATTTTGGGGCTCCTTACACTCATGGAACTCCATTTAGGCGAGCAAGAGAGGAAAGTTTATTTTTAGATGATGCTTCAATGCACATTGGTATTAGAGGGCCTTTATACAGCACTAATGATCTAAAAAATGATAGAGATTTAGGATTTAAAACAATACATTGCGATGAATTTCAAACTAATTCAATTGATCAAATTGTTCAGAGAATTAAAGATAGAATTGGAGACAACCCCCTTTACATATCTATTGATATTGATGTGCTAGATCCTGCTCATGCTCCAGGCACAGGAACTCCCGAAGTAGCCGGCATGACTACAAGGGAAATTTTAAATGTGTTACGTGGTCTCGCTGGATCTCAACTTGTTTCAGCTGATGTAGTTGAAGTTGCACCCGCCTATGATCATGCTGAGCTGACATCAACTGCTGCAGCTACAATCGTTTACGAATTAATAAATATTATTGCGCGAAATCCAAAGTAATTATTTTATTTCAAACCAAATAGGCACATGGTCAGAAGGTCGCTCCAGACCTCTGAATTGCTTTTCAATTTGACAATCAATTATTCGATCTGTTGCACTTGGCGTTGATAAGAAATGATCAATTCTAAGACCATTATCTTTTTCCCATGAGCCGCGTGAGTAGTCCCAGTACGTAAATTCAAATTCTTTTGAATTAAATACTCGAAATACATCAGTTAGCCCAAGGTTGATTATTTCTCTAAAAATTTTAATTGAGTCAGGGTGATGAAGGGCATCACTTTTCCATTTTTCAATATTCACCGCATCACCACGGTTAGGAATTATATTGTAATCTCCTCCAAAAATTACAGTCTCTTGATTATCAATTTTCTTTTTTGCATAGTCTTTAAGTCTTTGCATCCAATCGAGTTTGTAAGGAAATTTTTCAGTATCTACTGGATTGCCATTAGGTAAATAAATCGTAGCAACATTGAAAGGATCGCTATCATTGATTTTTACTTCAATAAATCTTGCTTGCTCATCTTTCGCATTTCCAGGAAGCTCATTGGCTATAAGCTCCATGGGAATTTTCGATAATATTGCGACACCATTATAAGATTTTTGGCCTTTTGTTATTATTTCAAAACCCATTTCTTTAATATCATTAAATGGAAAATTTTCGTCTGTTGACTTAGTTTCTTGAAGCATGATGACATCAGGATCAATAGTTTTTTTTAACTGGACAAGGTGAGGTAAGCGAACTCTGATTGAATTGACATTCCAACTAACTATTTTAGTCATAATAAATCTATTGTTGTTTTTATAGGATTCTTAAAGTAATCAATTATTATAGGATATAATTTAAATATATAGTTCGCAACTAATGAGTATTTCAAAAGATTTATCTTTACTATCTTCATCTCCTGAAACATCAAAGGGAAGATTAATTAAGGAAAGCTATAGTCAAACTCGGTCTGAATTTCAAAGAGATAGAGATAGAATTTTGCACTCAGCTGCGTTTAGAAGGCTTAAACATAAAACTCAGGTCTTTGTTTCTCATGAAGGCGATCACTATAGAACAAGACTTACCCATTCTCTTGAAGTATCTCAAATTGCACGATCAATATGTAGGGTTTTTAATCTTAATGAGGATTTGGCCGATACATTGTCTATTAGTCACGATATAGGACATCCACCATTTGGACACGCAGGAGAAGATGCTCTTTCTTCGTCAATGAAAAATTACGGAGGGTTTGATCATAATGATCAGGCGATAAGGATAGTGCACCTACTTGAAAAAAAATATTTTAATTTTGATGGTCTTAATCTTACATGGGAGACTTTAGAAGGCCTGGTAAAACATAATGGCCCAATAAAAGAAAATATTCCTATGACGATAAATGAATTAAATAATAAATTTAATTTGCAATTAAATGAGTTTCCATCTTTAGAGGCTCAAATATCAGCAATTGCAGATGATATTGCTTATAATAATCATGATTTAGATGATGGCCTCAGAGCAGGATTCTTTTCTTACGACGAGTTAGCTAATCTTCCACTTATAGGCGATATAATTAAAAGCTTTCCACCAGAATTTGAGTCATATGAGATGCAAAGGATAAACAATGAGATAACGCGAAAATCCACAGCAATTATGATTAAAGATGTAATGAATACTATTGATGGACATGTTAGCAAGCTATCCATTAAAACTGCTAATGATGTAAGGTTGCAAAATCAATTAGTTGCTGATTTCTCGCCTGATATGAAGGAAAAAGTAAGTTCTATAAAATCTTTCCTTTCATCTAAAATGTATAACCATGATAAAGTAAAGACGATGACCCAAAATGCTCATAAGATAATTACATCTTTATTTGAATTATTCATGAACGCTGACGACAAGATATACAGCAAATATCTGCCAAATTATGAAAATGAAAATCACAAATCAAGAATGATTTGTGATTTTGTTGCAGGTATGACAGATAATTTTGCACAAACAATATATAATAAACACGTTAATTGATGTCCGATATATTTCATTTTTATAAGTCTATTATTTCAAAGGAATTTGCATCAAATTTTAAATTGCCAGAGCAAGCTATAAACGAAAGTTCTTTTGTTGTTGAGAGTCCAAAGAACGAAGATAATGGAGACTTAAGCACTAATATTTGCATGGTTTTAAGTAAAGACCTCTCCCAACCACCGATTAAAATTGCTGAAATTCTCAAAACCTCTCTTGAAAAATACTCTGAATTCGAACAACTAGAGGTTGCAAAACCTGGTTTCCTTAATTTTCGCGTCAATAAGTCTGTTTGGTATAAATTTTTAAGTGAGAAATTACATACCAGTGAACTTTATGACAAAAATATAGGCAATGGCCAAACAATCAATGTGGAATATGTCTCGGCTAATCCAACTGGACCATTACACATAGGCCACTGTAGAGGCGCTGTATTTGGAGATGTATTATCAAATTTACTTACATCTACAGGTTACGATGTAACAAAAGAATATTACGTAAATGATGCGGGAGTTCAAATTAATTACTTAGCTGACTCAGTTATCATTAGAATTAAAGAAATACTAAATCAGCGAAACGAAAATAATTATCCGGATAATTTTTATCCTGGCGAGTATCTCATTGATGTTGCGAAAAATATAATTGATAAAAATGGAGATAAAATTTTAGAGCAAGATAATTCATTTGAATTGATCAAAGATGAAAGTGTAGCTTTGTTATTGGATTTTATAAAAGCAGATTTAAAACTTTTATCTATTGAGCAAGATCACTTCATATCTGAAAAGAAACTAATTGCTGAGGGAAAGATTGATGAGGCTATTACAAAATTAAAAGATTTAGACCTTATTTATGAAGGCATCTTAGATAAACCAAAAGGAAAGCAAATTGAAGATTGGGAGCCACGAGAACAAATGCTCTTTAAATCTTCAAATTACGGTGATGAGACCGATAGACCTTTACAGAAATCAAACGGTGAGTGGACTTATTTTGCAAACGATATCGCTTACCATTTTGATAAATACCAACGAGGTTCTCAGAAATTAATAGATATTTGGGGAGCAGATCATGGTGGATATATAAAACGTATGAATGCATCAATAGTTGCTCTAACTGATGATAAAGCAGAGTTTTCAGTTAAATTATGTCAAATGGTGAAACTAATAAGTGATGGGAAGCAACTGAAGATGTCAAAAAGATCAGGTGATTTTATAACAATTAGAGAATTAGTTGATGAAGTAGGCAGTGATAGTATTAGATTTATGATGTTGTATAGAAAAAATGAGGCTCCGCTAGAATTCAACTTTCAGAAAGTTACGGAGCAATCAAAAGATAATCCAGTATTCTACGTTCAATATGCTCATGCAAGAATTTGTTCAGTTATAAGGAATCTTGAAGACTACAAATTAGATCTTGATCTAAATACTTTTGACAACTGTAACTATGAACAGTTGAGGGAAGATGGAGAACTATTTTTATTAAAAAAAATAATGAATTATAGCAGCATTATAGAGACCTCAGCTGCATTAGAAGAACCTCATAGAATATCTTACTATTTGTATGATTTAGCGTCAGCACTACATTCATTATGGAACCAAGGAAAGATTGATAAAGAAAAGAGGTTTATTGATGAAAACAATATTGAAAGAACTTATGCAAGGATTGCACTTTTAATGCTTACAAAACGTACTTTAAAATCTGGTCTTGATATATTAGGTGTTTCTGCACCTGAAGAAATGCAGTAGCATGAAACTTGCAATCATTTCGACTGTTTGCGTTTCAATTTTTATCTTAATTGGTTTTTGGTTATTTTATGACACTGAATACACTGATGAAATTATTTCAATTAGTGGAAATTTAGATAATTATAGAATTATACCCGAGGATACCGGGGGGCTAGAAATTCCAGATTTAAATATTTATGAACTCGGCGATTAAGCGACATAATGAATAGCTATCTACCCATTATATGTGGAATATCAGGCACTGAATTATCTAACGAAGAAATAAAGTTTTTCGAACAGTATAAACCTTGGGGCGTAATTCTTTTTGAAAGAAATTGCAGTGATATTAATTCCATTAAAAGACTAACAGCGCATCTCAAAGAAATAAATCATATTAATCTGCCTATATTAATTGACCAAGAGGGTGGGAGGGTCTCCAGATTAAATCTTGATAATATAAAAAAATTTAAAACAAGTGACTTTTTTGGAAAATTGATCGAGCAAAATTTTGATCTTGGATTAAGGCTTCTAGAATTAAATTCAATTATGATGGCCAGTACTTTGAAAGAGCTTGGCATTAACAGTAACACTATTCCCGTGCTGGATTTGCCTACAAATGAAGAGAGCGGAATAATTGGTGACAGAGCATACTCAACTAATGAGAACATTGTAAGCGCAGCAGGAAAAGTAGTAATTAAAACTTTAACATCAAATGGAGTTGCGCCAATAATGAAGCATGTTCCTGGGCACGGTAAAGCAAAAGTAGATAGTCATCTTGAAATGCCAATGGTTGACGCTGATGAAATACTTTTAGAAAAATACGATTTTAAACCATTTACTGAAAATGCAGAGGCACAATTGGCAATGACCGCTCACATTAAATTCAATAAAATAGATTCAGATAATATTGCTACTTTTTCAAAAACAATAATTAACAAGGTTATTAGACAGCATATGAAATTCAAAGGACTGTTAATGACTGATGATTTGTCTATGAAGGCGGTAGATTGCGAGCCGGTTAATGCAGCGGTTAAATCTCTCGATGCAGGTTGTGATTTGGTTCTTCACTGTAATGGAAACATCAATGAAATGAATATGATAGCTGAAAGAATTAAAGAAGAATTTAAGCCAATAACTATCCCCAGTGTTATAGAAGACATATACAATCAACCTGCGTCAATGCACATGCATAAAGCTGAAAGTGAATTTGAATACTTGCTAAGCCAAGCTTAGGTTATTTTCGTCGAATTAAACATTCTTCTGCTGTATAATAAGGAATCAATCTGTTAAAAAAATGGAAGATATTTCAAATACTTATAGTGAAACAAGTCCTGTATTCGACACTGATCCTGATGACTTAATTGTCAATTTAGACGGCTTCGAAGGCCCTTTAGATGTACTGCTCACATTAGCAAAATCTCAAAAAGTAGATTTAATGAAAATATCTATTCTACAGCTAACAGAGCAATATTTGGAGTTTATTTCCAAAGTAAGAGATAGAAACCTAGAACTTGCCGCTGATTATTTAGTTATGGCGGCCTGGATGGCATTTTTAAAATCAAACCTACTAATACCAAGAGAAGAAACTGGCGAAGAGCTAAGCGCCGAGGAAATGGCTGAACGATTAAAATTCCAATTAAAAAAGCTAGAAGCCATAAGACAAGTGTCGCAAAAACTAATGAGCTTGCCTAAATTAGGAATTGATTTTTTTAATAGGGGGATGCCGGAAGGAATACGTTTAATCAGAACGCCTGAATACTACTTAGATTTATATGACTTACTTAAATCTTATGCTGATCAGAGGTACAAAACAGCTTATTCATCTATGACAATAGAAAGGCCCCAAGTTTTTGCAATGGAGGATGCACTTGTAAGATTGCAAAGAATGGTTGGTGAGGTTCCTGAGTGGACAAGATTAGAAAAATTTCTACCGAAGGAATTTTCGCAAGGCAAAAATGCACGATCTGGGGTAGCGGGAACTTTAGCTGCGGCAATGGAGTTGGTTAGGGAAGGCGTTCTTGAAGTTCAACAACTCGTACCATTTGGTCCAGTGTTTATAAAGAATAAGAAACAAGATGATTTTCTAAATTAAAATTATTATGAGCAAAGAAAAACAAACTGACAATATAATGAATTTTCCATCTGAGCATATGGACAATCTAAGAGTTCTTGAAGCACTGTTATTTGCTGCGAGTGAACCATTAGATGCAGAGAGTATGAAAGCTCGTCTTCCAAAAGGGTCGAACTTAAATAAACTTTTAAGTTTATTAAAAGCGCAATACGAAAATAGGGGTGTAAATTTAGTTAAAACAGGAAATAAGTGGAGCTTTAAAACTGCCCAAGATTTATCATCAATGATGAAAAAAGAAAAAATTGTTCAAAGAAAGTTATCTAAAGCTGCAACTGAAACTCTTTCAATCATAGCCTATCATCAGCCTGTAACTCGAGCTGAAGTTGAAGATATAAGAGGTGTTCATTTTAGCCCTGGAACACTTGATGTATTAATGGAGTTAAACTGGGTTAGACCGATTGGTAGGAAGAAGGTTCCAGGAAGACCAATTATTTATGGAACCACAGAGAGATTTTTAGAGTACTTCCAACTTGAACAAGTATCTGATTTGCCTGGGTTAGAAGAGCTTAAAGCTGCTGGATTACTTGAGAGCAGGCTTCCTCCAAATCTCGATATCAAAGAGCCTCAGGAAGTAGATCAAAGTCAGATAGAACCCTTCGGAGAAGATGAAAATATTGACGATTTAATTCAAAGTGGACACGAAGCCGAGTAACATTTAGCCTTCATTTAGTGATCAGGTTTTTCTCATTCATATATATTTTTCTAGCTATTTTTTTAATCAGAGCAGAAACATTTGCAGACCCTTCTCTGCCTGGGGGTGAAACTTCGAATCAAGTTGAAAATAAGAACAGTTTCTCACTGTCATCAAGAAATCTTGAAGAGCATATGCGAATTAATTTCCTTGTTGGTAACGCACTTTTTGAGAGAATGTGGGAAGACTCAAGTATTTCAAAAAATATTGCTAAAGATGGTCTTGGCCCTTTCTTTAGTGCGCGTTCATGTGAATCATGTCATATCAACGATGGAAGAGGACATATTCCACTTACAAACAAAGAAGACAAAATTTCAGCAGTTATTCAAATTTCTCAAAATATTGAGCAACCAAATGATTACATAAAAAATATTGAAGATGATACTTATGGAGGACAGATAAGTGAATTTGCGGTCAAAGATGTATTAAAAGAAGCAGACATAATAATCGATTATAAATATTCACTCGCAATGTATGAGGATGGCAGAGTGGTCGAGCTTCGTCGTCCGATAATCAAGATAATTAATTTGAATTATGGTCAATTTAATGAGAGTACAACATTCTCTGCAAGAATTGCACAACCAATGATAGGTCTTGGTCTCATTGAACATATTAGTGACCAAAGCTTATTGATGAATGAGGATATTGATGACACAAATAATGATGGTGTTTCTGGAAAGGCTAATAAAGTCTGGGATATACAAAGAGAAAAGTTGGAGATCGGAAGATTTGGATGGAAAGCAGCACAACCTTCTGTTTACCAACAAACAGCTGATGCTTTTTATCATGATATGGGGTTATCAAATAAACTTTATAGCAATCCATTTAACTGTACCAGTAAGCAAGTAGAGTGCACTAAGGCTATTAGTGGTAATAGTGATGAATACGATGATCTCGAGGTATCCAATGATCAATTAGACTTGGTAACTTTTTATTCCTCTCAATTAGGGGTACCAGCGCGAAGAAATATAACTGCAGAGAATGTAAAAAAAGGGAAAGAGATTTTTTTCGCGTTAAATTGTAACTCATGCCATGTAGAAAGTTTTACGACAGGTGATTCGGGATCCCATGCAAATTTGAACAATCAAATTATCTACCCATATTCAGATTTTCTTCTACATGATATGGGAGAAAGTTTATCTGATGGCGTTTCAGAGTTTCTTGCGCAGGGAAGTGAGTGGCGAACTCCTCCATTATGGGGCATTGGTCTGACAAATATAGTTTCTGATGAATACGGATACCTTCATGATGGCAGAGCTCGGACAATTGAGGAGGCCATTCTATGGCATGGGG
>CABYDZ010000011.1 GCA_902517885.1 uncultured Pelagibacteraceae bacterium
TTAATAGTTTCTGATTTTATCCTATGGGCAAAAAATAACGACATACCTGTTGGGCCAGGCAGAGGATCAGGAGCAGGATCACTTGTAGCTTGGTGTCTAAATATAACAGATCTTGATCCTATTAAGTTTGGATTGATATTTGAACGATTTTTAAACCCAGAAAGAGTATCGCTTCCCGATTTCGATATAGATTTCTGTAGAGATGGAAGAGACAAGGTACTTGAATATGTGCATAAAAAGTATGGTGAAAATAAAGTAGCACAGATAATTACCTTTGGTAAATTGCAGGCACGAGCCGTAATAAGAGATGTCGGCAGAGTCCTCGGCATTCCATATGGTCAGGTCGATTATCTTTGCAAACTAATGCCATTTGATCCCTCTAGACCCATGTCTCTTCAGAAATATATTGATGAAGAGCCAAAGTTAAATGAAGAGGCCAATAGAGATCCCAAGGTCAAAAAACTACTAGATATTTCTCTTAAACTCGAAGGTTTAAAAAGACATGCATCTATTCACGCCGCTGGAGTTGTTATATCAAAAGATCAAATATCTAAAGATGTACCATTATACAGTGATCCAGAAAGTAATATCTTCTTAACTCAGTTTGATATGAAATGGGTTGAAAACGCTGGTTTAGTTAAATTTGACTTTCTTGGATTGAAAACACTTACTTTGATCAATGAATGTATAAAGTTGGTACGGAATAATAATTCAGATTTCAGTATAGATAAAATTAATATTAACGATGTTAAAACATACGAACAGCTCAGTACTGGTGAAACAACTGGGATATTCCAATTAGAGAGTGCTGGAATGAAGGATACATTGAAGCAATTAAAGCCTGATAAATTTGAGGATATAATTGCAATTGTCGCTCTATATCGTCCTGGCCCTATGGCTAATATACCTTCATATATTGAAAGAAAGCATGGAAGAGAAAAACCAGATTACATACACCCTCTGCTAAAGGGACTTTTGAAAGAAACATATGGAGTTGTAATATATCAAGAGCAAGTAATGGGAGTTGCACGAGAACTTTCAGGTTATTCTGACGGCGAAGCTGATCTATTAAGACGAGCTATGGGAAAAAAAATACAAAAAGAAATGAAAGCTCAAAAACAAAGGTTTATCAGTGGGTGTGTAAATAATAAATTGAAAAACAATGAAGCAGAAAACATATTTGAATTGCTATCAAAATTTGCAGATTACGGTTTTAATAAAAGTCATGCAGCCGCTTACGCCCTTATTGCTTTTCAAACTGCATTTTTAAAGACGCATTTTCCTATTGAATTTTTTGCAGCATCAATGTCACTTGATATTAATAATACAGATAAAATATCTATTTTCCAGCAAGAATTAGTGCGAATGAACATTAAACTTATTCCCCCAAGTATAAATAAATCTAATTCATATTTTTCTAGAGAGGGAGAAAAAATTTCTTATGCATTAGGTGCCATAAAAAATGTTGGAATTGAGTCTATGAACGATTTAGTGAACGAAAGAAATTCTAATGGTGAATTTAAAAATTTTAGCGATCTTATTCAGAGGTGTGATACTTCTATAATAAATAAAAAAACATTAGAAGCGCTTGCCTGCGCAGGAGCTTTCGATGAATTTAAAGTGAATAGGTCATCAGTCTTTAATCAAGCTCAAGAAATTGTTAAATTTCACAAATCCCAAAACAATAAATCTTTATCAGAACAAGAAGATATGTTTGGCGATATAGAGCTATCTCATTTTACAATAAACAAAGAAGATGAATGGAGCTATCCCTATAAATTAATGAAAGAATATGAAATGCTAGGTTTTTACCTTACAGGACATCCACTAGAGGCTCACAAAAAAAATTATCCATCACTAATGCTTAAGGAGTATTTAGATATAAAGGAAAATGAGTCAGCCTATAATCAAAAAGATGTATTATTAGGAGGAACGCTGCTTTCGAAAAAAGAAAAAAGATCTGCAAGAGGAAACGCTTATGCTTTTTTAAATTTTTCTGATTTGTCTTCAATATATGAACTAATAGTATTTGAGAGTAATCTTAGAAAGTATAGAGATTTATTAGTTGAAGGTGAATCCTTTATCGTTAGTGTTGATTTTTCTTTTCAAAATGGGACTTTAAGAGGTGAACTTAAAAAAGTGTTTAGTTTCGATGAAGTAGAAAATTTAAATCTCAAAAAGGTAAAGGCAGAAAATGAAGAAAAGGCAAATTCATTAATAAAGATATACGCTGACGGTAATTTCACTAAAGATGAACTTCTGAAATTAAAATGGGTTAAGGGTATGCAGAAAGTAGAAATTATATATGATAATCAACTACTTAAAATTCCTGGAGCATTCGAAATTAGCGCTGATATGATTAAAGAAATCAAAACTCTTAACGGCGTAAAAAAAATAGACCTTAGTTGATAAAAGTATTGAATATTACTTATCCTTCGTGTAATTAAACGCTTAATTTAATCACACAACGATAGCTTTTGCTGTCCGGTCCTTATTTAAGGTCAAATTGTTGTGGAAGTACAACCGGAGAAATTATATGAGTATACCTAATATAGATTTAAGAGAGTTAGTTAATGCTGGAGTTCACTTTGGACATAAGTCACAAAGATGGAACCCCAAAATGCAAAAATATATTCACAGTACAAGAGAAAATGTACACATTATCAATCTAAATCATACAGTTCAAATGATGCAAGAGGCATTAAATGTAATTGACAGCATAACCTCGCGTGGTGGGAAAATTTTGTTTGTTGCAACAAAAAAACAGGCATCAGCAAAGATTGCTGAGTTAGCAATTGAAACTGGACAATACTATGTTAACCATAGGTGGCTGGGTGGCATGCTGACTAATTGGTCTACAATTACGAAGTCAATCAAGAAAATGAAAGAACTTGAAGTTCTTAAGTCAAATCCAAATAATGAATTTACAAAAAAAGAAATACTTAAACTCACCAACAAACACGATAAACTTGTTAAATCTCTAAGTGGAATAAGCGAGATGAAGAAATCTCCAGACCTACTTTTTATTATTGATACAAAATTAGAACATATTGCTGTCTCGGAAGCCAATCATTTGAATATACCAATAATTGGAATAGTCGATACCAATTCAGATCCAGACGAAATAAGCTATCCAATACCTGGGAACGATGACTCAAGAAGATCAATAAACCTGTATTGCTCTTTGATAAAAGAAACAATTAATTCAGTAGAAACCCAAATAAATTTTACAGAAGATAAATCTAAAATAGTATCTGATGAAGGTTTAGATGATCAGGCTGATAATAAATCTTCTGATGATGCCGTTAAGTAGTAAGAGAATATTATCAAATAAAAGTTAATAGTTATGACAGTCAGCGCTAAAGAGGTTCAAGAGTTAAGAAAAATGTCTGGTGCAGGCATGATGGAATGTAAGTCTGCCCTTTCTGAAGCAAATGGCAATCTGGATGAGGCTTTCAAGTTACTGCGTGAAAAAGGAATTGCAAAAGCTGAAAAAAAATCGTCAAGAGACGCAAACGAGGGTCTTGTTGCAATAAAGAAAGAAGGCAATTCAGCGGCTATGATCGAAGTTAATTCTGAAACTGATTTTGTTTCACGAAATTCAGAATTTCATGATCTTGTTAATTCCATTCTTGAAATTGTGATGCAAAATAAGAGTGATACAGATAAATCAATTGAAGATACAAAAACACTTATCAGTGACGCTGTGGGTAAAATCGGAGAGAACATTGTGCTGAAAAATATAAAATTTATAGAAGGAAATATTTACAGCTATATACACAACAGTGTAACTGATGGCATGGGAAAAATTGGTGTTTTAATAAACTTTAACTCTGATTCTAATGAAATAGATGTTATTGGCAAAAACATTTGTATGCATATTGCAGCATCTGCTCCCAAATCATTAACTGTAGATGATCTTGACAAGTCCATCATTGAGAACGAAAAAGAAATAATTTCAAAGCAATTGAAAGAAACAGGCAAGCCAGACAATATTCTTGAGAAAATGATGCAAGGTAAGTTAAATAAATTCTATGAAGAAAATACATTAATGGGACAAAAATTTGTAATTGATCCATCAATTTCAATCGAACAATATTTAATACAGGCCTCAAAAGAAATTAATAGTCAAATTAATATTCAAGAATTTCTTCGATTTGAAATAGGTTCATAAAGAATGAATAATAATAAAAAAAAACGGATATTAATTAAATTATCCGGAGAATCTCTTATGGGCGATGATAACTATGGGATTGAGCTAAAAACTGTCGATAAGTTAGCAAAAAACATCAAATCATTTATTAAGTTAAATGTTGAATTATGCATTGTTATTGGGGGAGGCAATATATTCCGAGGTCTTGCTGCTTCTGCCAAAGGGATGGATAGAGCAAATGCTGATTATATGGGGATGCTGGCAACAGTTATGAATAGTCTAGCAATGCAAAACGCTTTAGAGAAACTAAAATTAGAGACAAGGGTAATGTCTGCTTTCCCAATTCAGTCTATTTGTGAAACCTACATTAGACGCAGAGCGATAAGACACATGGAAAAAGGAAGAGTAGTGATTTGCGCTGCTGGAACTGGAAATCCATATTTCTCAACTGATACAGCAGCTTCATTAAGAGCTGCTGAATTAATGTGTTCTTATATATACAAAGCTACCCAGGTTGACGGGATATATAGTAAGGATCCAAAAAAGAGTAAAGATGCAAAAAAATATAAAAAAATATCATATAATAAATATTTATCTGATAATCTAAGGGTTATGGATAGTGCGGCAATAAGTGTGGCTAGAGAAAATAAAATTCCAATTAGAGTATTTTCTATTCTTGAAAAAGATTGCTTTAAAGGCGTTTATAATAACAAATTAAATTACTCAGAAATTAATGATGTTTGATCAGATACATAAGGACGTTGAAAAAAGAATGAACGCTTCAATCCAATCATCTAGATCTGAGATGAGTGGCATAAGGGCTGGAAGGGCATCTCCAAGCATGCTCGATTCAATCAAAGTAGAAACATATGGACAAAAAATGAATATTAATCAAGTAGCCAATATTACAACTCCTGACGCCAGAACAATTAATATTGATATATGGGATCAAGCTAATGTTAATTTAGTTGATAAGGCAGTGAGAGAGTCAGATTTAGGAATCAATCCAATGATTGAAGGAAATCTTATCAGATTACCATTACCTCAATTAACAGAAGAGAGAAGAAATGAATTTCTTAAGATGGCAAGTAAAATTGCTGAAAATACAAAAATAGCAATTAGAAATATTAGAAGGGACGGGATTGAGAAAGTCAAAAAATTAGAAAAAGATAAAGAAATTGGAAAAGATGACTCAAAAAAATATCAAGAGGAAATTGAGTCTTTAACAGCAAATAAAATTAAAATTATCGATGAAGTTCAAAACTCTAAAGAAGAAGATTTAAAAAATATATAACATCGCTCGAAGTGATAGCATCTAATTCTCACAAAACAATAATTAAACACGTCGCTATAATTATGGATGGCAATGGAAGATGGGCGGTAAAAAACAAAATTTCAAAAAAAATGGGACACGAGTATGGGGTTCGTAATTGTATTAAAATCTGTGAAAATTTAAAAAAACTAGATTTCAAAATAAATGAAATTTCATTTTATGTATTCTCAATAGAAAATTGGAGACGTTCACCCTTAGAAGTAAAAAATTTATTTAAAATCATCGAAGCTTTCTATGCTTCGTTCAAAACTTCAGCAAACAAAAACAATATTTCTATAAGACACTTCGGCTCTAAGCAAAGGTTATCTAGTAAAATAAAGAAAATAATTGAAGATGTAGTACTTAGTACAAAGGAAAATAATGGGACTTATGTAAATTTATTATTTAACTATGGATCAAGACAAGAAATTGAGGATGCAATAAAAAAAATTCAGTCTGAAAAGAAAAAAAAATTTAACTTTAGGGATTATTTGTATATTCCTGAATCAAATGATCCAGATTTAATAATTAGAACTGGTGGAGAAATTAGGCTAAGCAATTTTATGTTATGGCAAAGTGCATATTCAGAGCTTTACTTTACAAAGACGTTGTGGCCAGACTTCAAAATTAATTCTTTGAACAAAATATTACATAGCTATTTAAAAAGAAATAGAAAATATGGAAAATAAATTGAAAAACTTATTCAATAAAAATTTATTATTAAGGTTATTCTCTTTAATTATATTTATTCCTTTAATGTTACTGCCAATTGTTGTTAGTAATTATTTATTATTCATGATTTATATTTTTTTCAATGCTGTAATTCTTAACGAGATTCAATTAATGAAAGTTAATCGTGAAAAAAAGAAATTACTATTTATTTATAAGGCTTTAATAACATTTATATTTTTTATATTTATTTTAATAAAAATTACAGCAGTTATGACTGCTATAGATTTAATTGAAATAATTATTGCTATCTGGCTATTTGACACTTTCTCTTTTTTAGGAGGTAAAATTATTGGCGGCAAGAAACTTATGCCATCAATTAGTTCTGGAAAAACTCAAAGTGGATTGTTAGTTGGTATCACCGCTACACTTTTTAGTTTTTATATTTATTCAATAGTTGTTAGTAATTATTCATTAAAGTATTTGTTATTTATCAGTATAATTATATCATTTGCTTTTCTAGGAGATGTTATAGCTTCGATCATTAAGAGAACATCATCTATTAAGGACTCTGGTTCCATCATGCCTGGACATGGAGGCTTATTAGATAGGTTAGATTCATTTATAGGAGTCTTCTTTTTTATTGGCATTTATCAATTATTATCATGAAGAAAATTAATTTAGTTATTTATGGAGCTACTGGCAGCATCGGGGGTTCTGTTCTTTCGATAGTGCGGTCTAATAAGAAAAAATTTAATGTTCAAGGAGTTACATGTAATAAAAATTATAATAAATTAATAAAAATTGCAGAAGAATTTGATGTAAAAAAACTTGGAATAAATAAGCGAATAAAAAGTGAAATTAAAAAACTTAAAAAATATCATGTTTACGAAGATATAAGTTCATTCAGCAACATTTGTGATAAAAAAACCGATGTGATTATTTTTGCGATATCTGGCTTAGCTGGTCTAGATCTTATTCACAAATTATGTAAAATTGGAAAAACGATTGGAATGGCTAATAAAGAATGTATTATTTCAATTGGCCAAAATTTGACCAAACTGGCAAAAAAAAATTGTTCCATTATAGTACCGCTTGATTCTGAACATAATTCTATCTATCACTTATTAAATAACAATCATGGCCCTTTTGAGTCAATTACAATAACCGCTTCAGGGGGGCCATTTAGAAAATTGCCTTTAAAATCATTTAATAATATCAGTATTAAACAAGCTCTTTCCCATCCAATTTGGAAAATGGGAAAAAAAATATCAATAGACTCAGCTACTATGGTCAATAAAGCACTCGAAATTATTGAGGCAAAATATCTATTTAATCTAGAAGATAGTCAAATCGATGCAATTATTCACCCTCAGGCAGTAGTTCATGCAATGGTAAATTATAAAAATGGGATTACTACAGCTTTGTTAAGTAAGCCAGATATGCGCATACCAATATCATCCTTATTTTTTAAATTTAATGGTTATACAAATAAAACCAAAGAGTTGAATCTGTTAGAGTATTCAAAACTTGAGTTTTATCCGATAAATATTAACAGATATCCAGCCATTAAATTGGGTAAGGAGGTAATGAAAATTGGTGGACTAGCTCCAAATGCCTTTAACTATCTAAACGAGATCCTAGTTAGGCATTTTCTAAAAGGCGCAATAAAATTTGTAGATATAACAGCTTTAAATGAAATTAATTTAGAGAAGATATTTTCTAAAAATACCAATATAATGTCTCCTAGTCTAATGGATGTAAAAAACATTAATAACTGGATAGACAAAAATTTGTATCTAAGGAATTAGATTTAAGTTATTTTTATATTATGAAAAAGTATCTTTTATTTTTATTGTTGTATTTATTTCTGAATAATAACTTATATGCAAATGAAAATATTATAAATTCAATCAGTATTGAAGGGGTACAAAGAATTGACAAAGAAACAGTTACTTCATATGCAAATATATCAAAAGGAGATATTTATACTGAGGAAATTGGCAATAACGTTCTAAGAAATCTTTTTGAAACCAACTTATTTTCTAATATTCAAATTTCATTTGAAGCCAACATCTTAAATATTAAAATACAAGAAAACCCAACTATCAATTTGGTTAAATTTTACGGAAATTCAAAAATTAAAGATGAAGACTTAGAAATTGAAATATCGTTGAAAGAAAGGTCGGTATATTCAAGAAGTAAAGTAAAGAAAGATATTGAAAGAATGCTTTCCCTATATCAAAGAGCTGGACGTTTATCTACAGAGATAAACCCTAAGCTCGAAATGCTAGATAATAACCGTGTAAATTTGACTTATGAAATTACTGAGTCAGATGTAGCTAAAGTTTCAAATATAGTTATTTTAGGAAATAGTGTTTTTTCAACAAGCAAAATAAAGTCTATCATGAAGACTAAAGAAAAAACATTGCTACGCTTCTTATCTAGTTCAGACAATTATGATCCTGATAAATTAGAATATGATAAGCAGCTAATTACACAATTTTATAATAATAATGGATATCCTGAGTTTAAGTTTACTTCTTCTATTGCTCAATTAAAAGCCAACACAAACAACTTTGAAATTATATTAAATCTAAGTGAGGGTAATCAGTTTAATTTTGGAAAATTTGACGTTGAAAGTGAGTTAAAAAAAATAGATCCGGAATATGTTAAAGCTATTTCACCAATAAAAGAGGGAAATATTTTTAATCGAAGCCTGATTAAAGAGAGTATTGAGCAGTTAAAAGAACTTGCGCAGCTGGAAGGCTACTCTTTCATTGAAATTGATACAAATTTATTAGATGGAAATGAAGAAAACTCAGTCGATGTTAAGTTATTAATAAACGAAGGACCACGTGTTTATGTTAATAAAATAAATATTGCAGGAAATACGCGAACTGTTGATAAGGTAATTAGAAGAGAGGTGAAACTTGCAGAAGGTGATCCATATAATAAGTATTCTATTGACTATTCTAAGGATATAATAAGAGCACTTAACTATTTTAAACAAGTTGAAATTAATGAAGTTAGGACTGATTTTCCTGATAAGATTAACCTTGAGGTAAATGTTGAAGAAAAAAATACGGGTGAAGCTTCTATCGGCGCTGGGTATTCTAGCGCAAATGCTGCCTCACTAAATTTAGGTTTGAGAGAGAATAATTTTTTGGGAAAGGGTCAGAAAGTTAAATTTGATACATCCTTTTCAAATACAAGAACTGCATATGATATTTCGATCACAGAGCCTTATTTCAACAATAAGCCCCTTTCTTTAACTACAAATTTATATAGTAATTTTACTGATCCAAACAATGTTAACTATGAAACTGAAGATTTAGGATTTGGATTATCCTCTTCTTTTCCCTTATCAACAGATAGATATTTAGAACTTCGGTATTCTTTATTTACTGCAAAAATTAAAGCTAATTCAAGTGCAACAGCATACGAGAATGCTTTGGCAGGAACAGACACTGTTTCATCACTTGGTTATACTTTGGCATTTGATAAGAGAAATAGTAGGTATAAACCATCTAACGGTTTTAATTTCAAACTAAGTCAAGACTTAGCGGGGCTAGGTGGAACTAGTTACTATTATAGAAATAGCTTTGAATTTAATTATTATAAAAGATTATCAAATAGATTGATAGGAGCATACAAATTACATGGAGGAAATATAAACGGGTATAATGATAAATATTCACCATTATCTTCCAACTTTAAACTTGGTGGTAAAAAATTAAGGGGCTTTAAATCTGGTAAAATAGGCCCAAAACTAGGAAACTCATATACAGGGGGACAGTATTTTTACTTGACATCTCTTGAAACAAATATTGATTTAAATATTGATGCATTCGATATTACAACTACAGCGTTTATAGATGTTGGAAGTGTGTGGGGACTAGAAAACCCAGCTTATGGATCAATTGACGATAAACATGAAGCTCGATCATCTATTGGTATAAATCTAAATTGGGATTCAGCGATAGGGCCAATTAATATTATTTATGCAAATATATTAAAGAGCAACAAAAACGATACTTCTGACAATCTTTACTTTGATATAGGTTACAATTTTTAAAATAAGCAGGTTAAATAATGATTAAAAAACTTTTAATATTAATTATCTCTATTTGTATTATTCCATCTTTCCTGATGGCTGACTATCCGAATACCTCAATTGGTGTTATTGATATAAATAAAATACTAGCTGAAGCTAATGCAGCAGTAGAAGCAGCAGAGGAAATTGAGAAAATAGCGATTGAAATAGAAAACGAAATTAAGGCAAGTGATGAGGAGATAATCAAAGAGCAGAATCTACTTATTGAGTCTCAATCAATCATGGCACCAGAAGCCTTTGAGGCCAAAAGAATTGAATATGAGAGTAAAATTCAGACTTATAACAGCGAAAGACAGTCAAAACTTATGAAAATTGATGAGCTTATTGCCATATCAAGAAACGATATTTTAAATGCTATAAAGCCAATATTAGAAGAAATATCTAACGAAAAAGGTATAACAATTATTTTAGAAAAAACTTCAATTATGTTGAATGCTGAAAAGATGGATATAACTAATGAAGCTTTAAAAAAATTAAATAAATCACTGCCAAATATTAAAGTATCTAGAGACTAAGATTCAATGAAATCTAGTTTTTTTAAAAACTTGGGACCTATCAGATATTCTACTATCAAAGAGCATTTTGAATCAGTACCTATTAATATTGACGAAGATACTCCTTTTAATGAGTTTACAAGCATTAAAAATTTAAAATTGGGAGGTCTATCCTTTTTAACCGATACTAACTTTGATAAAGAAAATATACTAAATGATGGTACAATTATTTGCAGTCAATCTATCCATAAAAAATTTAAAAATGACAATCCTCTTATAATAGTTAATGATTTACATTCAGCTGTAGCAAAGCTATCGAATATTTTTTACCGCTTTCTTACATATGAAGAAATTAAAAATCTTGGTAAGCCAAAAATTGGAACTAATTGTAATATTTCTCAGTCCGCAATTATTGAAAATGGAGCTGTTATTGGAAAAAACGTTCATATAAGTGCTGGTTGCTATGTAGGGTACAACTGTGTTATTGGAGATAACACTTTTATTGACTCTAATACCGTAATTACTAATTCTATAATTGCAGAAAACACGCATATCGGCAGAAATTCATCTTTAGGACAACAAGGGTTTGGTTTTGCTATAAGCAAAGATAAAAATATTAGAATATTTCATAGTGGAAGAGTAATAATCCAAGAGGGTGTTAACGTAGGATCAAATTGTACCATTGATAGAGGTAGTTTTGGAGACACTATCATTGGGCAAAACACGTACATTGATAATCTATGCCACATCGCACATAATGTTGCTGTTGGTAATAATTGTATTTTTGCAGCTATGACCGGCATTGCAGGAAGTGCTATTATTGGCAATGATGTAATGACTGGAGGTCAAGTAGGTATAGCGGGACATATAAAAATAGGTAACAATGTGCAAATTGCAGCTCAAAGTGGCGTGCTTAAGGATATAGGCAATGATAGTTCTGTTATGGGGCATCCAGCAATAGATAAATTCAAATATATCAGAAAATATAAAAAAAATTATGCCTGATATCAAAATTAATTTTGATGAAATAAGAGAATTGATTCCACATCGTGAACCATTTCTTTTTCTTGATGAGTTAGTGGATATTATTAAGTTAAAAAAAGCTACTGGTATAAAGACTTTTTCAAAAGATGAATTTTTTTTTAAGGGCCATTTTCCAGGTCAACCCGTAGTACCTGGCGTGATATTAGTTGAAATGATGGCGCAAACAGCTGCTGCACTAATCGCTTACAGTATAAGAGAGGAAACTTTTGATAAAATTGTTTACCTGATGAATATTGAAAGAACCAAGTTTAGAAAGCCTGTTTTTCCAGATACGAAAATATTTACTGATGTAAATGCTTTACGTTCAAAAGGTAGAGTTTGGAGATTTGAAGGAAAATCATACGATATAAGTAGCAATACTATATGTGAAGCAAATTGGAGTGCTATGATAATGGATAGGGACAATGAACAAAATTCATAATACGGCAATAATTGGAAAAAATACGATAGTCGGATCTAATGTTGAAATTGGTCCTTATTGCGTAATTGAAGATGGAGTAAAGATTGGTAATGACAATATTCTTCATTCTAGCGTTTATATGTCTGGAGAAACAGATATAGGCAAGGGGAATACTTTTTTCCCTTTTTGTTCAATTGGATCTAAGCCTCAAGATTTAAAATACCAGGGTGAAAAGAGCAAACTTATTATTGGGGACAAAAATATTTTTAGAGAACAATGCACAGCTAACCCAGGTACATTAGGTGATAATATGATAACAATTATTGGAAACTCATCATTATTTATGATAGGTGCTCATATTGCCCATGATTGCGTTATTGGAGATAGAGTAATTATGGCAAACCAAGCTACACTTGGTGGACACGTTAAGGTTGATAATTTTGCTGTATTAGGAGGGTTATCAGCAGTCCACCAATTCTGCAGAATTGGAAAATTAGCCATGGTAGGTGGATTGTCAGCTGTAGAAAATGATGTAATTCCATTTGGTTTAGCTCTTGGCAACAGAGCTAAAATAACAGGTGTGAATATAGTTGGATTAAAAAGAGCAAATTATAGTAAAGGCGCTATTAGAGAGTATTCAAATATTGTTGATAAAATATTTACTGGTGGAACAATTAAATCAGAGAAGGAGAAGATAAAAAGTAGCAATAATGATTTAATAAAAGAACTTTTAATCTTCTTGGACAAAAGCTCTTCAAGAGGACTTTGTCAGTATGGTAAATAATTCATCAATTTGTATAATAGGTGGTTATGACAAACTATCAAAGTCTCTTTTTAAAATACTTAAAAATAAATATGATTCTACGATTTTTATAAACCTTCTAAGCACAACTTTTCATGATGAAAACTTATATAACTATAATATTTTTGAATTAAAAAAAATATTAAAGCTTCTTAAAACACGAAACGTCAATGATATAATTTTTTTGGGAAAAATAGTAAGGCCAGATTTATCTAAATTTAAAAATGATGGAATTGTTGAAAATTATATTCCTAAACTTGTAGAGGCTTATAAAAAGGGTGATGGCGCTGTTTTAGATGCGGTTGTAAATATATTTAAAGATCACAATTTCAGAGCTGTATCCCCATTTAAATACTGTGATGATTTAAGTTTAAGTAATTCTGATGTTTTAAAAAGATATAATAAAGAAGATATTATAGATATAAAAAAATCCAGTAAACTTCTTGATATTTTATCAGAATTTGACAATGCTCAAAGTGTTGTATGCGCTGAAGGATATATAATTGCAATTGAGGCAGTAGAAGGAACTGATGCTTTGTTAAATAGATCTCGACAATTAAGAAAAGATTTGGGCCAATTAGAAACTAAATCAGGATTTTTAGTAAAGAAAATAAAAAAAAGTCAAAGTAGATTTATTGATTTACCAGTGGTCGGCCCTAGAACTATAAACCTAATAAAAAAAGCAAACCTAAAGGGTCTTGCTATAGATATTAAGAATACATTGATTTATAAGAAAGACGATTTTCTTAGATTAGCTAAAGAATACGACCTGATAATTTACGATATAAACTAGTTACTTAACGTGTATTTTTACTTGATCTGCCAACTCCATATTTGGTAATACCTTTTCCAGTATACAATTGTCTTGGTCTTCCAATTTTTTGGATTGGATCTTCAATCATTTCTGTCCATTGCGCAGTCCATCCGGCAGTTCTCGCTATTGCAAATATAACAGTAAACATTTCTGGAGGGAATCCTATTGCTCTAAGAATTATTCCAGAATAAAAATCAACATTTGGGTAAAGTCTTTTTTCTCTAAAATATTTATCATTTAGTGCAATTTTTTCTAAATCCATTGCAAGTTTTAATATCGGATCATTCTTAACTCCCACATGTTTAAGAACTTTTAGACATATGCCTTTAAGTATTTTTGCTCTCGGATCATAATTTTTATAAACTCTGTGACCGAAACCCATTAACTTGAAAGGATCTTTTTTATTTTTAGCCTTCGCAATATATTTTTTAATATTTTTTGATGATCCAATTTCCTCTAGCATTTCTAACGCAGCTTGGTTAGCGCCTCCATGAGCTGGCCCCCATAATGAAGAAACTCCTGCGGCTATGCAAGCGAATGGGTTTGCCCCAGATGAACCTGCAAGTCTTACAGTCGATGTAGATGCATTTTGCTCATGATCAGCATGGAGAATTAGAATTGTATCCATTGCTTTTGCAAGAACAGGTGAAATTTTATAATTCTCTGCAGTATTGCTAAAACACATGTATAAAAAATTTTCTGAAAAAGTAAGATTATTTCTTGGGGAAACAAAGGCTTGGCCTAAGGAGTATTTATAGGCCATCGCGCCAATTGTAGCAGATTTTGCAATAATTCTTCTTGTTGCTTCCTGTCTTTGATGAGAGTCATTAATATTTAATGTATCTTGGTAAAAGGAGGATAAAGCGCCCATAACACCAACCATCATCGCCATAGGATGAGCATCTCTTCTAAATCCTTGAAAAAAATTTATGATTTGCTCATGAAGCAAGGTATGTCTTGTGATAAGTCTTTTATATTTAGCGAGCTGTTCTTTATTTGGTAGGTCTCCATAGATAAGCAAGTTAACAACTTCAATGAAATCACTCTTTCTTGCTAATTCTTCAATATCATATCCTCTATACCTTAGAATCCCATTATCTCCATCGATATATGTGATTTTTGACTCACATGAGGCAGTAGATGTAAATCCTGGGTCATATGTAAATATATTTGCCTCAGCGTGTAATTTAGAGATATCTATAACAGCTTCGCCCTCAGTAGAATTATATATTGGAAATTCGTAAGTTTTTTGATCGATTATTAATTTAGCTTTTCTATTATTTTTTTTATTTAATTTCTGCTTAACCATTTACATTGATATAGATAAACTATTTCTAGAATAAAAAAAGTTAAAAAAAATTAATATTTTCTTAACAGACCTATAAGCTTTCCCTGAATTTTAACTCTATGTGCAGATAGAATTCTTGTTTCATAAATAGGATTAGCGCTTTCTAATGCGATACTTTGTCCTTTTTTTCTTATTCTTTTTAATGTTGCTTCAGAGTCATCAATTAGAGCAACGGCTATATCACCGTTTTCAACAAGATTGGTTTTTTTAATTAATACGGTATCTCCGTCATAAATACCTTCATTAATCATAGACTCACCTTCAACTGTTAAAGCATAACTTTCACCAATAGGCATCATTTCTTTTGGAACATCTACTGATGTATCGTTATGTTGAATAGCTTCAATAGGGGTACCTGCTGCAATCTTCCCAAGCAATGGGAGGGTACTTAATTTACTGTTTTCATCTTTATTGCTTCCTGTAAAATCTCCAACAATAATATTTTTATTAGTTTTATCCGATACTTTTAGAGTAGATATTGCATCCTTAATAACTTCTAACGCTCTAGCTTTGTGAGCTAGCCTTCTTACAAATCCTCTTTCTTCTAAGGCTATTACAAGTCTATGAATACCTGATTTAGATTTAAGATTAAGCGCAGCTTTCATTTCTTCATAAGATGGCGTCACACCACTTTTTACCTGATAGCCCTGAATGTACTCTAATAGTTCTTTTTGTTTTTTTGTTAACATTGATTCGTTCCTATATACATGTTCTACCAATGTTCTCATTATCTTTCAATGAAATAATATTTAATATAATCAGTAATTTAGTTAGTATAGTTTAACTATCAATTTAGAATATTTGCAATATCAGACGATAATTGTTCTGATTTCATAAGGTATTCGCCTATGAGAAAATTATTAATACCAGTTATAGAAATAATTTTACTCACATCACTATGACTATGAAAACCGCTTTCTGAGATAAAAATTTTATTTAAATCAGCTATATAACTACTGAGCTCAATTGTAGTTTCTATTCTAGTTTCAAAATTATTTAAGTTTCTATTATTTATGCCGATTAATTCTGATTGCATATTTATTGCTCTTTCAAGCTCCTCCTTATTATGGATTTCAATTATAACATCTAGGCCTATATTCTGAGCAATTGCTTCAAGTTTATCCGCTTTTTTTTGGTCGAGCATAGCTAAGATTATTAAAATACAGCTTGCCCCAAATAACTTGCTTTCATAAATTTGATATTCATCAACTATGAAATCTTTTCTTAAAATTGGTAAAGTAGATATTTTTCTTATTTCAATAAGATCTTCAATTTTTCCTTTGAAATATTTTTCATCTGTCAATATTGATAGACAGGAGACACCACATTCTTCATATACTTGTGCAATATTAGATAGGTTTATTTCTTCATTTACAAAATTTCCTAAAGAAGGGCTTGCGCGTTTTAACTCACCTATTATTGATGTTCGAGACGTCTCATCCTTTAATTTTTTCGAAAAACTGAAATCGTGCGAGGGTATATCTTTTAACTTATTTAGGATATCACTTTGAGTATGCAGCTTTTTTTGCTTATTAACAAAGTCAATTTTATATTCATATATTTTTTTCAAAATCGACATTATTTATTTGTGAATTTAATTAATCTGTTTATTTGATTCAATGGTTCCCCACTCTTTATTAAATCTGAGGAGTTTTGGTATGCTTTTAGAATATTTACTTCATTCAGCTCATAGGACTCATGAGCAAGTAATCCAAAAGCTGCATTTATACATACTGACTTATAGAATGTGTCATCTTTTCCATTGAAAATTTCTATTATTCTGTCGGCATTATATTTTGCATCTTTTCCTAAAATTTCATTATTAATTGGTCGAGGAAGATCGATTGTTGCTGGATCAAATTTAATTTCACCTGATAGTTTTGTAAAAACTACATTTTCACCTTCTAATGAAATTTCATCATTTCCATTATATCCAGAAACTATGCAAGCATTTTTATTGTTATTCCTTGAAAAAATATCTTTATATATTTTAAACACCTCCATGGAATAGACGCCGACTAGTTGAGTCTTTACATCCGCAGGATTCAATAGGGGACCTAGCATATTGAATATTGTTCTAATACCCAATTGCTGCCTAACAGGCCCGACATATTTCATTGCAGGGTGATGATTAGGAGCAAACATAAAGCACAGCCCAATTTCGTTAATGCAATCTTCTAATCTTGATGTATTCATATCAATATTGATACCCAGAGCTTTAAGAACGTCTGCTGATCCACATTTTGATGTCAACGCTCTATTTCCATGTTTAGCAATAGGTATGCCATGTGAAGCCAAAACAAATGCGGTTGCTGTAGATATGTTAAGGCTATTTTTCCCATCTCCTCCAGTTCCACATGTATCCATTGAATTTTCTGGGGCAGAGACTGTGACCATTTTAGATCTCATCACTTCAATTGCACCAATTATATGATCGGCCCTTACACCAGATTTTTGAAGTATAGATAAAAAGGAACTTATTTGAATGTCACTAACTGAACCATTCATGATTAAATTGAATGCTTTCATTGTAGACTCTTGATCAAGTTTATCGTTGAGCACTAAATCAATAAATGTTTTAAATTCAATATTCATATTTCTAAAAAATTTTTTATAATTTTCTTACCGTAAGGTGTAGTGGCAATGCTTTCTGGATGAAATTGTACACCGTAGATAGGATATTTAATATGTTGAATGCCCATAATTACTTTTTTATTATCATCAATCGTGTCAGATATTATTTTAAAATATTCAGGAAGAGTATTATTTTTAATTACAAGACTATGATATCTGGTAGCATCAAATTTCTTTGGAAGGCCTTTAAATATTTCTGAACCTTTGTTAGTTACAGTCGATACTTTACCATGCATTATTTTAGAAGCTTTTATGATTTTAGCATTAAAAGCTTGTCCAATGGATTGATGCCCTAAACAAACACCTAATATTGGAAATTTCTTATAGAAATATTTAATAAGGTCAATGCTTACTCCGGCTTCATCAGGCGTACAGGGGCCAGGGGAAATAATGATTTTTTTAGGTTTTAGCTTTATTATTTTTTGTAATGTTATTTTATCATTTCTAAATACTTGAACTTTGTAATTATGCTCTTCAACGTAATGCACTAAATTATAAGTAAAGCTATCATAATTATCAATTATTAATATCATTGAACATTACCCATTACTATTTGAGCTGCATTAAGAACAGCTTTAGCCTTATTAATTGTTTCGTTAAATTCTTTTTCAGAGTCACTATCGAATACTATACCGCCACCGGCTTGAACATATAGTTTATTTTTTGTTATTATTCCTGTTCTCAAGACAATGCATGTATCCATGTCTCCATTAGAAGATATATATCCGATCCCTCCTGAGTATATGCCTCGCTTCGTAGTCTCTAACTCATCTATGATTTGCATAGCCCTTATTTTTGGTGCGCCAGAAACAGTTCCTGCAGGAAAACCTGCCATTAGCGCTGAAATTGATGAAGTGTTGTTTTTTAATTTGCCAGTAACATTTGAAACTATATGCATAACATGTGAATAGCGCTCTATCTTAAATTTCGATGTTACCTTGACGCTTGATTTTTTTGATACTTTCCCAACATCATTTCTTCCTAGGTCTAATAGCATTAAATGTTCGGCAATTTCTTTCTTGTCGTTCATTAATTCAGACTCAAACTTCTTGTCTTCGATTTTATTCTTTCCTCTGGGTCTGGTTCCAGCGATTGGCCTGATAGTTATTTCATTTGATCTAAGTCTTACTAGTATTTCAGGGCTTGATCCTACAATTTCAAATTTGGGAAGATTGAAATAGTACATAAAAGGCGAAGGATTAGTTTTCCTTAACACCTCATACAAAAAACTACTTTTCTGATCAAAGTTAGTTTCAAATCGCTGACTTGGAACTACTTGGAATATATCGCCATTTTTTATATATTGTTTTGCTTTTTTAATATTTTTTTTAAAGGTTGTTTTTGTCATATTAGACTTAACACTGATTTTTTTCTTTTTATTGAAATTTATATCTCTATAGCCTTTGACCTTCTTTATGTTATTTTCAATTTCATTTATATCTAGAATTTGCTTATGGAAATTTTTCGTTTTTGAGCTTGATAGATAATGTTTGATTATGTAGAGAGAAGCAGAAAAATTATCATATATAAGTAAATTATTAGGTATAAACATAATAATGTCAGGAGTTTTAAGGTCGTCTTTCTTTCTTTTAGATGATATTTTTTCAACTTTATTTATATTCTCATAAGCTATATATCCGAAAAAGGCGCCTGACATTGGTGGTAATTTTTTACCTTTAATAAACTTTAAGTTTTTTATGATGGAATCAATTTTTTTAAGTGGACTGCCTCTATATTTAATGTTTTTTATAACTTTATTATTTTCCAAAGTAAGTGTGTCATTCGCTAATTGAATAGTTCTTAGTGAGTCATATCCGCATATAGAGTATCTTCCCTTTTCACGACCTTTTTCAACTGACTCATAAAGGAAGCTATATTTATTTTTTTCAACTAAATTTATGAATGACGGAATTGGATCAGAACTTAATTTTAAAATTTTCTTATAAAAAAGAAAATTAGATTTTTTTTTTATCAAATTATCAAATTGTTTCTTAGAATGAGAAAAGGTCATTACATGAACAATTTATCAATATTCTGAGAATATACTTCATAATCTGTATTATCTATAATTTTCTGACCAATTATTGATTCAAGTGAAGAATTAAAATTTTGTATAATGTTATTCTCAACTTCTGAATAGTATGTATCAGAAATATAGCTGTCAGGTTTAGTTATTTTTATTAAAGCTCCTATACCTATATCGTCATTATTCATTATAATTTTTACATTGTCTTCTAAACTAATATTAAAAATTGACGATAGAGACTCCTTTGAAATATTTTCATCGTTTCTCTTCAAATCATTTAATTCTTTAATTTCTATACTATTTAATTTTGCGTACTCTTCAAATTTATCAACCCCTTTAAACTGTAAATCAATCAGTATCTTATCAGCCATGCTGGATATTCTTGATTTCTTTTCATTTTCTATATAATCACGCTTTACTGCTTCCTTGACCATTGAGAATTCAGGTATGAAAGACTCTTTTTTATCTGAAATGGAGTAAATAAATGCAGCGTTGTCATTAAAAATAATTTCAGATAAAAATCCAATAGGTTGATCAAAACTTAATTGTATTTCCTCATTGTTTATTTTATTTACCAAATTATCACTTGATGATGATTTTGTGATTTTTGCTTTACTCAAACTATCCATTATTTCATTTAAATCATAATCATTTAAGAGCATTTCATCTGCTAAATTAACAGTGTCATCAAATTCAACATAAGCATTTTCCTCTGCCAAATACTTCTTTATATCTTTCTCAACTTCGCTTAATAATTGAGTTTCTTTTTTCTCAATGTTCAATAATTTAAAGACATAGTACCCAATACCTTGATACTCAAGTGGGGGGGAAACGTCATCTATGTTTAAATTAAATATAGAATTAGCTATTTCATCAGTGAATGTATTTTGAGAAAGTGTGAAGTCTTGTATTTTATTAAGTTCAACTTCATTATTTTCCATATATGAAAAAATTAAAGCTGGGTCATTTTGAACCCATGTTTTGTAAAATTCATTTGCGCTATCTTTATCTCTAAATCTAGCAAATTCTATTTCTCTCTTTTCTTCTTTGATATAAAGATTTATATTATCGTTGTAATATTCAACAATATTATTTTCATCAATAGAGTCTAAATCCACGAATTGGTCTAGATTTATTTCAATATAATCAATTATTGTTTTCTGAGAAACTTCATATTTAAATTTTTCTGTCTCATAATATTCTCGAAGTAATTCGTCACTTGATTTAATATCTAGGTCTTCATTATTTATAATAAAATATCTTACAGATCTTTTTTCACCCTCGTGATTAAATAAATGGTTTATAACTTGTTTATCTAGGAAACTGCTTATGTTAAAATTTTCAAAAATTATACCTTGATAAATTGAATCTTCAATTTCATTTAAAAATATCTCCTCATTTGGGAAATTATTGAAAATATAATTTTTATATTTTGTTTCAGAAAATAATCCATCTGCATTTTTAAATTGTGGCAGTGAAGTGATTATAATCTTTAAGGAAGTATCATTAATAAATATATTTTCCTTGTTGGCGTAGTCTTTAACCATTCTTGAGTAAATCAAGTCATTTAATAAAATATTGTGTAGCTGCAAATCTTTTGCCTCTTTTAAATTTATACTTGAACTAGTTTGCTGGTTATAAAGCGATACTGTCTTTTGAAATTCATTATAGAATTCATCTAAAGTAATTTTTTCATTTCCAACCTTTGCAGCTAACTGGCTATTTCCAGAGGTAAGAATATCTCCAACACCCCACAGGGCAAAGCTCAAGACCATTATTCCAAGGAGAATCTTTCCAAATATTGAGGATACTAAATTTCTTACTATATCTAACATTATGTCTTATGATGTATAAAAAGTTGTTATAAAAGGAATAACGTTGAATGAAAAGAACTAAATATACCATTGCCAACTGGAAGATGAATAGCCAAAAAGACTCTTATAAATTAGTAAAATCAATATCAAATTATTGTCAGAAGATGAAACGCAAAACATCTAAAGTCGTAATTTGCCCACCATTTACTCTTTTGTCAGAATTAATAAAAAAAGAAAAAAAAATTAAATTTGGTGGTCAGGATTGCCATTATAAGTCTGAGGGCGCATATACTGGCTCCATAAGTGCAAATATGCTTAAAACCATTAATTGCCAATATGTTATTTTGGGTCATTCAGAAAGAAGAATATATCAAAAAGAAACTTCTCAAGAGCTGAATTTAAAAATTCAATCTGCGATTAAAAGTAATCTAACTGTGATATATTGCATAGGAGAGAAGTTAGAAGAAATAAAAAAAAGAAATATAATACTTAAAAAACAACTTTCATCATTGCCTAAAAATATTGACCCAAAAAAAATCATAATTGCTTACGAGCCTGTATGGGCGATTGGAACTGGTAAGGTTCCATCACTAGATGATATTAATAAAATACATGAAAAAATAAGACATATACTTTCAAATCTAGTGAGCCTCAGATTTAGTAAGCATGTTTCTATTCTTTACGGGGGTTCAGTTAATGCTGTAAATTCGGCTGATATTCTAAACCTTGATCATGTAGATGGTGCTTTAGTAGGAGGGGCTTCATTGAAATCTAAAGAATTTTGTAAAATAATTGATTCTTATCACTAAAGAGTTATAAGGACGCAATGGAAAGCGCACTATTAATCATACATGCTATTTTAGCCATTATTTTGATAATCGTAGTTCTCATTCAAAGAGCAGAAGGTGGGGCACTTGGAATCGGTGGAGGTAGTGATGGAATGTCTCCCAGAGGCAGTGCAGATGCTTTAACAAGAACTACAGCGGTTATTGCTGCACTTTTTGTTGTAACAAGCATAAGCCTTACCGTTTTGAGCCTTAGATCATCAGACAGAACATTATCGTTCGATGAACCTGAAAATATATCAACTGACCAACTTAATATTGAGGATTTGCCAGAACTTCCACAATTAGATTAGTTCTTTATTTTAAATCTATTTTGAAGTATAAAATACTTCCATGGCGCGATTTATATTTGTCACTGGCGGCGTGGTTTCTTCACTTGGTAAAGGTTTAGCTTCAGCATCACTTGCTTCATTGTTGCAACATCACGGATACAAAGTCAGAATTAGAAAATTAGACCCATATCTAAATGTAGACCCAGGTACGATGAGTCCATATCAGCATGGCGAAGTTTATGTAACGGATGATGGCGCGGAAACAGATTTAGATCTAGGTCACTATGAGAGGTTCACAGGAGTTACATCTAAAAAATCAGATAATATTACATCGGGAAAAGTTTATCAAAAAATTATAGCTAAAGAGAGAAAAGGCGAATACTTGGGTGCCACAGTACAAGTGATTCCTCATGTCACAAATGAAATTAAAGAATTTATTTCTAAAGATCTTGATGATGAAGATTTTGTAATTTGTGAAATAGGAGGAACAATAGGTGATATAGAAAGTTTGCCGTTTATAGAAGCGATAAGGCAATTTCACAATGACAATGGGCATGAAAATTCTTTGTTTATGCATGTAACATTAGTTCCATACATTGCTAGTTCTGGAGAGCTAAAAACTAAACCAACTCAGCACTCTGTCAAAGAGTTAAGGAGCTTGGGTATACAGCCAAATATTTTACTATGCAGAGCCGACAGAGAAATTCCAGGGGATGAAAGAAGAAAAATTGGTTTATTTTGTAATGTGGAAGGTGACTGTGTCATTCCAGCAATTAATGCAAACTCAATTTATGAAGTTCCTATTAATTTTTTAAATGAGGGGCTTGATAAGAGAGTTCTAGAGTACTTTAGATTAGAGTCTAAAAAAGAAATAGATTTAAAGATGTGGTCACAAGTATCAAAAAGAATATTGGAGCCAGAGGGCAGTATAGAAATTGGCATTGTTGGTAAATATACTGGTTTGGCTGATGCATACAAATCCCTTAATGAAGCACTGTCGCATGGTGGCATTTATAATAATGTTAAAGTTAAATTGAATTGGATTGAGTCAGAAGAACTGAACAGTTCCAATATTGAAAATATGCTTAATAATTGTCATGGTATCTTAGTTCCCGGCGGGTTTGGTGAGAGAGGAGCAGAAGGTAAAATTGCAGCAATTAAATATGCAAGAGAAAATAAAACTCCTTATTTTGGCATTTGTTTTGGAATGCAATTAGCTGTGATAGAAATGGCAAGAAATATACTTGGAATAAAAGAGGCAAATTCCAGTGAATTCGCCGATTGCAAAGAGTCTATTGTTGGATTAATGACTGAGTGGTCTAATGTAGACAATACCACTGAAAAGAGAACAATAGATAGTGATTTAGGCGGAACAATGAGATTAGGAGCTTATGAAGCAAAATTGAAAAATAATTCAAAAGTTAGAGAAATTTATGATTCAGAATTGATTAGTGAGAGACACAGACACAGGTATGAAGTTAATAACAATTACGCTAAAGATTTTGAAATTAATGGAGTTCATTTCTCGGGTTATTCCCCAGACGGCTTATTACCTGAAATAGTGGAATTAAAAGATCACCCATGGTTTATAGGTGTTCAATTCCATCCTGAACTTAAATCAAAACCATTTGATCCACATCCATTATTTAAATCATTTATCGAAGCTGCAAAGAATAAAACGTAAAATGCAAAAAAGTGTAGATTTAGGCAATACCGTATTTAGTAATGAAAAGAAGTTAGTCTTGATTGCAGGCCCTTGTGTACTTGAATCATACGAACACGCAAAAATGATGACAGAATCATTACTGGAAATAGCGTCTAGATTAAAAATTGATTTTGTTTACAAGACTTCCTTTGATAAGGCCAATAGAACAAGTATCAATTCTGAAAGAGGATTAGGCATCGATCAATCCATAGAAATATTTAATAAGTTAAGAAGTGAATATGGAATCCATATATTGACTGATATTCATAATATTGATGATTGTGATAAAATTAAAGACCATGTAGATATTTTACAGATCCCTGCATTTCTATGCAGGCAGACTGATCTTTTAATAGCCGCAGCAAAAACTAATAAAGTAATAAATATAAAAAAAGGACAATTTCTTGCTCCAATGGATATGGTTAATGTGGCTAAAAAAGTCAGTGATAGCGGGAATAATAAAATATTATTAACTGAGCGTGGTGTTTCGTTTGGCTACAATACTCTCGTTTCAGATATGAAATCATTGCATGTAATGAAAGAGGAAATTGGTTTTCCGGTTGTTTTTGATGCGACACACTCAGTTCAAAGTCCAGGAGGAAAAGGTGATAGAAGTGGGGGAGATAGAAAATTTGTACCTACTTTAGCAAAAGCGGCAGTCGCTGTTGGGGTATCCTCAGTATTTATGGAAACTCACGATAATCCAGATGTTGCTCCTTCAGATGGACCAAATATGGTAAAATTAGAAGATTTAGAGAAATTAGTCTCTAAACTTATTCAAATTGACAATTTAGTTAAAGAAAACTAAATAAATATATAATTAATAACGTTATTTTTATGTCTAAAATTAAAAATGTAATAGCCAGACAAATTTTTGATAGCAGGGGCAATCCTACCGTTGAAACAGATGTTTATTTGCAAGATGGTTCAATGGGGCGGGCAAGTGTTCCTTCTGGTGCATCAACGGGTAAATACGAAGCATTTGAATTAAGAGATAACAAAAAGTCATATCATGGTCGATCTGTTTTAAAAGCAGTAGAAAATATAAATGTAATAATTTTTGATACCATTTCTGGCCTTGACTCTCTAGATCAAAACAAAATTGATCGAACAATGATAGAATTAGATGGAAGTAAAAATAAAAGCAAATTAGGTGCTAATGCCTTATTAAGTGTTTCGCTGGCTGTGGCAGATGCTGCTGCTAAATCATTAAAGCTGCCTCTTTATAAATATCTTGGAGGATCCAAAACGTTTAAAATGCCAGTACCGATGCTAAATGTTATTAATGGTGGTGCACATGCAAATAATAATCTTACATTTCAAGAATTCATGATTATTCCTATAAATGAACAAACATTTGGCAACTGTTTAAGAAAATCATCTGAAGTTTTCCATACTCTAAAACAGATACTAGAAAAAAAAGGTCTTTCTACAGCTGTAGGGGACGAGGGTGGTTTTTCACCTAATTTAAAAAACGAGGAAGACGCATGCAAGCTAATTAAAGAAGCAATTGTAAAAACGGGATATAAACTTGGCAAAGATTTCATGCTTGGTTTGGACGTTGCTGCATCAGAATTTTATAAAAACAAAAAATATAAGCTAGAAAGTAAGATTAAGCCATTTACAAGTGATGAATTCTCAAAATTTTTAATTAATTTATGTAAAAAATATTCAATTATTTCATTAGAGGATCCTTTCTCGGAAGATGATTGGAATTCTTGGGTAAAATTTACTAAATTATTTGGAGACAGTATTCAAATTGTTGGTGACGATCTGTTTGCTACTAATTTAAATCTAATTAACAAAGGCATTGAAAGAGGAACTGCAAATGCTGTCTTAATAAAGCCTAACCAAATAGGCACATTAACTGAAACTATGGATGCAATTGAACTTGCACAATCTAATGGATACGAAACTGTCATTTCTCATAGATCTGGAGAAACAGAAAATACCTTCATATCCGATTTAGCAGTTGCTACTAATTCTGGGCAAATTAAGACAGGCTCTATGTCCAGGTCGGAAAGGATTGCAAAATTTAATCAATTATTACGAATAGAAGAAAATTTTGACTTAAAAAAATCTATAAAAAACAATAAGTTCTATTGACATTTTAATAGACAATAAGAACAAAAAGAGTCCAAATCCCTAATTTTTACATTTTTTCAAGGATTTTTGATCCAATAGAATTGTCATGATTCGTGAATTATGATTTTTTATAGTTCATGAATAGAGTTCTTAATTTAAAGGAAAGAATTAAAAAGTATTACCCATATTTTTTCTTTCCATTAATAATTATATATCTTTCATTTAATATATTCGATGGAAACAACGGCCTTTTATCCCATGCTAGATTAGATAGTGAAATTATAGCACTCGAAGGAAAAATTAGTTCTTTAAAGACCAATAATAACCTACTTCAAATCAAGATCTCTTCTCTTCAAAATCTAAGCTCCAACAGTGACCTGATTGACGAACAGATACGTAATGTTTTAGGCTATGGAAAATCAAACGAATACATTGTATTTTTTGATAAGTAGTATCACTTGAAATATAGGTGAATTGTCTTTATTTATTAATAAAGCACAATGGATAATCAAATTTCTAAAGCATTACTGAGAAAAAAATTTTCTGATTTTAAAAGTCCAATAAAACCTGACTGGATTAAGGTATCTATTCCGTCAAACAAAATCAGTCAAACTAAGAATACCTTAAAAGAAAATAAGATAGTTACAGTTTGTGAGGAGGCAATGTGCCCAAATTTGTCGGAATGCTGGGAAAAGAAACATGCAACTGTTATGATCTTAGGAGACGTATGTACTCGATCATGTAGTTTCTGCAATATTAAGACAGGAAAGCCAACTAAGGTTGATATATTAGAGCCAGCAAGAGTTGCAAGCACTGTTAAGAGTCTGGGTCTAAAACATGTAGTTGTTACCTCTGTTGATAGAGATGATCTAAATGATGGTGGGGCCCAGCACTTTGCAAATACAATAAAAAAAATTAAAGAAAAATCTCCAAATACAACTGTCGAAATTCTTACTCCAGATTTTAGGGGGAAAGAATCATCATTGGGAATTATAGCAAAAACAGAAATTGACGTTTTTAATCACAATCTAGAAACAATAAAAAGATTGTATAAGGAAGTTCGTCCTGGTGCAGGTTATCATCACTCTTTGAAAATACTTCGAGAAATTAAACTTTTGAAACCTTCTATATTTACTAAATCTGGAATAATGATTGGTCTTGGTGAAAAGTTTGATGAAATTAGAGTTTTGATGGACGATTTAAGAGAACAGGATGTAGATTTCATTACTATCGGTCAATATCTAAGGCCAACATTAAATCATCATCCTGTAATTAAATATCATAATCCAGATTATTTTATACGCATTCAAAATGAGGCGTTAAATAAAGGTTTTAAAATTGTATCATCTTCACCATTTACTAGATCTTCTTATCACGCAGAGAGTGATTTTAATAAATTAAAACATTTACATTCAGGTGCCTAAGCAAGAAGAAAAACAACTAGTTGCATACACGAAAGATCAGATGTTTGATCTAGTTTCAAATATAGATGATTATAAGGAATTTCTTCCATGGTGCAATGACTCTAAAATTATTAGTAGAGAGAGATTTGATGACTATGAGGTAGTTACTGCAGATTTAGAGATTGGATATGATCAATTTGTTTATACATATAGAAGTGAAGTGAGGCTGGCAAAAGATAAATCATATATAAATGTTAAAAATCTAGATGGTCCTTTTAGATATCTTACTAATGAATGGAAATTTACTGATATCGATAAAAATAATTCTGAAATTGAATTTATGATTGATTTCGAATTAAATCTTTCTTTATTGGATGTATTGATGAAAAAATTTTTCAACTTGGCATTTCAGAGAATGGTTAGTGCATTTATTGATCGTGCAAAAGAGATATATTAAATCTTCTTTAATTCTTTTAATATTAGATAAACTGCATATTCGGTGCTCTTTTTTTGAATAGCAAGTCTTGTTTTTTCATGAAATATTTTTTTTGTAGTTTTAAATGTATATTTCTTATTAATTTTTGAACCAATACCAAAAAATACACATCCAACAGGCGTTCTTGCAGTACCACCGCTTGGCCCTGCAACTCCAGTAACGGATAGAAGAATTTCACTATCTGTTATTCTTTTAAGCCCCCTAACCATCGCAAGAGCAGTTTGGTGACTAACAGCTCCATAATTTATAATCGTATTCTTTGGAACCTTTAATAATCTTGTTTTCATTTGATTTGAATATGAAATACATGCTCCATTAAAAAAGAGGGAGGAACCATTAATGCTTGTTAAATACTTACTTATCATGCCTCCTGTACAGGACTCAGCTAAAGATATTGTAAATTTCTTTTTTGATCGTATATTTTTTATTTTTGATAAATCTGAAATCATAGCAGCATCAATATCTTATATAACATAAGAATAATTAATGAATATATTCCGGCAACAATATCATCTAATATTACGCCATATGACCCCTTTAAGTCTTCCATTTTGTTTATTGGATAAATTTTATATATATCAAAAAATCTAAACGTAACAAATGAAATTAAAACTTCATATATATTAAAATTCACAATAAATAATAGCGGTATCGATTGACCCAGAAATTCGTCTACAATTACCTCAGAGGGATCTTTTTTATTATAATTATCTAGATAGATATCTGTAAAATAAAATGAAACAGATAAAACGAATAAAAATAAAACTATGAAATGAAAAATAGAAAACAAATCAATAAAAACATACCAAATAAGGATTGCAAACAATGACCCAAATGTACCTGGTGCAAGAGATATAAAACCAATACCAAACAGTGTAGCAAAATATTTAGAGAAATTTTTCATTAATTAATTAGGTTGATCGTTGCCCAGCAACCTATAGCTTCTGATTTTCCAAAGATGCCAATTTTGTCAGCTGTTTTACCTTTAATGTTAATTAAATTTTTATTGCATTTTAACAATTTAGATAAATTATTTTTAATTGGAGCTTTATATTTTTCTAATCTAATTTTTTGACAAATAATTGTGATATCTAAATTTATGATTATTGAGTTATCTAGATCTATTTTATTTTTAATTTTATTCAATAATTCAATAGACGAAATATTTTTATATTTTTTTAATGGAGGAAAGAACTTTCCAATATCACCTTTAGCATTGGCTCCAAGTAAAGCATCAATTACTGAATGAAGCACTACATCACCATCAGAATGTCCTATAGCTTTATAATTAGATTTTATTTTTATTCCTCCAATCGATAGATAATTACCTGTGCCTAGTTTATGTATGTCAAAACCATTTCCTATTTTTGATTTATATAATAAATATTTTTTGAATATATTAATGTCATTTTTTTTTGTAATTTTTAAGTTCTCATAATCGCCATCTATATATTTAATTTTTACATATTTTCTATTTTCAATTAATTGAACATCATCTGTCATAACAGTATTTATTTTGTTACTGCAACTCTGAAACTCTTTTATTTTAAATATCTGAGGTGTTTGTGTTGTTTTATATAAATTACGGTTAACAGTTTTATTATCTTTTTTTAACGTATCTATAATTTGAAGAGCAGGAACAACCGCGTCATATTTGTCTTTTTTAATATTATCGATTAGCTTTGTTACTAATGCTAAAGATGTATTGGGCCTTGCAGCGTCATGTATCATTAAATATTTATATTTAGCCGTATCAATGCATTTTAAAGCTTTCATGAGACTTTTATAACGAGTTGAACCCCCTAAAATTAAAGCATTTTCAGTATATTTGGACAAAACACTTTTCTCTTTTTTGGTTATTTTTTTAGGAATTGTAATATATAAACAGTCCTTGCTAAATGATTTTGATATGTTTTTGAGAGTATGTTCAATAACTGAATGATATTTAACTTTATAAAAAAGCTTTGACTTATTATTGCCAAACCTTGTGCTAGAACCTGATCCAAGAACTATACAAACAATTTTCATATTTCTTACTTAATATATTTATACTTTAGTACTTAAACTTAAATCATCAATGAATAAACAAATAAATTATTTTAATTATTTTAATTTTAGAAATGTATTACTAATCATACTTTCATTTATGTTTATTATACTTTCCAGTATTACACTCATTACTCAAAGATCAAACAATATGGAGACATTGCCCTATCTAAACGTATATATAATAATTTCATCTCTCTTTATATTAGCTTTAGTTGTATCAATAAGTTTTATTATATTTCCAATTATCTTCAGAGTAAGAAGAAAAAAAATTAGTACTTTAAATAGCAAATTCACTCTTTATTTTATTTCTATTGCACTAACACCAGCAATATTACTTGGTGTATTGGGTTTAGTTTTAATTGAATTGGGTATCAATGATTGGTTCAACGATAAAATCAAAAATGTGATTAATAACTCAGTTTTTGTAGCGGAAAGTTATTTAGAAGAGCACAAAGAAACTATTAAAGGTGATCTTTACGCAATGTCAAACGATCTTAACAATTCGAGTGAAGTATTAACTCAAGATCTATCTAAAATGGCGATAGCATTAAGAACTCAAGCGCTTATAAGGTCTTTACCGGAAACATATATTATAAATAGAAATAGTGATATTTTATTTCAAGCTTTTAAAAATAATATGCCTTTTTATGAGCCTCCTTTATCATCCTTCGATCGTGTTGATAGTGGCGAAATGACAATTATGTCATCAACACAACTAAATAAGGTTTATGCCATGATAAAGCTTAATAATTTTGATGAGTATTACTTATATGCTGGAAGATCAATGGACGGCAATGTGATTAGTGCTTTAAACGATACAGTTTCAGCAAAAAATGAATATACTTTTTTAGAAATAAGTAGAGATAAGATAAGCCTCATATTTATACTACTCTATGTCATAGTATCTCTAATTTTGATTTTAATTTCGATTATAATAGGAATAAATTTTGCAGATAGAATTGTTAAGCCTATATCAAGTATTATAACTGCAACTAACAATATAAGCAAAGGGCTGTATGATGATAAAATTAAAAAAAATAATGACTACATCGAATTGAATAGACTTGCAGACTCATTTAATCAAATGAGTGGAGATATAATTAAGCAAAGAAATCAAATCATAGTTTCTAAAAAACATGAAACTTGGTCAGATATTGCAAGAAGAATAGCACACGAAATAAAGAATCCTTTAACCCCAATTCAATTATCAGCAGAACGTCTTGAAAAGAAAACAATGGGATTAAACATTGAAAATAAGGAAATAAACGAGTGCATTGATACAATACGTCGTCAAGTCAATGAGATAGGGTACTTGGTAGATGAGTTTTCTAGTTTTGCTAGATTGCCAGATCCAGACTTAAAAAATAATAATATAGTTAATACAATGAAAGAAGTTGTATCTGATTACGAAAATGACAACAAAAATATTAAATTCATAAACAAGCTTCATTCAAGCCAAATCAATATGAATATAGACAATTCACAAATGTCTAGAGTCTTTCAAAATTTAATAGTGAATTCAATTCATTCAATTAGTGAAAGTAAAAACAAGCACGGTGAAATAATATATTCATCGTACGAAGTCGATGATAATGTGATATTATCATTAATAGATAATGGCATCGGTATTAAATATGAAAAAGAAGAACTTATAAAACCTTATTTTACAACTAAGAAAAAAGTTGGTGGTTCAGGTCTTGGTTTGGCAATTGTAGAAAAAATCTTATTTGATCATCATGCTGATTTTGTTTTAGAAAATAGAAGTGACGGAAAAGATGGAGTTGAAGTTAAAATTATTTTTGGAAAAACTATAATATGAAAAATATCTTAGTAATTGATGACGAAATTGATATTTGTAATAATATTAAAGCAATTCTTACTGACGAAGGTTTTAACGTTCAAGTAGCACATAATTCAGATGATGCTTTTAACTATATAAACAAGCATTCTTATAATCTTATAATCCTTGATGTTTGGCTGGATAATTCAAAATATGACGGCTTAGAAATTCTTAAACAGATCAGGAAAAACCTAACTATACCGATAATAATTATTTCTGGACACGGAAATATAGAAATGGCAGTTTCTGCAATAAAAGATGGAGCAAATGAGTTCATTGAAAAGCCTTTTAATACTGAAAGATTATTACTTTCAGTCAATCGGTCTATAGAGCTTCATGAAGTTAAACACGAAAATAGAATATTAAAAGAAGGAAGTATTTCCGACTACAAATTTATTGGTGAATCTTCAGCTATTATGAAAATTAAACAACAAATTGTCAAAATTGCGCCTACTTCAAGTAGAGTGATGATTTATGGGGAGTCCGGAACAGGAAAAGATATCATTGCGAAAGAAATACATAAAAACTCAATAAATAAAGACGGTCCTTTTATAATCTTAAATGCAGCACTAATGGAACCTGAAAATTTAGAAAGTGAGTTATTTGGAATACAAGATAATAATTTAGATGAGATTGGACATTTGGAGAAAGCTGAATATGGAACATTATTTATTGATGAGGTTGGTGAAATGCCTCTACAAACACAAGCTAAGATATTGAGAGTACTCACAGATAAAAATTTTACAAAAAGAGGGGGCAAAGAATTAATAAAATTAAATTGTAGAATTATATGCTCTTCTACTAAAAACTTAGAACAATTAACTAATGAAGGCTCATTTAGAAAAGACTTATTTCATAGACTGAATGTTGTGACTATAAAACTTCCCAATTTAAGTGAGAGGTCTGATGATATTGACTCATTAATAGATTATTTCACAGAAATATTCTCTAAAGAAAATAATCAAAAAAATACAGATCTAAAGCCTTTAATAAAAACTAAATATATCAATTACGAATGGCCAGGCAACATAAGAGAATTAAGAAACGTTATTGAAAGATATTCAATTTTAGGTGAAAAATATGATGATAATAATAATGCAGCAGAGAAACTTGATGATTTTCAAAATAAAAATGTTATTTCTTTACCATTGAGGAATGCACGTAAACTATTTGAAAAGAACTATCTTCAATCTCAAATTAATAGATTTGATGGAAATATATCAAAAACTGCTGCTTTTATAGGAATGGAAAGATCGGCATTACATAGAAAATTAAAACAATTAGGTATCACAGAAGAGGAAAAATAGTGAAGATAATCATATGTGGTGCTGGAAAAGTAGGAACAAGTATAGCGCGTCATCTTGTTGACCAGGGCAGTGATGTTACAGTGATTGACAGTTCACTCAAACTCATTGACGACCTTAGAGAAAAAGTGGATCTTAAGACCGTTATTGGATCAGCTTCAAACCCATCAGTGCTAAAAAATGCTGGCGCTGAGGATTCTGATATGATTATAGCTGTTACTCTACAAGACGAAATAAATATGGTCGCATGTCAAATGGCACATACTTTTTTTAAAATACCAAGAAAAATTGCGCGTCTAAGAACAGAAGACTTTTTAAATCCTATTTGGAGAGATTTATATAATGCTGATAATATGCCAATTGACCTTATAATAAGTCCAGAATTGGAAGTAGCAAGGTCCATAGAAAGGCAGTTAAAGGCTCCAGGTGCCTATGATGTTGTCCCTTTTCTAAATGATGAAATTGAACTTTTGAGCTTGGTAATAAACGAAAAGTGCCCTTTAGTTGATACAAGTCTTATAAATATACATGAACTATTTCAAGAAAATGCAGATAATGAAAAAAACCTCAGAGCTTCAATACTAGGAATTAGTAGAAATGAAAAACTATTTATACCAAAAAAACAAGACACTTTAACTCAAGGTGATCATGTCTATATAATGGTTGATAAAAATCATGTAAAAAGAACAATGAGTGCTTTTGGATATGATGAAAAACCAATTAAAAAATTAATAATAATCGGCGGTGGGAACATCGGTTTTAATTTAGCAAAAGATTTAGAAAAATATCAGTCCGATATATCAGTAAGTATAGTTGAAAATAATGAAGATAGATCAAAATATATTGCTGATCAGCTATCTAACACTTTAGTTTTAAATGGCGATGGTTTAGATCAAGATTTACTAGATGAGGCTAATATCAAAGATGCAGACTTAATATTAGCTCTGACAAATGATGACGAAACAAATATTATTATTTCAGCTGTTGCCAGGAAAAATAAGTGTGAGTCAATTATTATTGTTAATAATTCTGAATATAACAAATTAAAAGATGTTTTGGGAATCAGTAAAGTTGTTGACCCAAGAAAAATTACGGTGTCTAAAATACTTAAACATATACATAAAGGGAAAATTGAGTCAGTTTTTGCAATTGATAACAATCAGGCGGAAATTATTCATGCGCAAGTACTTAAAAGTTCAAAATTAATAAATAAAAATATTGAAGATGCTGATTTTCCAAATGGACTAAGGGTAGGGTTAATTAAAAAAGAAGATAAAATAATAATCCCTGAAAAAGACACAAAAATTGAAATTCATGACGAAGTATTATTTTTATGCATGAGAGATGATATTAAAAAAGCAGAAGAGCTATTTCAAGTTAGAAGCGAGTATTAATGAGTAGAGAGGCATTTGTAAACGGCGAATATACAGAATATATTAATTCAAAAGTTCACATAGAAGATAGAGGATATCAATTTGCCGATGGTGTGTATGAGGTATTTGCAGTATTAGATAGTAAAATTGTAGATTACGAAGGTCACATTAAAAGACTATATAGATCTCTAAAAGAACTGAATATTGCATCACCAATTCAAAGAAAATCATATAAATTTCATATTTATGAAATTATAAAACGAAATATAATACAAGATGGCCTTGTTTATTTACAGGTTACGCGTGGTGTTGCCAGTAGAGACTTTAAATTTCCAAAAAATTCTAAAAGTTCTATTGTTATTATTGGAAAAAATACTTCGTCAAATTATTATAATAATAATTTCAATAAAGGGATCAAAGTCAAGACAACTAAAGATTTAAGATGGAAAAGAGTAGATATTAAATCATTAAATTTACTTCCACCTGTTTTAGCTAAACAATATGCTGCTGATAATGACTGTGAAGAGGCATGGCTTTTAGATGATGATGGTTATATTACAGAAGGAAGTTCAAGTAATGCGTGGATAGTGAAAAATAAAACTGTAATTACGAGACCAGTATCCAGTTCTATACTTAACGGAATAACTCGCTCAACACTTATCAAATCTCTTTCGAAGGTAGGATATAATTTTATCGAAAGAAGGTTTAATTTAAATGATATTAAAAATGCGGATGAAGCCTTTATCACTAGCGCAACACAGTTTGTTATGCCTGTAATTGCAGTAAATAATATTAAAATAGGCAATGGTCGTGTAGGAGAATTTGCTCAAATATTTAAAGAAATTTATTTTAAGTATATCAGTTTATCTTGAATAAAACTATTTCGCATATTGTTCATCTAAATGTAGATTCTGACCCTAAGTTTATTTCAGAAGAAATGCTTTCTGAAATTGAAAATTTGGTAATAAATCTTGACATTGTAATTAAAAAAAAAGAAATCATTAAAATAAAAAGAATAAATCCATCAACTCTGATTGGGGAGGGAAACTTAGTAAAAATAGACAAGGATATTAAGAAAAAAAATATAAATTTATTAGTTGTAAATAACAACTTAACGCCCGCACAACAAAAAAATTTAGAAAATAGACTTAAAATAAAGGTAACTGACAGAACAGGCATTATATTAGAGGTATTTGCTAGAAGAGCAAAATCTAATGAAGGCAAGATGCAGGTGCAACTAGCTGAATTAATATATAGAAAATCAAGACTAGTTAGGGCTTGGACACACTTAGAACGACAGAGAGGCGGTACAACCTTTATTGGTGGTCCTGGTGAGCTTCAAATTGAATTAGATCGCCGTTTAATACAAGAAAAAATTCTAAATATCAAAAAAAGGCTTAATAAGGTGAAACGTAGAAGGCATGTACAGAGGAATCTAAGGAAAAACAATAATTTTAAAACAGCGGCTTTAATCGGATACACAAACGCAGGAAAAACATTGCTCTTTAATAAATTAACTAAAAAAAAGCAATCAAGTAAATCAAGATTATTTGAAACATTAGATACTAAAATTAGCAGGGTATATTTAGGTGCAAATAAATACATAGGACTTATAGATACTGTTGGCTTTATTAACAATATTCCGACTTCATTAATAGAGTCATTTAAAGCAACATTGGAGGAGATTAATAAAGCAGATATTTTACTACATATTGTCGATGTAAATGATCTAAACGCAAATCAGAAAATTAGAGTAACAAAAAGTATACTTGTAGATACGGGCGTAGAAAAAAATAAAATTTCAGAGATGATAACTATCTACAATAAAATTGATATAAAGGGATCCAAGAGTTCATCTCAGCATAAGAAAAATTACATTAGCGCATTAACAGGTGAAGGTATTTCTGATTTGAAGAGGATTTTAAAGAACTCGCTCATTTAACTTCATTAATGAATAAAGTGATAGCTCCATTGTTTGCTTCGTAACCATAAAATTCTTTTTTACTATTATCATAATATATTACTTTAATATAATCCGACGATGCAAAAACATCTTCATCTTCACCAATTTTATAACCACCTAGCTTTATTTGATTTGCTTTACAGTATATTAGGTTATCAGAAATAATTTTGTCTTCTTTAGTAAATTTAACATCATATCTACGTTTACCGTCAAAAACCCTAAAAGTTTTCTCACAATTATTTATATTTTCGTAGTTCAATATATTCAAAAAAAAACTGGAGGGATCGATCGTATTAATAAGCATATTGTTGTCAATTTTAGTTAACTTATTTTTGTCTGGCTCTGGAATTAAGTTAAGCTCGGAGATCGAAGAGTCATTGTACTTTATCTCGACAAATTTTTCCTTTCCTTTTCTTGTATACCTATACTTATAATGGAGAGGTTTATAAAATTCATCAATAATGCCTATTATGCTACCATCTCCGTTAACATTATTAATAAAATCAACAATATTATTTGTTCTAATACTAAATTTATACTCATATTTCTCATCTTCGATTTCGAGAAATGTATCAATACTCATAACAGGTATTCTAGGGAGAATTGATAATTTAGCCTCAACAACAAAATTTCTTTCTTCAATGAATGGATCTGCTAGAGTAGTAGCTGATGTAAATAAAGATAAAATAATAAATATACGTCCAGTTAACTGCATATAAATGAAAATACTTCATATATCAAATTTTGTCCAAAAGCAAAAAGGAAGATTACAGTGGAATCATTGTTTTAAAATAAATAATGGTTTTATTAGAAATGGTCATAATGTATGTACATTTAGTGACAGAGATATGAGTCGGATGAATTTGATAAATAAATTAAATAATAACAAAAACTTAAATAAATCTTTAATTGAAACATTTAGAAATTATTATCCTGACCTAGTAGTTCTAGGACATGCAGATAAAATTCATAATGAAACTTTAAATGAATTTAGATCTATTAACAAAGATGTAAAGATTATTGAATGGAACGTAGATAATTATTATTTAGACAATACAGAGAATAAATTTAAAAAAAGATCCCATTTAATTGATGCATTTTTCATTACAAATGCAGATGAAAATTTAAAATCTTGCTTAAATCAATACAATTCTATTTCTTTTTTCCCCAATATTTTTGATAAATCTATTGAACACATGCGGATTTTTGACTTAGCTGACTATACATATGATGTGTTTTATGCACTTAGTTACGGTGTTGGTTCCGGGAAGATTAAAGCGAATAAATCAGACTACGATAGAGAAGTCTACCTTGATTTTATTAGACAAAACTACCCTGAAATAAAAACAAATTTTTTTGGTTATGATAATATTCAGCCTGTATGGGGAGCCGAATTTGAAAAAGAAATTTGCAAATCACCAATTAGTTTAAACCTAAGTAGAAAACCTAATCTTAAATATTATAGTTCAGACAGAATATCACAATACTTAGGAAATGGGTCATGTATTTTTGTTGATAAAAATTCAAGACTAGAAGATCTATTTACAAGTGATGAAGTTGTTTATTTTGACTCTGAGGACTTGAATGAATTTGGTATTAAGATCAATTATTATTTAGATAATGAAGGTGAAGCCAAGAGAATTGCCAAGAAAGGATGGGAGAGGGGCCATAAAAATTACAATGAAAAAATTGTAACTAATTATTTTTTAGACATAGCTTTTAACAATAAACCATCTAACAATTATAATTGGCCTATTATTCAATATTTCTTATAAGCCCTAATTTTAAAAAAAAAGGGCTTATAATTTTAGCTATTAATTGTTTTTTGGACCCCAAATAGTTCCTAAAATCATTACAAGAACTACCAATAGGAATAAAGACCCTGCTAAGCCTGGATAGGCCATTGGTTCACTAAAATTTGAGTAATACTCAAGAAACCCCTCAGCGGCAGAAGACATTTCATATCCTTCTGGCATAACTTCTTTAATTCTTTCCAATGTTGTATAAGTTCCAGTAATTATTCCTTGATTTACAGTCCATGCAATATAAGTCCCGTAAACGACAAGAATTCCAAACAATGATGACAATGCTTTAGTAGCAATATTCATATCAGATCTGTCTCGAACTTGTATTGCCATTCTTAATGAAAGCCAAATTGCAAGTATAGTTCCGATAAAAACCATTGCATTGGCAATTCTTCCCATTTGATATATTGTAAATGTTGATATTTCAGGTTGGGCCAGCTGGTATAATTGCATTGCTTCTTCCATAGTTTCTCCTTTGTTAAATTTCTGATAGG
>CABYDZ010000012.1 GCA_902517885.1 uncultured Pelagibacteraceae bacterium
ATTTGCTCGAGATCAAGAGTTGGAATTTAAGATTTTGGCTCGTCGAAATAAGTATCTTGGTGTCTGGGCTGCAGAAAAACTTCGTTTATCGGGACCAGCAGTTGAAGAATATTTTGCAGAAGTGATCAAATCTGATCTTGAAGAGGATGGAGATATGGATGTTTTCAGAAAAGTTAGAAAAGATTTTGATGAAAAAGGAATATCCATAACAGATGATGAACTTAGACAGAGTATGGACCAATTTTTACTTCAGGCAAAAGAAGAGATCATTGGTAAAGATAATATCTAATCATTACATTCCACATGTACATTAAATATGCAACCACAAAAAAGTCTTCAAAAAAGAAAGTGGTTAAAAAGAGAGCAGCTTCAAAAATTACAAAAAAAAAGAAATCTGTAATTAAAAAAAAGAAGAGAGCTTCTAAACCTAAGCCAAAAAAGAATAATAGTAATGTAATTCGGGATTCTAGTTTAAATCAGAATTATTATGTAGGGGGTTATATTCTTATATTTGGAGTGTTTGCACTAGCTATTTATTATTCGCAATAAATTATTTAAATACTTTTTTAAAAATATAATCCGTTCTTCTTGTTGCGTGCTTAAGGTCTAATATTTTAGAAATTTCTTTTTTATTTAAATATTTTTTTAATTCATTATCCGTATCCAGTACGGTTTCAAAGTCTAGATCAGATTTCCATACTTTCATGGCGTTACGCTGTACAATTTTATAGGCCTTCTCTCGAGATAATCCTTTTTGAGTCATCGCGAGCATAAGACCCTCTGACATGGGTAGTTTTCTAAGTTTATCTAAATTAGTTTTCATATTTTTAGGATAAACAACAAGGTTTGCGATTACATTATTCAAACGTGCTAGCGCAAAATCAATGATGATGTTGGCATCAGGAGCCATTATTCTTTCCACACTTGAGTGCGAGATATCTCTTTCATGCCATAAAGAAACATTTTCTAAAGCGGGTATTGTGTAGCCTCGAATTAATCTTGAAAGGCCAGTTAAATTTTCAGTTAGTACAGGATTTCTTTTGTGTGGCATGGCAGATGATCCTTTTTGACCTTTTGAAAAAAATTCTTCAACTTCAAGAACCTCTGTTCTCTGTAAATGTCTGATTTCTGTAGCAAGGCGCTCAATTGAGCTGGCAATAATTCCAAGGGTACTGAAATAAACAGCGTGTCGGTCACGTGGGATAACTTGAGTAGATATAGTTTCAGCCTTCATGCCTAATTTTTTTGCAACAAACTGTTCAACGCGAGGATCTATGTTGGCATAATTGCCTACAGCACCTGAAATTGCGCACACAGATATTTCTTCTGTCGCCTTTTTAAAACGCGCGTGATTTCGCTCAAACTCTGCATAGAAGTTTGCCATTTTTACACCAAAAGTTGTTGGTTCTGCATGAATACCATGGCTTCTTCCGATACAAGGCGTATTTTTATATTTAAGAGCTATTTTTTTGAGTGATTTAAGAAGCTGAGCTATTTCTTTTTCAATTATTTTAGATGACTGCATGAGCTGTATATTGAATGCCGTATCTAAAATATCTGATGAGGTTAAGCCTTGATGAAGAAATCGTGCGGGAGGACCGGCATATTCTGATATTGATGTAAGAAATGCTATCACATCGTGTTTGACTTTCTTTTCAATAGTATCAATTCTCTTCTCATTTATTTTAGCTTTTGACTTAACTTTTTTACTTGTACCCTTTGGAACAGTTCCCAATTTTTCCATAGCTTCACAAGCATACAGTTCAATATCGAGCCAAATTTTAAATCTTGATTTAGAACTCCAGATATCAGTCATGGGAGCTCTTGAATATCGAGGGATCATATAAATACTTTTTTAATCTTTAATTTATGGTTTATCAAGCCCTGCGGGAGATTTAGTAAAAATTTCAAATCCCTCTTTGGTTATACCAATACTATGCTCAAATTGAGCAGATAAACTCTTATCTTTAGTTACAGCTGTCCATCCATCCTTCAGCATTCTTACATCATAATTGCCAACATTAATCATGGGTTCTACAGTAAAGAACATGCCTTCTTCAATTTGATCGCCAGTATTTTCTTTGCCGTAGTGCAATATATTTGGAAATTCATGAAAGACTTTACCGAGTCCATGCCCACAAAAATCTCTCACGACACTATAATTCTGTTTTTCAGCATAACTCTGGATTGCATAACCAATATCACCAAGACGGGATTTTGGGCTTGCTACTTTAATCCCTTCATGCATTGATTCAAAAGTGCAATCAATTAATTTCTGTGCTTTCGCATTTATTTTACCTACCGGAAACATCCGACTGGTATCTCCATGCCAACCATCAACGATAACAGTTACATCTATGTTAACGATGTCTCCTTCTTCTAATATTCTAGAAGATGGAATTCCATGACAAATGACATGGTTAATTGATGTACAAATAGACTTTGGAAAGCCCTTATAAAATAAGGGAGCAATCAAGCCACCATTTTTTGTAATGAACTCGAAAGCGAAGTAATCAAGTTCGTCTGTCGACACTCCAGGCTTTACATGATCGACTAAAAGATCAAGAGTGGATGCAGCCAAATTGCCAGCTTTTCGCATGCCTTCAAAATCGTTACTATTATGCAATGTATTATTCATTAATGAGTTTTATTTTTTTATTTACACGAATTTTGTCACTTTCAAAAGAACAGTTATAACATATGATTTCTACTCCCTTTTTTATGACTTTTTTAAAGTTGTCATAGTATGTCTGGTCAATATCTCTCGCGATTTGAAATTTTTTGCAATCATCCCTTTGAATGAGAAATAGCATGACTGCCCTCGTATTTTTGTTGGGCAGCTGAGAGAGTTCGATCAAATGTTTGGAGCCTCTCTCTGTAATTGCATCTGGAAATTCAGCAGTTTCTTTTTTTCTTGATAGGGTTACATTTTTTACCTCTACATAAGTTTGTTTAGCGCCATCACTCAATAGAAAATCAATTCTTGAGTTGGTTCCATACTTAACTTCTCTTTTATATGAATCGTATTTACCTAATTCAGGAATGAGATGCATTTCGATTGCATCCTCTACAATTCTGTTGGCTTTGTGCGTATTGACGCCAACGTTTGCATTGCCAGATTTTATAATTTCAAGAGTATATTTTAATTTACGTTTTGGATCGTTTGCTCTTGTAACAAAAACAGGATTGCCTTCTTCTAGGAGACCTTGCATGGAACCTGTATTGGGACAATGTGCAGTTATGGTCTCTTTATTATTATCAAGTTGAATATCTGCAAAAAATCTCTTATACCTTTTAATCAATCTCCCTGAGATATATTGATTAGCAATTTTTGACATGGTTTTATGAAAGCATCACTTATAATTATTGGTAACGAAATTTTATCCGGTCGTACGCAAGATAAGAATCTATCATATCTCGCAAATTGGCTGAATGAAATAGGAATTCAACTAGCAGAAGTTAGGGTAATTAGAGATGAGGAAGAAATAGTTGTAGAGACGGTTAACTACCTTAGATCAACTTATGATTATGTATTTACGACAGGCGGCATAGGGCCTACGCACGACGATATTACTTCTTTGTGTATAGCCAAAGCTTTTGGAGTTGAATTAGAGATCAATTCAGGAGCATTAGGTATTTTAAAGGAGTACTATAAAGACGGCGAATTGACTGATGCAAGAATGAAAATGACTAAAATGCCAGTAGGTTCTGAGCTTATTGAGAATCCAGTGAGTAGAGCACCTGGTTTTAAAATGTATAATGTATTTGTATTAGCTGGGATCCCAAGCATCATGCAGGGCATGTTAGAAGGGGCGAGAAAGCACCTAACTGTTGGTGAAGTGGTTAAGTCTAAATCAATTGATGTCTTTACGCCTGAAAGCAACGTTGCTGACGCCTTAACTGATCTGCAAAATAAATATTCTGAAGTTGAAATAGGAAGCTACCCTTTTAATAAGGACAATCGCTTTGGAACTTCTGTAGTTATGCGTTCTTCTGATGAGGAAAAACTTAAAAATTGTGAGTCAGATTTAAAGGAATTAATGAAAAATTATGATACAAAGTGTTAATAATTTTTATCCACAATCATCTAAAATACTGATTTAATTATATATTATTAGTTTTTTCTACTTTACTTAACCTGGTTTCTCAATAATAATTGCCTAATTTTATAAAATTAAGGGGAATATAATAATGAAAGTATTAATGCTAAATCCCGGAGATCACGTAGCCATATCGTTTTGGTTAATCTCTATGGCCATGGTTGCAGCTACAGCTTTCTTCTTTCTTGAAAGAGACAGAGTAGCAGCTAAATGGAAGACGTCCCTCACAGTAGCTGGTTTGGTTACTGGTGTTGCGGCGTGGCACTATTTCTACATGAGAGGCGTATGGGTTGCTACTGGTGACTCTCCAACAGTCCTTCGATACATTGACTGGTTGATCACTGTGCCTCTACAAATTGTAGAGTTCTATGTAATTCTTGCGGCAATGACTGCTGTTGCTTCAGGCTTATTCTGGAGACTATTAATTGCATCAATAGTGATGTTGGTTGGTGGTTATCTAGGTGAAGTCGGAGCGATGAATGTAACGCTAGCCTTCGTAATAGGAATGGCTGGATGGTTATACATCATCTATGAGATTTTTGCAGGAGAAGCAAGCAAGGCAAGTGCTGGTAGTGGAAACGCTGCTGGTCAAGCTGCGTTTAACGCGTTGAGATTAATCGTTACAGTAGGTTGGGCGATTTATCCAATAGGTTATGCAGTAGGTTACTTTGGTGGCGGCGTAGACGCTGGTTCACTGAACTTGATCTACAACCTTGCTGACTTTGTTAACAAAATTGCATTTGGTATGGCTATTTATGTAGCTGCAGTATCAGACAGCAATTAAGTTTCTGCAAAGCAGATAATAAAAGGGGCCTTCGGGCCCCTTTTTTTTATCCAAAACATTAAAGAACTAGTAGTTCGTTAAATAAATAGTTATAAAATAAATTAATTGGCCTCATGGCGGAATTGGTAGACGCAAAGGACTTAAAATCCTTTGGGATTTATTCCCGTCCCGGTTCGAGTCCGGGTGAGGCCACCAAATAATCAGATAATATTTATAAGTGAAATATTCTCATGATTTGTTATAAATAAGTAATGAGAAATTTTAAGGCTTATATTTACTCAATCTTTGGTATTTTTTTGTTAATTGGGATTTCAAATGCCTCTAATTTAGAAAATAGGGTTACTTCATATTTTAATGGCATAGCTAATAGTTTAGGCACAAGTGTTTCATCATTGTTGAGTGAAAATACTAGAGTGAAGTACCTCGATTTAAACATAGGTGTGCAAGAGCATTTAAAGCCAACTATATCTCTTACGAATGTAAATATGATATCAGAGTATGGCAATAGCGCTATTTTTAATCAAAACTCTCTTAATCTACATAATAATGATCAAACAATTAATCTAGGCATAGGACATAGAACTCTTCTGAACGATGATAAAGTTATATTTGGATTAAATATATTTTTTGATTATGCATTTGATGACTCACATCAGAGAAATGGAGCGGGCCTTGAGGTTATAAGTAGTGTTTTTGATTTGAGATCTAATATTTATGACGCAACATCTGGCATCGAAACAGTTTCGACAGGTAAAGATGAAGAGGCGATGGACGGATGGGACGCACGTCTTGATTATCATTTACCAATTAAAGCAAATGCAAGACTATTTGCAGGATTATTTGAATTTGAAAATGCAGCAGGTTCATTTGAAGTAGAAGGTGAAAAATATGGTCTAAATATAATTAGTAATAATCTTGATTTAGAAGTTGGATATATCGATGACAACAAAACAGGTGATGGTTCATTTGCAAATCTGAGTTATGTGATACCTCTTGGTAGTAATGGTTCTTTTTCAAATAAGTCTTCTAATTATTTTGAGTACGTATCTGTCGCTGATAGGATGTATGAACCTGTTAAAAGAGAAAATAAGATAAAAGTTGTAACAACAACATTAAATGTTAAGGCTAGTGGATTCTAGATTATGGCAAGATCATTTATAAATTTTTTATATTTAATTTTAGTTTTAAATCTGTCAGCTATAAATTTTTCTTATGCTGATAGTCACGTTGATAGTTGTACAATTACAGGAGGTATATATGACAAGACCCAAGTAATTGACAATGGATATTGTGCAAGTGCCCCATCTGTTTATGAAATAATTGCATATGAACTGTATTTATGTACCAGTGAACCAGCGGCTCCTACCACTACAACAGTAATGGACTTATCCAATTGTTATAAAAACTGGGAATTAAGTTCAGGGGCTACGCTTTCAGTTCAACAGAACGCCACTGTCGATGTGCCAGGTACAATGACTCGACCTCCAAATGGTACTTACACACATGGAGTTATGTTGATAGACAATTCATTTGGGATAACTGCATCATTACAATTTGACGAAGCTGTCACTGACCAGGATGGTAATTCAGGTGTTTATTGTGGAACAAAAAGTGGTTCAGGCACATACGGTACGGGAGCAGTCCCCTCAGGTACTTCTGAGTGTGGAGCTTCAGAAATAAGTGCAGGAAAATTCACGGAGTTATTAACTAGTTTTGATAGTGGGTCCTTCTCAGGAACTGCGGAAGGAGAAAATTTAAATGGAACATCGGCAAGTATTAAGGGTTATTTAATAGATACGAATTCTTATCTGGCAGAAAATGATGCAGACGTCGATAAACTCATTGGCGCAGCTACTTTTGCATCACCAGTAAATTTTACAGAAGCTACTACTACGATTACAATGTCATTCAATGTTGGAGAAGGCATGTCAATGTATAACAATGGTTCAAATAGAATTGTTTTTGGTAGCGGTCCTTTTCAGGCAGTTATATCTACTGATTAAAACTTAAATTGTTCATTTAGTATACGCTCGTCAAAAGAATGATTCTCATCGAAGAGAAGTTCTACTACTTGATCTTTACTTTGATGTACTTCAACAGAACTTATATCTCTAAACTCAGTACTATCAGCTACAGCACTTACGGGTCTTTTCTTACTTTCAATAATCTCAAATTTCACATTTGACTCATTGTTAAGTATTGCACCTTTCCACCTTCTAGGTCGAAAAGCACTTATAGGAGTTAATGCAAGAACATCCGCATTTATTGGCAGTATTGGACCATGTGCTGATAAATTATAAGCTGTGCTTCCAGATGGAGTTGAAATCAATACACCATCACAGATAAGTTCATCCAACCTAACATTGCCATCAACTGAAATTTTAATTTTTGATGCTTGGTGAGTTTCTCTTAGTAACGAAACTTCATTTATAGCAATTGCTTCATGAATAGAGCCGTTGACACTCATTGCTTTCATTATCAAGGGAGATATTTTAATTGATTGAGATTGATTAATTCTATTTAACAAATCGTTTTGATTTGAGGAGTTCATCAAAAATCCAATACTTCCGTAATTTAAACCAAAGAGAGGAAGGTCTTGAGACATGTGACTTTTTATGGCTTCAAGCATAAATCCATCACCGCCTAATACAACGATAACATCTGAATTATCTAATGAGTTTGTACCGTACTGTTCTTCTAAAACCTTTTTTTGTTCAATAGCTTCATTATTACTAGACGTCAAAAAAACTGGTTTATTCAAATTCATATTAATTTGCCTACTAAAAAGTAATTCTTTATCTTAAAATACTCATTAATTGAACATCAAAATTAATTAATAAATACATATGTCATTAAGTGGTTATATTCTCTCAATAGATCAAGGGACAACTAGTTCAAGAGCCTTAATTTTGAATGAATTAGGCCAAATACTTGCTCAAAAAAATATTGAGTTTAAGCAATATTATCCTGAAAACGGATGGGTTGAGCATGATCCAGATGAAATATTAAAAACAACAACAGACGCAATTAAGCAAGTTTTAGCAGAGCTTAAAATAAATGCACAAGATGTTGTCGTAGCAGGCATAACCAACCAAAGGGAAACAATTGTCGCTTGGGATAAATTGACTGGCAAACCAATTTACAATGCCATTGTTTGGCAGGATAGACGTACAGAAGATTATTGTAACGAACTAAAAGAAAAAAATCTCATAGACACCATAAAATCAAAAACGGGATTAGTCATTGATCCATATTTTTCTGCTACAAAAATTAAGTGGATTTTAGAAAATATTGAGGAAGCAAAAGAATGTCTCAACAAAGGGAACTTATTAGTTGGAACAATCGATACATGGTTGATATGGAATTTTACAAAAGGATTAGAACATTCTACCGATGTAACAAATGCATCCAGAACAATGCTCTATAGTATCGTTGATGGTCAATGGGATGAAGATCTGCTTGATATATTTGTATTACCAAAGAGTATACTTCCTCATGTTAAAAACTCAGTTGATGATTTTGGTAAAATTGCACCTGACTTTTTTGGAAATGAAATTCAAATTGGTGGAGTTGCTGGAGATCAGCAGGCAGCCTCTGTTGGTCAATCTTGCTTTAAAGAAGGTATGGTAAAATCAACTTACGGCACAGGCTGTTTTTTACTTATGAATACAGGGGATAATATATTAAATTCCAAATCAAACCTCCTTTCCACAGTAGCTTATAATATTAAGGGAAAAAAAAGTTACGCAATTGAAGGCAGTATATTTAATGCTGGAACAGTTGTGCAATGGATGCGTGATGAATTAGAATTTTTTAATAATGCGTCAGAGGTTGAGAGCTTAGCCAGCAAAAGCTCTAATGATATACATTTTGTACCAGCATTTACTGGATTAGGAGCCCCTTATTGGAGATCAGATATCCGAGGTCAAATTTCTGGCATTACGAGAGATACCTCAAAAGCTGATATAGCCATGGCAGCTCTTAAATCTATTTGTTTTCAAACTAGAGATTTATTTGAGTGTCTCTTAAATGACTCAAATCTTACAAGAGAGAAGTTTATAATTCGTGTTGATGGTGGAATGACAAGCAATAATATGATGATGCAATTTTTGTCTGATATTCTGCAGGTAAAAATAGAAAGACCGGTGAACCAAGAATCTACAGCAATTGGAGCTGCGTACTTAGCAGGTATTTATGCTGGCATATACAAAGATGTTGCAGACGTAGAAAAATTGTGGAAAACTGATCAGATATTTGAGCCGAAAATTTCAATTGATCAAGCTGAACAATTCTATGACGGCTGGAAAAAAACAATAGAAAGACTAATAAGCAATGGTTGATGTAAAAAATTCAGTTTCAAAAGAAGAATGGGATGTACGAGTAGATCTAGCAGCCTTTTATAGAACAATACCTTACTTTGGTTGGGATGATTTAATTTTTACCCATATATCTGCAAGAGTACCTGGTACTGAAGATCATTTTTTAATAAACCCATATGGATTTTTGTTTGATGAAATAACGGCCTCAAACCTAGTAAAAGTTGATATTAACGGCAAGATTATCAGTGAGACTAACAATCCTATTAATCCTGCCGGATTTATTATTCATAGCGCAATTCACGAAGCAAGAAGCGATGCTCATTGTATTGTTCATTTACATTCAGATGATGGTGTTGCGGTTGCTTCATTAAAAGATGGCCTCTTACCTTTGGCGCAAACTGGAATGCTTGTTCGCAACCAAATCGCTTACCATGATTATGAAGGTGTCGCTCTCCTTGAAGATGAAAAAACACGACTTGTTGCTGATTTAGGTGACAAAAATTTAATGATTTTACGTAACCACGGTACTTTAGCTGCAGGTAAAAATGTTGCCGATGCTTTTACTTATATCTACTTTTTAGAAAGAGCCTGTACTTATCAAGTTCGTGCAATGGCTGGCAAATTAGAATTAAATAATCCGTCACCAGAGGCAATCGAAACTACCAGACAGCAAGGTGAGGCTACTCAAGGAATGGCTGGAGCGCTTTTATGGCCCGCAGTCAGAAGAAAGATGGAAAAGTTAGATCCATCATTCATGAATTAGAAATCGATTATAATTGACGTCCTAGCCATTTAAAGACATAGTTTCATTCGAAAAAATCGAATATTTAAGATAAATACAATAGGAGAAATTAATGAAAATATTATGCATTTTATATGACGACCCAAAAGGTGGAATGCCATCAAAGTATGCTTTGGATGATCTTCCAAAATTAGATAAATATCCTGATGGGATGACACTTCCATCTCCTAAGGCAATAGATTTCACACCTGGTGAATTATTAGGATGTGTTTCAGGTGAACTTGGTCTAAGAAAGTTTTTAGAGGATGCTGGACACACACTTGTTGTAACATCTGATAAAGATGGCGACGGCTGTCAAGCTGATAAGGAATTAGTAGATGCAGATGTGGTGATATCTCAACCGTTCTTTCCATACTATCTGACAAGAGAAAAAATGGAAACAGCTCCAAATCTTAAAATGGCAATCACAGCAGGTATTGGATCAGATCATGTTGATTTGCAAGCTGCAATGGACCGTAAAGTAGATGTTGTTGAAGTAACTTTCTGTAACTCAAGATCAGTTGCTGAGCATATTGTGATGCAGATTTTATCTTTGGTAAGAGATTACCACAATCAACATAGAATTATTAATGAAGGTGGATGGAATATTGCAGATGCCGTTCAACGTTCTTATGACCTTGAAGGCATGCACGTTGGAACAGTAGCAGCTGGACGTATTGGTTTAGATGCTTTGAGAAAATTAAAACATTTTGATGTTCATATGCACTACTTTGATCGACATAAATTACCTGATGAAGTTGAAAAAGAATTAAATCTCACCTTTCATGAGTCAGTTGAGTCCATGGTAAAAGTTTGTGATGTAGTAACGATTAACTGTCCACTGCATCCAGAAACCGAGCATATGTTTAACGATGAGTTAATAGCCAAGATGAAAAGAGGCGCATACATTGTAAACACTGCTAGAGGTAAAATTTGTGATAAAGATGCAATTGCCCGTGCACTTGAATCTGGTCAGCTCAGTGGTTATGCAGGAGATGTATGGTTCCCTCAACCAGCGCCAAATGATCATGTATGGAGAACAATGCCTCATCACGGGATGACTCCGCACACCTCAGGAACGTCGCTATCAGCGCAAGCACGATATGCTGCAGGTGTAAGAGAAATCCTTGAGTGTTTCTTTGATGGATCACCTATAAGAGATCCGTATCTTATTGTTCAAAATGGCGAACTAGCTGGTATGGGGGCTCATTCCTACAGTAAAGGCACTGCAACAGGCGGCTCTGAAGAAGCGGCTAAGTACCAAAAAAAATAATTGTTTTTTCTATAGGACGGAAGAAATTCCGTCCTATATAATATGAATATGAGCAGTGTATTCAAAAATTATTTTTCTCATTCGACCGTAATTGGCTTCATCTTGATGGCTGTATTAGGCGTATTTTATATATTTAATACCGGCCTTATAAATGAATATCTAATTTGGATATTTATTCCAATCATACTAGCTCCATTTTATGAATGGTATGTTCATAAATTTCAGCTACACACTGAGCTTACAAAAAAAGATGGATGGTATAGGCGATACCAAATAGTTCTTCATCATGGACATCATCGAGATCCCGATAATATAAAACTTCAGTTTGCACCTTGGAGATATCTAATTTACACATACGGTCAGGTTTATTTATTTTATTCATTAATTTTTTGGAGCTTTGGTGCCGCCATGGTTCCATTTACTGGCCACCTTATCTATCATCTTTGGTATGAGTGGATTCATCTAGCGCACCATTCAAAAGGCTATAAACCTCTAACCAAAGTTGGTAAGAACCTTCGTGACGCCCATATGAGTCATCATTTTCATAATGAAAATTATAATTGGGGCATTACTAATATGATTGGTGATTATTTTTTCAAAACTCTGAAAGATAATAAATCTATTACTAAAAGTCCTACGACTAAAACAATTAACGGTTATACAGATTAATTTTGTTTTTAATGGTGCCCCCACACGGACTTGAACCGCGAACCTATTGATTACAAATCAATTGCTCTACCAATTGAGCTATAGGGGCGTATTAATGTATAAATCTTTTTTAAAATTATAAGCTTTATTTGTCTATATTTATTTATATTATAAAAGAAATATGAAAAAATTTTTAGAATTTATTGGTGGACAAATAGCTCTTGCTTATCTTGTAGTATTTTTCATTCTTGTATTGGCAATGATATCACTAGCTCTTTAGAGTTGAGCTAGAAATTTCATAAAATGCAATTGCTGCAGTATTGGAAACATTTAAACTTTCCAATTCATCACTTATATCAATTTTTATTACTTCATCGCATAGTGAGGTAGTTATCTTTCTTAGACCTTTATTTTCTGAACCGAGAATAATTACTACCTTTTTTGCAAATTTTGTTTCTTTCAGAGATTTTTCAGCACTCATTTCTAAACCATAAATCCAATAACCAGATTCTTTTAATTTTTTAATACAAGAACTTATATTTTTAATCTTTGTAAAGGGCACTTTATCAATTCCACTGGATGCAGCTTTCGTTAAAAATGAATTTTCACTTACAGAGTTATCTTGAGTCAGTATTATACCGTCGAGTTTAAATGCCAAGGCAGAGCGAAATATTGCTCCTACATTTTGCGAATCTTCCAGTTGATCGAGCAAGACGATGATCGAATTTTCCTCATCACAGTTGTCTATAAATTCCTTCAGTTCGGGCATTTTAAGCTTTTCTACTCTAAGACAAACTCCTTGGTGATTTGATATGCCTCCTAATAGATTTTCAATCTCCTCTCTCGTTTTATTTCTCTTTGCGAATTTGTATTTTTTTATATCTACTTCTTGAATGAGCTTTTTCTCTGCTTCAAAAGTGAAATTTATCTCATATTTTTCTCTATTATTATTGTTTAGAGCGCCAATAACTGCATGATGGCCATAAATCCAGTAGTCTGAATTTTGCCTTTTTTTAGGGAGTTTTTTAAATCTATTCTTCATGTATTTAAGAATTTACCATTTTTAATTTATTTAGGTTCAAAAATATTAATATTTATTGATTTACCATCCTTTTTTACATATAAGTCACCCCTTAAGGTTCAATAGACTATGTCTAGGGAAACTTATCTTGAGATGTTGATAAAACTATCTCGGGAGGGGTGCCCGAGTGGTTAAAGGGGACGGGCTGTAAACCCGTTAGCTATGCTTACGTTGGTTCGAATCCAACCCCCTCCACCACGTAAAGGTACCTTAGGGTAGCTTGAAGGAACAAGCGGGTGTAGCTTAGTGGTAAAGCTCCAGCCTTCCAAGCTGATTACGAGGGTTCGATTCCCTTCACCCGCTCCAAAATTAAAGTTGTTTAAAAACTGAGAGGAAAAAAAAATGGCTAAAGAAAAATTCGATCGTAGTAAACCGCACTGTAACGTTGGTACTATTGGTCACGTGGATCATGGTAAAACTACTTTGACCGCAGCAATTACAAAAGTATTATCTGAGTCTGGTGGCGCAGAATTCACTGCATACGATGCAATTGATAAAGCACCAGAAGAAAAAGAGCGTGGAATTACAATTTCTACAGCACACGTTGAATATACAACTGATGCAAGGCACTATGCTCACGTAGATTGCCCAGGTCACGCTGACTACGTTAAGAACATGATAACAGGGGCGGCTCAAATGGACGGAGCTATCTTAGTTGTTAACGCAGCTGACGGTCCTATGCCGCAAACACGTGAACATATTTTATTAGCACGTCAAGTTGGTGTTCCAGCAATTGTTGTTTATCTTAACAAAGTTGATCAGGTTGATGACGCTGAACTGCTTGAGCTTGTTGAAGTTGAAATAAGAGATATTCTTAATGAATATGATTTTCCTGGTGATACAACTCCGATTGTTAAAGGATCTGCATTAGCCGCAGTTGAGAGCCGAGATGATGAGATTGGCAAGAATTCTATTGCAGAATTAATGAAAGCTGTTGATGAATTTATTCCACAACCAGAAAGAGATAAGGATAAGCCATTCCTTATGCCAATTGAGGACGTATTTTCAATTTCTGGAAGAGGAACAGTTTGTACCGGTAGAGTAGAAAGTGGAATTGTTAAAGTTGGAGAAGAACTTGAGATCGTTGGCATTAAAGATACTCAAAAAACCACTTGTACTGGAGTAGAGATGTTCAGGAAACTTCTAGATACTGGAGAGGCTGGAGATAATATCGGCGCTCTTTTAAGAGGCGTTGAGAGAGACCAAGTTGAGAGAGGTCAAGTGCTTGCTCATCCTGGAACTATTACTCCTCATACAAAGTTTAAATGTGAAGCTTATGTTCTTAAAAAAGAAGAGGGTGGACGACATACACCTTTCTTTACAAACTACAGACCTCAGTTCTATTTCAGAACAACAGATGTAACGGGTGTTTGTCAGCTTCCTGAAGGTACTGAGATGGTTATGCCGGGAGATAATATTTCAATGGAAGTTGAAATGATTGCTCCAATTGCAATGGATAAAGGGGTGCGCTTTGCGATAAGAGAAGGTGGTCGTACGGTTGGCTCTGGCGTTGTAACGGAAATTATTTCATAACTGGAGGAGTGTAGCTCAACTGGTAGAGCACCGGTCTCCAAAACCGGGGGTTGGGGGTTCGAGTCCCTTCGCTCCTGCCACTTAAGAAAAGAATTATGAAACCTTTGAAGTTTATACAAGAAGTGAGAAGAGAAGGAGGCAAAGTAACATGGCCTTCTTCAAGAGAAACCCTTACAGGATCAGTGATGGTCGTCATTATTACTGCTTTTGCTGCAGTATTTTTCTTGATAATAGATCAAATTTTTAGCTTCGGGCTCGATAGACTGATAGGACTGGCTGTTTAAATGACTCACAGATGGTATATTGTGCACGCTTATTCTGGTTTTGAAAAAAAAGTCGCAGCAGCTATTTTAGATAAAGCTAAAACTAAAAATATAGAAGCAGCATTTAGCGAGATCATTGTTCCCACTGAAGAGGTTGTAGAAGTTAAAAAAGGCAAAAAGAAAAATGCTGAAAGAAAGTTTTTCCCTGGTTATGTATTAACCAAGATGGAAATGACTGATGAAACATACCATATGGTCAAGGCACTACCAAAGGTCAGTGGTTTTTTAGGTCATACGCAAGGTAAGCCCTCGGCGGTGCCTGAAAGTGAGATAAATAAGATTTTACAAGACATAGAAGAAGGTGTAACTAGTCCAAAACCTTCTATTACATTTGAAGTGGGCGAGCAAGTCAGAGTAAGCGATGGACCTTTTGCCTCATTTAATGGATTAGTAGAGGAAATTGATGAAGAAAGATCTAGGGTTAAAGTTTCTGTTTCAATATTTGGACGATCTACACCAGTAGAACTTGAATATACACAGGTAGAAAAGGCATAAAATGGCAAAAGAAATTGAAGGAAAATTAAAGTTACAAGTTCCAGCTGGACAAGCAAATCCATCTCCACCAGTAGGACCAGCCCTTGGACAAAGAGGTATTAACATAATGGACTTCTGCAAGGTATTTAATGAGAAAAGCAAAGGGGAACAGCCTGGAGTTATGTTGCCTGTTGTGGTTACATATAACACTGACAAAAGTTTTAGCATTGAAATTAAGCTGCCACCGGCATCATTTTTTATCAAAGAAGCATTAAAAATAAAAAAAGGATCTAAAGAGCCTGGTAGAGATATGATTTCAACTATTTCTACATCTCAATGTAGGGATATTGCGGAAAAGAAATTAAAAGATCTAAACGCAAATACTATTGAGCAAGGTACGAAAATCATAATTGGCTCTGCAAAATCAATGGGTATTGAGGTAACAAGCTAATGAATAAACGAATGAAAGATATTTTGAGTCGAAATGATTTTTCGAAATCATACAATTTAGGTGATGCAATTGAGCTAGTAATAAAATCTTCAACTACTAAATTTGATGAAACAATTGATATATGCATGAATTTAAATATTGATCCAAAAAATGGAGAGCAAAATGTGCGGGGTAAATTAAAATTACCAAAAAGTTTAGGTAAACAAGTCAAGGTGTGCGTAATTGTTCCAGAAGATAAGCAGCAAGAAGCAAAGGATGCTGGAGCTGATATTGTTGGATCTGACGAACTTGTCCAAAAGGTTGAAGGAGGCTTCACAGACTTTGACAGGTGCATAGCTTCACCAGATATGATGTCAAAAGTTGGTAAATTAGGAAAAGTTCTGGGCCCAAGAAATTTAATGCCAAATCCTAAACTTGGCACTGTTACTAATGATATAAAACAAGCAATTGATGATGCGAAAGCAGGAGAGATCGAATATAAAAGTAATGAGACTCTAATACAGGCAGGCATAGCAAAATCAAGTTTTGCAAAGGAAGATATTCAAAAGAATATACAATTTTTTGTTGAGAAAATTTCAAAAGATCGACCTGCTGGTGTAAAAGGTGATTTTTTAAAAAAAATACATATAAGTCCAACAATGGGACCAGGTGTTAGTGTTGATATAAATACTATAAACGGATAAATTATGAAGAGAGAGCAAAAAGAAATTTTCATTAAGAATTTAAAAACTATTATAGGTGAGAATAGTTTAATTCTTGTTTTTCATTATAGAGGTATGTCTATGAATGAAATGACAGATTTGAGAGTTCAGTCATTCAATACAGGCTGTAATATAAAAGTTACAAATAATAGACTTGCTAAATTAGCACTAAAGGAAACTGATAAAGTTGAATTATCTGACTTATTTGATGGACCAACAGCTATAGCGTACGCTAATGATCCAGCTTCATTAACAAAGCTTGTTGTCGAATTTGCAAAGAATAACAATAACTTAGTTATCCAGGGTGGAATAATGGATAATGAAATTTTAAGTGTTGAAAAAATTGAAATTTTATCTAAATTGCCATCTCTCGAGGAAATAAGGGCACAATTAATAGGTTTGATAAATTCACCTGCGCAGAAAATAGCATCAGTATTGACTGCACCGTCAGGCGACTTAGCAAGAGTATTTAACGCGTACAGTTCGAAGTAATATTTTAATTAAGAAAGGGAATAAAAATGGCTGACCTCCAACAAATAGTTGATCAACTATCAGATCTAACAGTTATAGAAGCTGCAGAGCTTTCAAAGTTATTAGAAGAAAAGTGGGGGGTATCCGCCGCCGCACCCGTAGCTGTAGCTGCTGCTGGAGCTGCACCTGCAGGTGATGCTGCAGAAGAAGAAAAAGATGAATTCACAATCGTCTTAGCAGCCGCAGGTGATAAGAAGATAAATGTGATTAAAGAAGTAAGAACAATTACAGGTTTAGGATTAAAGGAAGCAAAAGATTTAGTAGAGGGCGCTCCAAAAGAATTAAAGACGGGAGTGTCAAAAGATGAGGCGAATGGTTTCAAAGAGAAACTTGAAGCAGCCGGCGCGACTGTAGAACTTAAATAAATTAAATTAATATTTTACTTAGTAGTTTGTTACGCAAACTATTATGAATGGGTGAATATACATTAGTGGTTAATACATTATCATTTACTGAGAGAAAAAGAGTTCGTAAAAACTTTGGAAAACTCAAAGAAGTTTCTAAATTTCCAAACCTTATTGAAATACAAAAAAAATCGTATGAAGAGTTTCTTTTAGAGGAAGTTCATCCATCAAAAAGATCAGATCGTGGACTTCAAAAAGTGTTTAAAAGTGTTTTTCCTTTAGAAGACTTTTCTGGTTCTGCTAGAATAGAATATATTGAATATAGTCTTCAAGAGCCAAAGTTTGATGTTGATGAATGCCGTCAAAGAGATAAGACTTATGCTGCTCCATTGAATGTGAAATTACGACTTATAGTTTTTGATATAGATGAAGAAACTGAATCTAGGACAGTAAAGGATATAAAAGAACAAGAAATATATCTATGTGACCTACCGCTAATGACTCAAAAAGGTACATTCATTACTAATGGTACCGAGAGAGTTGTTGTAAGTCAAATGCATCGCAGCCCAGGAGTATTTTTTGATCATGATAATGGTAAAACACATTCAAGTGGAAAACTCCTTTTTGGAGCAAGAGTAATACCTTATAGGGGCTCATGGTTAGATATCGAATTTGACCACAAAGACGTTTTGCATTGTAGGATTGATAGAAAGAAAAAAATACCAATTACGACATTCCTAATGTCAATGGGAGTAAAAAGAGATGAGATACTAGGTTTATTTTACAGTACAGAAATTTATAATTTTAATGTTAAAGACGGTAAATGGAAGTTTAATTTTAACCCAAAAAATATTAAAACTGGCAAGCTTCAAAAGAGTTTAATTAATGCGGCAGATGGTAAAGTAGCTGTAAAACAAGGAACAAAAATAAATCCAGCTATAGCTAAAAAATTATATAGTGACGGACTTAAGAATTTACTTATAGATGATGATGAACTAATTGGAAAATTTGTCGCTGATGATATAATAAACGAGAAAACCGGTGAAATTTATTTAGAAGCCTCAGATGAAATTACTCAAGAGTCTCTTGAAAAAATAAAAGAGCTAAAAATTAATAAATTACCAATACTTGAGATTGATGGGATTAACGTTGGCTCATTTATAAGGGATACGTTAAGAGTCGATAAAAATTTAAGCCCAGAAGAAGCAGTTGTTGAAATATATAAAGTACTAAGGCCAGGCGAGCCACCCAATTTAGAAACAGCGTTTGAAGTATTTAATTCATTATTTTTTAAATCAGAAAAATATGACCTATCGGATGTTGGACGAGTCAAAATTAACTATAGGTTAAACCTCGACTGTCCAGACTCAATTACAGTTTTAAGAACCGATGATATTATTGAAGTTGTAAAGACTGTTATGGATTTAAGAACAGGTAAAGGTGAGGTTGATGATATCGATCATCTTGGAAACAGGAGAGTAAGATCTGTGGGAGAGCTTGTTGAAAATCAGTTTAGAATGGGCCTTATAAGAATGGAAAGATCAATTAAAGAAAGAATGAATTCACTTGAAGTTGATGCTGTCACACCACAGGATATAATTAATGCCAAGCCATTAGTTGCATCGTTAAAAGAATTTTTTGGAACATCACAACTCTCTCAGTTTATGGACCAGACAAATCCACTGGCAGAGATAACACATAAAAGAAGACTTTCAGCCCTTGGACCTGGTGGCTTAAGTAGAGAAAGAGCGGGTTTTGAGGTAAGAGATGTTCATCCTACTCACTATGGAAGAATTTGCCCAATCGAAACACCAGAAGGTCCAAACATAGGACTAATAAACAGCTTAGCATCCCATGCGAGAGTAAACCAGTACGGGTTTATTGAAAGTCCTTATAGAAAAGTTGTAAACGGCAAGGTTACAAATGATGTCGAATATTTACCCGCAATGGAAGAAGCTGACTACACAATTGCTCAGGCAAATAGCGAGATTGATGAAAAAGGAAACTTCAGTACAAAACTAGTTTCGTGTAGGCGTAATGGAGATTTTGTAATGACTATCCCTGATGAAATTAATTACATGGATGTATCGCCAAAACAAGTTGTTTCTTGTGCAGCTTCGTTGATACCATTTCTTGAAAATGACGATGCGAATAGAGCTTTAATGGGATCTAATATGATGAGGCAAGCTGTTCCCCTTATACAAGCAGAATCTCCTCTTGTTGGAACAGGAGTAGAGAAAGTTGTTGCAATAGATTCAGGTGTAACAATTATTGCTAACAGGGATGGTATTGTTGATAAAATAGATGGTAAACGAATTGTTGTTAGGGTTACAGAAAAAATACAAACAAATGAATCTGGGGTTGATATTTACACTTTATTAAAGTTCCAAAGATCAAACCAAAGTACATGCATTAATCAAAGACCATTAGTTAAAGTTGGCGATAAAGTTTCCAAAGGAGATATTATTGCTGATGGTCCGTCAACACATTTAGGGGAATTAGGTCTAGGTCGAAATGTGGTAGTTGCTTTTATGCCATGGAGAGGGTACAACTTTGAGGATTCTATACTGATATCAGAAAAGATTGTTCAAGAAGATAAATTTACCTCAATTCATATTGAAGAATTTGAAGTAATGTCCAGAGATACCAAATTAGGCTCAGAAGAGATCACCAGAGATATACCAAATGCTGGTGATGAATTATTACGTAATCTCGATGAAGCAGGTATTGTCTATGTTGGCGCGGATGTAAATCCTGGAGATATTCTAGTTGGCAAAGTAACTCCAAAAGGTGAAAGCCCTGTAACTCCAGAGGAAAAATTGTTAAGAGCAATATTTGGAGAAAAAGCTACAGACGTAAAGGATACGTCACTCAAGCTGCCACCAGGTTCAAGTGGTATTGTTGTAGATGTAAAGGTTTTTAATAGATATGGAATAGAAAAAGATGATAGAGCCCTTTCAATTGAAAGAGACGAAATAGAAAAGCTTGCTAATGATCGTGAGGCGGAATTAGGAATTCTTAATAGAAATATAAAAGAGAGATTAAGAAGTATAATTAAAGGTAAAAGTATATCAGAGTTCCCTTCGGATATAAGTGATCAAACAAAGTTCGATGAAAATGATATTAGCGTTCTAAAGCTAGACTCACTTTGGAAAGTAAAGCTTCAAAACGAAAAAGATCAAGAGGATATAAACAACCTAAAAAAACAGTATGATGTTGCAAGATCTGCAATTCAATCACGTTTTGATAATAAGGTTGATAAAGTACAAAGAGGAGATGAATTGTTACCTGGCGTAATGAAAATGGTTAAGGTTTTTGTCGCTGTTAAAAGAAAATTACAACCCGGTGACAAAATGGCTGGTCGACATGGAAATAAAGGTGTCATAAGTAAAATTGCTCCAGTAGAAGATATGCCTTATCTGGAGGACGGAAGGACTGTTGACATTGTATTAAATCCTCTAGGTGTGCCAAGTAGAATGAATGTTGGACAAATATTAGAAACACATTTGGGATGGGCATGTGCAGGTATTGGAGAGATCATCAATAAATCAATTTCGCAATACAATGCAACCAATGACCATTCACATATCGGCAAATCTTTAGAAAAAGTTTACGGATCTGAACAGTATAAAAATGAAATAGCACCTTTGAATAAGATGGAGCAAAAAGAGCTTGCGATGAATATTTCAACAGGAGTTCCGATTAAAACTCCAGTTTTTGACGGAGCATCTGAGCATGAAATATCTGAGATGCTAGAAGTTGCAGGTTTTGACAAAAGTGGACAAACTCATTTATGGGATGGCTTAACTGGGGAGCAGTTTGAGAGAAAAGTAACAGTCGGCTATATCTATATGTTGAAACTTCACCATTTAGTAGATGATAAAATCCATGCAAGGTCAATCGGTCCGTATAGCCTTGTAACTCAGCAACCATTGGGTGGTAAAGCACAATTTGGTGGTCAGAGATTTGGAGAGATGGAAGTTTGGGCGCTCGAGGCTTATGGCGCAGCATACACTTTACAAGAAATTTTGACCGTAAAATCAGATGATGTTGCAGGAAGAACTAAAGTTTATGAAACCATAATACGGGGTGAAGATGTATTCCAATCAGGAACGCCTGAATCATTTAACGTTTTAATAAAAGAGATACGATCTCTCGGACTTAACATAGAATTATCGAATTTAAATTAGGAAATTAATTATGAGTCAGTCTTTAATGAACATTTTCAATCCTGCCGCTTCTAGGGATGATTTTAATCAAGTTAAGATTTCTATTGCAAGTCCTGAGAGAATATTATCCTGGTCATATGGTGAAATAAAAAAGCCTGAAACAATAAACTATCGAACGTTTAAGCCAGAAAGAGATGGCCTTTTTTGTGCAAGGATATTTGGCCCAATTAAGGATTATGAGTGCCTATGCGGTAAATATAAGAGAATGAAATTCAAAGGAATAATCTGCGAAAAATGTGGAGTTGAAGTAACAAAGAAAGATGTAAGAAGAGAACGTATGGGCCATATTCAATTGGCAGCACCCGTCGCTCATATATGGTTTTTAAAATCCTTGCCAAGCCGTATTGCTCTAATGATGGATATGAAATTAAAGGATTTAGAAAAAGTTCTTTATTTTGAAAAATTTATGGTGACTGAGCCGGGCTTAACACCATTGATTCAAAATCAGCTCTTGGATGAAGAGGAGTTAGAAAATGCTAAAGAAGAATATGGTGTAGATTCCTTTTCTGCAGGAATTGGAGCAGAAGCTGTAAGAAAAGTTTTAGAAAGAGTTGAGCTTGAGGCTGAGCTTGAATTGTTGAAATCAAAACTCGCTGAAACCAAAGCAGTCGCACTTTCTGAAAAGCTTGTTAAAAGAATAAAAATATTTGAAGCCTTTATCTCTTCAGGGAATAGACCTGAATGGATGATTTTAACATCTGTGCCAGTAATCCCGCCAGAGCTTAGACCACTCGTTCCTTTGGATGGTGGAAGGTTTGCTTCATCAGATTTAAACGATTTATATAGACGTGTTATCAATAGAAATAATAGACTATCAAGACTCATAGAATTAAGAGCTCCAGATATCATTATTAGAAATGAAAAGAGAATGCTGCAAGAGTCAGTGGATGCACTATTTGATAATGGACGAAGGGGTAGAGTAATTACAGGAACTAATAAACGACCTCTCAAATCACTTGCAGAGATGCTCAAGGGTAAACAAGGTCGCTTCAGGCAAAATCTTCTTGGAAAAAGAGTTGATTACTCTGGTAGGTCAGTAATTGTTGTTGGACCCGAACTAAAGCTACACCAGTGTGGGCTGCCTAAAAAAATGGCAATAGAATTGTTTAAGCCATTTATCTACGCACGTTTAGAGTCATTAGGTCTTGCGACTACATTGAAACAAGCTAAGAAGATGGTTGAGAAAGAAAGGCCCGAGGTCTGGGATGTACTTGATAGGGTCATTAGAGAACATCCAATCATTTTAAATAGAGCGCCAACACTTCACAGGTTGGGCGTACAAGCTTTTGAACCTACCTTAATCGAGGGCAAAGCAATTCAACTTCACCCTCTTGTTTGTACTGCATTTAATGCAGATTTTGACGGTGATCAAATGGCTGTCCACGTACCGCTTAGCTTAGAAGCACAGCTCGAAGCTAGAGTATTAATGATGTCTACAAATAATATATTAAACCCGGCTAATGGTAAGCCAGTGATTGTTCCAAGTCAGGATATAGTTTTAGGCATATATTTTTTATCTCAAGAAAAAGATAATGAGCCTGGTCAGGGAGCTGTTTATAAAGATATTTTTGAAGTTCAACAAGCAATTGAAAACGGTGTAACGACTGTACATGCAAAAGTTGAAGCAAGAGTTAATTACATTAATTCTGATGGGAATGTTGATACTAAAAGAATTAGTACGACACCTGGTAGAATGCTTTTATGGAACTTAATACCTCATCATAAAGATCTTGATCCAAAACTAGTCAATCGTCTTCTTGGCAAGAAAGAAGTATCGAGTTTAATTGATACCGTCTACAGGTACTGTGGACAAAAAGATACTGTTATTTTTGCTGATCAATTAATGGCACTTGGGTTTCATTACGCATATAAGGCGGGTATTTCTTTTGGCAAGGATGATATGATAATACCTGAGACTAAAGAAAAAATGGTTTCAGAAACAACAGTTCAAATAGAAAAATATGAAAAGCAATATAATGATGGTTTAATTACTAACAGAGAAAAATATAACAAAGTAATTGACGCCTGGGCCAAATGTACTGACAGAGTTGCACAGGAAATGATGAATGAAATTTCCTCTGTAAAAGTTGATGAAACAACTAAGAGAGAACTTCCTATTAATTCTATATATATGATGGCAAATTCAGGAGCCAGGGGTTCAGCAGCCCAAATGAAGCAGTTATCTGGAATGCGAGGCCTTATGGCTAAACCATCTGGAGATATAATTGAGACTCCAATAATATCAAATTTTAAAGAGGGCTTAAATGTACTCGAATATTTCAATTCTACTCACGGAGCAAGAAAAGGGCTAGCTGATACTGCATTGAAGACAGCTAATTCTGGGTACTTGACCAGAAGGTTGTGTGATGTAGCACAAGATTGTACCATCTCAGGCCACGACTGTGGGACTGATAGTGGAGTATGGATATCCGATGTAGTTGAAGGTGGAGAAGTAATTATATCAATTGCAGATAGATTACTCGGTAGGTTTTTACAAAAAGATATTATTCATCCAGTTACTAATGAAATTGTAGCAAAAAAAGATGATTATATGGATGAGATGCTCGCTGAGAAGGTTGAAACGGCTGGTATACAGAATGCCTATATTCGATCTCCATTAACTTGCGATAGTAAGAAAGGAATTTGTGTAAAGTGCTATGGACGCGATCTTGCAAGAGGATTTATGGTTAATGAGGGAGAAGCTGTGGGGATGATTGCTGCTCAATCTATCGGTGAGCCAGGAACACAATTGACTATGAGAACATTCCATATTGGAGGAGCTGCTCAAATTAATGATCAATCTTTCATTGAGATTAATAATGATGGGATTTTCAAAATCTTAAACAAGAATACAGTTGAGGATAGTAATCAGAATTTAATTGTCATGGGAAGAAATTGTCAATTGGCTATTCATGATGAAAATAATAGGGAGCTTGCAAACTACAAAGTTCCTTATGGAACAAAAATACTAGTGGAAGAAGACTCAAAAGTATCTTCAGGAACAAAAATTTGTGAATGGGATCCATTTACAAACCCTGTTATTTCTGAAAAATCAGGTACAGCTAACTATGTGGATATGGAAGAAGGTATTTCTTTAATAGAGGAAACTGAGGAAAAAACAGGATTAACATACACTAAAGTTAAAGACTGGAAACTAGATTCAAAAGGAGCTGACCTTAAGCCAAGAATTACTTTGAGAGATAAAAAAGGTGAAGTAATACTTCTAGCAAATGGCAATGAAGCTAGATACTTCCTTCCACCTGACTCTATTTTATCAGTTGTTGATGGCTCAGAAGTCCATGCAGGTGATGTTTTAGCAAGAACACCGAAGGCTGCATCTAAAACCAAAGATATTACTGGTGGCCTACCTAGAGTTGCAGAATTGTTTGAAGCGAGGAAACCAAAAGATCATGCAATTATATCCGAAATATCAGGCATCATCTCATTTGGAAAAGATATTAGAGGAAAGCAGAAAGTAATCATTACTCCAGAGGAAAGTGAAAGCGAACCTGTTGAAGTGCTAATTCCAAAAGGTAAGCATATAGCTTATCAAGAAGGTGAAAGTATTGAAAAAGGTGATTATTTGCTTGATGGAAACCCTGACCCTCATGATATCTTAGAGATATTGGGTATTGAAGCCTTAGCTGATTATTTGATTAATGAGGTTCAAGAAGTATACAGACTGCAAGGTGTTCTAATTAATGATAAGCATATCGAGGTTTTATGTAGACAGATGCTTCAAAAAGTTAGCATTACTGACACTGGCGACAGTTCATTCATTAAAGGGGAAGATATTGATAGATATGAATTCCTAATTACAAATGAACAGCTTACTGCTGAAGGAAAAAAACCAGCTGCAGGCAAACCAGTTCTTTTAGGCATAACCAAAGCTTCTCTGCAAACCAGATCATTTATATCTGCCGCTTCATTCCAGGAAACGACACGTATTCTTACAGATGCATCAATTAAAGGAAAAGTTGATAGACTAGAGGGCCTCAAAGAGAATGTTATTGTAGGTAGATTGATACCTGCAGGAACTGGAAGAATCTTTAAGCAGATTGAAAATCAGGCAAAAAATCTTGATAAAGAGGCCAAAATTGAAATTGAAGCAATGCAAGCTGCAAAAGAGCAGGAAACTGCAGAAATTCAGGAAAATTCTTAATAATATATGTTGACCAAAGCAGACTATTAAGTATTATTCGGCATTCTTAAATAGTAGGCGGTAGAGAAATCTAAACGCTACTTTTTTTAGACTTTTTTTAATAGTTAACTTTTTATTAGTTTCTAACTGGAGACATTGTATGCCGACTATAAGTCAGTTAATAAGAAAACCGCGAACTAAGGTTCGAAAAAGAAATAAGGTACCTGCACTTAAAGCCAATCCTCAAAAGAGAGGTGTGTGCACAAGAGTTTACACCACAACACCTAAGAAACCTAATTCAGCACTTAGAAAAGTAGCAAGAGTAAGATTAACAAATGGTTTTGAAGTTACAAGTTACATTGGTGGAGAAGGTCACAACCTTCAAGAGCATTCAGTAATCTTAATACGTGGTGGAAGAGTTAAGGATCTTCCTGGAGTAAGATATCATACAGTTAGAGGAGTTTTGGACACTCAAGGTGTTAGTGAGAGAAAGCAACGTCGCTCGTTATATGGAGCCAAGAAACCAAAATAATTATGTCAAGAAGAAGAAAAGCACAAGTTAGAAACATTTTACCTGACCCAGTTCACAATAGCACTGTGCTTACAAAGTTCACCAATGCAATAATGCTTGATGGAAGAAAGACAGTTGCTGAAGCTATTATCACTAAATCATTTACAAATATTCAGAATAAAACAGGAGAGGCTCCAATGAGCGTTTTCAATAAGGCAATAGAAAATGTTAGGCCCCTGGTAGAAGTACGATCTAGAAGAGTTGGTGGAGCAACGTACCAAGTTCCTGTTGAGGTAAAGGGAAATAGATCTCAAGCGTTAGCTATTAGATGGTTAGTTAATGCTATTCGGAATAGAAAAGAAAAAAGTTTAATGGAAAAATTAAGTTCAGAATTAATGGATGCAGCAGGTAATAAAGGTTCTGCAATTAAGAAAAGAGAAGACACTCATAAAATGGCTGAAGCAAATAAAGCATTTGCTCACTTTAGGTGGTAATTATGACTAGAGAGTATTCATTAAATAATTATAGAAATATTGGCATCATGGCGCACATAGATGCTGGAAAGACAACAACTACTGAGCGAATACTCTATTATACGGGAAAAAGTCATAAGATCGGAGAAGTGCATGATGGTGCGGCCACAATGGACTGGATGGAACAAGAACAGGAACGTGGAATAACTATTACATCTGCGGCTACTACTTGTTTCTGGAATGACCATAGGATTAATATTATTGATACTCCTGGACACGTTGATTTTACCATCGAAGTTGAGCGTTCTTTAAGAGTGCTCGATGGGGCTGTTGCAGTATTTGATGGCGTCGCTGGTGTGGAGCCGCAAACTGAAACTGTTTGGAGACAAGCAAATAGATACAATGTACCGCGAATGTGTTTTGTTAATAAAATGGACCGCACAGGTGCAGACTTTTATAAGTGCTTAGACATGATTAAAGATCGACTTCAGGCAAATGCATTAGTTTTACAAATACCTTACGGAAGTGAATCAAATTTAAAAGGTGTGATTGATCTAGTTAAGAATAAAGCAATCGTTTGGGCAAATGAGGATCTTGGAGCTAAGTATGAATACACAGATATCCCAGAAGAATTAAAAGATACTGCTGAAAAATATAGATCTGAAATGGTCGAAATGGCTGTCGAACAAGATGAAGAAGTCCTTGAAAAATATTTAGATGGAGAAGAACCAGACGAAGAAACTCTAATCAAGTGTATCAGAAAAGGAACAATTAATTTTGAGTTTGTTCCAATTTTAACTGGCAGTGCGTTCAAAAATAAAGGTGTCCAACCTTTGTTAGATGCAATTGTGAATTTTATGCCAGACCCTAGTGAGGTTCAGCAGGCAACAGGTAATATTCCAGGAAAAGAAGAAGAGGAAATAAGAAAAGCATCGGATGATGAGCCTTTCTCTGCATTGGCATTCAAGGTAGCCAACGACCCTTTCGTAGGTTCTCTTACATTCACTAGAATATATTCTGGTAAGTTAGAGGCTGGTTCAACAATTTTAAACTCTGTTAAAGGTGATAAGGAAAGAATAGGCCGTATGCTTTTAATGCATGCTAATAATAGAGAAGACATAAAAATTGCTTACGCTGGCGACATAGTCGCGATTGCTGGCTTAAAAGATACTATAACTGGTGAAACTCTATCAGATGCCCAAAAGCCAATTATACTGGAGTCTATGGACTTTCCAGATCCAGTTATTGAGATTGCAGTTGAACCAAAGACAAAAGCAGACCAGGAAAAAATGGGGGAAGCACTTGCAAGATTAGCGAAAGAAGATCCGTCATTTAGAGTTACCTCAGATGAAGAATCTGGACAAACAGTAATAAAAGGAATGGGTGAACTTCACTTAGATATAATTGTGGATAGGATGAAGAGAGAGTTCAACGTAGAGGCTAATGTAGGAGCTCCACAAGTTGCATATAGAGAAACCATTTCTAAAAATATGGAAGTAACATATACACACAAAAAACAAAGTGGTGGCGCAGGGCAATTTGCTGAGGTTAAGATAATTGTCGAAGGTTGCGAGCCGGGAACTGGAAGAATATTTGAAGATAAAATTAAAGGTGGAAATATTCCTAAGGAATACATACCAGGTGTAGAGAAAGGTATAGAAGGAGTGGCTGATACCGGTGTTATAGCTGGTTTCCCAATAATTGACTATAAGGTGACTCTTATAGATGGAAAATATCATGATGTGGACTCAAGCAGCCTTGCATTTGAAATAGCTGGGCGAATGGCGTTTAAGGATGCCTGTCAAAAAGCCAATCCAAAGTTATTAGAACCAATAATGAGAGTTGAAGTTGTTACACCTGAAGAGTTTATGGGAGATGTGATAGGGGATTTAAGTAGTCGAAGAGGTCAAGTAAGTGGAAGTGAAGCAAGAGGCAATACAACGGCTATTAGCTCAATGGTGCCACTGGCTAATATGTTTGGCTATGTAAACACACTACGATCTATGACACAGGGAAGAGCTCAATATTCAATGTTTTTTGATCATTACGAGCAGGTTCCACAAAATGTACAGGATGAGGTAAAAGCGAAGTTCGCTTAATTATAATAATGGAAAATCAAAATATTAAAATCAGACTTAAAGCATTTGACCACGGGGTGTTGGATAAATCATCTGTTGAAATAGTAGATACAGCAAAACGAACCGGAGCAATGGTTAAGGGACCAATTCCGCTTCCTACTAATAATGAAAAATTTACCGTCTTAAGATCTCCTCATGTAAATAAAAAAAGTAGAGAACAATTTGAGATAAGAACGCATAAACGCTTAATAGAGATCGTTGATCCTACCCCTCAAACAGTAGATGCACTTATGAAATTGGATCTAGCATCGGGAGTTGATGTAGAAATCAAGTTATAGATATGAGAACAGGAATCATCGCAAAAAAAATAGGAATGAGTAACTTGTATACACAGAGTGGCACAAATATTCCAGTGACTGTCTTACATATTGATCAATGTCAGATCGTTGAAAGAGTTGACTCTGCTGATACAAATGCTGACAAAGTTTTAGTTGGAGCATGTAAATTAAAAAAAGCCAATAAGGCTCAAAAAGGATTTTTTGAAAAGAAAAAGAGTGAGGCTTTTAGGTATCTTAGAGAATTTTCAATAGATAAAGATACTGAATTAAAGTCGGGCGACCAATTAAATGCAAGTCATTTTCAGGAAGGCCAATTTATCGATGTGTCTGGTTTTACAAAGGGTAAAGGATTTGCTGGAGTGATGAAAAGACATAACTTTTCAGGCTTGAGAGCTTCTCATGGAGTTTCTGTGTCTCATAGAAGTGCTGGTTCAACAGGACAGTGTCAGGATCCCGGTAAGGTCTTTAAAGGAAAAAAAATGGCTGGACAGTATGGCGATGTTCATAAAACACTTCAAAATTTACAAGTAGTAAAAGTTGATGAAGCAAAAAATATTATCTGCGTAAAGGGAGCTACTCCTGGTGCGCGAGGAACATGGCTAGTGGTTGAAGACTCTATTAAGAGAAATGATATTAAAGAAGTTGAAGGTACTGCTGTACAAGCAGAAAAATCAACTAAAAAGGATAAATAGGAATGCAAGTAGAGCTAAATAAAATGAATGGCAAGAGCACAGAATCTATGGAGCTTAATGAAGCCATCTTTAATTTAAAACCAGATCTTTCAGTTATAAGTTCTCTTGTAAGATGGAATGAGTCTAATAAAAAGCCTCTTCGCGCTAGGACCAAAAATCGTTCCGAAGTTGCAGGTACAACACAGAAGTTGGGTAGGCAAAAAGGTGGTGGTGGAGCAAGACATGGTTCTAAGAAGGCAAATATTTTTAGAAGTGGTGGTATGGCACATAATCTAAGGGGAGTAAGATCATTAAAGAAACTTCCAAAACGCTTAAGAAACTTGGCTGTTAAGCATATATTATCTGAAAAAGTAAAATGTAATGATCTGATTTTAATCGATGAACTCAAGATCGCTGAGCCAAAAACTAAGATCTTAAAGAGCTATTTGGACAAACAAAAAATTAACTCTGCATTGGTTTTAGAGGGGGATACGCCTAACCAAAATTTGTCTCTTGCTGCAAGAAATCTAAAGGACATTAAGTACTTGAGTGTTAAATCTATGAATGCTCTTGATCTTTTGAGACATCAAAAATTGATTATAAGTAAAGATGCATTAGCCCAACTAGAAAAGAATTATATATAAAATGCCTAGTATTAAAGATTTTAAAACAATTATTAAGCCTATTATTACTGAGAAGTCTTCTTTGGGCGCAGAATTTAATCAAGTTACTTTTCAAGTTAATAAGACTAGCAATAAGAAAGAAATAAAAACTGCAATAGAAAATATATTTAAAGTAAAAGTAAAAAAAGTGAACACTTCAATTGTAAAGGGTAAGCTAAAAGCATTTAGGGGCTCGCTTGGAAAACGCTCTGATTACAAGAAAGCTTTTGTAACTCTTGAAGAAGGTCAAACAATTGATTTGAATGCGGGAGTATAATAAAAAATGCCTTTAAAAAAATTCAGACCAAATACTCCAGGAACACGCGGACTAACACTTGTTGATAAAAAAGGTTTATGGACGGGTAAGCCAGTGAAGTCTCTAACCGCCGGCCTTTCAAAAAAAGGTGGAAGAAATAATACAGGCAGAATTACAATGAGACGAAAAGGTGGTGGACACAAAGCAAAATATAGAATTGTTGATTTTAAAAGAAATAATACAGAAAGTGCAACTGTTGATAGAATTGAGTATGATCCAAATAGATCTTCTTACATTGCACTAATCACATACACTGACGGAACAAAAAGCTATATCTTGGCACCAAAGGATTTAAAAGCCGGTGACCAAGTTATATCCGGTGAAAAAAAAGAAATCAGAATTGGCAATTGCATGCCCATGTCTGACATCCCTGTTGGAATAGATATACATAATATTGAGTTGAAAATTGGAAGTGGTGCACAATTAGCTAGATCCGCTGGTTCCTCAACACAGATTGTTGGTAAGTCTGACGGATATGTAGCCATTAAGTTGCCCTCTGGTGAGCAGAGAAAAGTAAGAGAAGAATGCAGAGCTACAATTGGTGTTTTGTCAAATATTGATAAGAAAAACCAAAAATTAGGAAAAGCTGGAAGAAAAAGATGGTTAGGCGTTAGACCATCAGTAAGAGGTGTGGCTATGAATCCAATTGATCACCCTCATGGTGGAGGAGAAGGTAAAACATCTGGCGGTCGAGATCCTGTTACTCCATGGGGAAAACCAACTAAGGGAAAAAAGACAAGAAATAATAAAAGAACGGATAAATTTATTATTAAGAGAAAAACTGACAAAAAAGCAAGGATAGAGGTTTAAAAATGACGAGATCTGTTTGGAAAGGACCATTTGTTGATAGTCATCTATTAAAGAAAGTAAAGGCAGCAGGAGATGGTGGCAAAGGTGGCGTTATTAAAACGTGGTCAAGAAGATCCACTATTTTGCCTGAGTTTGTAGGGGTTAATTTTGCTGTGCATAATGGTAAGAGGTTTATTCCAGTCAATGTTACTGAGGACATGGTAGGCCATAAACTAGGAGAGTTTTCACCAACAAGAACTTTTAACAGTCATACTGGAGATAAAAAAACTAAATAATCATGAAGCACCTAATAAGAAAAGATAATGAAGCTTATGCCATTTTAAGAAATTTGAGGGTTAGTCCGTCAAAAGCGAATATTGTTCTTGAAATGATTAGAGGAAAGAAGGCTTCTGAGGCAATTAACCTTCTAAAATTTTCATCTAGAGGTATTGCTAAAGATATTAGTAAGGTACTAAATAGCGCGGTAGCTAATGCTGAAAACAATCATCAGCTAGACATAGACATTTTACAGGTAACAGAAGCCTATTGTGGGAAGAGTATGGTAATGAAGCGATGGAGACCAAGAGCAAAAGGTAGACCAGGAAGAATAAACAAGCATCTAACCAATGTAACAATTAAAGTTGCAGAATTACAAAATAAGAAATCGGAGAAAGAAGCATAGAATATGGGACAGAAAGTAAATCCTATTGGGCTTAGATTAATTCTTAATAAAAAATGGCAATCCAAATGGTATGCCAATAAAAAGGAATTTGGTTCGTTTTTACAAGAAGATCTTAAAATCAGATCCTATCTTGAAAAAAAATTGAAAAAATGTGCTGTAGCTAAAATTCAGATAGAAAGACCAGCAAAGAAAGCTCAAGTAACTATTTATTCAGCTCGACCAGGCTTAATTATTGGTAAAAAGGGCAGTGATATAGAAAAGCTAAAAAAGAAAATTTCAGAATTTACATCGGATGATGTTTCAATAAATTTGGTCGAGATCAGAAAGCCAGAGGTTGAAGCTCAACTAATAGCAGATGCAATTGCAGAACAACTTGAGAGAAGGGTTTCATTTAGAAGAGCAATGAAAAGATCTGTTCAGTCTGCAATGAGACTAGGAGCTGATGGCATAAGAGTAAATTGTGGAGGCCGTCTTGGTGGAACTGAAATTGCTAGAACAGAGTGGTATAGAGAGGGAAGAGTTCCATTGCACACATTTAGGGCAAATGTTGATTATGCAATAGCAACAGCGCAAACCACATATGGCGCATGTGGCATCAAGGTATGGATATATAAAGGAGACATAGACGATAATGCTCCACACGAAATGGAAAATAATCCAAATAAATTAGGATAAGTTATGTTACAGCCAAAAAAAACAAAATTCAGAAAAGCTCACAAAGGTAGAATTAAAGGCGTTGCAACTTCTTCAACAAGTTTGAACTACGGAACTTATGGGCTAAAGGCCTTAGAAGCTGAGAGGATTACAGCCAGACAAATAGAAGCAGCAAGGGTTGCAATGACAAGATTTATGAAAAGAGCGGGACGTGTTTGGGTTCGAATATTTCCAGATGTTCCAGTATCAAAAAAGCCAACAGAAGTAAGAATGGGTAAAGGAAAAGGCTCGCCAGAATTTTGGGCATGTCGGGTGAAGCCAGGAAAGATTTTATTTGAAGTTGACGGCGTCTCACAATCGATAGCAAAAGAAGCTTTTGGAAGAGCTTCCTCAAAGTTACCAATTAAGACCAAAGTAGTTGGACAGCTCATAAAATAAAGGAAAAAGATGAAGGTAGAAGAAATAAGAAAAAAAACAAATGATCAGCTTAAAACAGAGTTGAGTAACCTATATAAGGAGTCCTTTAACTTAAGATTCCAAAAGAGCTCTGGTCAGTTGGA
>CABYDZ010000013.1 GCA_902517885.1 uncultured Pelagibacteraceae bacterium
ATCAACAGTATCAATAACGCCGGCACAACAGCCCATAGAGCTACGTAGTACCCATAATAGTGATTGAGTGATGTAAGATTTTTTTGATTTGACGTCCTAAGCTTTTTTGCTCTAAGACTTCCTAGAAAATAGCTGGTGAAACCAATTAGAACAATTAAAGATATTAATATAAATCCCATGATTCACCATAATGCTTATTTAACAACTGAGACAAGCATAACTTGCCTCAGTTGTGGATTAATCAAGTCTTTTAGTCTAGATCGAGCGTTTCTAAGTTAGCAACTCTTGATCTTATATCAGATGCATCACTATCAGATAATGCAACTAAACCGATATCAGTTAGATATCCATCTTCGCCCATGGCGTCAGGACTTGTGAAAGCTTCAAGAAACTCTTCAATTCCTGGTACAACACCAACGTGAGCTTTTTTCACGTAGAATTGTAATGGTCGTGCAATTGGGTAAGAATAATCCTGGATACCAGCAAGTGATGGCTGAATTCCAGTGATAGCAGCAGATTTAATTTTATCTTCGTTAGCCAAAAGGTAGCTGTAACCAAAATAACCAAATCTTTCTGGATCCTCTGATAATTTTTGAACTATTAAAGTGTCGTTTTCACCAGCTTCAATAACTCTTCCATCTTCTCGCACTACTGCACATTTTTTCTTTGCCTTTTCACCTGCATTTTCCCAAAGTGTGTATGCTCCTGCTGCTTTGCAACCTTTTTTCATAATAAGTGAATTCCAAGCATCTCTAGTACCAGATGTCGGTGGTGCGACTAGGATTTCAATTTTATGATCAGGCAATGAAGCATCAATGTCAGACCATTTTTCATATGGGTTATCAATTAGATTTCCAGCAACTACATTGCCGTCGCCATCCTTCATGACATTAGCGGGTACTTTTTCTGCAATTGCTAAAAATAAATGCTCTTGTGTGAAATCTGCATCGGCAGCATCTAAGCTATGAGCAAGTGTTAAACCATCATTGCCAATTGTAATTTCAATTATGTCGGTAACTCCATTCTTAGCGCATAATGCTTTTTCTTTACTTTTAATTTTACGAGACGCATTGGTAATATCAGGGTGATCAGTGCCAACTCCTGCGCAGAATAATTTCATTCCACCGCCAGTACCTGTACTCTCAATTACAGGAGTACTAAATCCAGTCTTACCAAATCTCTCAGCAACTACAGTCGCATAAGGATATACAGTAGACGAACCAACGATTTTGATAGTATCTCTAGCTTGAGAACTGAATGTAAAAATCGAAGTAGCGAAAACTGCAATAATCATTAGTTTGATTAATCTCATTATTTTCTCCATTAAAGTTTATGATTCATTAGCTAAAATATTCGAACTTAGTTACTTTTATATAACATTTTTGTTACAGTTTTATGAATGTTAGCTTATCGTAGAAAAGTTAATTGTTTGTTTTTATTAAGATATTTAAAGGGAAGATAGATTAATATGAATATAATAACTGTTAACATGGCCAAGTAAGGAATATGCATTGGAGGAGATGGGAATATATCTAAAAGCGTGTTTGCGGCAGGTGTTATCATTAAATACCAATAATTGGCATCGTTAAAAAATTCAGAAATATAAATATTTAATCCATAAATTAAAGGCAGTAAACAAACGGCAAACAAAAGAACTCGTAAAACTGACCACCAAGTCAATTGAACCTTCGTGCATACACAGGCATATATTACAGCAAGCAGTAATAAGCCATGTCCGAAATAATAGGTAATATATTCAGCATCAGGAAAAGAAAAATCTAAATCTGGTGTAATTATTGCAAGGAAATTTCCACTTAATCCAAAAAAATAACCTACTTCAAAAAAGAATTTTATCTTAGTAAATACGTATAATCCCATTGAGATAGCAGCTATATGACATATGTGTAATGGTAATACTTCAAATATAGAATGTTCATAAAATATCACACGATAAAATGGCTTTATTATCTCATGAGAGATTAAAATAAAACCAATTAACAAAAAAATTGATTTTGTAACAATTTTAATATTTATAAATCGAATAAAGATAGGAAATAAAATTGATATAGTTCCAATTGTGAAAATTGTTGCCAAATGATGATAACCAAATAAAACAAATTGAGTCGTCATATCTAATATTAACAAAGATTTGTTAAATTATTATTGCACCTTATGAAATGGGTGCAATAGGCAATTCTACTGTAAATGTACTGCCTTGATTTATTTCACTTTTTATATCTAAATGACCTCTGTGCTTATTTAAAATATGTTTAACTATGGTTAATCCTAAACCCGTGCCACCGATTTCTTTGGATCTTGCTGCATCTACACGGTAAAAACGCTCAGTTAATCTTGAAAGATGTTTAGCATGAATGCCGTCGCTTTCGTCTTTAACACTAATTTTCAATATATGCTGAGGAAATAGTTTTTTATTTTCTGATTGATCAGTCTGTTCTTTAACTTCTTCGGCCTTTATAACTATTGAACTGTTAATTTTCCCATATTTAATCGAATTATCTATAATATTTGTAAATACCTGTACCAACTCATCTTCATTTCCTAATACAGATAAATTTTCAATGAGCTGATAGTTGGTTCTTATTTGAATATTCTTCTTTAATGCGTATTCCTTAAGACTTTCTATCACATTATTTAAAGTCTTTATTAAATTTACCTTCTTGGTTGGATGAATATGTTCATCAGACTCTATTTTTGATACAACAAGTAAATCATCTATCAGTCGTTTCATGCGAATGGTTTCTTTATCCATAATGCCCAAAAACTTAGACATAGATTTTTTATCATCTTTTGCTGGACCTCTTATAGTCTCCAAGAAACCCATGACTGTTGCGAGTGGTGTTTTCAACTCGTGGCTTACGTTTGCAATAAATGAGGAGCGAACTTTTTCAATATTCTTTAAAGGAGTTATATTTTTCATGAGAATAACGTAATTATCTTTTGTGTTGGTTAATTGAAGATGATTTTTCTCATAACTAATCTCCACATTGTAAAAATTTGTTGATCTAGGGGACAGATTTTGTCCGTACTCACTGTTGTATTCAATTATTTTCGTTTTTTTATTTTTATATACATTTTCTAAAGTCTCTAAAATTATTGGGCTTCTAATTAAATTTGTTATATTTTGACCGGTATAATTATTTTCAAATAAATCTATTGAATGGGAATTTTGAAAAACAATTTTTTGATCGGAATCAAGAACAATTATTGCATCTTCTAGCTTATTAAGAATAAAACTGATATTTTCCATTGATCAGACAAATATAATTTTTTGTGATAATTTTTTGTGCTTTGAAAGCATTAAAATAAATTTATTAAATCGACTGTTTAAAAGTTCTGAATAGTTTTTTGGGATAGAAAATATCAAATTGGAATCTTTTACGTAAATACTGATATTACTGTAATTAAAATTAGATAACTGTCCTATCTCGTAAACAATTCTTAAAAACAATCCAAGCTCAATGCTGCTTAATAATTTATTTTTATTGATAATTTTTCTATAATCTTTTATCTCATTGTAATTAATTCCGTTATGAAAAACAAAAATAATAGTGGCAAGCATAACTCTATCAGAATGGCTAAACTTTAATATTTCAGATTTTATTATTTGTTTAAAAACAAACAATCCCCTCTCGTCACGAGCGATACTGTCTCCCGTTGTTATATAATTTGCAGCAGACTCTCTAATTCTTTTATTTAAATATGATCTTTTCTTAAAAAAATTATTGGTAAATAATTTAATATTTTCATAATTTACTGCTCTTGAATTTAATTCGTTAGCAATAGCTGCAACTTTTAATGATTGATATTCAAGCGGATCGTTTTTATAGTTTAATTTTATTTTATCTGAAATATAACCTTCTCTGATAGCTGTGTATGAAATAACTACTTGTTTCGCAGAGACCTTATTTATAATTTCCAATGCAAGCTTGGCCGCATATCGTATAAATGGTGTTTTATCTTTAGTAATTAATGAATATTGAAGCAGATCCTTTTTTTTAAAATTTGAAACTTCCTCAAGCATTAATACAAAATTATCAAAATCAGGTTTGAAGTGATGAATGACTTTGAGGGGATAGTTATACTTATCAAAATATAATTTAACTAAAGCTCTCCAAGTGCCGCCTGTAAGGATTACCCTTTTAAACTTATTTTCATTAAGCCACTCTGTATTCTGAAGTGAGCTTTTAAATTTATCTATTATTTTATTATTTTTAGATTTCGCCCTGTGAACACCTAGTGGCAAAGACATCGTATTCATTATTTCTTTCTTTTTAACTTCAGCGATTTCTAAACTGCCACCACCAAGATCGGCAACAAGGCCATTTGATTTTTTAAGGCCAACAATACATCCCATAGCAGAAAACTTGGCTTCTTCATCGCCTGTTAATACATGTATTTTCTTTTTAAGAATATTTTCTGCATCAGCAATAAATGCATCTCTATTTTTGGCAACACGAACAGCCTCTGTTGCAAATATTTCATAATTTTTAATTTTTGATGAGTCTATCAATTCCTTGATATAATAAAGTGCATTCATTGCTTTTTTTATAGAGTCTTTATTAAGCTTGTTGTTTTTAATAAGATCTTTACCTAACCCACACGTAATTTTTTTATTGAAAATGGCTACCTGATTATCCTTAAAATTTTCAAATATTTGAAAACGAACTGTGTCAGAGCCAATATCAATTATGGCAATACGTTCATCTGTAAAAAATAATTTCTTTTTGGGAATTAAATTATTCATAGGTCATCAGAGAGAGTAATTTCTTTGGCTTTCTATTTCCTTTTATTTTTCCTCTACCTGACAAACTTGGATTAGACATGAAGTATTTATGTGCATTAAACGTCTTACCTTTTTGTTTAACTTTTTTATAGGTGCCGTCATCGTTCATTATCCACGTTTGCTCATTGTCCAGGAAATTGGCAACCATTATTTGATTCAATATCTGCTCATGAACAGTAGGATTCTTTATAGGGGTTAATATTTCAACTCTTCTATCCAAATTTCTAGGCATAAGATCAGCTGATCCAATTAAAACAATATTATTTTTAGAGGGTATATTAGATTCGTTTGCAAAACAGAAGATTCTGGCATGTTCTAAATATCGGCCAACAATACTTTTAACAACAATATTTTCAGAAAGTTTTTTAACTCCTGGTCTCAAGCAGCAAATTCCTCTTATGAACAATTCGATTTTAACTCCAGCTTCTGAAGCCTTATAGAGCTTGGAGATCATTTGGGAATCTACTAAAGAATTCATTTTAAGCCAAATTCCAGCTGGTTTACCTCTTTTTATATTTTTAATTTCAGTATCAATCATTGCATTAAGTTGATTTCGCATTGAAAGTGGTGAGAGTACGATACTATTTAAATTGGCGGGTGACGCATATCCCGTCATGTAATTAAAAATCTTCTCAATGTCTTTACAGATTTTTTCATCAGCTGTGAATAATGACAAGTCTTCATAAGTTTTAGCATTTTTTGGATGATAATTTCCTGTACCTACATGAGCATAGCTTTTTAATTTATTTGCTTCTCTTCTAATGATAAGACTTGCCTTTGCGTGAGTTTTCAATTGAGCAAAACCATATACGATTTGAACTCCAGATTTCTCCATTTGATTAGCAAGTGCCAAATTAGCCTCCTCATCAAATCTGGCTTTAATCTCGACCACAGCCGTTACGCTCTTCCCGTTATCTGCCGCTTTTGTAAGAGCTTTAATAATTGGACTATCAATAGTTGTTCTGTAAATCGTTTGTTTAATTGCTACTACTTTGGGGTCAACCGCGGCCTGATTCAAATAATCGACAACGACATCAAAGGTTTCATATGGATGATGAACAACAAAATCTTTTGATCTGATGGCAGCAAAACAATTATTATCAAATTGTTTTAATCTTTCAACGGGTCTTGACATAAATTTCTTAAATTTCAATTTTGGCTTATTTAAATCATGAATAAGCGATAAATCTTGCAATCCTACATACTTCGATAGAGTAATTACTTGTGCATCTTGAAGCTTCAAATTTTTTTTTAAAAAGTTTTTCTTTTTAGGTGATGTGTTTTTTAAAATTTCAAGCCTGACAATTTCCCCTCTTCTTCTTTTAGTTAGAGCTTTTTCAAAATATTTGATAACATCTTCATCGTCATCATATTCATAATCAATATCACTGTCTCTTATAGCTCTAAATACAGCGCTATCTAACAATTTTGTATTTGGAAATAAATCTTTAAAATAATATTTAATAATATCTTCAACAAATAAATAATATCCTTTGTTGCCCTCTTGTATAAACACGATTCTTTTTAATGCCCGCGGAACAATGATTACCGAGTTAAAGGTTTTATTTGCACCTCTTGCTTTTAAATTTAAAGAAATACACAATCCTTCATTCGGAATAAAGGGAAATGGATGGACCGGGTCTATAGAAATTGGCGTTAATATAGGCAGTATTTCCTCGTTAAAAAATTTTTTTAAATTTTTTCTCAATTTAAGATTTAATTTATTAGGCGTAATGTGAATTATTTTTTCTCCGTTCAATTCTCTTACTAGCTTTCTAAAAAAAACATCCTGATTTTTAAATATTTTTGCACAAGCATTATAGGCTGCTTTTAATTGCTGCTGCCCAGTCATCCCGTCATTGCTTATTTCATCGGGTTTGTTTTCAACTACATCCAAAAGACTTGGTATTCTAACCATGTAAAATTCATCCAGATTACTTGCAGAAATTGAGAGAAAATTAACTCTTTCGATTAACGGCACTTTAGTATCATTAGCCTCATCTAAAACTCTTTGGTTAAAGAGAAGCCATGATAATTCTCTGTTTAAGAACTTATTGTCTGAATTTGTATTTTTTCTTATCATTGTAACGTGATGAAGCATTTATATCTATTGAGACACGCTAAATCAAGTTGGGATGATCCTAGTTTAAATGATTATGAGAGACCTCTTTCTAAAAGAGGAGAAAACAATTGTAACAAAATTGAAACATTTCTTTCACAAAAAAAAATAATACCAGATATTTCCTATGTTTCATCTGCAAGAAGAACTGTTGACACATTTAATTTAGTTCTTGGAAAAACACTAAAGACAGGCTCGAAGGTTGTTTTTAGCAAGAAATTGTATTTATGTGACGAAATCTACCTTTTTGACTTAATCAAAAACACTGAAAATAATTATTCAAATATTTTAATTGTTAATCATGAACCGACAATTCGAAATTTAACAATGGATTTAAGTGCACCCTCTCAAGATGAGAAATATTTAAATATTAAAAATAAATTTCCAACAGGAAGTCTTGCAATATTAAAATCTGATTTAAAAGATTGGAATGAACTAAAATATAATTCATTTAAAGTTATAGATTTTGTTCGTCCTAGATTCTTATAGATTATATTGATGTAGCATAATCAATTATGCTATTTTGAATTTTTATTAATACATCGTTATCGGAGGATGATTTTATCCAATTATTATTTTTTAATTCTTGAATAAATATTCTAATGTCTAAGGATTCTGCTGTAAAATCATCGCCAACAATATAAACATCAATTTTAATACGGCTGTTTATATCTTTTTCAATTGAAAACCAATCCGTCAATATAAAGTAGTCTTCTTTGTTGGCTTCCAACACTGGCATGAATGACAACTTTGCAAGTGAAGCCTTCCATAACTTTTCTTTATTATTGATTAAATTGTCATTGTTGATTGAGAGTGATTTGCCTATTTCATCGTTTATCCATTTATTAAGGCTTATCCCCCTTGAGGTAGGATCTGCCGCGTCTTCTCCTCTTATATGGCCAGAGTCTGCCCTTTCCACACTTAATGGAAGTTGAGCACAGTTGGTGAGAGTGACTAAAACAACAATGAAAAAAAAATATAGTTTCATTCCTTATTAATATTACAAGATTGTTACATATTTATTAAAATAACCAGAGTGCAAATCTGCACTCTGGTTAACATGATCAACTAACTTGAAAGGATTGAAACAGTTAGTTAAAAGCCGATTTTGTAGCCCATGAAGAAGTTTTCAACATCCGCATTTGAACCCACAGAAGCAACATGATATTCAAGTGAAGCTTTTACACCTCCACCGAATGACTTTTGCAAGGAAGCAATTGAGCCATCGTCATCAGCTGTTGAGCCAGTATTATCTACATCAAAATACTCGTATTGAAATGTTGCTCCCAAGCCAGGAATCTTAGGCGTTTTAACACCTACTACTGTATAGGTGTCACCACTGTCCGAGTCGTATAGACCATAACCGATTGTGAAGCCTCCAAGTTTAGGTGCTTTAATACCAATCATGTAGTTTTCATCTCCAGTTCTAGAGTCCGTATTGCCTTCATCAACAATACCTCCTTTAACTGAAAAACCAGCAATCTTTCCTGATATTGAATAAGCCATTATGTCGTCATGACCAGCCGTTGTTCCAAATCCGATACCCGCTTTAGCAGTGAATCCATTTATCTTAGGGGATGTATAAACAATTTGGTTATTACTATCAAAACCTGCTGCACCAGTAACGCCATCACCATCTTCATAATCTGCGCTTAGACCTTGAGGTAATTTTCTCGAGCTTGCAAATGATGATTTTACAGGATGGCTGTCCATACTATCAACAGGACCACCTGAAAGACCATTACCAAAAGAAACTGTGCCCATGTCAGAAATGAATGAAATATCAAAATCACCACCTCCACCAGACTCGTAAGCCATGACACCTTCTATGCCCATACCATTATCTAATGTATCTGTGTAAGTCACGTAAGCTGATTCTGTAATTGATATTCTTTCCTGAGACGCGTAAGTGTCTCCAGATCCCCACAAGCCGTTAAAAGTGCCGCCAACAGTTACATCTGCTTGCGCACTTGAAAGAGCCATTATACTAGTAAGCGCAGTCGTTGCACTTAAGATTTTTTTATTCATATATTACTCCATTAATTAATTAATAAATGAAGTGATACATGAGATTTCATAAAATTTTAGTTAAGTAAATATTAACAATTATTAAGGTCTGTTAAAATTTTGTTTCAGATAAATTAATGTTATTTCAATTTTGTTAAAATTATATAACAGTTTATTTTTTTAAATGTTTAGTAATGTTTTTTTATTTCAAAATTATTTCAGTTTCATTACTTATTAATAATTTTTTATTTAAAATTTATTAAGATGATTACTGTATAAAAAATTTTTTTTTGCAGTGTTGTTATTTTGCAACGCGTGATGCAGTTTGATGTGACAAAAACAGCTTAGAAACCTCAAACCAATCAAATTTTTTACTATAATTTAAACAATCGGTACGACTCACTTTTTTCGCCTTCTCAATTGAATTACTTAAATTACGATCAAGAGTGTTATGTTTAAAATTATCAAAAACATCATTTGGCCCTGGAACAGGGTATGCGGCCACGGGAATTCCACTGGCGAGAGCCTCGATCATGACCATTCCAAACGTATCTGTTTTACTTGGAAATATAAAGATATCTGAAGATGCATAGTACTGTGCCAGTTCATTTCCTTTCTTCGCTCCCACAAAAACTGCATCAGGGTATTTTTTTTCTAGTTTTTTCTTATAGGGTCCATCACCTACAAGTAATTTTGTACCTTTTAAATCTAATTTAAGAAAATCGTCTAATGATTTTTCCTTAGATATTCTTCCTACGTATAAATAAATTGGTTTTTCCAAATTGAGATCAATTTTTTTTTGCGGATTAAAGGCTTCTATATCCACGCCTCTGGACCATTTAACTGTCCTTTTAATTCCATGTGAATTAAGTTCATTTATAATTGAATTAGAGGATACCATTACTGCGCTAGAATTTTTGTGAAACCATTTCAAAATTTTATATGTGAAGGATACAGGTATCTTAACCATCGTATTTATGTATTCTGGAAATTTTGTGCAATATGAGGTTGTGAATGAATAATTATTCTTTGAACAATAATTCCTAACCGCTAAGCCAATAGGCCCCTCAGTAGCAACGTGTATAAAGTCAGGTTTAAACTTCTCAATGATCCCGCCAATTTTGAACCAATGATTAATCGCAAGCTTTATTTCAGGATAAATAATCAATGGAATTGTAATAAATTTATCTGGAGTTATGTACCTAACCTCATGTCCTTGACCCCTAAGTTTGTCACCAAGTGTTTGATAAGTTCTAACAACACCATTTATTTGAGGGAGCCATGCGTCTGATGCGATGAGTATTTTCAATTAACTTAATACCTTTACGGAGTCCTTATGTTTGTCAATGACTTCATACTTTTCAACGATATCTTTCCAAAAAAGAATTTCCATTGATCCATCAAAATTTTCTACCATAAAAGAACAATTTTCTACCCAGTCCCCATCATTATAGTAATGAACTCCGTTTATCATTCGATGTGAAGCGTGATGAATATGTCCGCAAATAACGCCCTTTAGATCTTTCTTTTTTGCGTAACCTGCAACTATTTCTTCGTATTTATTAATATAAGAAACAGCATTTTTTACTTTTAATTTTAGATACTTTGATAACGACCAATATTTCAAACCCAATAATAATCTTAACTGGTTAAATCTTCTATTTAGCCATAAAGCGAAATCGTATGCGCTAGCGCCAAGATGGGCTAACCAGGGTGCGATATTGATAATCGAATCAAATTTATCTCCATGCAGTACAAGATATTCAGATCCATCTACTGTCCTATGTTTGATCTCATTAACTACTCTAATGTCGCCAAGTGTTATTGGCACAAATTTTCTAACAAGCTCATCATGATTTCCTGATACATAAAGGACTTTAGTTCCGTGTCGTGCTTTTCTTAGAATTTTTTGTATTACATCACTGTGGCTTTGTGGCCAGTACCATCTATTTTTAAGTCGCCACCCATCTATAATATCTCCAACTAAATATAAGTAATCTGATCTGGTGTTTTTTAAAAACTCAAGTAACTGTTCAGCTTGACAGCCTTTTGATCCTAAATGAATATCTGAAATAAATATGGAACGATATTTTAGGAGAGGAATAACATTATTTTTTTTGTTGACCATAAATCTGGTAAAAAAGAATCAATTTGCATTACATTACCAATAATTTGTGAAAGATTTGTTAAACTATACTTTCTTGAAGTCTGTCATAAATTTTTAATATTTTTGTAATTATAATGACAATATTAAAAAATATAGTTTGTTCGAGTAACTTAGAGAAAAGAAAACTTCCCCATTTATCCCTCCACCCTTCAATTAAAAAAATGGGGAAGTTTTAGTCTAAAATATTTTATTTATTGACTGCCTTATCTTGATAAGCTCCTAACAACTTTCAAATGATGATGCCATATCGCTTATAAGATCAAAATACAGATCTTTTCCAGGCTCTAGTTCAGCTCCTAACGGATCGAGAACCTCAGCTTTCACGCCTGTGTCACTAGCAATTGTTTCAGCGATCGTTGGATTAAACTGAGGCTCAGAGAATAGGCAGTTAACACCCTCGCGTTCAATGACCTCTCTAATTTCAGAAAGCTGCTTAGCACCTGGCAATATTTCAGGATTTACTGTGAGTGCGCCGATTACTTCGATTCCAAAACGTTGCTCAAAATATTGATAAGCATCATGGAATACAACATAAGTGGCATCCTTATTTATCTTGCCTCTTGTATCACTTATAAGTTGATCAAGTTCATTCAGAGCTTTGGCTGCATTTGCTTCATATTTTGATGCATTTGCAGGATCAATTTCTGATATTTCTTTTGCTGCTATTTGAACAATAGTCTTTGCAATTTCAGGATCTAGCCAAAAGTGAATATCAAATTCACCATGGTTATGACCGTCATGATGTGCGTGCTCGTCATGTTCGTCACCATGTTCTTCATGTTCGTCATGTTCGTCACCATGTTCGTCACCATGTTCTTCGTGTTCGTCATGTTCGTCACCATGCTCATCATGGTCATCAAATACATTTTTTTCCCTAAATTTGAGCATTTCAATATCTTCTGATTCCATCAATGTTACCTGCTTTGCATCTTTTGCAATTGATTCCAGAGGTGTTTCTAGAAATGACTCCAAGTCCTCGCCAATCCAGAACACAATATCTGCTTCCTGAAGCATTGTTGCGTGAGATGGCTTCAATTGAAAAGTATGTGGCGAAGAGCTGCCATCTACTAATAAGCCAGGCGTTCCTACTCCATCCATAACATAACTAATTAATGAATGTATCGGCTTAATTGATGCTACAACTTTTGTTTCAGCTTTTGCGTAAGAAATAAACGTTAATAGAGAAATAGTAGATAAGATTAATCCAAATTTAAGTTGTAATTTCATAGATATATTGCTTTCATAATAGTTTGAGTATAGCGTTATATTATAACATAATTATTTAACAAGCATTTTTTCATGAAAGACAATGACCTTTTAGTAAAAGTATCTGATGCCGGATTGTATAAGAATGGCAAATGGCTTGTGAAGGGTGTAAATTTAAATATTACAAAAGGTAAAATTGTTACTTTAATTGGTCCAAACGGCTCAGGTAAAACCACCACTGCTAAAATAGCTCTCGGTCTTTACAAAAACATTGAGGGCACAGTTGAAAGATTAACAAATAAAATTTCTTACGTACCACAAAAAGTTTCAATTGACTGGACATTACCTGTAAGAGTTATTGATTTTATGGTCTTAACTCAGGACCTTCAAGATCAAGAAATAAACGATGCTTTGAACTTAACAGGCGTTGAGCACCTTAAAAATAATAATCTGAGAGAATTATCAGGTGGTGAATTTCAAAGAGTTCTTCTGGCACGAGCAATTGCAAAGAAACCAGACCTTTTGGTACTTGATGAGCCTGTACAGGGTGTCGATTTTACAGGTGAAGTTGAATTATATGCATTGATAAAAAAAATATCCGAAACACTACAGTGTGGAATACTGTTAATTTCACACGATCTACATGTTGTTATGTCTGCTACGGACTATGTCGTTTGTCTTAATGGGCATGTTTGTTGCTCAGGAACGCCAGTAGCTGTTGCTCAAAACAAAGAATATAAAGAACTTTTTGGAGAAAAATCATCTCAGCTTCTTTCTCTCTATGAACATGAGCATGATCATGTTCATGACTCAGATGGTAACATCGTGAAAGAAGTAAAATGACTATCTTTGATGACTTTTTATTTAGAGCGCTGATCGCTGGGATTGGAATTGCCCTAGTTACCGGTCCTCTAGGATGCTTTGTTGTTTGGCGAAGACTTTCATTCTTTGGGGATACACTAGCGCACTCGGCATTGTTAGGTGTAATATTATCGATATCATTTGATATAAACATTTCACTATCAATATTTGCTGTTTCATCATTAGTTGCATTAATTTTATTGAGATTACAAAATACAACAAATTTAGCAGGCGATGCACTACTGGGGCTCCTCTCGCACTCATCTTTAGCCATTGGGTTACTAGTCTTAGGATTTTTAACATTCATAAGGTTTGACATCATGGGGGTACTTTTTGGCGATATACTGTCGGTAAATATAAATGACTTGATCATCATATGGGCAGGTGGTGCAATAATACTTTTCGTATTATGGCTAATATGGAAACCTTTATTTGCCTCAACGGTAAATTATGAGTTGGCTGAAGCTGAGGGCATGAATCCAAAACGAGTTAATGCTATATTTACAATATTATTGGCAGCTCTTATTGCAATTTCTATCAAAATGGTAGGTCTTCTCTTAATAACTGGGATGCTTATTATTCCATGTGCAATGGCGCGTAATTTATCAAATAATCCTAAACAAATGGTTGTTTTGTCAATTATAGGAGGATTATTATCAGTATTTGTTGGACTTTATGCATCTTTCGAAATCAATACATCATCGGGCCCTACTATTGTCACAGTTGCAATAATTTTATTTATTTTATCATTATCCAGAATTAGAAAAAAATATTAAAATAGCAAGCAATGGAAAATAAACAGAAACCACTGTCCAAAAATCAAAAGATCATTCTTGAATACATTCAAAAAAACAAGAAGCCTGTTAAAGCGTATTCAATTTTATCTAATGTACAAAAAAAAGGGATTAATGCCCCACCTCAAGTTTACAGAGCTTTAGATAAGTTAATTGAAATTGGTAAAATTCATAAAGTAGAAAGTCAAAATTCATTTGTTGCATGCAAAACTTCAGATTGTGAAACACCTCACGCTACTGCATTTTCAATATGTGATAGTTGTGATGAAGTCTCAGAAATAAATGACCCTAAACTCTTTAAATATTTATTAGATTTTAAGGATAATAGTGGAATCAAATTTGACGGCTACAATCTAGAATTCTTTGGCACCTGCAAATCCTGCGAAACATCTTAAGGCAAAAATCATCCATTAATTGAATTGTTATATAATAACAATTTTATCTAGATTAAATAATTTTTTAAAGATAATATATTTTTTTTCACATAGAGGCTCATATGAAATACATAATATATATATTACTCTCATTTAATTTAACGACTTTTACAATCAGTGCTGAAGAGACGAGACAAGTTGATAAGCACGAACATGGCGTGGGTGAGTTAAATATTGCCGTTGAAGGATCGACAATTGAGTTTGAATTTATGATACCTGGAGCCGATATTGTAGGTTTTGAATATGTAGCAAAAAGTGATGATGACATTGCTAAAATTAATCAAGCTTTGAAAACATTTGATGATTACACAAATATATTCACTCTACCAAGTAATAGTCTTTGCGAATTAAACGGTCAGAAAGTTGCTTTAAAGGAAGAAGATGAGCACGATGACCATGACGAACACGATGACCAAGATGAGCATGCTGAAGAAAATCATAATGAGTTTTATGCAAAATATTCATTTGAATGCGGCAACATAAATGCCATTAAAGAGGTAAATTTTCCTTATTTTGCTACTTTCACGAATTCTGGTGAGTTAGAGGTTCAGTTTATTTCAAATATGGGGTCTACTAGCTTTGAGGTAGAAGGAGATGAACCTTCAATTAACACAGATGGAAAAATCTAATTTGAATGAAAAAACGATACAAATTGATTCTGTAAAGTTTCATTGGTCAAATAAAAGCAAATTTAAACTTCATATTCCAGAGCTATCAGTTGACAAAGGAGAAAAAGTATTACTTTTGGGCGAGAGTGGTTCTGGCAAAACAACCCTACTCTCACTTATCTGTGGATTTTTAACTCCCCTTTCAGGCAAAATTCAATTGAATGAAAAGCTGATTAATGACTTATCAGCAACAAAAAGAGATCAATATAGATCCGACAACATTGGTATTATATTTCAGCAATTTAATTTACTCCCATATGCAAATGTGATCGATAATATTTTGTTACCACTTTATTTTTCAAAATTAAGGTCTGCAAACGTCAGCAATCAAAGAGAAACAGCGATTAGTATTTGTCAATCTTTACGTTTGCCCGAAGACGTTGTTAACATGAAAGCAAGTGAATTGAGCGTTGGTCAACAACAGAGGGTTGCTGTTGCAAGAGCATTAATTGGAAATCCTCCATTGGTCATAGCCGATGAACCTACATCCTCTTTGGATACAGACGCACAAACTATATTTCTGGATTTAATGTTCTCTCAAGTTGCAAGCAGCAATTCAACTTTATTAATGGTTTCTCATGATAAATCTTTAAGCTCTAAGTTTGATAGAGTTATAGATATGAAAAATGTCTCGGTGAAAGAACAATAAAGATGCTGTTAAAACTTACCTTCAATTCTTTGTATGCAAGATTATTAACCGTTGCTATGACAGTTTTTGCCATATCCTTATCTTTAATGTTGTACATGAGCGTTGAAAAGTTAAGAACATCTGCATACACAAGCTTCACTGATACGATTTCTCAAACTGACCTAATCGTTGGTGCGAGAACGAGCTCTGTTCAGCTGCTTCTATATTCCGTCTTTAGAATTGGAAACGCTACAAACAACATAACTTGGGAAAGTTATGAAGATGTTATAAATAAAAAAGAAGTTGCTTGGTCTGTGCCTATCTCTCTTGGAGATAGTCATAAAGGTTTTAGAGTTATGGGTACCAATAGTGAATTTTTTAAGCGATATAAATTTAGGGGTGGACAATCAATTGAATTGGAACAGGGCAACAACTTAGATGACTTATATGATGTTATAATAGGTGCAGGTGTTGCTGAAAAACTAAATTACTCTGTGGGCACTCCACTCATTGTATCTCATGGATTACAATCATTTTCAGATCACGATGATCAGCCTTTTAAAATTTCAGGCATTCTTGCTAAAACTGGAACACCGGTCGACAATACAGTAATCGTAAGCTTGGAGGCAATTGAAGCAATTCATGTAGACTGGTCTACTGGAGCTAAAATTCCAGGGCAAATTACTCCTGTAGAAGAAATTCGTCAGATGGACCTCTCCCCTAAAAATATCACGGCAGCATTAATTGGGGTAAATTCAAAATTGCAAATATTTCAATTACAACGATGGATTAATGAGTATCCAGAGGAGTCATTAAGTTCGATTTTACCTGGTGTTGCTCTTCAAGAGTTGTGGAGGATCGTTGGCGTGGTTGAAAATCTACTACTTGGAATCTCCGTAACTGTTATTTTTACAACGCTCATTGGCATGACGGCCATTATATTTTCAAGTTTAAATGAGAGAAGACGTGAAATGGCTATTTGGCGAGCAATGGGAGCATCGCCTAAAGTTGTTATTGGTCTTTTAATGCTTGAAGCACTCATTATCTCAGTGATGAGTATAATTGTAAGCACTGTCATGCTGTTTCTAACTTTATACGTATTGCAACCATGGATTGATAATACTTACGGAATATTAGTTAATATTGAAACGCTGGCTGTAAAAGATATATATATATTTATGCTATTTATATTATCTGCTTCACTAGTAAGTCTTATTCCTGCAATCAGAGCGTATTGGTTTTCAATTAATGACGGCATGACGATTAAAATATGAAAACTCAACCATTAAAGAGTATTTTTCTAAGCATTAAATGCATAGTACTAATATCAGCGATTTTACTTTCATCTTTTTCTTACGCTTCTGAACCTAAAGAAATTGATTGGGAAGACTTGATCCCATGGACTTCAATGTTTAATCCATCTGAAGTTAAATTTAACAAAAAATTAGACGATAAAGAAGTCAGAATACCGGGGTATATTCTGCCCTTAGATATAATTGGACGAGATATAAATACTTTTTTATTAGTGCCTTACATTGGAGCATGTATACATGTCCCCGCTCCTGCTCCTAATCAGATTGTTTATGTTGAAACTAAAAAACCATGGGAAGGACTTGCTTGGTGGGAACCTGTTTACGTTACAGGTAAGATAAAAATTGAAAACCATAACTTTGAAGAGCTTGCAGTTGTTGGATATGAACTTATAGCCGATGATGTTGAATATTATAGAGGAACAACTGGCACACACGGTTTTTTTGACTGGTAATTCGCTATAAATAAGCAATTACCAAACTAAACAATCTATGTGCTTGTAAAGAGGTAAAAATTTAAATAAAAATCCTATATGCAAAATATTTCAATACCTGACATCATTGCTAATCTCAAAGGCAGAAGAGGCTATGAAGAAAAAAAAGCTAAGAAGCTTGGCTATGATTGTTTAGAAAAGTACTTTGAAGACACACTAGCTAACAAAGCACAGCTTCTTGCTCAGAATGAGATAAAAGAAGATGAATTGCTGTCTAAAAAACAAGCTTTAAAAGATGCGTCCACTAGCAAAAAGACTTGTAGCTGCTGCTAATAACATACTCAAAAAGCAAAATTAATATTAATAAAAAAAAGGCTCAAACTTAATGCCTGAGCCCTTTTTATTTTTGTTTATGCTTACTTTAAAAAAGTTACATCCAGTTAATGTTTGTCCCAATGCGCTGACCGCTTCGAGTATAGACAACTAGAGTACCAAGCCAAACTAGACCTTGAACAATCAAAGGTGTTAGGTTAGCTGACGCATTTTCCTGAGTCATCGTGAACCAAAGTGCTCTGAGGAACAAGAAGAATGTGAGCGTTACCATCACACGATAATAAACAGCACATTCTTGAGGAGTTGCCAATAAAGCAAATACATTACCAATAGCAAGTGCAAGATATATTGTACCAATTAGCCCCATCCAAAAATAGCCGCCTTCACTTTGCGTCAGGGCGTCTGGACCTAATCTTTCAATAAAAGCTTCGGCATTTGGTTGATAAATAAACATCATGCTATAAGTGAGTGCAACAAATGCAACTAAACTCAATATTATAACAGTCGCTGTATCATTATTTTTAATCATAAAATCCTCCTATGCTTTACTTTGATTTCTAAAAAAGACTATTACTGAACCCACAAAAAAGAATGTGAAACTAATTCCAATTAAAGGGTTACCGCCGGTGCCTCCACTTGTGATCATGTAATTAATCATACCTACAAAATATATTGTAGAGATTAAAAGCCCCACCGAAATCATTGTCATGCTCAGTCCCGCTCGCATTTGATACAATAGTGATATTACCCATGCCAAAGATAGTAACATCATAGCAGTTGCAAACTGTTGAGCCTCGACTGACATAGAAAGAACCGGTGTATCTTCTATGATCGCATCAGGTCTTACAAAATAGTAAATGACATTAAATCCTTGTCCGATAAGTCCTAAAAATAATAGTACTTTTGTAATCATATCATCTGTACCAAAATACTTGTCAGCTTTTGGAATATCAAATGGGTTTGATGGAAACCCTGATCTGGATCGTGCAATTATCAGCGCAACTAAACTTATACTTAATAGAACTATTCCAGTATAATTGCCGCTAGCCTGCGCTGGAGCAATATTCCAAATTATGAAAAAAAATAGCAGGGGAACTGCGTAGGCAAAATATGCTCTATCGAGACCCTTGTATCCCATGTACGTTATGCCAAATGCTGCACCTATATTTGCGGCACCAAGCCAAAACATGAAAATTGATATTGTTTGAGTGTCAGGATTAGATGCCGGATTATCATACCTGTCTATAAGAAATGTAGAGTCAAACATCATTATTGCTCCATACATGAATGCAATAAAAAATGAAATTCCCATGCATATGTCTACGACGCGGTCGTTTGTTTTAAACATAATTACCCCCTTTAAAAAAAATAAACATGAAGATATTGACAAGATTTCAGAGAAAAAAAAGTTAAATTTTTAATAGAATTTATCTAATTACTATAATTTTTTTATAGGTTATAGTTCTTATTAATAAAATCTAATCTTAACGTAAGGCTTTAGGTAATTAATATATGCAATTGATACAATTAATAATTGATGGTGTAGCATCCGGATGTATTTACGGACTAGTGGCACTTGGTTTTGTACTTATCTATAAAGCAACAGAAACTATAAATTTTGCCCAAGGTGATATTTTAATGCTCGGTGCTTTTGTTGCCTTCTCATTAATAGGCGTTTTAGGCATGGATTACATATTAGGATTCGCTCTTACTGTTGTAATTATTGCAGTATTTGGATTTTTTTTAGATGCAGTTGTTGTAAGGCAAATTATTGGCCAGCCTCCCTTTGCAACTGTCATGTTGACCATTGGAATAGGTTTTATTTTAAGAGGCTTTGCGTCAATTTTCTGGGGAACGGACATTTTTTCATTCAGTACGCCCTTTTCAGGAAAAATAACTGAGTTTAATGGTCTTATTATTTCATATGTTAACTTATCTATAATTATCGGGACTGTTATTTTAGTTTCAGTCCTTTATCTCTTCTTTACATTTTCAAGAATTGGCGTTGCCATGCGTGCATCCTCTGAAAATCAATTAGCAGCATATTATATGGGCATCCCCGTTAAATTTATTTTTTCTTTAATATGGTCAATATCAGCCGCAACAGCCGCCATTGCAGGTGTATTGCTTGCACCGATAACACTGGTAGATACGTCAATCTCACTTATTGGTCTAAAAGCTTTTGCCGCCGCTGTTCTTGGTGGATTTGGATCTATTCCTGGTGCAATCGTAGGTGGAATAATCATTGGTATCGTTGAACAACTTTGTGGTACCTATGAAAATTATTTATTCGAAGGCATCAGAGAAATATCCGCCTACTTAGTGCTGATCTTAACGTTAATTATTTATCCGCGTGGATTATTTTCGGATAAAGCTGAGGTTAAAAAAGTTTAATGAGATTTATTTTTAAAACAAATTACGCTCAAGATATTAATATTGCACGGCACGGTGGTGACAAATTTTGGTATTCGACGCTAATTATATTAATGCTTGCGATGCCACTGCTTATTGATGATTTTTATTTAGGAGAGATTTCCTACGTTTGCATTTTGGCCATCGCAGGAATTGGATTAATGATCCTATCGGGATACACTGGACTTGCTTCTCTTGGTCATGCTGCATTCCTAGGCATAGGCGCCTATACGCATGCATTTTTACTTACAAATGGAATCCCATTTTTTGCCTCCATTCCAATTGTTGTAATAGTTTCATTTATGGTTGGCGCACTTATAGGTATACCTATACTTCGTTTAACAGGCATGTACTTAGCAATTGCAACTCTTGCTTTAGGTTTTATTGCTGAACATGTTTTTATTAAATGGGAACATTTTACTGGAGGAAACAGAGGAATGCCGGTTCCTCAGCCTGAAATTATGGGAATGAGTTTCTATGATAGCGCTACCTTTTATTATGTTTGCCTAGCTTTTTTAATTCTCTCCATGTTTGCAGCTATAAATATATTAAGATCGCCTACTGGCAGAGCTTTTGTAGCAATTAGAGACAGTGAAATTGCTGCCCAAAGTCTCGGGGTAAATTTAGGTTTATATAAAGCTTTATCGTTTGCTATATCAGGAGCTTTTACTGGACTAGCAGGAGCTTTGCTTGCCCACTACATTGGATATTTAGCTCCAGACATTTTCAATATATTCTTATCACTCTCATTGCTTCTTTTGATTGTTGTTGGCGGGATGGGAAGTCTCCATGGAACAGTATTTGGAGCAATTTTTGTGGGCTACCTTCCTCAATTAATTGCAATATGCAGAGATTATTTACCAAGTTCAATAGGTTCACAGCCAGGACTAGAGCCTATGCTATTTGGACTGATACTTGTGCTCTTCATTCTTTATGAACCGCTAGGTATCTATGGTCGTTGGGTAAAAATAAAATTATTCTTTCAGTTGTTTCCTACTTACAAGAAACAAACGTTTAAGAAACAAAAAGTATTTACGAAATCGGATAGAGTTTAATGAGTTTATTTGAAGTAAAAAATATCACTGTATCCTTTGGTGGTGTTAAAGCATTAAATGATGTCTCTTTCACAGTTGATAAAGGTGAAATATTTACAATCATTGGGCCAAATGGAGCAGGTAAATCTACTCTCTTTAATGTCATCAGTCGGATATATGAACCAAGCAATGGTGAAATTTTCTTTGATGGGGAAAATATCTCAAAGATTAAACCACATAACATTTCATCACTGGGTATTGCCAGAACATTCCAAAATCTAGAACTATTTGAAAACGCAACTGTTCTTCAAAATATGTTGTTAGGACGTCATATTTACAAAAAAACTAATATTCTATCTGAAATATTATTTACAAATAAAACCAGACAACAAGAACGTGAGCACAGATTAAAAATTGAAGAAGTTATAGACTTTCTAGATTTACAACACTACCGAGATACACTAATCAATGGCCTTCCCTATGGTGTAAGAAAAAATGTAGAATTAGCCCGTGCTCTCTGCACTGCTCCTAAACTGCTTTTACTTGATGAGCCATCGTCTGGCTTAACTAATGAAGAAACGAATGATTTAGGATTCTGGATAAAAGATATTCAAAGCCTTCTTGGCATAACAATAATTATGATTGAACATGATATGAGCTTTGTGAATAAAGTTTCAGATCGCATCCTAGCATTGAACTACGGAGAGATACTGGCCTCAGGCTTGCCTAGTGAAATAAAAGAAAATGCGGATGTTAAACAGGCGTATATGGGGGAGTAAATTCCTCATTAGTAAATTTGTAATTTTTTACAAAGTTTCACTAATAAAATGTAAAGTTAATTTAATATAAATGTAAAATTAATTTAATGTTTGTTAATGAAATACTATTTAAATTATTTTTATTAAAATAAAAATAAATAAACTATCAATTTTGATTAGAAAGATAAAAACTATGAAAACAAAATTATCTATAATTAAATTCAAACCTAAACCTGATTGTTTTGACGAATTTTTAGCAAATATAAAAGAACGTTCAAAAGAAAGAGCATTGTCTTTACCGCCTACTCATTATTTAATGACGACGTCAGATGAAGTGGTGGCTATAGTTTTAAGGACAGAAAGCGAGTTATCTGAAAGTTCTTCCAGTGGTGTGAATTGGTTAGATACTCAACGACATCTTCTGTTAGAATATAACGAAGAGGATAGACACACAATTCCCTTGACTGGAGATTTAGTCGAATATTAGTTTTTGACGATTTCTTGAAAATATGCATTGACACTTCTTGGTGATAATAAACACCTACTCTCGATATTAATCTTGATAGGCATTAATTGATTACTTTGAAATCTTAATTTATTTTTTTAGCAACAAGAAGAGCCTGAGTTGTTCGTAGTTAAAGTTTCTAAATTATCAATTTCAGTTTTATCATTTTTGTCTTTATAAAAAGTATTAGAATGAGCCGTAGTTCGAAAGGTCTCCCAAGCAATTCCGCTTGGATCTGTTACCCAAGATTTGTCAGATTTCGCATAACAGCAGACTGTCTTACCATTATTATAGGTAGATAAATCTGCTTCAGAGAGACTTGTTCTTATATTTTCTAACTCAGATTGTTCATCAACCTGAATACCAAGGTGATCTATACCTTGATCAGCATCTCTTGTTGAAATTGAGAGATTGATTTTCGGATCATTAAGTATCCACTGAGCGTAATCAGTTTTTAACTTAGTAGGCTCAGTTTTAAATAAGGTACTATAAAATCTTACGCTATCTTGAATGTTTTTTACACCAATATGAATATGAAGTGTTTTCATAAATTGAAGTTAATTTATTTTTAAATAAAATTCAAGTCCCACCACGTATGGGGGAATAAATTCTTCAGTTCAAGGAATTAGCTGCAACGTTTAACTCCCAATTTTTGATTTTTTGACAAATAGTTTTATGAAACTAAAATTTAATAAATTCTTAACAATTTATAAATAAAGTTATTTGTATGAAATTTTTTAAATTAATAATCACAATTATTTTTATTCTCTATTCTGGTCCTAGTCAGGCTAGTAAATGGGATATCTTTTCTAATCCAAATGAAGAAGTTCTGAAATGCTTTAAAAGTAATGGTTTAGAAGAAAGTGAAATCAAATTCTTAGAAAACGGTCGACCAGACGACAAACCATTAAGAAAAAAAGCAAAAGAGGTTATTGAATCATGTAAAAAAATATGGAAGAAAAATGGAAATAATGTTGCTAGCAGTGAACAAGATCCTCAGATTTTTAAAACCTCCTCTTTTGGTAAAGATCTGCAATTATTAGTATATGAAGCTAATAAAATTCAGGAAGGAACATTTTTACTAGTTGTCCCTCAAAAAAATTCACATGGTCGAGTAGTGGAAATTACTAATGATGCTGAAATCGTTTGGCAATACAATGGGGATAGCTCATTTGGACGATTAGATGATGCTAAATTCACAAATAAAAAAACTATTATAATCGCCGCTGAAAAAGGGGTTTATGAGATAGATAGAGACGGAAAAGTAATTTGGTCTTACAACACTAAAGTAAGTCATGATGTTGATAAGTTATCGAACGGAAATGTCCTTATAAATTACGCATGGGGCCCTAAAGGAAGTAAAAAAATCATCGAAGTTGATAACAATAAAAATATTGTGTGGAGTTGGGATGGCATGAAGACTCATAACATTGCTCCATTTGCAGATGCATATGCGTCGGATTCAAAAACTACTGGTTCAGGTAAAACTTGGATACACAATAATGGTGTGACTGCGCTTGCAGATGATACTTTTTTAATCTCTATGCGTGATTTTCAAGAAATTATTTGGATTAATAGAGAGGCTGAGATAATAAAAAAATATATTTTTAATTGTAACAAGAAAAAAAGAGCTCTTTTGACCTCTGGAGAGATAAGAGGATGCAATCCTCACGAGCCTCAACAGCTTCAAAATGGCAATATAGTAGTTGGTTTAAGGAATCCTGATAGAGCTATTGAGTTTAATCCTGAGACAGATAAAATCGTTTGGCAATGGCGAGCCCCTAAGAGTAAGGCATACGGAACAATTAGGGATGTTGATAAATTGAAAAATGGTAATTTTATGGTTGTTACTGGAAGTCATTTACTTGAAATAAACTCAAATGGCGAAGTTGTTTTAGATATAGGTGCAAAAGAGTCTTTAAGCCAAGATCATAGAATACTTTACAAAGCTCAGAAAATTTATCCTGATGGCACATTTTCACATGATTAATATATGAGAGAATAAATCTAAAATACATTTTATTTGATAAATCCTATTTCCTTAACAAAAAGTTCAGCTTCATGATCTCTTCCAAAGGCAACAATGCCAATAGATGTTATTTTCTTAGGATTAATATTTTTTGCCAAAAGAAACCCTGATTTCTCAAAATCTCTTATAGGTAGAACAAACTCGTTAAAGTTCTCATTAACTGTAAATTCAGAAGCATAATATTGCCAAGGAAGGATTGTGCCTGTTGTTCTTAAGAAAATATAATATTTTTGACTATTGCCTTTAGCGACAAGTTTTACTGAGTTAGCATTTTCTAAATTGACATCCTTAAGATCTCTTCTGATTTGTATAAAGCCGCCATTATTCTCAGTGGAAACATTACCCTTTAATAAAGCAATAACATCTTCGTCAACAATGCTATATTCGACATTACCGGTTGAAACGCCGCCCATTACATCGTCAGCTATATATTTCCACTGCTCATTATTGCTAAAATTATCTTTGAACATGTCCTGGGCAATACTCATTTTTCCAATTATAGCAGAAATAAATACAGCAAATGTAATTGATAAAATACGCTTATTATTCATATAGTTATTAATACTTAAATATCTAAATTCTTAAATTACTCTTACGATATAAAATACCCAAATTGGTATGATTAAAATCCAATATCCATACATCCACATTATTCCAACCACCCTGCCCCAATCAGATTGTTCGTAAGAAACCTTTCTCTCGTGAAATGCATTATTCAACTCAATTTTCATTTTCTCTATATTGAATTGTATTGATTGATTTTGAATATCGTTGTTGCCCTTAATCCTATCTAAAATTGATTTTAGGTGAAATACTTGCCATGGCAGATACAAAATACCAAAGATGATATTTAAGATTATGAGTACATTGTAATCACTGGAAATATTGCTACTTAATAAAATAATGCTGCAAATACTGTTGAATAAAAAAATAATCAACCAGCCTAATTCCTCATAAAAATAAAATCTCTCATATTTAATTAAGATAGCGCCCCAACAAAAGAATTGTGAAATTGTTACTTGCATTACCATCAGCCAAGATAAAACTGTAACAAACATATACTCCTCATCATTAATAATTCTCAGTACATGACTGAACATAAAGATATAAGTGACTTCAACAATTGTTACTAAAAATCTAGTTATAAATACAGACGATAAAATTGAATCAAACAAGACCGCTTTTGAAGCATAGTTAACTGGAAACATACAGCGGTAGGCAGAAATCAATAATAGGAATTGAGCAGGTATTAAAACCCATAAATTATCTGTTGCATCAAGGTATGTAAAAGTTCCCCAAAGTAGAACTAAATTAGATATGACTCCCACTCTCAAAAAATTGAGTAAATTTTTGTACATATCTTTTAATTTCCTATTTTGTATTTACCAGGATGCACTGCTGAAAGAATTAATAAACCAGCAATAATTCCTGTATTTTTTACAAAATTTTGCAACTCATGCCGTTGCTCAAGACCTGACTCCATATTCCAGAAGTCATGCATGTAGTAATTTATAATGATGGTTAAAATTGCGAGACTAAAAGCGGAAAACTTTGAAAATTTTCCTACTAATATTGCAATAGCACATGCCGCTTGGATGACAATTGTCATGACTAGTGCTATCTCCGTATATGGCACTTCATGAGTAAACATATATTTCAGTGTCAGATTGTAATTAAATATCTTAAAGGCAGCGCCAAATACAAGAAAGTAGATACCTATAATTATCCTACCAATTAATAAATTTATATTACTCAAAACTAATCATTCCAATTCATATATTTTTTACAGTTTACAGGAGTTTCGGATAAATAGCTAAATCCTTCTTGCCAAATATATTCAGCGTTTAAACAGCATTCTAACATTTCTTCATTTGCGCTGTGTTGCTGGTAACAAATGTTCTCAAGAGGTATTCTTTTTTGATAATTAAATATTTCTAGTCCGAATATTATTACAGATGAAATGAGTAGAAATAGTATTCCAAAGATTATTGTTAATTTTTTAAATTTACTCAAAGCCTTATCAAAGTAAAAAAAATAACCAAATGGAATGATTAAAAAGATAATTATTATGAACAAAAGAGCATAATCTGGAACGAGATATTGTATGTTTACTTCATTTTCAAAATAATAATCGATAAAAGGTATATAGGTCAGAAAGGCTAGATAGACTAACCATAAAAATAGCAATATTGTTTTAATGTTAATGAGTGTTTTACTGGCTTTTCGAGTAATGGCAAAATATGGAAGAAAATAAAAAAGTAAGATTTTAGAAGTTAAATAAACATAAAACATTACTTTTTAACTAATTTCCATATTCCACTGTTATCATCATCTATAATAACAAATATTTCGCCAGACTCATTTTGCTCAACATCACGTAATCGTCCCATACCTTCTATTAAGACAGTTTCATTAGACGCCTTACCGTCATTAAAATCTAAACTGATTAGTCGTTGGGCTTTTAAACTGGTTAAGATGACTTTATCTTTTAGTTCTGGAAAAAGGTTGCCTTGATAAAAGGTCATATCGCTTACCGCAATTGAAGGGATCCATCTATAAATTGGCTTAAGCAGACCCTCTTTCCATGCGCTGCCATCGCCTATTATGGAGCCGTCATAGTCGGTTCCACCCCATGCCACATCCATCCAGCCATAGTTAGTGCCTTTTACTACCTCACCAAAGAAGTCTCCTCCTTTGGGTCCATGGTTTGTAATATAAATTGAATTATCATTTGGATTTAATGCCATTCCTTGAGGATTCCTCAATCCAATTTGATAAACTTCTGGAAGCCAGTCTGGCTCAGATGAATATGGATTGTCTGAAGGTGCAGAACCATCTCGATTTATTCTTATAATCTTGCCTATATGATTTGTGGGGTCTTGAGTGAAGCTGCCTTGCGCTCTCTCACCTACACTTGCATACAAAAGATCATCTTTGATCATTAGTCGAGAACCCCAATGTATATTGTCCCAAAGAGGTGGCTGTGACTGAAAAATATTTTGTAAACTCATCAATTCATTTCCTTGAATAAATCCTCTTGCAATAGACGTACTAGTTTTGTCATTACCCATGTCTTCTGTATAACTGACGAATATTTCTTCATTACTGTACAAGATATCTAGCATGCCTGCTTGCCAATGAGGTTGTACAACTTTAAGATCATGATCCAAATTGATTACATCTTTTGTTTTCAAATTAATTTTTAAAATTTCACCAGTTTTTTGAGTAAGGAACAATTCATTATCATTGATGAAACTCATGCCCCATGGCTTAGTCAAATTGTCGATTACTTTTTCAAGCTTATACTCTGATGCATATGAAATTGATGAAAATAAAATGTATGTAAAAATAGTTATTAATATTCTCATAATTATTAATTGATTTTATTGACTGCAAATTCTTCAAGTTGATCTTTGGTCACATAAGATAATGCATTTAAATGACAACTCTCTAAATACACACGCGGTGCGACTCCAGCATCGTAAGCCTCTTTCCATCTGAGCGCACATAAGCACCATCGATCACCTTCTTTTAAACCAGGAAAATTAAATTCAGGTCTTGGCGTAGATAAATCATTTCCCATTGCTTTGCTAAATATGAGAAAATCCTCTGTGATTTCAGCACAGACTACATGACTTCCAAAGTCGTGTTCATCAGTATTGCAAAAACCATCGCGAAAATATCCAGTCACTGGATCATGACAACAGGCTTCTATTTTATCCCCGAATATATTGATAACTTCTTCTTTGCTCATCAAGTTAAATTAGGTCAAAAGGTATATATTTCCAACTATAAACAAGGGTATTTGAAGCCCAAAATTGGTTAATATAGCTCTATCCGCCGTCATGTATCCAACAGCGGTCCAACCAATAGCTCCTGTCCCATGAACAAATATATTCAATGGATAAATATTCAGATTTGTTAGTAAAATTCCCACAAGTATAAAGCAAGTGCTGCCCCATTTAATATAATTAACCATAATTTACTCCTATTTATTTTTCTAAAGTATTATAACATTAATCTCATAATTTTATTTATTTACAATACTCTAACCATAGGAACATCATGATTAAAACGAAAATTACAGAAATGTTTGGAATTGAACACCCAATAATTCAAGGTGGAATGCACTACGTTGGTTTCGCTGAAATGGCAGCTGCAGTTTCTAATGCAGGTGCACTTGGCATTATCACCGGCTTAACACAAGAATCGCCAAAAGCTCTAGCCAATGAAATCGCAAGATGTCACGATATGACTGACAAACCTTTTGGTGTGAACTTAACGTTCTTACCTGGGTTTGCAAATCCTGATTATCCTGGATACATTGAATCCATTGTTAAAGGGGGAGTCAAAATTGTAGAAACAGCTGGAAGAAGTCCAGAAAAATTTATGCCCCTTTTAAAAGATGCTGGCATAAAAGTAATTCACAAATGTACTTCTGTAAGACATTCCTTAAAAGCTGAAAAAATTGGTTGTGATGCAGCAAGTGTTGATGGCTTTGAATGTGGGGGTCATCCAGGTGAGGATGATATTCCTAATATGATATTATTGCCTAGAGCTTATGAAGAATTAACAATTCCTTTTGTAGCATCAGGTGGCATGGGTAACGGGCAACAATTAGTGGCGGCGCTCGCTATGGGTGCTGAAGGCATAAACATGGGAACACGATTTATTGCGACAAAAGAAGCACCTGTTCATCAAAATGTCAAAGATGCCCTCGTCAATGCGAGCGAACTTGATACAGAATTGATTATGAGACCTCTCAAAAATACTGAGAGGGTTTTAAAAAATGATGCTGTGACTCGCATACTCGATAAGGAAAAAGCACAAGGGGACAATCTTCAGATTCAAGATATTTTTGGCGAGGTTGCAGGCGTTTATCCAAAAATTATGCAAGAAGGAACAATGGAAGCAGGTGCTTGGAGCTGTGGAATGGTCGCTGGATTGATACACGATATTCCAACATGCAAAGAGCTTGTGGATAGGATTATTTCAGATGCTGAAAGCATAATTCATGATCGACTGTCGAAAGTAAAAATTGCTTAATTATTACTACCAAATTTAAGTATTTTATTGCTACCAGGATACAGTAGTAATTCTTTGCAAATGACTGTTGATAAGGAAAAAATCATAGCCTCAATCGAAAATTCCCTAAAGTTTTATGAGTATGAACTAACGGTTCCGTTGACAAATTTTATCTTCAGAACGCCTTTGCATTGGAATGTTATGCTCATCATTGCGCTTGCAACATTTAAAGATGAGTATGTTACTTCCTTTCAAGAAATTTGTAAGTCAATCCCTTCTAAAGTAGGCTCAAAATCTTCAATACAATCAATTATAGAAAATGGTATTCAAGAGGGTTTTATATTTAAGGCGCCCTTAGTAAAAGATATGCGAGTTAAATCGCTTACTCTTACAGATAAAGCAAAGAAAGATTTTGAAGCCTGGTTAAAAGCTGATGCTGAAACGTATTCACCACTAGCTTTATCAGCGCCGTTTTAAATTTATCGAATTACTTTTTTTCTAGTTCCTGGTTCAGGTGGCGTTTCAGCTCCTCCTGCAAAACACTGGGCTATAGACATCCATTCATTTGCAACATCGCCTACTAGTTTTAAGTTAACGTCTTTTATATTTCTTACTTGGGTAACAACTTGACAAAATTCTTCAGCCAACCCTTCTATAATATTTTCATTTGCTGAGTCGTTGAATTCCCAAATCTCTCCAGATGGTGAGGTCAGTTTTAAATAGGGAGTGTCTTTTGGTAATGGCTTTTGATGAACTGTATAACACCATTTAAATGTATTGTTTCCAATGATTACAATATTCTTAATTCTATCTTCATTAACTCGGTCAACGCCAAGTGAGTCATAAAGTTCTTGGGCATGTGCCCATGTTTCCATGTGTCTTGCGCTAATCGAGGACCGGGCACTCATATCAGGCCCCATCCATTTAACTCTCTTTTTTGGATCTGCAACAGCAAACCTTGTTGTCATATCTTCATAGTAATTCTTCCATGTATCCAGCAATTCTTTTCCTTGTTTGCCTTGAGTAATAGTTTCTTCAAACTGATTCATGGTTGATCCTTTGCCAAACATTTCAAGTGCTGCGTTTGCAAAATTTTTCCACTCCTCACCATCTTTTAGTGATAAATCTGCAGCATGGTTCCATACATGAAGGTGACCGATTACATTATTAATCGTCCATCCTTTAAATTGAGTTTTCTCATTAAAATCATTGTCTGATAGATTTGACAGTAATTCGTATACGGCGTTACTTTCTTCACAGAAATCATAAGCTTGCGGTAAAGATGTTTTAGCATCAGTCATTTTGACCACTTTGGCTTTCTTTTTTCAATAAATGAGGATATTCCCTCTTTGCCTTCATCGCTTAACATTCTTTCAGCAAATCCCTTTGCTGCAAATTCTATCATTTCTTTTCGTGTTAAATGTCGTGTAGCTAAAACAATTTCTTTTGTTACTGCATTGGCTCCCGGTGCACATTTGAGAACACCTTTCTTTATATCAGCCTCTATAACCTTTAAATCATCAGCATCTTTTGCAACAAAGTCAGCTAGACCCATTTCATGTGCTTCTTTTCCAGTAAATCTTGCTGCTGTCAGCATAATTCTTCTGGCCTTTGCAAGGCCAATTCTTTGAGAAACAAATGGTGCAATTTGCGCGGGAGGAATACCAAGTGTGGTTTCAGTCAAGGCGAATTTACAATCTTCTGTGACAACAACAATATCACCGGCACATAACATTCCTAGTCCTCCAGCCATCGCAGCTCCTTCAGCCAGCATAATTACTGGTTTGGGATATGAGTTAATCATATCAAAAAATAATCCTGTCATTTCACTCGCATGATGAACATCTTTCAAGCCTTGCTCACCTCCCTGGAAACCTGTTTTAAACATCTTTAAATCGCCCCCAGCACAGAATATGCCTCCTTCGCCTCTGAGAGTTACTCCTCTAACACTCAAATCATCTCTGACAGAGTCAAAAATATTCTTTATGTCTGTGGTCAGTTCTTCTGTAAGAGCATTTCGCTTTTCAGGTTGATTGAACGAAATGGTTAACCATTCATCTTCTAATTGTACGTTACAAGCTATGGTGTTTGGTAAATTACTCATGATAAAATTATATCAGTTTTTCTAAAGTATCGTAATTATAAATATTCTTTGTTCTTCTCATAGCTATATTTGTTTTTTTTAGTAAGTAGTCTCTGACATTTTTTAAAAGAGGGTTAGACAAATGATTAATATATCCTTGAAGTGCGGATGAACTTTTTATGTAATTAACTCTTTTTCTTCTAAGGTCATTATATTTCTCTTGTGCCAAGTCATAACTTGGTAATTTTAAAAGTAATTTGCCAAGAACAAAAGCATCTTCAAAGGCCATTGCCCCACCCTGTCCTAAAAAAGGCATCATTGGATGAGCGGAATCTCCTAAGAGTGTAATATTTCCTTTTGAAAAATTATTTAATTTATCTCGATCATATAAACCCCATCGAAATACTTTTTCTGAAGATTTGAACAATGAATGTATAAAATCTCCGTAATCAGATAAATCGGTTATTAATTGATTGTGAGTACCCTCTTCTCTCCATGACTCGTTATTTTTATAATTATTCTTAATGACTCCTATAAAACTTGTTTCAAGAGAATTATTGATAGGATAGCAGACAATATGACTTCTTGGTCCAAGGTAGATGTTTATTCTTTTGCTATCCGACGTACCGATGCCTCTCCATGCAGTATATCCAGTAAATCTCGGTGAGTCATTTTTGATATAGTTTGATCTTACAAAGGATTTAATTCCATCACAGCCAGCAATAAAATCAACACGGTTTTCATTTCCGTTTTGAAAAAGAAGCTCCTTCTCGTTTTTAATCTCAACTAGCTCATGTGAAAATTCTATTTTTCCACCAAGTGATATGTATTTATCGAGCAGATGTTTGATTAATATCTTTCTATTTGTAGTGATAAGCTTGCCAAATTCACTTACATTAACTTCTCTGATTACTTTACCAACATTGTCTCTCCATACAATATCAATTGGAAGACAGGATTCTTTTTCAACTTTTTCTAAAATTTCTAGTTCATCTAATAAACGAATAATATTAGGAGAAAGGGAAATGCCAGCACCATGGTTACTTGGACCGTCTGACTTCTCATATATTGTACAATTTTTTGAATCCTTTGCTAATATGCAGCCTAAAGTAAGGCCAGATATCCCCGCGCC
>CABYDZ010000014.1 GCA_902517885.1 uncultured Pelagibacteraceae bacterium
ATTCCATTCCTGAAAAGATTGATACCCTCGATCATAAAGAAATATGCATTTTATTTTTCAGACTACGAAAGAGAGATTAATCACGAAGGTATACTTTTTAATTTAGATATAAGGCATTTAATTGATCGAACGTTTTATATAAATAGAGAGTACGAAGAACAAAGCTTTCAAAATTTAGTTGATGTTATAAATGATCAGAATTCAGAATATTTTTTGGATGTAGGGGCTTGCTGGGGTATTTATTCTCTACGACTAGCAAAAAAGTTTGATAAACTTAAAATCAAAGCAATAGATCCAATAAAAAAAAATATAAATCGAATCAATGAATCGATTAATAAAAATAAATTTTCTAATATTGAAGTTTTTCATACTGCTGTAGGTGACAACAATGGAACAATTTTATTAGGCTCAAATTCTGACTGGTCGCCTAATTATAAGATTAATGAAGAAGATACAGAAGTTACAGAACAGTCTTTGATTAAACCTTTAGATGATTTACTAAATTTAAAAGATCATAAAATAGTAATGAAAATTGATGTTGAAGGTTTTGAATTTGAGATGCTCAGTGGAGCCAAAGAAATTTTGAAAAATAATCAATCCTATTTGCAAATTGAAATCAGATATGAAAATTATGATAAAATTGAAAAATTATTAAATGAAATAGGATATTATAATTACAAAGGTACAAAACCACATAAGCCCAATACTTATGCAGATTGCAACTTCCAAAACTACTAAAGTAAGATCGCTTCTCAGTGGATGAAAAATGCGAGTTATAATCGCCAGTTGTTTCCTCAACTATTCCAAATAATAATTTAATTTATTACTAATTAAATATTTCACATACATAGTAATTTTATTTGTGTAGAGTATTGGCTATGAGAGCTTCAAGATTAGCTAGATATTCTTGGTCAATGTTTGACTGGGCAAACCAACCCTTTTATACATTGATTACAACATTTGTATTTTCATATTATTTTTCTCAGGTATTTATTGCAGACGATGTCCGTGGTCCAGAACTTTGGGGTTATACACAAACCATTGCCGGATTATCTGTAGCTTTATTAAGTCCTGTACTCGGCTCTATTGCTGATTTAAGAGGTAATCGGAAACCTTGGATCATGTTTTTTTCAATAGCATTTGTTATTTCTATGTGTTTTCTTTGGTACGCACTCCCTGGTGCCCCCAATGGTGTTTGGTTAATAATGATCGCAATGACTGCTGCAACCGCAGCAATCGCATTCGCTGAGGTTTTTAACAATGCCATGCTTCCCTCGATTGAAACAGAAGATAAGGTTGGTTATCTTAGTGGATTAGGTTACGGCCTAGGTTATTTTGGAGGGTTGGTAGCATTAATTCTCTTTTTAATTTTTTTTGTAAATGCTGAAGTACCTCCATTCGGATTAGATTCGGAAACTTTTGAAAACATAAGAATAGTGGGACCAGTAGCTGCTTTTTGGTATGCATTGTTTATTGTTCCATTTTTTTTATTTACCCCCGATGTAAAGTCTATTCAAATATCGGTTGTCAATTCAATCAGAAAGGGACTGCAAAATTTTTTTGATACACTTCGAAAAGTGAGAGACTTCAAAAACGTCATCACTTTTTTGTTTGCGCGAATGTTTTATCAAGATGCCCTTAATGCTATGTTTATATTTGGAGGCATTTATGCAGCTCAAGTTTTGGATTGGGGCTTTCAGGAGTTACTTATTCTTGGAATCATTGTAAATATTTTTGCCGCTCCCGGCGCAATTCTGGGTGGATGGTTTAATGACAGAATTGGTGCAAAGAGAGTTGTCATGATTTCTGTAGTTGGACTCATGGTGACGTCTGTTATGGCAGTATCTATAACTCGAGACACTTTATTTTTTGTTATCCCAATTGATGCGTACTCATATACTGTAAATGAATACACGTTTGGTCTTTATGAGTCTATTGGAGAGGTTTTTTATGTCCTAGTTGTTATTTTTCTTGGAACATTTTCAGGTCCTGCCCAAGCTGCCTCAAGAGCCTTAATGTCTAACATAGCGCCAAGAAAATATATTACTGAATTTTTTGGCTTGTTTGCTTTTGCAGGCAAAGCTACCTCTTGGTTAGCACCGGCGATAATTGCTTTTCTAACTGCTTACTATGAAAGTTTAAGAATTGGGATGGGCGCAATTATTATTTTTACTATAATCGGCTTAATAGCTTTAATGTATGTCAAGGAAACTAGAGAATAAGTTTTTAATGTCGAAAATGTCTTATCCCAGTAAATACCATTGATATGCCAGCATCTTCTGCAGCTTTAATAACTTCATCATCTTTAATAGAGCCGCCAGGTTGAATAACCGCTGTAGCCCCTGATGAAATCGTGACTAATAGACCGTCAGCAAAGGGGAAAAAAGCATCTGAGGCAACGACTGAATCTTTGAGAGAATTTTCACCACAGCTTTCCATTTCACTATTTTTTTGAGATGCAATTTTGGCACTATCAACTCTGCTCATCTGACCTGCACCTATACCAATCGTTTTTTGATTTTTTACATAAATGATCGCGTTTGATTTTACGTGTTTACAGACTTTGAATGCAAATAACATATCATTCATTTGGTCACTCGTTGGTTTTTTCTGAGTAACAATTTTTAAATCAGATTTTTCGGTTTGCTTGTTATCACCTGACTGCACAAGAATGCCACCTTCGATGCTTTTAAAGTTTTGTGAAATATGTTTCTCGTGCATAGAAGGCAAAACTAAAATACGTAAATTATTTTTTGTTTTAAAAATCTTCTCTGCTTCATCACTGATCCCAGGAGCAATGATAACTTCGGTAAATATTTTAATAATTTCTTTTGCAGTATCTTCATCAATAATTTGATTAGCAGCAATAATTCCCCCAAACGCACTTGTGGTATCACATGAAAATGCTTTTAAGTATGCATCACTTAACGAACTTGCACTTGCAACACCGCAGGGGTTTGCATGCTTGATGATTGCAACAGTTGGAATCTTTTGATCAAATTCTTTTATTAATTGCAGTGCCGCATCAGAGTCATTAATATTATTATAACTCAGTTCTTTTCCTTGCAATAACGTTGCATAAGGAATTCCTGATTGGCGCTGTGATGATTTATAAAGTCCAGCTGACTGATGAGGGTTTTCACCGTAGCGAAGTGTTGATGACAATTTACCTGCTGATGAAAAATTATCAATGTGATCACTTTGATCTCGATGAAACCAATTACTGATCATAGAATCATAATAAGCAGTCATTGAAAATGTCTTAGCGGCTAACTTTTTTCTAAAGGCCAACGTAGTCGCTCCTTCATTTTCCTTCATCTCGCTGATCACATCTTTGTAGTCGTTGACGTCAGTAACCACCGTCACAAATTTGTGATTCTTTGCTGCCGAGCGCAACATCGCGGGTCCGCCAATATCTATGTTTTCGATGCAAATTTCCTCATTTTCTTGAGCATTTATAGTCTCTTCAAAGGGATAAAGATTAACAATGACCAAATCAATATCTTCAATACCATGCTCTGTCTGGGACTGGACATGACCTTCATCATCTCTTTTAGCAAGTAATCCTCCATGCACATTGGGATGCAATGTCTTTACACGTCCGTCCATCATTTCTGGAAAATTTGTTAGTGTATAGACATCCATGACATCAACACCCATTTCAGCAATGGCTTTTGCAGTGCCACCTGTTGAAACAATTTTCACTCCATGTTCTTGTAGTGAGCGAACAATGTTTTCTAAACCTGATTTATCTGAAACAGATATCAGTGCCGTTTTTATTTTGACGTCCAATTTAATGGCCTCTTAATTTTTCAATATTATTTGCGTATTCACCTGGACCCCCTTTGAATGTCGTGGTACCAGCCACAATCATGTTTGCTCCAGCATCAATGACTGATTGAATATTTTCAAAATTGATTCCCCCATCAATTTCTAAATCAATGTCTCTACCCGATCGATCGATTTCTTTTCGAAGCTTCTCAAGTTTATCCAGAGCCGTTGGAATAAATTTCTGTCCGCCAAAACCTGGATGCACACTCATTACCAATATCAGATCCAACTGATCCATAAATGGTTTGACCACTTCCCATTCTGTATCGGGATTGATCGCAAGTCCTGCTTTCACATTCAACGATTTTATTTTATCAATGCAAGCTTGTGTATCATCATTGGCTTCAGGGTGAACGGATACAATATCAGCTCCTGCTTCAACAAACTTTTCAATATAAGGTTGTACAGGATCAATCATTAAATGAACATCAAAAGGCAGTGATGATTTATCTCTGATAGATTTTACAATGTCAGGTCCAATGGTTAAGTTTGGCACAAAGTGTCCATCCATGACATCAACATGAATATAGTCAGCACCTGCTTTGGTGATGTTGACGACTTCCTCGCCCAATGATGAAAAATCAGATGCTAGTATCGAAGGTGATATTTTAACCGACATGTGTAAGAAGCATTATTTCTCTGTATAACAGAAACCCCATTTGTTTCCCACTATTTTTCATGCTTTGATAACTCAAAATTTAAGATTAAATTAAGTATTATGAACAATAAAAAAACTGAAGTTGTTGAGGATAGAGAAGACAAGAAATCTGCCTCAAAACTCCCTAAAAAGAAAAAAGAAATCGGCGGCACAGACGGCCCTGAACCAACGCGCTTTGGCGACTGGGAAAAAAAGGGAATTACTTCGGATTTTTAGTAAATCACTTGAGCAAAATTTATCCCTAATTTTAGCTACCAATTTATAATATTTACATTTACTTAAATGAGTGATCTGCTTTATTGATGAAAATAACAGCTGCACTCACCTTAGCGATATTTTTAGCCGCATGCGGAGGCGGAGGCGGAGGCGGAGGTGGAAGTGGCGGTAGCGGGAGCTCTGCAAGTTTTAGCACTTCCTGTACTTCCAGTTCTGCCAATAATGATGGTATTATTGTTCCTTGTTCTAATACATCTTTTAACTTAACAACCAATTCTACGACTACTGTTTATAATGCAGACGATTATTCATCTACGAGCTATGGTGGATGGACGGCAACATATCCAGCAAATACTCAAGCGGGTTGGGGTTATAGAGATACTAGCAATGGGTGGGGTTCGGGTGATAACAGTTCAAGTGGTTATTCAACAACTCAAGGGACTGCGGTATCAGAGGGAGTGACTGGATATTACGAATTGCCTACCGATCACTTAACAGAAACCTCTGCCGCAACCGCATGGGCTGCAGGTTATTCAGGCCAGGGAGTTACTATCAATGTAATTGATGATCACAATGATGATGATACTAATGTTGATTTGGGTACATATACAATTAACAGAACTGCAAGTATGGGAAATGGAACAAGTGTTCATAAATATGATTCGACACATACAGTTCAATATCAAGATAGCTCTACATTTAGTCATGGATTTATCGTAGCTAACATTGCTGGTGGCGACAAAAGAGATGTAACTGAATATAACGTTACGACTGCATATGAGGCCCAAACAACTAATACATGCACAAAAACCAAGGATGTTAACTATAATATTGGGACTTCGGCAACTACCGTAAATGATGTTAATGAGTCAGTAGCAAACACTAATTGTTTTAGCAATTTTTCTTCTCCATCTTGGTCAAGTGCTGTACTCACTGTTGTTCCAGGAATAGCAAAAGATGCTACAATGATTAGAAGTAACGTTAATCTTGATGCTTCGTTCAACACTACTCTTGCTCAAATTCAAAGTCATCATGATGCTTCAATAAATCATGACATAGTTAATTATAGTCTTGGATTAGATATGCCAGCTGGCGAAACTTGGTCATCTATCAAATCAGTTATGGATAGTGATCCTCTGGGAACCTTTTCCTGGAATAAGGGCACTTACTCAATAAATGCGATGTATGTTGTTGCGGCAGGAAATAATGGAGCAGCTTGCTCTGGTGGTGAAATGTTAAATTGTAACTACTTTGCTGCCCTGGCACTTTTGGATGCTGACATTGGAGATCAGTCTATCGTTGTTGGAGCTACAGATACAGTTAGTGGAACAAAAACTATCTGGAGCAGTTCTAACCGTGCAGGCGTTATGAAGGATAGATTTATAGTTGCTGATGGTGGCTGCGGTTATAATTATTATAGTGGAAGTAGCGCGGGAACTGAAATTAAAGGAACGAGCTGTGCAGCTCCAAAAGTTACTGGAGCAGCAGCAATAGTCAAAAGTAAGTTTCCGAATCTTAGCGCTGCTCATGTATCAGATATAATACTTCTGACTGCAGATAAAGATATTGATGATGACGGTGTAGATGATTTTTCATCAACAAGCACAGTGTATGGCAGAGGTGAATTAGATTTGCAAAGTGCCTTATCACCCATAGGTAACCTAACACCATGATTAATAAAATTTTAATTTTTTGCTTCATAGTTTTTTTTAATGTATCTGCCTATGCGCTTGAACTAGTCAAAGTGGAAGCTAGCGGTAATTTTGAAAGAGTCGATGTATGGAGTGGAAGATTTGTAGATTTATCTGGTAAGGTTTGGGATACATCGGAACATTATTCACAGGAAAATGAAAGTTATAATACTTCATTTTATATCAATCATGATTTTAACAAATTTAGATTTACTTCAAAAATATTTTTAGATAGTGGATACGACTCTGCTTTGATAGATGTTGACCCATTATATTATATTTCTTTATCCGCTAAATATCAATTGGGTGAAAACGAAAAGATAAAAGTTGTATTAGACCCTATCATTAAAATAGGCGGTGGAGTTACCGAGAGTGCATGCTATGATGATTTTAGAAGAGCATTCCATTGTGGCACAGGAATGGCTTGGTCAGATGCTCAATCTGGCGGATTTCTAAAAAAATACGAACAAGATCAATCGATTAATATTAATTATAGTATCAATTTTTAGCTGATATAAGGAATCAATAAATTTCCCAAAATTTATATTGTACTTCGATACCTATTTATCACCTTCAATAATTAAAATATATATCCATATGAAAGATATATAACATCACTGTCATCGTCTCCACCAACATTTGAGTATTGTTGGAAACCAACATACGATTGTTTGTCTATGTTATAATCGAAGCCAACAATTGCCCCACCACCTGTAGTACTTGAACCAGCCGCGTAGGTTGTTCCCCCCAGAGTTAATGATGCCTCTCCATCAACTTCTGAATCATGCACTCCAACTTTAAAACTAAAGTCATCAAAAGTGTACATGTAAATTAAATCTAAGCCATTAACACTGTAATCTTCAGTGGCAGATGCTGAAGCAGACGAATAAGTAGCACTCATATCGCCAGAAAAGAAATAACCTAATTGAATTGAATGTGTTTTATCAATTTCATATTCACCAAATAGACGAAACATTATTGCTCCACTATCTTCAGAATAAGTTATTGTTTGCCCACTCAGGTTAGCCAAATATTGAGCTGTGTCGTCAGCATTTAAATCAGCGAAACCCCATCCAGCATCAACACCAAAACTTAACTTTTCTTCTGCTTTTAACGATGATCCATATACAAATGTTAGAGTTATCAACGTGATGAGAAAATGTTTCATAAGTAGACCCTTTTGCAAAAATTTTGTAAATCAAGATAGATAATACCAGAGTGCATACAAATATATACTATTATAATGTAGTAATATTAAACCTGATATTATTGATTATGACCCAAATCTATTCTCATAAACTTCTTGGATTTCGTTAGGCCATACCTCCTTCATGTAAGATACCAATTCCCAAACTTCCTCATCAGAAAGGCCTGAGTTGCCAAGCATCTTTCCCTCATAATTAGGATCAAAACTTGTGAAGCCATATTTTATGACCCTGTATAAATATTCTGGTGAATGATGCCATGTATGAGCTGTGCCATTTAACGGGGGTGCAAGTCGATGACCGTCTTCATCAAGTTGATTTTGCCATCCAACTTGACCTTGTAAATTTTTACCATGACACGACGCACAATTATTTTGATAGAGAGAGACGACAGCAGGAGATGTCTGCGCATTAACAAGATCTACCCTATTCTGTGTACTGTTGTTATCGGGCATCATCATAAAATACAAGCCAATGATGATTATTCCTGTAATGAGTATGTAGAGTAAATTCCTTTTAGTCATTTATTATTAATTAATTTGTTTAAACCCAACATCAAGACGATTTTTTAAGGGCTATTTACAGCTGTTGATCAAACGTAGACGGCTTCCAGTCCTTGGGAGCAAGTTCTAGATCTTCAAATTGAAATGCAGGCGCAACCGTACATCCAATCAAGCTATAAGAACCAGTAGACTTCAAGGCAAACCAAGTACCTTTTTCAACAGTATACATAAAATTATTATTGGACCCAATTTCATCAATCTGAAATTCTACTCCGTCTTTTGAGGTGTATACGTTAAGAGGACTACCAGAGTAAAAGTGTAACGTTTCCGTTTTGGTTATTCTGTGCCAATGAGAGTTTTCGTGTTCTTCTAATAAAAAATATATATGCGTGACATCGTCATTTCTAAAAATCTCAACATAATGGCCACCCTCAGGATGAGGTTCCATTTTGTGTTCTTCTATTAAACTCTTAATAAGATCTTTATCACCCATAGTGAGTAAGCTTATACAAGAGATATTATTTATCCAACTATCTTTTCAGTATTAACCTCAAACATCTGTTCACATTCTCCAAGACCTACAAAAATTGAATCATTCAATGGGATATTTCCTGTATGATAGGTTCTGGTAAAATATCCTGATTGATAATTTAGTATGATCTGCCCAAAATGATCGGAACAGACGGAATAGAATTCTTTATCATTTCCACCTATAGTTTCACATTGTGCTGCAAACATGCGACTACCTGAAATTGTATCAATAGTTTCGCTTTCCGTATCAACTTCTATCTCAAAAGTTTCGTTCTCAAACTCATAGCCTTGAACGTTGCCTGTCAATAGCCCTCCAAGGCCGACCAAATTGGTATCAGTACATTCATACCGAATGGGTTTGGCCTCAACATTAAGGGAGAAAAACATGAGTCCAATCAGACCAGAGGCTATTACAAAGCTCGATAAAAGTTTGGGTGTTCTAGAAAGTTTCGGCTTTGTTTTTGAAGGATTAATCACCAAGGTCGAGTCTGCTAGATAGGATTTTCGACTTATGTACTGTGGTTTAAAATTAGACTTCTTCATGTTGATTCGAATGATGACCAAAAATCAAGTCTGAAGTTGGTTAAAAATATGTTTAAAAAAAGATTTAATGAATTTAGTTAAATTACTTGTTCATTCGATTGTCGATCAGATCATCGACTACTGCTGGTTCGGCTAGAGTAGATGTATCGCCAAGATTGCTATATTCATTTTCAGCAATCTTTCTTAAAATTCTTCGCATGATTTTACCAGACCGTGTTTTTGGAAGACCGGGTGCCCATTGAATAAGATCAGGTGATGCAATGGGTCCAATTTCTTTTCGAACCCAAGCAACTAATTCTTTATATAATTCGTCAGATGTTTCCTCACCTGCGTTCAAAGTTACGTAAGCATAAATTCCCTGACCTTTGATATCATGAGGATAACCAACAACAGCGGCTTCACTTACTTTTGGATGTGCAACTAAAGCCGATTCAACTTCAGCTGTTCCCATGCGGTGACCAGATACATTAATCACATCATCAACGCGTCCCGTGATCCAATAGTAGCCATCTTCATCACGCTTGCACCCATCACCTGTGAAATACTTTCCATCAAATTGAGAGAAATAAGTTTCAATAAATCTTTTATGGTCTCCGTATACGGTTCGCATTTGTCCTGGCCAAGAATCTGCAAGACACAATGATCCTTCACAAGCGCCTTCTAATATATTTCCTTCAGCATCCATGATCTCTGGTTGGATACCAAAAAAAGGCTTTGTTGCTGATCCTGGTTTTTGAGCAATAGCCCCAGGAAGAGGTGAAATTAAGATGCCCCCCGTTTCTGTTTGCCACCATGTATCGACGATGGGACATTTTTTTTCACCAACGACATTATAATACCACATCCAGGCTTCCGGATTGATCGGCTCGCCCACAGTACCGAGTAATTTTAGAGAAGACCGACTTGTTTTTGTTACCGGCCCTTCACCTTCACGCATGAGTGCGCGAATAGCGGTAGGCGCTGTATAGAAAATATTTACTTTATGTTTATCAACCACTTCCCAGAAACGAGATGCGCTTGGATAATTAGGTACTCCTTCAAACATTACGGTAATTGCTCCATTAGAGAGTGGTCCATACACAATGTAACTGTGACCTGTGACCCAACCAACATCAGCGGTGCACCAATAAACATCACCTGGTTTGTAATCAAATACATATTGATGCGTCATGGATGCGTACACCATGTAGCCGCCAGTAGTATGCATGACACCTTTCGGTTTTCCTGTAGAGCCCGATGTGTAAAGTATAAATAACGGATCTTCTGCACCCATTTCTTCTGGCGGACAGTCATCTGAAGCGTCGCTTAATAATTCATGATACCAAACATCACGGTTATCATGCCAATCGATTGCTCCACCTGTTCGTTTGACAACAATACAATGTCTTACACCACCTGAGATGTTGATGGCATCGTCTGTATTCTTTTTTAATGGAATTGGTTTGCCGCCTCTTAAACCTTCATCAGCCGTGATTACAATGTCTGATTTACAATCACTGATACGTCCTGCAAGTGAATCAGGTGAGAATCCACCGAATACAACTGAGTGAATAGCACCAATACGTGTGCACGCAAGCATAGCGTATGCAGCTTCAGGAATCATTGGCATATAGATCGTTACACGGTCACCTTTTTTTACACCAAGGGATTTCATGCCATTCGATAATTTTGAAACTTCTTTATGAAGTTCATTATAAGTAATGTGTTTCGAATCTTTTGGATCATCGCCTTCCCAAATGATGGCTGTTTGATCACCTTTATCTTTTAAATGCCGATCAATGCAATTGGCGGACGCATTGAGTACGCCATCTTCGTACCATTTGATTGAAAAATTATCTTTATTAAATGATACATCTTTCACTTTTGTATACGGCTTCATCCATTCTATACGTTTACCGTGTTCGTTCCAAAAATCTTCATTGTTGTTAAATGATGTTTCATACCACTCATTGTATTTATCTTGATTAATCTGCGCGTTGGCAGACCAATCGGCACTGACATCAAATTTTTCATTATCGCTCATAGACCAAATATCTTATTTGATACCACCTAGATTGCAAATAATAGTCCAGGACTTCTTATCGATGGGCATTACGGATAATCGTGATTGTTTGACTAATGCGAGATGATTTAGTCTTTTGTCAATTTTTATTTGATCGAGATTCACTCTTTTTTTTAGCGGTTTCACTGCACTTACGCTTACCATACCAAAACGTTTAGACTTATCGGTTGGATCAGGGTGATACTCTTTAACAACTTTGACAATGCCCACAATATCTCGCTCTTTTACTGAATGGTAAAAAAAACAAAGGTCACCCTTTTTCATTTTTTTCATGTTGTTAGATGCTTGATAATTACGTACTCCGTCCCAGCCTTCACCTTTGGCACCAGCTTTGACTTGCTGTTCCCAAGACCATGTTTCAGGTTCTGATTTCATTAACCAATATTGCATTTTTATTCCTTCGTTATGGGTCTATTTAAAAGTTCTTGAATGGCAAGATCAATATTTTTTTTTCGGTATAACACTCTATATACAGCTTCATTAATCGGTAAATCTAATTTTTTTTTATCAGCAAGTTTCTTTAATGCTCGAACAGTGAATGCACCTTCTGCGATTGAAAATTTTTTTTGAATAATTTCATTTAATGTTTTTCCTTTTGCTAAATCAATTCCAAGAGAAAAGTTTCTGGATTCTTTAGAAGAACATGTAAGAAATAAATCGCCCATACCTGAGAGGCCAGCGAGTGTACTTTTTTTTGCATTCATTGATTTTGCAACCGTTGTTATTTCTGCAAAGCTTCTTGAAATGATTGAGGCGACTGCATTATCTCCGTATTTTTTTCCAACAACAATACCACTGGCTATGGCATATATATTTTTGAGTGCACCTGCAATTTGTGATCCTACAATGTCATTGGATAAATAAGGTCGTAGTGTTGGTGACTTAATGAGGTTTGCAATTTTTTTTGATATTTCTTCGTGCTTGGATGCAACGGTCGTTGCAGCGGGTAATCCCTTTGCAATTTCTGCAGCAAAGTTTGGCCCCGAGATAATTGCAATTTTATTTTTTGGAAATATGGATGATACAATTTGGCTTGGTAATTTCAAGCTGTTCATTTCAAGTCCTTTTGAACAGCAAACAAAAATTGTTTTTTCATTTAGTGAACTTTCTAATTTCGTTAGAACACCAGAAAGATATTGAACAGGAATCACTAAAAATAATATCTCACATTCAGAAACATTATTGATTTCTGTCGTACAATTTATTTTTTTGCTTAATTTAATTTTTGGAAGAAATCTCTTATTTTCTCTATGCTTTTTAATGTTCTCACAGACGCTTTTTTCTTTGGCCCAGAGCCTTACATCTTGTTTTTGCGCCAATATGTTTGCGAGCGCTGTACCCCAGGCACCAGCTCCAATGACTCCAATTTTAAACTCTTTTTTATTCGCCAACGATTCTTTTTCCTTTCATGAACAAAGCATCTTTATCAAGCGGCCATCTTGGTTTTGGTTTGAAATCGAGTTTGTTGAACATGTTTCGCTCAAATCTTTCTATACCTGCAAGTGCAATCATCGCTCCATTGTCAGTACAATATTTTATGGACGGAAACAGAAATTCACATTGATGAGTTGACTCTAATTTACTAAGTGCACCGCGAAGACTTTTGTTGGCAGCCACACCCCCTGCAACAACAATTTTTGTAGTGTCTTTCGATTTGTTAATATTTTGAAAATGCTCGATAGCATGTTGAGCTTTGGTAGATAAAATTGTGTTTATAGTTTTTTGAAAAGAGGCTGATATATCCTTTTTAAATTTTTCAGTACATTTATTTTGAGCAACCACATTAGCCACCGCTGATTTCAGACCGGCAAAAGAGAAGTGACAATTCTTTTCATTGATGAGGGGTAAGGGTAACTTGTATTTATTTTCATCTCCTTCTTTGGCATATTTTTCGATTTCAGGCCCACCTGGATATTTCATTTTTAAAAGACGCGCAGTTTTATCAAATGCTTCACCTAAGGCATCGTCAATGGTTGTACCAATACGTTTATAGCTATTAAATTTTTTGATTACTGTAAATTCAGTGTGCCCACCAGAAACTAAAAGTAAGAGATATGGAAATTCAATCTTTTGTTCGAGCTTAATAGACAGGGCATGGCCTTCTAGGTGGTTGACAGCGATGAATGGTTTATTAAGTGAGGAAGCCAGAGTCTTTCCAGCAACTACTCCCACCAATAAGCCACCAAGTAAACCAGGGCCTGCTGTTGAGGCGATAGCATGAATGCTGCGGAATGTTATGTTTGCCTGATCAAGAGACATTTTAATTAATTTATGAATGACGTCTGAGTGAGCTCTTGCAGCGAGCTCTGGGACAACGCCTCCATAATCTCTATGAACATCGAGCTGAGATTTCACAATATTTGAAAGGACTTTAATCTTATCTCCTGCTTTCTCTACAACTGATATTGATGTTTCATCACAACTGGACTCAATACCAAGCACCCTGATCTTTTTCATAGTCATAATTTATAAAAATCCAGTTAAATTAAGTATACTTTAAGTGTTATATCTTTAATTATAAACCTAACATTGAAAATGTTCGATATTATAATCTATGTCTGAATTACAGAAAATTGTTGTAGGGATACGCAGCAGCAACTTATCTAAATCTCAGACTAATCTCTTGATACAGGAAGTATTGAAACAAGACCCAAACTTACATAAAGATGTATTTAATATAAAGACAATCAAAACAACTGGAGATGTCCATAATACGCACCGATTGGACCAAATTGGTGGAAAAGGTCTTTTTATAAAGGAAATTGAAGAACAAATTATATCTGGCAAAATTGATATTGGCGTGCATTCGATGAAAGATGTGCCAGCTCAGGATGTTTACCCAGACCTTGATATTATTTGTTGGATGCAAAGACATAAACCAAACGACGCATTAATAAGTAATTCTGGAAAAAGCTTTATGGATTTACCAGCGGGCAGTGTAATCGGTACCAGTTCTATTCGCAGACGCTCACAAGTTCTGAATTTGCGAAAAGATTTATCAATCAAATTACTGAGAGGCAATGTTGACACGCGTATTCAGAAATTAAGAAATAACGAATATGATGCTGTCATATTAAGTCTTGCAGGATTATCCCGATTAAATTTAGATCATTTGGTCACTGAAGTATTAGAGCACAATTTATTTTTACCAGCCGCGTGCCAAGGAGCTGTTGGCGTCCAAGCTCTTAAAAGCAGTAAGGTAAAAAAAATATTAGCGCCTATTAATGACCTTCAAACTCAAACAGAGTGTATGGCTGAGAGAAGAGTTTTAAAAAATATAAATGCAAACTGCAACAGCCCTGTGTCAATTTATGCAAACATAAATAAAAATAATATAACAATTCAATTTGAAATATTTGATCATCATGGAAATAAAATATTAAAAAAATCAAAGGAAGATTTAAAAGAAAACTGTGTGAAGTTATGTGACGAACTCAGTGAGGAAATCATTAATACTGTAGGGCAAACGAAAATAAATGAATTGGATAATTTAAAAAGTGATTTTGATTACACGCCCTCTTAAGGAGGCAAGAATATTAAAAAGTTTACTTACTGAGAAAGGTTACAGCAGTCACATCTTTTCTCTCAGTAGATCTATGCAAATTCAATCTACAATCAAAATAAAAAAAAATTATGTGACGTTATTAACTAGTATGCGAGCTACAGAAATATTTCTAAAATCAAAGTATATTTCTAAACGTCAACCAATAATGGTTATAGGAGCAAAGTCGTTTAAACAATTACACACCGCTGGTTTTAATAATGTTCTTCATTGCGCAAAAGACAGTAATGCGATGATTGGTTTTATTGAAAAAAAATTAATCGATATTTACAAGAAGAAAAATTATAAAGGTATTGAGTATTGTTCTGGATATCAGATTAACCAAAATTTTTTTAAGAAGCTTAAGCAATATAACATACCTGTTAAAAGAACGGTGCTCTATAAGATGAACTTTAAAAAATCATTTAATACGATTACAAAGAAGCTTATTGAGAAAAATACGATTAAGGTTTGTGTTTTGTATTCTCAAGAGAATGCTAATAAATTTTTAGAACTAGTCAAAAAAGAAAAATTAGAAAATCACTGTAAATCGATTATCTTTTTGACGTTGAGTAAGGATATTTCCACTATTTTAAAAGCATCTGGTTTTGATAAGGTTAAAAATGCGCGCCAACCAAACCAGGGTAGTTTGATAAATATGCTTGCCAAAATAGTCATGTGATAAAACTGTCACTTAAATTTAACTAATCAAAGATGATATAAGTTATATATTATCATTAAATTTTAGACTTAATCAGATTTAACCCAATTTTTAGCGATTTTTTCATAAATTAAGAAGAATTTTAGTATCCACTTACTCATTATCATAGTTATTAATAAAGCTATTTAAAATCTTGACTAAAAGCTATTAATTAAGTCAAATAGCACAAATCTTTAATTAGATACTAATGTTTAGCAATAAACTGCTATACTGAGTGAAGATAATTTTATTTATTTTTTTCTAGGGGGAAAAAATATGATGTCAAAAGTAAAAACTTTAATTGCAACTGTAGTATTTCTAGTTGCCGGCTTGAGCATAACTCACGCTGAAGAATTTAGTTACCCAGGATTTTCTGGCAACATAAACACAACATTAACAACAGGACTTCAAGTCAGAACTGATGAAAACTGTCTTGCGTTGACCGGCGCTGTAAATAAAGCTGGAGATACTACATTTGCATCCGCAGTTAATTCTAACAGGTCAGATGATGCAACGGTATTACTTCAAGATGGTGAGCCAGGTTGTGCTAAAATTTATGTTGATGGTTACGGCAATCCCTATGATCCAAACGGAAACAGAAGAGAGCTAATCTCGAATAACGCCGATGATGGAAGAATGAACTTTAGAGACGGTGACATCTTCAATTCTACATCAAAAGTATTTACTGAAATTGATGGAACTCTGGACAACGGTGTAGGCTTAACAGCTTCATTCGTTGGTTCATATAATCCTATAACATCTTTTACAAATCCTACGTGGGCCCCCTTCACGAACGATGCACTTGATGACATTGAAACAAATGTAGACGTATTAGATTTATACATGACAACAGACATAGATGAGCTTGATGCTTCGTTAAACGTTGGAAGATATGTTACCAACTGGGGTGAGTCTACTTTCATACCTGTTGGCATGAATGGTTTAACAACAAACGCTATTGATCTTGCAAAATTGCGAACACCAGGATCATCCATAAGAGAAGCTCTTGTTCCTGCAAGCCAGGTAACATTATCAGGATATTTAGATGGTGGCCTTTCATATGAAGCTTACTACCAAATAGGAGAGTCTCATGTTGAGTTTGATCCAAACGGAACATTCTTTGGAAACGAAGTTATCTCTGGTGATCGTTTACTGTTTACAGGAGCTTATTATCAAAACAGCCAATCACAATCTACAGCGTGCTCTTATTTAAATACTGTTGCCCAAGGCGCAGCTTGTAATGCAGACGCAGTCACATTTGCTGCAGCTAACCCTACAAACAGTACTATGTATTATTTCCAAGAAGGCGCTAAAGCTTTCACAGGTGGTACCAACCAAGCTCTATTGGTAGGTAAATCTGCGGCCCTCGCTGCTGGCGCTGCTGCTGCAGCCGCTATCGGTGGTAGTTTAGGTGATATGCCGTCATTAGCTGGAGCAGGATATGGTGCAAATGTTTTAGCCGCCTATGCTGGATGGAGTGAATATGACGATAAGCTCGGTCGTAAAGCAGGTACTCTCGATGCAGCAGGTGGTAACCACGCTTATGCTGATGGTGATGATCAATACGGTTTGGCTTTAAGAACTTATCTTCCTGACGTGGGTTCAGGAGTTGATATTGGTTTCTATTATACTCAATATGACAGTAAAGTTCCTTACTTAAGGTTTATAGGTGATGGTGGAATTTATGCTGGTGACTTGTTAGGTCTCCTAACTTTCGCCGCTACTTGCGCCCCTGAAACTGCTACTTGTGATGATGGAGGAACATTCGCAGGAGGGACAGACAGTTATTTCTCAGCTTCATCTGTGAATGATGGTGTAATTTCGTCATTGTCAGTTGCCGAAACTACAGGCATGGGCATGATTGCTACTGCAATTGTTGACACTGCTTATGGTGAAGCTGCTTGTGGTGCATACATGAACCCAGAAGCAGTCGATGAACTGTATAATAGTGGCGGTATGGGAACGGATGCATCTAACTCTGTGTATACAAAAGCTCAGCAAAACAATGCGCTAGAATATTATAACTATACAGTAATAAATGGTACTTTGTATCACGACTCAACTAGATGTGCTGATAACGCAAAAGCATCTGGTGGTGTTTCAGGCCTTAACTTTGGAACTGCAGCTACGCAATTAGCTGCTGGAGCCCTTCTTGGTGCGGCGGTCACACCACTGAACATGGCGAAGTATGACTTTATTTATCCTGAAAATCTTCAGGCCATGGGTATGAGTGCGAATACCAATATAAATGGTACAACTGTTCAAGCTGAAATAACATTCAGGCCTGACTTCCCGCTTGCAACGAATGGTGGGGACCAAGGACAACAAATCAGTGATGCATCTGGTGCAACGACTCTTTTAGGGATAGGTGTGGCCCAAGGTATTCGTGGTGCTTGTGTAAAAGTTGGAGGATCGGCAACTCAAGCTGATCTTCTTACAGAAATGGCAGGCAGTACGACAATTGCTGCAAAATGTGCTGCACAAATGTCAGCAGTTAATGCTTACAGAGCTGGTGTAGCTGGTGCTGAAAGCGCTGAATGGGCAGATGTAGTCGGTGCATTGAAAAATATGAAACGTTCATCACTTCCTGCGATCTCTTTGGCAACAGTCGCTGCTGGAGATTACTATTCAACTCCATATATTGAGAAAGATGTGTGGTCAGGAACTGTTGGAACAACAACTACTTTCACTGCATCTCATCCGATTACAGCTGGATTAGGTGCGGATGGTTCCTTCTTGCTAACAGAGGTTGGCTTTGTCCACGTGCCTGATCTTGACTATGACACAGAAGGCGGCATCAACCGTGGTGGTTACAGAGACGGTGTTGGTGGTGCAAAATGTGGCGGTGTTACAAATGGTGGTGGTACTCCGACAAGCTTTAACTCTACTAGAGCGTTAGATGCTGCGACGCATCTCGGATCAGCTCAAACTGACCCGCTCTTTGGTAACGGTAGTTATTGTGAAAGCAAAAACACAATTGATGAGACGGCAATTACATATCGTCTTGTTGGTGGAGCGACCTACAATAATGTAGCCAACACGCCGTGGACATTTGCTCCATCTTTTGTTTGGTCTCATGACATTTCTGGTTATGGTCCAACTTCATTGGGTGGATTTGTACCGGGCAGACAATCGCTTTCATTAAGTGGTAACTTAAGTAAAGGCGATGTGAGACTTGGATTGAGCTATGTAAACGAAATGGGTGATGAAATGGACAACTTAAACTTTGATAAAGATTACTTGTCTGCTTCAGTATCCTATGCATTTTAATTAAGGGAAGGTAGAATAATGTATAAAATGAACATTAAAAAATTAATAATAACACTAACGTCTGTGTTGGCATTTTCAGTATCGTCTGCATCTGCTGATGGACATATAAAATACTCTGTCACAGCAGATAATGTTTCAGAATATTCTGCTATGTTAACGCCAGGCATGATCAATATGTTTTCTGCGTACCCAGATACTTTCCGTATGGATGTATATGAGTCAGGCGGTAGATGTACAATGGACTCAGATATAATGGCTATTAGTCAATCAAATGGCACTATGATTAATGATAATGAGGGACTTGAGTTGCCAAACATGGGACAAATACCTTTTCCTGATCCCTCTCATGCGCAACACTTTGTATGGAATTACAGAATGTTTGCAGGGTCGGTCAGCGCAGTGGACAGAGTTCAGACATCCGCACGTGTAACAGCTGATGGCGCTATCACAACAGGTCAACAAGAAACTACAATTTCTTTCCCTGTAAATCCAAACACAAAAACAATGTATGCTGATAAGAATATATTTGCCTTATTTATGCAAAAGAACTTAGGCCCACCAAGAAGTGCAGGTCTAGTAACACTTGTTCATGATTTCATTGACAGCTACATGCAACCTCGTAAAGCTTGGCAATACAGCCCGGCTACTCGTAGAGTAAGAAGAGCACCAGATATTTCTTATGACTCTCTTACAGCTGCAGGTGGTGGTATCCAAACAATTGATTCTTATGGTGGATTTAATGGCGCTCAAGACAAGTATGATTGGTCTTATGAAGGCATGAAGAAAATGATCGTTCCAAACAACAACGATATGCTTGCAGATTCAACTCTTGAAAATACGTTTACGCCTAATCATCCAAATCCAGATGTTGTTCGTTTCGAGGAGATGGATGTTCATATCGTCCATGCGCAACTAAAACCTGGTCAAAGACATCTTTATGCATCTAGAACTTTCTACTATATGGATGGTAATCCAGGAATGCTTCTTTATCACGACATGTATGATGGTAATCAAGATTTAATGCGCGCAAGTTTCCAAACAACTGTTCAGGGTAACATGGGTGGTACAGGTCTTGAAGATACGACATGTAACGTTCAAGGTGAATATACTTTTGACTTTGCAACGAGAACGTATGTTGGTACCAACTTATTTGGCCCAGCAATGCAGCCACGTGGATCAATCTATAATGGTGAAGAAAAAGCTGTTAGCTTCTACACACCAGATGGTCTAAGAAGATACGCAAGGTAAAAGACTTTACCACTAATAAAATTTAATATAAAACCCGACTTGAATTCTTTAAGTCGGGTTTTAATTTATTTAATCAATATGTTCCGCGCACTCTCCATCTTTTTCATTTTTTTACTTTTAAATGTAAGCTCAGTATCTTCATCTAACTTTAATTATGGATCAGGCTATGCTGCAAAATCAGTACTGGCATCACAGTCTCTCATTAATGCAATGGATAAAGTAGATAATAGAATTTATGCAGTTGGAGAGCATGGAATTATTTTATATTCGGACGATTTTGGTGATAGCTGGACACAGGCTGAAAGTGTGCCTTATACAAGCACATTAACTGATATCAGTTGTTCAAGTAAGCAATCGTGTTGGGTGACTGGTCACGATGCAACCATTCTTCATTCAAATGATCATGGGGTAACTTGGATTAAGCAATATGAAGATCCTGGTTGGGATGCGCCTTTACTTTCTATACATATGTTTGATGACAAGGTAGGAATTGCAATTGGTGCTTTCGCCCTTTCACTAAGAACAGTAGATGGTGGGCAGTCGTGGGGTTACTTATTTCTTGATGACGACGAGTTTCAACCGCATTTAAACTTTGCTTATGCAGATGCGCAAATTTGGAGGAAGTCAGCCCAAAATGAAATTTATGCTGTGGGTGAGTTAGGAAAATATTATATTTCAGATGACAGGGGGTTAAACTGGCTTGCTGTTAGTACTGACTATGAGGGTTCATACTGGGCAGGAATAAAAGTTGATGATGGACAGTCACTTCTTTTGGGGATGTCGGGCAATCTAACTTTAATTACTCAATACGGGCAAGATGATAAAATACCAGGTGACGCAATTACAACATTAGCGTGTTATGAAGGCGGTGCTTTTTCAGGTGAGTGTAAGACTCTAGGTTTTAAAAAACTAAATATAGGTTCAAAAAATAGTTTAACCAACGCAGTTACTCTCGATGATGGACGCATCGCAATAAGTGGCAATGGTGGAGCAATTTCAATAATAGACCTATATAGAAATAAAAATATAGAAACATGTGTCAGGTCAGATCGTTTAAGCAACACTTCAGTTGTATATTTAGGCAGTGATGAATTTTTATTAGCTGGGGAGAAGGGTTTTAGAAAGCATAGTATGTCTGAATGCTACAACAATTACTCATCAGAAGAAATAATTTCTCAAGACACTTACATTAAAATAGATCTAGGATAGAATGGGGCGAGTACTGGACAAAGTTGCAATTATCACTGGAGCAGCTTCTGGACTAGGGTTTGCAGCGGCCTACAAACTTCTTGAAGAGGGGGCAAAAGTTGTACTCACTGATGTGAATAGTGAAGTATTAGATTCAATGCCAGAGCGATTAAGTTCGTTTAGTACTACTCAATTTACAACTTTTAGTCATGATGTTACCCAAGAAGAATCATGGATTGAATTGATTAACAAAACAGAGAGAGATCAAGGTAAAATCAACATTCTTGTGAATAGTGCTGGGATTAGTCTTGGTGCGGATATCGTTTCAACAGATTTTGATATTTGGAAAAAAGTACATCAAGTAAATCTTGATAGTGTTTTTCTAGGCTGTAAGTATGCAGTTCCAGTAATGGGGAAGTATGGTCATGGCTCTATCATTAATATCTCATCAATTTCTGGCATTGTTGCTGGCTGGAATACAGCAGCCTATAACTCATCCAAAGCAGGTGTACGCCACCTTTCAAAATCAGTGGCTCTATTTTGTGCAAAAAAAGGGTATGACGTAAGATGTAATTCAATTCATCCAGCTTTTGTAAACACGCCTATTCTTGATCCCATAAAGCAAGCTTTTGGCGCAGAGGAAGCTGTCGCTAAACTATCAAGGCAAATTCCAATGAATAAAATTGGAGACACAGATGATGTATCTTATGCCATTTTATATTTGGCATCAGAAGAATCCAAATTTATGACAGGGTCAGAGATTGTTCTTGATGGCGGCCTAAGCGCGATGTAGTTTCATAGCTTGAGCTATGAATAAAAAAACTGCATTAATGGTCGTTCATCAACCAAGATCAAGTACGGGTGATGTAGGCATTAAATTAAGAAAGCGTGGCTACACACTCGATGTCAGAAGACCAGTCATTGGTGAAAAACTTCCAGAAAACATGGATGAGCATGATTTAGCAGTCATCTATGGTGGACCGCCAAGTGCTAATGATGATCTTGATTATATAAAATATGAGATAGATTGGATATCCAAAGTACTTGAATCCAATAAGCCCTTCCTGGGCATATGTTTAGGTGCTCAAATGCTGGCTAAGAACCTTGGAGGGTCAGTTCAAAAATCTCATGACCTAACGCTTGAAATTGGTTTTTTTGACATTAATCCCACAGGGGACGGCCATAAGATGTTTCAAAGTCAGAAAAAGTTTTTCCAGTGGCACCGAGAAGGTTTTACTGTACCCCAGTCATGCGAAATTCTTGCTAAGGGTGATCTATTTAGAGAGCAGGCATTTCGATATAAGAATGCTTTAGCTATACAATTTCATCCTGAGGTTAATTTGAAGATGCATCTTCGTTGGCTGTACTATGCAGGCTACATGTTAAAAGAAAAAGGTGCACAAAATCGACGTCAACAACTTACTCATCGACTTAAACATGGTAAAAAAATAAATTTATGGTTAGACTCTTTTCTAGATAACTACATATTGAAAGACATTAAATCATGAATTCACTCATCATTCTCTTTGATCAAGTTATCAATCTTTATACATGGGTATTGATCATTAATGTCATTTTTAGCTGGTTGATAGCGATGAATATCTTTAATACTCAGAATAGAATTATTATTGCTGTTTATTATGGAACAAAAAAGCTAACTGATCCACTGCTTAACCCTATAAGAAACTTTCTGCCAAATCTCAGTGGGATTGATATATCTCCAGTGGTTTTAATTTTGATTTTGTACTTTATTAGAAATCTACTTTTTGAATATTTTTATATGACAATTGCATTGTAAATTATGGATGAAAATAAATTAATTGATGGGAAAAAAATTGCAGCTGATTTGCGTGCAGAAACTGCCATAAAAGTAGAGGCTTTTAAAAAAGATTTTAATAAGGTTCCAACTCTTGCAGTTGTCTTAGTAGGCGAAGATCCAGCTAGTCAAGTTTATGTAAAGACTAAAACGAAAATGGCTAAGGAAATTGGCATGAATGTGGAAGATCACTTTCTAGATACAAGTGTTGCTGAGACTGATTTATTGAAACTTATTGATGATCTTAACCAAGATGACAAAGTGAATGGCATATTGGTTCAATTACCACTGCCATCACATATAGACTCAAGAGCGATCATCGACTCAATTGATCCCATTAAAGATGCAGATGGATTTCATGCAGTAAACGTTGGCAGAAACTCAATTGGCGGAGAACTCTTAAATAAAACATTTACTCCGTGTACCCCTCTTGGCTGTTATCTGATGTTAAAAAGATCTGTTGCTGATCTAAAAGGGATGCATGCTGTTATTATTGGCAGGTCCAATATCGTTGGGAAACCTATGGCACAGTTACTTTTGGAGGAGTCTTGCACCGTGACTATTGTTCATTCAAAAACAAGAAATATTGAAGAGCTTACCAGGCAAGCGGATATTGTTGTTGCGGCGGTCGGAAGACCCCTGATGGTCAAAAAAGATTGGATTAAAGAAGGCGCGGTCGTTATTGATGTTGGCATCAATCGTGTTGATCATCCAGAAAATCCAGGCAAAACGAAACTCGTTGGTGATGTTGATTTTGATGAAGTATTAAGCGTAGCTTCAGCAATTACCCCTGTTCCAGGAGGCGTTGGACCTATGACAATCGCATGTTTATTGAAGAATACAGTTGATGCTGCCATACGACAGCAACAATAATTATTTTTTCTCTCTTAATCTCAAAGCATTCAGTTTGATGAAGCCCTCAGCATCTTTTTGAGAATAAATATTATCTGATTCAAAAGTTGCTAGCTTAGGATTATACAAACTCATTGAGGACTCACGGCCTGTTATCATGGTATTGCCTTTATAGAGTTTTAGTCTGACTTTACCTTCTACTTTCGCTTGTGATTTATCAATCATGGATTGCATCATTTCTCTTTCTGGTGAAAACCAATAGCCGTTGTAGACTAGCTCTGCATACTTTGGAGACAGTTCATCTTTCATGTGTGCCGCTTCTTTATCCAATGTGATGCTTTCTATGGCTCTGTGCGCGTGATAGAGGATGGTTCCACCAGGTGTTTCGTATATGCCCCTCGATTTCATGCCGATATACCTGTTTTCAACCAAATCGACCCTACCAATACCATGTTTTCCGCCCATCTCGTTCAAAGCTTTCAATAATTCAAAGGGTGTCATGCTTTGTCCGTTTAAAGCGCAGGCATCGCCTTGTTTGAACTCAATAGTGATCTCTTCTGGAGTATCTGGAGCATTTTCTGGTGATACAGATCTTGTGTATACATAATCGGGGGCTTCTTCCCAAGGATCTTCAAGGACTTTACCCTCAGCAGAAGAGTGCAAAACATTTTCGTCAATACTGAAAGGTTGTTCGCCTCTTTTATCTTTAGCAATCTCAATACCGTGTTGATCAGCGTACTCAACCAAAGATGTTCGAGATGTAAGATCCCATTCTCTCCATGGACTGATGATTTTAATATCTGGTTTGTGATAATAATAACCCAACTCAAATCTAATTTGATCATTACCTTTCCCTGTTGCCCCATGCGATACAGCGTCAGCTCCTACTTTGTTTGCAATTTCAATTTGTTTTTGTGCGATCAAAGGTCTTGCAATAGATGTGCCTAAAAGATAGTAACCTTCATAAAGTGGATTAGCTCTAAACATAGGAAAAACATAATCTCGGACAAATTCTTCCTTGAGATCTTCAATGAATATTTCTTTGACACCTTGCTGAGTTGCTTTTTTCTCAACCAAATCATAATCTTCATCTTGGCCTAAGTTTGCGGTAAACGTAACTACCTCGCACGAGTAGGTTTCTTTAAGCCATCTTAATATAACGGATGTATCGAGCCCACCTGAGTAAGCAAGAACAACTTTATTTACCTTATCCATGATTTCTTAGTTCACTTTTTCTTACTTTTATACTTGAGGACTTGAGTTGACCGCATGCAGCCATAATATCTTGTCCCCTTGTTTTTCTAACAGGGCTTGCATAACCTGCATTTTTAATGATGTCACTAAATTTCTTAATTTGCTCTTTATCAGAGCATTCATAGGGTGAATTAGGCCACGGATTAAAGGGAATAAGATTAATTTTTGCTGGAATTCCTGAGATTAATTTAACCAGTTTACGTGCATCGGCCACGCCATCATTAACCCCTTTGAGCATCACATACTCGAACGTGATGCGTTTTGCATTTTTAGCTCTTGGATATTCTCTGCAAGATTTAATCAATTCTTTTAAGGGAAACTTTTTATTAATCGGTACGATCTCATTGCGTAATGCATCGTTTGTTGCATGCAACGATATAGCAAGCCTTGAATCCACCTCTTCTCCCCATTTCATTATTTCAGGGACTATGCCTGATGTACTCAGTGTTATTCTTTTTGTTGATAATTGAATTCCCTCTTTATCGCCCATAATTTCTGCTGCTTGTTTGACATTATTATAATTATAGAGAGGCTCTCCCATGCCCATAAAAACGACATTTGAAATCTTTCTTCCGTGTTTATTGGACCAATCAGATAATTCATCTTTAGCCACGAGTAATTGTGAAACAATTTCTTCACTGGTTAAATTACGGACTAACTTTTGTGTACCTGTATAACAAAATGTACAATTCAATGTACAGCCTACTTGTGATGACACACACAGTGTTCCTCGATTGTCCTCAGGGATAAAAACTGTCTCTATGAGATTTCCATCATTGAGTTTGAATAACCACTTTTGTGTTCCATCAATAGATTTTTCATGTGTTTGTATTTTTGGCCTTTTAATTTGATAAAATTGAGGGAGTGCTGATCTTAATTCTTTAGAGATCGAACTCATTTTCCCAAAATCAGTCTCACCTTTATTATAAAGCCAGTGCCATATTTGCTTAGCGCGAAATTTATCTTTTGCTTCGATGAGATCATTCGCGATTAAAGACTCATATATCTCCGATTGACTTAGTCCAATTAAGTCTGATTTTTCATCTGTCATGTTTGTTTATGAGCAGGCTTCGTCGATCGCCGCTAATGCTTTTGTAAATCCAATGAGTGAATATGTATCTGTTATTTTGGTTCCTCTGCTTGATATGCTTTTGACTTTGACGCGTGCTCCGTTCTTCATATCTTTTATGAGTTTCTTATCATTTTCGCCGTCTGCTAGCCAGGCTCTTGATTCAACTGTGAAAAATTTGTAGTTGCTGTTGTTGATGCTGACTTCTACCATGCTATTTGGCTTGAAAGTAAATCCAGTATCGACACTGGCTTCATGAGAAGTACCATCTTCCTGGAAGTTTGTAATCATTAAAGCATGTTCACCGCGATTTAGATCTGAGGGATTGGTCGCAATTGGTTTTGAAATGATGTAGCAAATTTTGGATGTTCCATCTTTAAATTCTTTTGCTTGCCACGCTCCACTTTTGCCAAAAGAGCCAAGATGCACAACATCGATGACCGCAAAAGCATTTATTGAACTCAGCAGTAATATTGATAGAATAAGTTTGAAATTAATAAATTTCATAGTCTGTAATTTATATCGAGATTCATTATTATGAAAGCAATTGTTTGTAAAGAATTTGGCCCCCCAAGTTCATTGGTTTATGAGGATGTTGAAGTTCCTGAATTAAAAAAAAGTCAAATACTGGTCGATGTGCATGCTGCCGGTGTTAATTTTCCAGACACCTTAATTATACAAGATAAGTATCAAGTAAAACCTCCCCTTCCTTTCTCACCAGGTGGTGAAATATCAGGAACCATTAGTGCGGTCGGTGAAAGCATTACTGATTGGAAAGTTGGTGACGAGGTTGTTGCCATGACAGGTTTTGGAGGTTTCAGAGAACAGGTGATTGTCAGTGCTGGACAAATTTATAAAAAACCAAGCAGTATGGATTTTACTACGGCCTCTTGCTTTACATTAACTTATGGTACATCACAATATGCATTAAAAAATCGTGGCCAACTCAAAGCAGGTGAAACGTTGTTGGTTCTTGGAGCAGCTGGAGGTGTTGGTATATCAGCCGTTGAAATTGGTAAAGCTCTTGGTGCTAAAGTTGTAGCAGCCGCATCATCTGATGAAAAATTAGAAGTATGCAAACAGTATGGTGCAGATGAAGTCATTAATTATGGTGGTTATGATTTAACAGACCGTGATCAAGTTAAACAATTTAGAAGTGAAATCGCTAAAGCTACTGGTGGCAAAGGACCAGATGTTATTTATGATCCTGTTGGCGCTGATTTTACAGAGCCTGCGTTAAGAAGTATTGCATGGAATGGACGTTTCTTAGTTATTGGTTGGGCAGCTGGTCATATACCTAAAATCCCAATGAATCTTTATTTGATCAAAGGATGCTCAGCTGTAGGAGTATTCTGGGGACAATTTACTGCTTTAGAGCCACAAAATCATTTGGATAATATGAACCAACTGACGAGCTGGTATGAAGAAGGTAAATTAAAAGCACCAGTTACAGAAGTACTCCCACTTGAAAGAGGACAAGAAGCCCTTGAAACAATTCTTGCACGTAAAGCTACTGGTAAAATTGCTCTGACGACTTCTTTCTATCGGCCCTAGAAATATATCAGATTTTTCTTACTGTATTATTTATTGATTTTATAAAAGTGCAATCACTCAAGCTTAACTTTAAAATGCCGTTACAAATTGTATCGCTGTTGAAGTAAAACTTTCACTTAAAAATGGTGCATCTCGATAATCCAACGATAGTTTGATGTGTTGATTGGGTTGCAGCGTATAAATTGAATATAACCCTGCTTCATATCGAGTAGTTTTTAACACCTGTGGGGTAAGCGAAACACTGTTAATGTATTCGCCTGTAGCATTATAACTGCTGATCTTATTGGATAGATCATGTTCAAGTCCAATATACCCACCACCTAACCACTGGTTTGCTAATTTCTTTTCACCATAAAGATTAAGTTCATTAGTCACAGCGTTATGTTCTACAGAACTATAGGTAACAGGAAAATCTACCGCACTGGTCTCTGTATATCCAGAGCGATTTGAATTTTTATAATTTAATTTGGCCACCCCGGTTAAAGCAATACCTTGATAACTAGGTAGTTCAGTAACAACTTCCAATTGCATACCCTCACTAGCAATGCTACTGCTACCGGTACCAGCTTCAGTATCGGTTAACACATCGCGGGTAATGTTATAATTTTCATTATTATAAGCTGCTGAGAGTTTAGCGGTATATTCACGACCAGCATAAGTTCCACTATACGCGGCAAATATTCCCAGTGTAGGCTCGTTACGTGTATCTTGATAGTTGCTTGGTAGCTCTTGATCACTTTGGTCGATTAAGCCACCAAGAGATAAATTAGGTTGCAATTGATAAGCGCCCACTAAGGTATATGCACTTTGCTCGCTATTGGTGCTAAGTTCGTCGTTGTGATTATCACTATCTTGACGTAGTGATAATTGTGCACACACTTTCTTTGCTCCAAAATAATTACAGTTCGCATTTAAACTTTGGCTCAGTAAATTATTTTTATAATTTAAAATAGAATGTAATTGGGAACCAGTAGTCGCAAGAGCAGTGGTAGT
>CABYDZ010000015.1 GCA_902517885.1 uncultured Pelagibacteraceae bacterium
ATGATACATCAGGATTGAATTATTTAGCTGCGGTAGGAGTAACATATATGTTTATCATTGGAATAAACAGAAAGCTTAGGAAAGAAGGTTGGTTTAAAAAAAATGATATAGAAGAACCTAATCTTATTTCATTTCTTGATGTTGCAGCATTAGGAACAGTATGTGACGCAGTTCCATTAAAAGGGTTAAATCGTATTTTAGTTAATAAAGGTTTAGAGGTGATGCAGAAGCTTAATAATCCAGGATTAAGAGCTTTAGCAGAAAAATCTAATATAAAGCAGAAGGTGTCTGTTTATGATTTAGGTTTCAAATTGGGCCCTAGAATAAATGCTGCAGGTAGACTTGGAAGGTCAAGTTTTGGGACAGATTTATTGACGGCAAGTCAAAAACTAAAAGCTGATCAGATTTCGGAAGAGTTAAATAAGTTTAATTCTGAACGGCGAACAATTGAAAGCTATGTATTAGACAAGGCTATTGAGCAAGTTACCGAGGATAAACTTAAGAATAAAGTTTTAATTGTTTATGGTGAGGGATGGCATGAAGGAGTAATAGGAATTATTGCTAGTCGTTTAAAAGATAAATTTAATAAACCTACTATAGTACTTTCAATTACTGATGATGTGGCCAAGGGATCTGGCAGATCTCTAAAAGGAATTGACTTAGGAAGTTTAGTGGTTGCCGCTCAGCAAAGTCAAATAATTTTAAAGGGTGGCGGTCATGCAATGGCTGCGGGTCTAACAATGGAAAAAAATAAAATAGATGAATTAAGTCAATTCTTTGAAAAGAAATTGAATAAGGTTAATGCAATTGAGACAAACTTTACCACCATGCTCGCTGATGATAAACTTAGTATTTCAGCAGTAAATTTAGAGGTACATGATGAGATTGAAAAAGTTGGACCATTTGGCTCAGAGAATCCTGAGCCAAATTTTATATTTGAAAATATTAAGCTAGCTTCTGTGGATCAGATTGGGGAAGATCATCTCAAATGTCTCATAAAATCAAATGAAAGTTCTTTCATTGAGGCAATGGCATTTAGAAGTTTAAACACGAAGCTTGGAGATGAATTAAAAAAGAATAAAGGTGGAAATATTTCAATATTTGGAAAGATAAAAATAAATGAATGGAATGGTAGAAAAACTCCTCAACTGCATATAATTGATATAGCGAATTCCCAAATAAAATAATCAGTTATTGATTTCATATTATTATTAGATATATAAATGGCATACGGTCCCTTCGTCTAGCGGTTAGGATATCTGGTTTTCATCCAGAAGATCACGGGTTCGAATCCCGTAGGGACCGCCATATCTGTGACAATATGGCATTATAAAATCATCCAGAACCATTTACATAGCTCTTAGAGGTATTATTTATAAAGTATGGCAAATAAGAAGTTTTCGCATTATCAGCCAAGAAATTTCAGTGACAAAGTTGCACTTATATTCACTAAAATGCTACGGCTATTTGCAGATTTTTTTTTCAAGAAAAGGTATGGTCATCGTGCAGTAATTCTTGAAACTGTCGCGGCTGTACCTGGAATGGTAGCAGGTATGCTAAACCATTTAAAAAGTCTCAGAAAGATGCAGGAGGGCCGGGGTTGGATTAAAATACTATTGGATGAGGCCGAAAATGAAAGAATGCATTTAATGACCTTCATAAATATTGCAAAACCATCTGCTTTTGAAAGATTTTTAGTCATATTTGTTCAAGGAGTATTTTTTAACTTATATTTTTTCATGTACCTAATCTCCCCACGTACATGTCATCGGATAGTTGGTTACTTTGAAGAGCAAGCAATCATAAGCTACACTGAGTACTTAGAAGAAATTGACAGTGGCAATATTGAAAACATTGCCGCGCCAAAAATTGCAATAGATTATTGGAACTTATCAAAATTTGCTAAACTAAGAGATGTAATTGTTGCTGTTAGAAATGATGAAATGGGCCACCGAGATGTTAACCATGAATTTGTTTCTATTATAGATAATGAGGTTGCAAAAAAAGATATAATCGGTGGTAAAGAACTAAAGACTAAGTAATAGTTTAATATAACTAATCAATAAATTTATTATGTTGCAATTTGGAATCTTCTTACACTCACTAGTAGTGGGGTTTATGATATTCTTTACGGTGGTGGTCTCACCAACAATTTTTAAAGTACTGGATGAAACTAACTCTGGAGCATTTCTAAGACAACTCTTTCCGCGTATGTTTCTCTATGGATTGATTGCAATGTTACTTGCATTTTTAACAACTTTAAATAGTCAGTTAAATATTTATTGGATTATATCTGCTATATCCTCCATTTTTTTTGCGATAAATCTCTATATAATTACACCTAAAATAAATTATCATCGAGATAAAGCAAAATTAGGAAATTCTCTATCTGAAAAAAAATTTAAGCAATTTCATTTATTCTCAGTAGCACTGTTTATTTTACAGTTACTTGGATCGTTATATTTATTATTAATTTATTATTATTAGGAGTAGTTATGAAGATTTTAAAAACATTTGATAATGCAAAACTTATTATCGTCGAACTTGAAGTTAATATGGGAGATAAAAAAAGGAGCGCACCTACACTATGTGCTTCAATTGATGGCAAGATAATCCCATTAAGCTCCGCTCACGATGGCAGGCCAATACTAATGAACCTAGATAATGCACTACAGCAATAATGCTTAGGTTGTGAACCGAGTTATAAACGCTTCTGCTTTAGATAAGATTTTTTTCTTTCTTTCATTTTTCATTTTATCATAAACACTTACCATCATGTTCAGTCTTGGGTTGCTACTAAAAAATTTTCTATTTTTATTTATGAATCTCCAATAAAGGCCATCAACAGTTTCACACCATTCACCTTTTTTAAAATCCATCATCTTTAAGTAATAACTCGAACCACAGATGTATGGCTTTGTCGCAAATATCCCCCCATCACTAAAAAGCCCCATGCCATAAACATTCGGTACCATTACCCATTCAGAGGAGTCAACAAACATCTCCATGAACCATTTATAAACTTGTTTGGGTTCAATCTCACATAGATTCATTAGACTTGATAAAACCATCAGTCTCTCAATATGGTGCGTCCAACCATATTTCAATGCATTTTTAATTGAATGATCCAAGGGGGGTATTCCAGTTTCGCCCGAGTACCATTCTTTTTTAAATTTTCTTTTATGATTAAAAAAATTTCCCTTTTCCATTTCTATTGAGTAATTCTGATAAATGCCCCTCATAAATTCTCTCCATCCAATTACCTGTCTAATGTAGCCCTCTAAAGAGTTTAAATTAACTTTAGTTCTTAATTTTTTTAATCTATCAACGATCTTTTCAGGTGTAATTAATCCACTATTGATTAGAGGACTAAGTGCGCTGTGAAATAGAATATTATCTATTTGACTTACTGCATCCTCATAATCGCCAAATAGGTTTAATTTCTCTGTTAAAAAATCATCTAGCCACTCTGTTGATTCTTTATGTGTTGTAGGCAGCCAAAAATTTTCAGTATTTCCTGGATGATTTTCAAATGTTGTATTTATAAATTTCTTTAAAACTTTTGTATGCTTAGTTTCAAAAGCTACTGGACGTTTTGGCAACTTAACAGTCTGCGGTAATTTTTTTCTATTATCTTTATCAAAACTCCATTTTCCTCCAACTGGTTTTTCGTCTTTAACTAATAAGTCAAATTTAATACGACTCATTTTGTAATAATTGGCCATTAAAGGTTTTTTTTTGTTTTCTAGATATTTTTTAAAATCATCTCTTGAATTAAGAAACATAGGGGAGGTGACGATTACTCTTTCTAATCCAATTTCTTTTACTATTTTATTAAGCTTTTTTTCAAAAGGCTTGTCTTCAACTTCAAAAGAGAAAACTCTCTTTGATTTATTTTCCTTGATTGATTTTTTTAATTTATCTTCATATTTATTAGAAAAATTATTTTTACAATCATAATAATCAGTCTCGAAACCTTTAGATTTTAATAAATCATTGTAACTGCGCATTGATGATAAGAAATGAAGTATTTTTAATTTATGATGCTTCTCATAAGTGCAAAGACCCAAGTCTTCGGCCATAAATATTTTACAATCTTTGTAATTTTTTAGGTATAGAGGATCAAATAACTGATTTCCTAAAACTATAAATATATCATTCATATATTTATATTATTTTAGAGACTTAAAGCTTTTTCAATTTCATTTATGAATTTTCGTGAACTTGGTTTAGTTAAGGCTGTAAAACCAGCAAGTGCATTGCCATTTTTATCAATAATAATTTTGTGAAAATTCCATCTGGGCACTCCTCCGATAAAACCTAATTCTTTTTTTGACCACTGAAAAAAAGGGTGAGCATTTTTTCCTTTTACAACATTTTTCTCTGTAAGTGGAAAGGTGATATTAAATGTACTTTCACAAAATTCTTTAACTTGCGCATTATCACCAGACTCTTGATTTCCAAAATCATTAGAAGGAACCCCTATAATAATCAATCCCCTATCTGAATAAGTATTATATAAATCTTGCAAACCTTCATATTGGTAAGTGAAGCCACACAGGCTAGCGGTATTTACAACAACAATGGTTTTTCCTTTGTAGTCAGATAAATTAATTATATCTTCTTCATTAATTGATTTAAAAGAGTGGTCATATGCATTTTCTGTCATAGCTGTACTCATGTATAAAATAAGAGTGATTGTGATTAAAACAAAATATTTCATTAGAAATTTATTAAGATATGTACATAAACGCTAGCAAAGTAACCGATTGCTATGATTGGCGTCCATTTCAAATGACCAAAAAAAGTATACATTCCTCTAGATTGTCCCATCAATGCAACTCCGGCAGCAGAGCCTATTGAAAGCATGCTTCCTCCAACACCGGCAGTCAATGTCACTAAAAGCCATTGCGAGTCAGGCATTGCAGGCTCCATAGTTAGAACAGCAAACATTACAGGAATATTGTCAACAATTGCTGAGAGAATACCAACAAGAATATTAGCATTAGTTGCACCTAAATCTGTATACATAAATTGAGAGACATATTCCAAGTAACCAATAAACCCTAGGCCACCAACAGACAGAATTACCCCAAAGAAAAATAATAATGTATCCCATTCAACATGTGCGACATTTTCAAAAAAATCATATTTTTTTTCTTCAACGTTGGTTGTCTTAATTTTTATATAAAAACTATAAAGTTGTAAATAAGCTAATCCAGTCATCATTCCAAATACAGGAGGTAGGTGCAAAAAGTTATGAAAGCTAACTGCAGTAAGTATTGTTAAAAGTCCTAAAAGAATTATAACCTTTCCTCCATATTTAATTTCAACAATTTCTTCAGCAACATTAGGTTTATGATCTGATACAAAGAAATGCATTATGCCTGCAGGGATTATGTAGTTTACAATAGAAGGAATTACTAATGCAAAAAATTGAAGAAAATCAAGTTGGCCTGCTTGCCATACCATTAATGTTGTAATATCGCCAAATGGGCTAAATGCGCCTCCAGCATTTGCTGCAACTACGATATTTACACACGCTATTCCAACGAACTTAGGGCTTGAAGATCCAACGGCTACTACAACAGCACATAAAACAAGTGCAGTTGTCAAATTATCGGCTAACGGCGAGAGAAAGAAAGCAAGAACTCCTGTAATCCAGAACAATTGTCTGTAGCTGAATTGATTTTTAATCAACCATGCTTTTAGAGAATTAAATACATTTCTTTCTTCCAATGCATTTATGTATGTCATCGCGACCAATAAGAAGAAGGCAAGTTCAGCATATTCAAGAAAACTATGTCTAATTTCGTGTTCAACCATTTCATAATGAGGTGTGCCTGAATACGCAAACGCAACTATGCCCCATATTAGACCTGCAGCAAGAACAACAGGTTTAGATTTTCTTAAGTGAGTAAATTCCTCAGCCATCACAAGGGCATAAGCAAAAACAAAGATAGCTAAAGCTGAGAATCCAGCCCAGTGATAAGTTAAATCTAATGAATGTTCCATTTATTCTTCTCCAATATTTTATGCGCTAAGAAGAAATAAATAAAACAAAATATCAATAAGATCAATGATACTGAATATGCTTCGTTTATTCTATAGCTTCCCATTAGTCTATATATTGTTTGCGTAAGGGTTGACAAGTCATTCGTCCCAAAAAAAGAAATTACGACTAAATCACTTGCAGACAATATTGAGGATACACAAAAGGCTGTAATTATCGATTTTTTTAGCCTTGGCAAGTCAATCGTTAGAAATCTACTTAATCCATATAGATTTAAACTATTTGATATATCGTCATTTTCTTTTATCACTCTAAAAAATGAAGGGGCTAAGTAATTGTATGCAAATGGCAAAACAAAAAAAGAATTTAGAATAATTACAATAATAATATTTGGGAAATACAACAAATTCAATTTAAATGATAATATGTAATATCCAACAGCCATAACCGCTGGTGAAAAAATTATTAAACTATAAATTAAAGATTCTGATGCTTTAGTCTTCTTATGCGTCAGCACTAGAAGATTATATACCACAAGTATAGATATAATGCCTGAGAAAAAACAAATGATTAATGTATTGTAGATTGCTTCCCAAAGATATGTGTATGTTAAAATATTAAATAACTCTCTATTCATCCCCTTTACAATTATAAATAAAAGTGGTGAAAAAATAATTAATGTAATAATCAATAAAATTAGTAAACCAAGAAGATTAAGTAGAGTGAGATCAAAATAAGTTTTAATATATCGTTTATCATCAATCATAAAATTCTGGCTTTTAAAGTTTCTAAAAAAAATAAAATAAATAGCAAAACAAATTATAAGTTGGAAAAAAAGTAAATTTAGAGCTGCATTAAAATCGTTAGAAAATATTACTGAGTAATAAATAGATACTTCCAAAGTAGAGTACTTTGGGCCTCCCCCTAAAATTAACACAGGGGTAAAACTTACAAAACAAATAAATGTTACCAAAACAAAGAGGCTAGGAACATTTTTTTTAATAATTGGCCATTCAGATGCAAGAAAAGAAGATATCTTTCTCAAGCCCATTTGCCTTGAAAGCATTTTCTCATTTGGACTGATCTCATTTAATGATTGATAAATAATTCTACCCACGAGTGGAGTATTTAAAATTACATGACCAAAGAGAATGCCTGTAAGGCCGTAAATTTCAAAAAAATTTCCATAAAAAGATAGAATCCCAAAAATTGTTATTATTGTTGGCAGCACAAATATTATTGACTGTGATTGCGCAATAATTTTTACAATATAAAAATTATTATATGTATTTAATAAAAAGGCTAAAAGAGAACCAGCAATGATCGACAATAAAGCCGATATCAATGATTGATAGATAGTAAAAAAAATAATTGAGGATGTATAATTAGAAAATTCAAAGCTTGCGCTTATCTCGTAGTGAGAGAAAATACCAATAAAAGGAAGTAAAATTGCTAATGTCACGAATGTTAAACATAGCCATGGAAAAAAATTTCTAAAATTAAGACGAAGCAACTTCAAGCCATATTTTTATAAGAGGATCGGCCTCTAAAAAATCATCATATTGAATTTCTTTAGGTTTCTTAAGCTTTCTCATTTTATCAGGAATATTGTTAACATTCTCTATTGCAGGATACATTATATTCATCTGTGCTATTATTTTTTGAATGTCATCGCGAACCATAAATTCAACAAATTCTCTCCCAAGTTTTTGCTGTTCTGAGTCAGGCCTTACATAAACTATTTCTTTTGTTACAAGATGTCCGCCTGCAAATTCAATAGCTTTATATTTATATTCATCTTCATACTCTTGATGATAAAATGGCGAAGTACTATAGCTTAAGACTAAGTCAGCCTTGCCTTCAAGGAAAATACCATAAGCTTCAGACCATCCGGGAGTATAAGTTAAAACTTTATTATTAAATTCTTTGAGTATTGTAGGAAAGTTATTTGGGTGAGTAAGCTTCATCCATCGCAATAAACCCATTCCAACTGGACTAGTTCTTGGGTCTTGTACGACTACTTTTAGGTCTTCTTGGTTAATTAATTCCTTAAAGGAACTCGGAATTTTATTTAAAGTTTCACTATTATATATAAATGAGAAATAACCGTAATCATAGATATTCCAATTTTCAGATGAATAGTCAAATTCATGCATCTCAACTCCTAGTATTACATCCTTATCTTTTAAAAATATTTCATTGGCGAGCGTACCTGCCTGACTTGTTGAAATATATTGAATATCGCAATCACAAATCTTTTCAAATTCAGCCTCAATTATAGGACCAGGCCCCCATTCGGCAGAAAATGAGTCATAAGTACCTATAACTAAAACTTCCTTTGCAGATACTGGACTTATTGTTAATAAGATAAAAAATAATGATAATATTTTGTTTTTCATATTTGCCTCCGCTAGCATTATCTAGATCAGGTTAAGGGTCGTTTCAAAAGAAACCTCTCAGCAATTGCTCCCCGTGAATAATTCAACTATACATTGAAAACTTATTCAATTTCAAATATTTTTTTCAAATGCAGTTTAACATTTTAAAAAATCAGTCAAATTTTATAAAAGATAAAGATCCAGGACCTTTTTCAAAAAATAATGGCTTTATATATAATATGGAGTTAGACGGAACTTATTTTAAGGGCTTTAAAGTGGAGGAAGTAAACTGTAATAAAGCAGGAATAGCACATGGTGGTACTTTAATTGCGTTCGCTGATGGCATTATGGGGTACACTGCATGGAAAAAAGGCACTTTTCCATGTTTGACGGCTAAACTCAATGCAAACTACGTTGGACCGGCTCCCAAAGGTTCTTGGGTATATGGTTTTGCAGAAATTACCAGGGAAACGAAATCTATTTTATTTATAAAATGCACATTATTTATTGAGGAGAATATTATATTTACTGCAGACGGTATTTTCAAAATTATTAGAAACAGAGGAAAGAAAGACCCATCATGATAAACAAAAATATTTTTAAATCAGCGCGACATACTTCAAGCTATCTGTCTAGTGGTCCAGTTGATGGCCCTTTAGTGATGTTTTTTCACGGATGGCCAGAATTATCATATAGTTGGCGTCATCAACTTAAATATTTTGGTGAAAAAGGCTTTCATGTAATTGCGCCTGATATGCGAGGATATGGTGATTCCACAGTTCATGACAATAAAGCTGATTATTCTCAAAGAGAGATTGTGAGAGATATGGTTGAACTTTTTCAAAGTTTCAACAAAGATAATGTAATAATAATCGGGCACGATTGGGGATCTGAAACCGCATGGTCAATGGCAAGGCATTATCCTGGTCTTGTAAAAGCAGTTGCGTCATTGTGCGTGCCCTACGCAATGTTAGAATTAGATGTAAGTGAGTCCTCTCTAGAAAAATTGATTAATAGAAATACCTACCCTAAAGACTTATATCCCTACGGGCAGTGGGATTATCAAGTTTTTTATATGAAGGATTTTGACAAAGCATGCGCAGATATGGATAGTGATCCTTACAAAATGATAAAATTTGTTTTTAGAAGTGGGGATCCAAATACTGCAGGCATGCCTTATCCAACTTCAATAATAACTAAAAATAATGGTTGGCTCCCAGAAGGTGGAGAACTCCCTGATATTCCAATTGATAACAAAATACTAAATGAGGAAGATGCTCGAAAATATGCTGGATATTTGGAAAAGAATGGATTTTTTGGACCAAATAGTTGGTACGTTAATCACCAAGATAATAAAGCATTTGCAGAGGAAGCTGACAGCATTATTGATATGCCCTCGCTGTTCATACACGCGACTTATGATTATGTATGTGACACAACTTCAACTGGCGCTGCAGATAAAATGAGAGAAAAATGTAAAAATCTCACTGAAAAAAGAATTGATAGCGGTCATTGGATGGCACAAGAAAAGCCTGAAGAATTAAATTTAATTCTGGAAAATTGGCTTAAAGAAGTATAGTGAATTCCATGTTCGGGGCGTAGCGCAGTCTGGTAGCGCATCTGGTTTGGGACCAGAGGGTCGCAAGTTCGAATCTTGCCGCCCCGACCAAAAAAAATATGAGCACACCATCTGAATCATTATTTTATATGCCACCTGAATGGCATCCACATGAATGTTGTTGGATGCAGTGGCCAACGGAATCTTTTCCAACGAATGCAACACCTTCATGGTCTCATTTTGATTTAGATAAGGGTCGTATCGCTTGGGCTAATGTTGCTAATTCAATTAGTAAATTTGAAAAATTATTAATGATTGTTAATCCAAGTGATCTTAAAAGTGCGACGAAATTATTGAATAGCAATATTGAAATCTTAGAGCTACCTATTAATGATGCGTGGTGCAGGGACTCAGGAGCTATTTTTTTACTAAATGAAAAAAATCAGTTAGGTGGAGTTGACTCTGATTTTAATTGTTGGGGCTATAAAGAGAATTTTGAACTTGATGACAAAGTTGCAAAATTTATGATCGATTATTCAAATTCAAAATATTTTAAAAATAATATGGTTCTGGAAGGCGGCTCTATACATGTGAATGGAAAAGGCACTTTAATTACAACAGAGCAATGCTTATTAAATAAAAATAGAAATCCAGATCTTTCAAAAGATCAAATCGAAAATAATTTAAAAAACTATTTTGGAATAGAGAATATTATATGGTTAAAGCATGGTACGGATGAAGGAACCGATGGCCACATTGACAATGTCGCTTGTTTTTCCAACAGTGATACTATTTTGACCATGACATGCAATGACAAGAATGATTCATATTATGATCTTTTGTCAGAAAATTTAGATATATTAAAAACATCAAAAGATCAAAACGGAAAGCCGTTTAATATTATTGAATTAGAAATGTCCAATAAGAGAATTATACCTGATGATGATGAGCCAAGTTCTTATATTAATTTTTATATCGCTAATGATGCAATAATATTTCCAATTTTTGGAGATAAGGAAGCCGATGAAAATGCAGAAAAAGTAATTAAATCTCAGTTTCCAAACAGACAGATTGTATGTCTTGATGGGCGTGATATATTGCTCGGTGGTGGAAATATTCATTGCATCACACAGCAGCAACCAAGGAGCGTGAAATGAGAGAAGTAACTTTAGCAGCAACTCAAATGACTTGTTCAAAAAACAGTTCAGAAAATATCGATAAAGCTGAAAGTATCATAAGAAAAGCAGCTGGAATGGGAGCTCAGATTATACTTATTCAAGAGTTATTTGAATCAACTTACTTCTGTATGGATCAAAAAGATGAATTATTTGGACTATCAAAACCATTTGAAAATCATCCCACATTAGAAAAGATGTCAAAATTAGCATCTGAACTAAAAGTAGTCCTCCCAGTAAGTTTTTTTGAAAAAGCAAATAGAGCACACTACAACGCAATTGCGGTCATCAATGCAGATGGTAATGTATTAGGAAAATATAGAAAATCTCATATACCTGATGGACCTGGATATCAGGAAAAGTTTTATTTTAATCCAGGGGATACAGGATTCAAAGTATGGGATACAGCTTATGCAAAGATAGGTATTGGAATTTGTTGGGATCAATGGTTCCCAGAAGTTGCAAGAATAATGGCTTTGAAAGGGGCAGAAGTTCTCCTTTATCCAACAGCAATAGGTGGTGAACCAGAAGATGACGGTTTCGATAGTTCAGATATGTGGCAAAGAGCAATGATAGGTCATTCTGCAGCAAATCAAATTCCAGTAGTTGCATCTAATAGAATTGGAACAGAGCAAGGTGAAGAAATGTCAAATTACTTCTATGGAAGATCATTTATCACTAATCATGTTGGAGATAAAATTGCTGAGGCAGGCAGAAATAAAGAAGAAGTCTTGATAGGAAAAGTTAATCTAGATGAAGCAGAAAATTTGAGAAATGTATGGGGTGTATTTAGAGACAGGCGTACAGATTTGTATGGTGACTTACTTAAATTAGATGGGTCAGAAATTTAATCATGAAGGCAAAAATATATAAGCCCTCTAAAACTGCAATGCAGTCAGGAAGATCAAAATTTAATAAATGGGTATTGAAAATCTCTGATAGCAAAAATCAAATTAGAGATACGATGATGGGTTGGAATGGCGGCAGCAATACATCATCGCAAATTCAATTAAATTTTAAATCAAAGGAAGACGCTATTCATTACGCTAAGTCAAATAATATAGATTATGAAGTCCTTGAAACCTCTGTGAGGAGAGTTATAAGTAAATCCTACGCAGATAATTTTAAATGAGCGCCCGTAGCTCAGCTGGATAGAGCAACAGCCTTCTAAGCTGTGGGTCAGAGGTTCGAATCCTCTCGGGCGCGCCAAATTATAACAATGAAAAAAATACTTATATTATCTTTATTTTTTTTTAGTATTTTACATCCTCAGATTAGGGCAGAAACCGTTTATGATCTTCTTATTTCAGGAGAAAGAGAAAAAGGAATTACAATTTTAAGAGATCTTGCAGAAAACGATAATAATAAAGATGCAATGTATGTTCTGGGATTACTTTATAATGATGCTTCAAGCATAAATTTATGCAGTATAGATGATTTTTGTTTAGGACAAAATTTTTCGAACTACAAAGAAGCAAAAAAAATATTTACTCAACTCTACCAAAACCATAATGATCCACGGGCTGCATACGCACTGGGTGAGTATTATGATGATCATTGGTATTTTAGCAGTAATTATAAAAAGGCATTTAATTATTATTTATTTTCTGCTGAACGAGGAGTACCAGAAGCTCAATTTAATGTTGCCAATATGTATGAACATGGAGACGGAGTTAAAAAAGATCTGACCCAATCTGTTCGATGGTATTTACAGTGCAATACTACTTCTTTATGTGGAGCTGGAGTAGATGGTATCGATGATTTAATCGATCAACTAACCGGAGAACAATATGAATTGGCTAAATCCTTAGTTGAACATGGGATGAAAGAAGTTGATATAAGAATTACTACTGCGCGACAGGTAGTATCCCAATAAAAATTAAACACTATATGTAGAGGAAATTATTTTAAAACTTCTTACACTTTTTTTTTATTTAGATTCCTGCTTGATCTATGATTATAATTTATTCATAAGTTTAATTAATTAATTAAAAAAAGGATTAATCATTTATGAATAATATAAAAAATGCGATTCTTGGATTATTTTGTTCAGTTTTGATGGTGCCAGCTGCTTATGCAGGCACTCTTGACACTGTTAAAGACCAAGGATTTTTCAACTGTGGTGTGAGTCAGGGAGTTCCTGGTTTCTCTAACCCAGACGAAAATGGTAACTGGAGTGGTATTGATGTAGACGTATGTCGTGCAGTTTCAGCAGCTATTTTTGGTGATGCGGATAAAGTTAAATATGTCCCTCTAACAGCTAAAGAGAGATTCACTGCACTTCAAGCTGGTGAAATTGATGTATTGTCAAGAAATACAACTTGGACTTTGTCACGTGATGCTCAAATTGGTTTAGAATTTGCTGGCGTTAATTTCTATGATGGACAAGGTTTCATGGTCAGAAAAGATTCAGGAATTACAAGTGCTATGGAATTAGATGGTGCAAGTGTTTGCACTAACCTTGGTACAACTACTGAGTTAAATATGGCTGACTTTTTCAGAGCGAACAGCATGGCATATGAGCCAGTTGTTTTTGAAAAAGCAGACGAAGTTGTAAATGCTTACGATGAAGGTAGATGTGATACATATACAACAGATAAATCTGGTTTAGCTGCACAAAGAACTAAGCTTGCTGATCCTGATGCACACGTTGTATTACCTGAAACAATTTCTAAAGAGCCTTTAGGACCTGTTGTTAGAGAAGGTGATGGCGACTGGGCTGACGTTGTAAGATGGTCATTAAATGCAATGATTGAAGCAGAAGAATTTGGTTTAACTAATTCAAATGTTAAGACAACTTGCGCCATGACTTCTAACCCTGTAGTTGCAAGACTATGTGGTAAAGAAGGTGGAACAGGTGCTGGCCTAAACTTAGGCGACAGCTGGTCTTATGACATTGTTTCAAAAGTTGGAAACTATGGTGATGTTTATGAGAAACACGTTGGAGAGAATACTCCAGTGGGTCTTGCAAGAGCAGGTTCACCAAACGCTTCTTATAAAAATGGTGGAGTATTATACGCTCCCCCAGCAAGGTAATTTGCTTTAATTTTATAAGTAAGATTACTTTAAGTTAAGAGAGGAAGGTCATTAATTTGGCCTTCCTTTTTTTTATGTGATTTAAGTCTAAATATTGTAGAATACAGCTAAACTAAGATACTTATGAGACCTTCCAAATTTTCAAATTTTATTTTTAATAGGAATGTTCAAGGAACGTTTTATCAAGCAATTACTTTATCATTAGTTATCCTTGGTGTTTATTATATTGTTCAAAATACTGCTGAGAATATGA
>CABYDZ010000016.1 GCA_902517885.1 uncultured Pelagibacteraceae bacterium
ATTGCACTATTAATCGAAAAAATAAGTGATCGGAAATTGCGTGACTGGCTTCTTTCTTCTGTTGAGGCCATGGGTTTCGAAGATGGCTTGTATATGGCTACTGATCGGGGTGGAATGCCATGGTTATCTGGCGGAGGTTGCCTTATGACAAGAGATTTTTTACGTATGGGTCTCTTGTTCTCAAGAAGAGGCAGAGGAATAAGAGATAGAATTATCGGCTCAGAGAAATTTATTAACGAAACTGTATCTAATAAAGGTCCAAAATATATGCACTTAAAAGATGGAAAATATGTTTATTATGCAAATCAAACAATGAAATCGAATAATTGGATTGGGCATTCTGGATATGGAGGACAGTTTTTGATGATTAATTTAGAAACTAATGTTGTGGCTGGTTTTTTTTCTGTTTTAGAAACTGACTCAGCTACAGATGAAGAGTATAAAACTAAAATGATACTCATGCTTGAAGAAGTAACCTCAAAAAAATATTCATAGAAAGGATTTAATATGAAAGGGTACGTTATGGTTGGGTCAAGTAATTTAAACACTTCCAGAGCCTTCTATGATGAAGTTCTAGCTGTCTTAGGAATGGGTTCAATGTATAAAGATGAAGTTTGCATAGGTTACGCTCATGAAGGAAATGCAGATGTAGAATTCTATATTACCAAACCTGCTAATGGAGAGCCTGTTACATTTGGGAATGGTACACAAATATCTTTTCTTACCAAAACAAAAGAGCAAGTAGAAAAATTTCACCAAATTGCTCTTAGTCTTGGAGCAACGAATGAGGGCAATCCTGGATTTAGACCAAGTGATAGCAATGCTTATTATGCTTATATTAGGGATCCAGATGGAAATAAAATCTGCGCTTACGCGTATCAATAACTAAAGTTAAAATAGTATGACTATAAAAAAATATATTTTACTTTCATTAGGTATAAGTATTTTTGTTTTATTAGCGATTATTTTTTTTGCTACATTTCCTTTTTTATCTTTAAATCATCAAGATATAGAAATACCAAAGGTATCCATAGAAAATGACATTGAAGAATATTTAAGAATTGAGGAGTCAAAAATAAGTAATATCGCACCAAATGCAAAGAAGAAAATTATTTGGAATAATAGTGATACAAAAGAGAAAACTGAATATGCATTTGTATTTCTTCATGGTGTACTTGCAACTGGTCATCAGCATGAGTTATCTGTAAGAAAAATTGCGGATAGCCTTGGTGCGAACTTATTTATTACAAGACTATCTGGCCATGGAGTTCCTTATGAGGGGACTAAACTAATGAAAGCAGAAAATTTACTTAAAGACGCCGTTGAAGCAATTGAAGTAGGATCAAAAATTGGAGATAAAGTGATTGTAATGGGCTTCTCACTTGGTGGAGCACTAATGTCAATTGTTGCCTCAGATCAGATTAGTTCAGAAAAATTAGATTACTTAATATTATTAGCCCCTGCTCATAGTAAATTTACTTCAACTTATTTTATGATTGCTCTTATATCTTTTCTCACAGGAGGAATAGAGGCGGATTATGCTGAGTTGTATGGATTAGATAATGAATGGAATCAATATTGGTCAACAAAAGTAGATCGAGAAGAATTGCATGAGCTATGGAAAATTCCCAACTTGTCTGACCAAATTGGCTTTCAGAACAATGAAGTTCCCTTGCTTTTATTCTACAATAATCATGATGCAGTTGTACCTGAAGAAGGTATTAAGAAAAATTATAAAAAATGGAAGGGTCCAAAAAAAATATATGATCTAAATACAACTGAGGAGGGGCCACCAAATCATAATTTAATTGGAATTTTTAATCCTAATCTCGATGATACTTTTATACGGGAAATAAATAAGTGGATAGATTCTATCAGATGATTAGAAATTTTTTACATGGTTAAACATATCATGATGTACTTTTTCTTATTCATTGCTTTTATTATCAGTGTTGTACTTATTTTCATACTGCCTCAACTTTTTATCAAAATGAACATTACATTTCCAGATATTAAAATTGACAATGAAGTTATTACATATTTAAATAATGAAGAAAAAAAAATTATATCACTCGAACAAAATGCAAAAAAACAAATTATTTGGCATTCAACATCTAATAAAAAAACAGAGTACTCAATAGTATTTATTCATGGAAGTTTTGCTACAGGCTTTCAACAAAAAGCGACATTAATAAAAATTGCTGACAAACTCAATGCCAATCTTTTCATAACAAGGCTATCTGGACATGGCGTAGGATATGAAGAAACAAAAGGAATATCAGCAAACGACTTTATAAAAGATACTGCTGAAGCAATTGCTGTTGGAAACAAAATTGGGGATAAAGTAATATTAATGGGATTTTCTGCAGGAAGTGGATTGGCAATGCTCGCTTCTCAAGAAGAAAAGCTTAAAAACATGATCCATAGTTTAATTTTAATAGCGCCACCAACACTTACAATAAGGCCAATTATTGTTTTAGCATCGGTTGGACTTCTATTTAAACGAACTCACGAGTTCAATTTTCCAAAATTCAATGGCTTATCTTATGAGGAATGGGGTCCTTATTGGGTTAATAAATTTGATAGTTCGCTTCCAAGAGCATTCTGGAAAGTCTTATCTGCTGTTAAGATAAGAAATGATTTAACACAAGTTCCAATGCTTATTTTTTATGACAAGAGAGATCGTGTTGTAAACTTTGAACGAGTTGAGAAAATCTTCAACGAATGGTCCGGTCCAAAAAAAATTATAGATATTAAAGCTATAAACGGAGGTAGAAATAAGCATAATTTAATTGGTGTATTAAATGCAACCCAAGATGATTTGTTTGTAAACGAAATTTATAAATGGATTTCAGTTAATTCTTAAATAAATCCGAATAATTTTCTCTTAGTACTTTTTTTTGTACTTTACCCATTGTATTTCTTGGTAACTCATCCAGAAATAAAATTTTTTTGGGCTGTTTATATTTTGCTATCTTATCTTTCAGGAAATCCAATACTTTAATTTCTGTTAATGTTTTATCACTTGATACTACTACAGCAATAACTGCCTCTCCAAAATCATGGTGTTGTATTCCAACAACTGCCGATTCTAATATATTTGGCATTTCGTTTATTGCATCCTCGATTTCCTTGGGGTAAACATTTAATCCACCACTTATTATCATATCCTTATCTCTACCGACAATAATTAAATAACCATCTTCATCCCTTTGAGCTAAATCTCCTGTTATAAAAAAACCATCCTTCTTAAATGCTTCTTTTGTTTTCTCTTTCATTCCCCAATATCCGCTGAAGACGTTTTCGCCCTTTAGTTCAATAGTTCCTATTTTGCCATGTTCTACTAAATGCCCCTCCTCATTAACCACTCTAATTTCTACTCCAGGCAGAGGGATACCTACTGTTCCAGCTTTTCTTTCTCCATCATATGGATTTGACGTATTCATATTGGTCTCAGTCATCCCATATCTCTCAAGAATTTTCTTACCAGTTCGTCTCTCAAATTCAATGTGAGTTTCGGATAGTAACGGCGCAGAGCCAGATATGAATAGTCGAATGTGTTGTGTTGCATCAGTATTTAACTCATCACTTGCAAGTAACCTGGTATAAAAAGTAGGTACCCCCATCATAGATGTTGCATCTTTCATCCAGAATAAAGCTTCCTTAACATCGAATTTTTCCAAAAAAATTATAGAACCACCAACAATTGCAAGAAGATTGCAAGCAACAAAAAGTCCGTGAGTATGGTAAATAGGTAGCATATGTAAAAGCACATCATTTTCTGAGAATTTCCAAACATCTCTCAGGACTTCTGAATTTGAAACTAGATTTCTATGAGACAACATTGCCCCTTTTGATTTTCCAGTAGTTCCCGATGTATACAAAATAGCCGCTAAGTCATTTTCACTTCGAGCAACTGCGTGAAACTTTGTTGAGTAGTTTTTAATTCTTTCAGTAAGAGAGCCGGTTTCATCTAAATTTAATGTTAGGATTGAAGCTGATGAAGTGCTTGCAATGCTATCTATTTTGCTTTGGATTTTATCATCGACAACAATCACCTTAGGTTTTGCGTCATTAAAAAAATATTCTAACTCATTGAGAGTATATCCTGTATTGAGTGGTAGATATACGCCACCAGCTTTGATGGTAGCGACATATAATGCTAATTGAAAAATGTTTTTTTCTGCTTGGACAGCAACACGGTCACCTGGAGACAAATCAATCTCTATTAGATAATTAGAGATTTTATTAACTACCTCATGAAATTCTATGTAGCTTAACTTTTTACTCTCATTAATTAAAAATATTTTTTCTTTAGTTTCATTAGATTTAAATATTTTATCAAAAAGATAGTTTGCGTCAGTCATTAATTTTTTTCATCCATCCTATAAGTACTTAACTTTGATAAAGTATCTTCATGAATTACCATCCCTAGTCCAGCAGACTGATTAAGTATTGCTTTATCCTCAACGATATTAAAAGGCAACTCACAAAACTCTTTTGTGAATTCAATGTAATCAGGGAATATTTCTGCCTTTTCGGAATTTGGTATGCTTGAACAAACATGAAGCATCGCGGATGCGGACACTGACATAGAATTCCAACAATGGGGAGAAATAGAGATATCATTATTTAAAGCTTCCTTTGAAACGTAAAGCATATCAATAATTCCTCCTATTCCTGAAATGTCAGGATTAAGTATATCTGCTGCATCTCTTTTAATAATTTCTTTAAAATGAGGGAGGCCACTCTGTTTTTCGCCAGTCACAACTTTCATATCAAAACTATTTTTAATTTCGGTGAGTAAGCTAATATTTTCTCCATCAACTGGCTCTTCGATCCAATAGGGCTTCAAAAAAGATACCTCTTTTAAGAAGGTCTTTGTTTGATCTAAATCTTTAGGTATGGCTAAGTCTAGCATGAGAGGGTATTCCATTCCCACTATTTTTCTTACTCTATCGACAAACTTAATTGAATTTGAAGTGTTTTCAAATAATGGGTAAATTTTAATACCTCCATATTTTTTTTCAAAATATTTTTCTACCTGATCTAAGTAATCTTCTTCATCTTTTCTTACATCACTCCAACACGTAACATAAATAGATACATCGGGCTTAGGATTATCTGTTAGTAAACAATTCAAAGGTAGATTTTTCAATTTACCAGCTATATCCCATGCTGCAATTTCAATTGCACTTGTGGCAGAACTGAAATCTAGTCCTTTATGATTATCACTTAGTAAAGATATTTTATTATATAATGAGTTTATTGATAAGTTTTTGATTTTTGATATTTCTTTAAACAACTCGATTATTATTGTTGCAATTGCCTTTTCTCTGAGATGAATAGAGAATGCTTCCCCCCACCCTTCAACTCCGTCGTGTGTTGTTATTTTTATAATGATAAATTTTTTGCTCCTAGACCAATCGTCTTTACTTTTGTGATTCTTGGTAATCCAAATCTTCAGACTAGAAAATTTGCCAATGCTTATCTCTGTATCCATTACAAGTATTAATTTTATTTGGAATATATTTAATTTTGACCTTTAACATATATAAAAAAACTTTTATGTTAAGTAATGAATGCAAAATTAGTTTTAGGAGCTGGATGTTTTTGGGGAGTTGAAGTGCTCTTTGAAGAAATCCCAGGTGTCAAAAAAGTAATATCAGGATATGCAGGTGGTCACACTGACAATCCTACATACGAGACTATTTGCACAGGAACCACGGGTCATATTGAAGTTGTTGAAATTGAATATGATGACTCAGAAACTACATATGAAGCACTGCTAGACAAATTTTTCTTTATACATGACCCCACTCAATTTAACCGACAAGGTCCTGATATTGGTGAACAATATAAATCTGTAATATTCTACAATTCAGAAGGTGAAAAAACTATTGCTGAAGAAAAAATAAAACAAATTGACGACTCAGGTGAACATCAAGGAAAAGTAGCTACTGAATTAAGAGAAGCTGTTAAGTTCTATCCTGCGGAAGAATATCATCAAGACTTTATCGAGAAGAATGGCAAAGTGTGCTATCACCAACTTTACGTTCAGCACAAATCTTAATCACTCCGGCGTCTTCTTATTTAAGACGCCAGAATTATTTAAATTTAACCTTTAACTACTTCCCTTGTATTTGCATTGAATGACTCAGTGAACGGCACATCCACAGTCACTGCATTTACTGGTTCACCCGGTTTGTCTGCATAAATATCTGGCAGGTGAATTTTATATTTCTTTCCAAGCTCCCATTTTGGGAATCCATTGGCATTCAAAGAGCCGTCAAAAGGAACATAACCCATTGCTATGTTTTTTCCTTTTTCTGGATGGTACCAAGGAGATGTAATGAAACCACATGGATCTCCACCATCGCCAGGAGATACGAGCCAGAAGTCAGGCGCATATTCTTCAATTGGTTTACCTTCTAGTTCAAAACCAACTAGTTGTAATTTATAAGGCTTGTGACCGTCAGCAAGATCAGCTTTCATCTTCTCAAGAGCTTGTTTTCCAACATAGTCACCTTTCTTTTCCCATTCTCCTTTTCCAGATAATGATACTTGATATCCTAAGTTGCACTGGAATGGATTATGCTCATGATCCATATCCTGACCCCATGATAGAATTCCTGCTTGAATTCTTCTGTGGTGGGCCGGGGCAATTACCATTAAGTTATGCTTTTTGCCAGCTTCCAAAACTGCATCCCACATATCATCAGCATAAAGAGTCGCATCTCTCAAATAGATTTCGTATCCAGACTCTCCAGAGAAACCTGTCTGCGAGATAACACAGCTGCGACCACCAACAGTAACTTCTGCTAGTCCATAAAATGGAATGTTGTCGAGATCTACTTGATCACCAACTAAATCTTTCATTAATGCGGCAGCTTTTGGTCCTTGAATTTGAACTGGACATGCATCAATTTCATCAATTTCTACATTAAATCTTTTGTCAGCATTCACACCTTGAAGATATAGGCCAATATCTGAGTCTGATAAACTAAACCAAAACTCATCTTTAGAAATTCTCAAAAGAATCGGATCGTTTAAAACTCCACCTTTATAGTTACAGAGAATTACATATCTTGCTCTTAAAGGTGATATTTTTGTTGCATCTCTAGTAATGACATAGTCTGTAAATTTCTCTGCATCAGGTCCTTTTACACATATCTGTCTTTCAACAGCAACATTCCACATAGTGACGTGGTTTTTAATTGCTTCGTATTCAACCATTGCCCCACCATCTTCTGGCTTTACATATCCCCTAGGATGATAAATACGATTGTAAACTGTTGCTCTCCAGCAACCAGCTTCCATTGATTTATGCCAATAAGGTGATTTTCTGACTCTCGTAGAGATCAGCATTTCAACATTGGTTGGTCCACTTTGACGTAAATTGTAAGGCACATGTCGATCACTTTGATCAACAGTAGTATTGTGTTCTAATTTTTTAGACATAGTAGTTCTCCTTTTGTAACCATTCACTTGTTTTTTTTATTCCACCAAATGCATAAATGTGAAAATTATCTACATTACCTTTTAATTCTTGAATTACATCATGTGGTGTTTGTACCGTCAATAAATCAAAAATTTTCGATGCATTTTTTTTAGCAAAGCTAAGTGTATTCTTTAATCCAACAAAACCAGCAAATTTTATTAACGTTTTCATTGAGGCTGGTCCTGCAAGGCCGACATGAACGGGCAATGGAGCTTCGTTAACAAATTCAGATAATGCATTTGTATCCTGTGTCCATTGCGTAACAATATAATCTGCAAATGAAGATTTAGATTTCATTGCTTCATCTATTGCTTGATCGCTCATATTAGGAGATCCCTCGGGATGACCCGCTATACCAATTTTCATTCCATCGAATAAGCCTGTTTCAATTAATTGAAGTGAACAATGATAATTGCCAAGAATATCTCTATCGCCTCCAATTATTAATACTTGCTTAACGCCAGCTTCTTTAACTTGACCTACATAATCTTTCAGCATGTCTAAATCAGTTATTGATCTAGCTGGAAAGTGAGGAATTGCATTAAAACCTGATTTTGATAAAGCTTTTGTCTGTTCAATGACGTCCTTGTAACTTGTACCCGGTAAGAATGTTACATATATATCATTAAGCTTGGGTAGCTCAGACAAGTTGGTCCGCGTAGTCACCTCTAATGAAAAATTCACATTTCCCATAATTAAAAATTCTAAGTGTATACGCTTAAGCCACGCGATTATTAAGTAACGTTGCTTGGCTTAATTTTGCAACGTTCTTTGAGTCTCCTTAGTGAGAAATCTATTTAAAATTTAGGTGTATTACAATACATTTTTGTAGACTCCACGAATTAAAATTCTTAAGTTGTCTAGACTTAAATTTAAGAGGTGAAGTAATGGATGTTCTATCAGACATTGAAATAGCAAGAAAAAATCAAATGGTACCAATTGAAAAGGTAGCCTCAAAACTAAAACTTGAGGAAGATAGCCTTCAAAAGTTTGGCCATCATATTGCAAAAATTGATACCAACACATTGAAAAATCAAAACAAAAATGGAAAATTGATATTAGTTACAGCCATTTCACCAACTCCTGCGGGTGAGGGTAAAACTACTACTTCAGTGGGTTTGAACGATGCACTCAATAAAATAGGCAAACAATCATTGGTATGCCTCAGGGAACCAAGCTTAGGTCCCTGTTTTGGCGTTAAAGGTGGAGCTGCTGGAGGTGGCTATGCTCAAGTGGTCCCAATGGATAAGATTAATCTTCATTTTACAGGTGATTTTCATGCAATCACATCTGCTCATAACCTGCTTGCTTCTATGATCGACAATCACATCTATTGGGGAAATGATCTAAATATAGATACAAGGCGAATAGTTTGGGGTCGAGTTGTAGATTTAAATGACCGAGCTTTGCGAAATACAAATATAAATCTTGGAGGCATAGCAAACGGTTTTCCCAGAGAAGATAAGTTTGATATTACAGTTGCTTCTGAGGTTATGGCGATCTTTTGTTTATCAACAAGTCTAAGTGATCTGCAAAAAAGACTTGGCAATATTATCATTGGATACACACGAGATAAAAAAGAAATCAAAGCTCGTGACGTAAATGCAGATGGAGCAATGACGACTCTACTTAAAGATGCTTTTCTCCCAAACCTTGTTCAAACGTTAGAAGAAAATCCTGCAATCATTCATGGCGGTCCTTTTGCTAACATTGCGCATGGCTGCAATTCACTTATAGCAACTCAAACTGCTCTTAAGCTAAGCGATTATGTAGTAACAGAAGCTGGATTTGGAGCGGATCTTGGCGCAGAAAAATTTCTAGATATAAAATGCAGAAAAGGAAATTTAAATCCTTCTGCAATAGTCATTGTAGCTACTGTAAGGGCTTTAAAAATGCATGGCGGCATGGATAAAAAGGAACTGAAAAATGAAAATCTAGACGCCTTGAGGAAAGGTCTATCGAACTTGCAACAACATATTTCGAATATGAAAAAATATGGAGTTCCTGTGTCTGTAGCAATTAATCATTTTATAACCGATACTGATAATGAACTCTCAATAATCAGTGAATGCTGTGATGAGCTTGGCATTAAATCGTTTAATTGTACTCACTGGAGCAATGGTGGAGCTGGGGCAGAAACCTTGGCGCAACACATTGTAGATGTAACAACTGAGGAAAATCCAAAAATAAAGCACCTTTACCCTAATGAAATGAAACTGTGGGATAAAGTTCAGAAAATTGCACAAGATATTTATGGAGCAAAAGATATTATTGCAGATCAAAAAATAAGAACACAATTCGATGAGCTGCAGGAAAACTATGGTCATTACCCTATTTGTATTGCAAAAACTCAATACAGTTTTTCAACAGATCCGAATTTGCGAGGGGCTCCTAAGGATCACATAGTTCCAATTAGAGAAATACGATTAGCAGCTGGAGCTGAATTTCTTGTAGTGGTGTGTGATAAAATAATGACCATGCCTGGTCTGCCTAGAATTCCCGCTGCAAATGCGATACACTTAAATGATGATGGTGAAATTGAAGGATTATTTTAATGACTGATATGTATAATACTAACTTAGACAAGAATCACGCTAACTTCACACCTCTTTCTCCATTAAGTTTTTTACAAAGATCGGCTGAAGTTTATCCAAATAGACTATCAATGATTCATGGTTCTAAAAATTATACATGGTCAGATACTTTTAAGAGAAGTAAGCAGCTAGCTAGCGCTCTCACAAAAAAAGGTGTTGGTAAAGGTGATACAGTTGCAGTCTTATGTTTTAATACTCCAGAAATTTACGAAGCTCATTATGGAATTCCTATGATTGGAGCGATAATTAATACAATTAATATTAGATTAGATGTAGATACCATTTCTTATATTCTTGAGCACGGAGAAGCAAAAGTAGTAATCACTGATAATGAACTCTCACCTACCATGAAGGAAGTGTTAAACAAAATAAAAACTAAACCTTTGGTTATAGATATTGATGATGAGCTTGCTAATCATCCTGAAGGTGCCGGAGAAAATCTTGGAAGTCTAAATTATGAAGAGTTCCTTAAAACTGGTGACGAAAATTTTGAATGGAGTTTGCCAGAAGATGAATGGGATTCACTTGCTCTTAATTATACATCGGGAACCACAGGTCTTCCTAAAGGTGTAGTTTACCATCATCGAGGTTCATATTTAATGGCATTAGGTTCAGTTACAGCATTTAGCATGGCAATGCATCCAACTTACATGTGGGTAGTCCCGATGTTTCATTGTAATGGCTGGGGTAATCCATACACATTAACCGCCTTAGCAGGAACAAGTGTATGCTTACGATATGTATCTGCAAAAAATCTTTTTGATGCAATAGCTGATCACAAAGTCACGCATTTCGGAGGGGCACCTATTGTATTAAACTTTATAGCTCAAGCGACTGATGATGAAAAAAGAGACTATTCTCATAAAGTTAATGTTGTTACCGCCGGAGCCCCACCACCTGCAGCCACCCTTGAAGCAGTTCAACAAATGGGCTTTGATGTAACGCACGTGTATGGATTAACTGAAACTTATGGTCATGTATCGATGTGTGCATGGCAAGATGAATGGAATGAATTATCAGTTGAGGAACAATCAAAATTGAGATCAATGCAAGGTGTAAAATTTCCAATGATGGAAGGCCTTACGGTTATGAATCCAGAGACCATGAAAGAGGTCAAAAATGATGGTGAAGAAATTGGTGAAATTATGATTAAAGGTAATTGTGTTATGAAAGGTTACCTTAAAAATAAAGAAGAAACTGATAAGTCAATGTCAGGCGGCTGGTTTCATTCTGGAGATTTAGCAGTGATGCATCCTAATGGATATGTCCAGATCAAAGATAGAAGTAAAGATATCATTATATCTGGCGGAGAAAATGTATCTTCAGTTGAGATAGAAAATACATTGTACAAACATCCATCAGTTCTTTTTGCTGCAGTAGTTGCCAAACCTGATGAAAAATGGGGCGAAACTCCCTGTGCTTTTATTGAACTAAAAAGTCAGGACGACAATGTAACAGAGAAAGATATAATATCTTTTTGTAAAGAAACTCTTGCTGGCTTTAAGTGTCCTAAAAAAGTTATATTTACTGAGCTACCCAAAACTTCAACTGGAAAGATATTGAAGTATGAGCTAAGAGAAATGGCTAAAAATGCTGACGCTTAGGAAAAGTGGATAGAGTCATCATTCAGACGACCAAATTTAATACCAAAAAAATCTTTAAAATAATTTTGTGTGTTTACCCATGGTGACCTGCTGCCTTGTTGGGGAAATAAATGTATAGCTCTATGAATGTATCCTGATGAAAACTCCGTTGCTAGCCAATCTTTTTCAGCTTTCACATCCACAGGAACCCTTGGCACACAATGACTGTAGTTATTTTTATCAAGATAATTTATTAAACGACAAGCATATTCACAGGTTAAATCTGCTTTCAACGTCCAAGATGCATTAATATAACCAAAAGAATTTACAAAATTTGGAATTCCACTGAACATCATACTTTTATAAGTCATGGTTTCAGAGGGCTCAACCAACTTTCCATCAATATGCACTTGTACGCCACCAAAGGATTGTAGATTTAATCCTGTTGCAGTTACTACAACATCAGCTTCAATATTTTGTCCTGATTTTAGTGTAATACCCTTGGATGTAAACCGGTCAATCTGATCTGTAATTACTGATGCCCTATTTTCTCGTATAGACTCAAATAAATCGCCATTTGGAATAAGGCACATTCTTTGCTCCCACGGATAATATCGTGGAGTAAAATTTTTTGAGATATCGTGATTAGGTAATAATTTTTTTACTCCATCTATGAGTTTTCGTTTTACATATTTAGGGTATGATCGACAAATTCTATACAGAAGTTGCTGGAAAAATACATTCCGTAACCTTACAACTGTATAAGACATTTTTGATGGCAGTATTTTTTTTAAGAAATTTGCAAATCTATCTTCGTCTGGACTTGGGAAATAGTATGTCGGTGAGCGCTGCAACATCGTGACATGTTTCGCTTTTTTAGACAATTCAGGAATTATCGTAGCTGCTGTTGCGCCACTGCCAATTACAACCATTTTTTTATCTGTATAATCATAATCTTCAGGCCACTTCTGAGGATGTATTAATTTACCTTCATACTTATTTAGATCATTAAAATCGGGCGTATATCCCTCATCATAATTATAATATCCTGTTCCCATGAAAAGAAAATTAGCCGTTAACAGTATTTCTTGCTCATGATGAGCAGCTCTTACCTCCCATTTATGACTGCCTGAATTCCAATTAGCACTTAAGACTTTATGACTAAACTTTATTTTTTCGCGTAGGTTATTTTCTTCAACAGTTTCTTCTAAGTAATTTAAAATTGAAGGTCCGTTTGCAATTGTTTTTTGCTCTTTCCAAGGTTTGAAAGCGTAGCCAAGTGTGAACATATCAGAATCTGATCTTATTCCTGGATACTTAAACAAATCCCATGTACCGCCTATATTTTCTCGTCCCTCGATTATGCAAAATGATTTGTTTGGACAATTCTTTTTTAAATAATATCCAGCACCAATTCCTGATATTCCAGCACCAATTACAATGACATTAAAATGATTGCTATTTTCCATAATAGTTAATTCTTAATCGATATTTCAACTGCATCATATATATTATTTCTATACTCTAATTTCGAGCTAAAATTTTGAGACTGGTATTTCCCAGAATTTCTGACATGATCGAAGTATTCTACCATTTCATCTTTGAAAATCCCTACATTGTCAGCAAATACAGTACAATTCTTGATAATTATTTCCTCTCTTTCCAAAAGCTTTAAATCTGAAAGATACTTTTTCTTTGCATGATCAATAAACACAAAATCAGCATTAAAATTTAATTCGGGTATAATTTCTTCAGCGTTTCCATGCATAAAATTTACTTTATCATCTAACCCAGCAAAGTTGATTAGTTCTTTCGCTATTTCAATAGAGTGACTGTCTGAATCAATTGAAGTTAATTTGCTTTTTTCTCCAATGGTAGATGAGATTAATACTGCTGAATATCCAATAAATGTCCCTAACTCGATAACATTATTTGGTTTTGACTTTACAAGATGGTCTCTTAGAATTTCTCCTTTTTCTGGACCCACATTCATTAAGAACTGACCACTTTCAAGAACAAAATTATCGATTGTTTGTAAAATTGATTTTGGATTATTTTTTTCAGCATTTGAAAAAACGTAATCTAAAGTTTGTCGCATCAACATAGTTTATTTCAGCGGACTAGCAACGCCCCAATAATGATAACTTAAAAATTTT
>CABYDZ010000017.1 GCA_902517885.1 uncultured Pelagibacteraceae bacterium
TCCTCAAATTGGCTTATTGCTAGGATTGCTGAAACTTATATTGAAGTAATAAGAAACATCCCTCTCTTGCTTCAAATATTTTTTTGGTATTTTGCAGTTCTTAGGGCCCTACCCAAGCCAAAACAAAGCATAGAATTTATGGACTCTGTCTTTTTAAATAATAGAGGTTTATTTTTACCTGATCCAAACTTTGGTGAAGGCTCTTCAATAATTTTTTATTTGTTCTGGATAACAATAGTTATTTCTATTTTCATTTTTATCTGGTCAAAGCGAAGGCAAAATAGAACTGGAATTACATTTCCTGCATTCTATGTCTCATTAGCTTTAGTATTAGGAGTATTTTTTGCAGCTCTAACCACAACTGGCTTTCCTGTATCTTTTGATATTCCAGAACTCAAAGGCTTTAACTATAAAGGTGGCATGCGATTAATACCTGAGCTTGTTGCGTTAACTTTTGCTCTTTCAATGTATACCGCAGCATTTATTGCAGAGGTAGTGAGAGCTGGAATTATGGCTGTTTCTAAAGGCCAAACTGAAGCCGCAAAATCAGTGGGACTAAAAGATGGTTTAGTTTTAAGGCTAATAATAATTCCTCAAGCTTTAAGAGTAATTGTTCCACCATTGACTAATCAGTATTTAAATCTTACTAAAAATTCTTCGCTGGCAGCTGCTATTGCATATCCAGACTTAGTTCTTGTTTTCGCAGGAACAGCACTTATGCAAACTGGCCAAGCCATAGAAATTATTGGAATGGTTATGGGAGTATATTTATTTCTCAGCCTCTTTACCTCAATCATCATGAATCTTTTTAATCGCATTATGAGAGTGGGAGAACGGTAATGTCAGACATTAATAAAAATATGACTCCACCAGTAATAGAGATAGGTGTCTTAGGTTGGATGAAAAAAAATCTTTTCTCTACTTGGTACAATACTGTTCTGACTTTAATTGGTTTATACTTTATTTATTTAATAATCCCTCCATTTTTATCTTGGGTATTTTTTGATGCGACGTTTTCAGGTACAACACGAGAGGACTGCACAAGCAGTGGTGCATGTTGGGTATTCATTAAACAAAATATGAAACTAATTATCTATGGATTATATCCTTCAGATGAACTATGGAGAATAAACATTGCTTACTTTCTGCTCACTGTGAGTATAATTTATTTGCTTATACCCAACCTTAAATATAAAGGTAGTGTAGGTATTTTTCTTCTTTTCATATTTCCTGTCATTTGTGTCTTTCTTTTTTCAGGTGGGTTAGGCCTTGAAAATGTAGAGACTAGACTTTGGGGTGGTTTATTTTTAACACTTGTAATAGCGGGGGTAGGAATTGTATTATCATTGCCTATAGGAATCATGCTGGCCTTGGGAAGAAGATCCAAGTTGCCAATTGTTTCATTGCTTTCAACAATTTTTATTGAAATATGGAGAGGCGTTCCTCTAATCACAGTATTATTTATGGCATCAAACATGTTCCCACTTTTTATGCCTGAAGGTGTTAACTTTGACAAACTAATAAGGGCTCTTATAGGCGTAATGTTTTTTTCAGCTGCTTATTTAGCAGAAGTTGTAAGAGGGGGATTGCAAGCAATGCCCAAAGGACAATATGAGGCGTCTCAGGCTGCAGGATTGACGTATTGGAAAATGATGGCCCTAATTATTCTTCCACAATCATTGAAAATAGTTATCCCAGCTATTATTGGCAGCTTTATTGCATTATTTAAGGATACAACCCTGGTATTAATCATAGGCTTGTTTGATTTTTTAGGTATTATTCAATTTGTAGGAACAAATCCTGATTGGCTTGGGTTTTCTCATGAGGGATATGTTTTTGCAGCGGCTATTTTTTGGGTTTTTTGTTTTGGAATGAGCAGATATAGTCAAAGACTTGAAAAGAAATTAGATACAGGACATTAAATATGACATCAGAAACAATGATAGAAATGAGCAGCGTTCATAAGTGGTTTGGAGAGCTTCATGTTCTAAATGATATTAATTTAAAAGTAACTAAGGGAGAAAAAATTGTTATTTGCGGACCTTCAGGGTCAGGTAAGTCTACTTTGATTAGATGTATAAACAGACTTGAAGAGCATCAAAGAGGAGAAATTGTAGTTGAAGGCACAGAGCTAACAAATGACAATAGAAGTGTTGAAAAAATTCGTGGTGAAGTAGGTATGGTCTTTCAGCAGTTTAATTTATTCCCTCATCTATCCATATTAGATAATTGCTCTTTGGCACCGATATGGGTGAGAAAGCTTCCAAAAGTTGAAGCTAGAAAAAAAGCTATGGAATATTTAAAAAGAGTGCAAATTGATGATCAGGCTCACAAGTACCCAGCGCAACTATCTGGAGGTCAACAACAGAGAGCTGCAATAGCTAGAGCATTGTGCATGGAGCCAAGAATTATGTTGTTTGATGAGCCTACCTCAGCGCTGGATCCTGAAATGATTAAAGAGGTTTTAGATGTTATGGTCGGATTAGCAGAAGGTGGCATGACCATGCTTGTTGTGACTCATGAAATGGGTTTTGCCAAAGAAGTTGCTGACAAAATTATATTTATGGATGAGGGGCAGATAGTAGAGAGTAAAAACCCAACGGATTTTTTTGCTAATCCTGAGAGTGAGAGAACTAAGACATTTCTTAGTCAAATTCTCTAGTTTGGCTCCCCGGACTGGACTCGAACCAGTGACAAAGCGATTAACAGTCGCTTGCTCTACCAACTGAGCTACCGGGGAATGTCATCATCTTATATCAAATGTTATGTTGCATATCTAGTTTTACTTTATCTAGAAATATATTAAATAATAAGTAATGACTGTACAAAAAGACAATATTTATGAGTTCGGATTTGGAAGAAGTGATGATGTTTCCAAAAACACCAACCTTCTTGACGAAGCTGTTTTTAGTTTTCTCTATGGTGGTTTATTTAGGGTATTAAAATCATTATCCCTGAGTAGTATTCTTGATCTAGAAATTGTATTCAGGCTTTACGTTAATTTTTTTAAGGGCCTATCCTTTTATGATATTCAGTACTTTACGCAGTCACCTGAAAGAACTTTATGGAGACGTCTAAAGTATCTTGAGGAAAATGGAGTAATCAGAAAATCAAAAAATCAGAAAGACAAAAGAACAATAAGATTTTTATTATCAAAAAATTCTTATGACACTCTTAGTAACTCTATACCGAAAGAAGATTTAGCAATAACTATTTCTAAAATTGCTATGTCATATGCTGATAAGCTCTGGATGTTCAATGTTAGAGATCCAAATAAAGTAAGAAAGACTTTACTCAATCTTGCTAGAAGCTCAGTATCATTAAATGAGAGTAATTATCTCTGCCAATTTGCATTTGGCTTGTCATATTATTATGGTGGAAATTTTGATTTATCTCTTAATCATTCTTACAACTCGATTAAGCTAAATAAAAAGTTTGCGCATGGCAGAAGATTGTTTGGCTCCTCTCTTTATCAGATAGGTGATAAAAAAAGGGCGACTAAAGAAATGGAGAAAGCACTTGAGTTATATGAAGATGCGTACGGGCAATGGAGAACATTCTTTGAGCTTTGGCGATTTAGTTTTCTTGATGAAGATAGAAATAATGCAAAAAAATATGCAGAAAAATTAGTAAAACTTCAACCTGAATACCCTCAGTCATATATTGGGTACCTTGCAACATTTGAAAAAGGTAACAATATTAAATCAATGAAAGTGAAGCTCATGGAACTCCTTCCCAATTTTAGTCCTGCTATGATTAAAAATTTTCATTCCTGGATCAGGGAAGATCAGGCAGATAAAATTATCGAGAGCTTAAGAAGGCATATAAAATGAATGGAGGCCACGACCGGAATCGAACCGGTATACAAGGATTTGCAGTCCTCTGCGTAACCATTCCGCCACGTGGCCAAATAAGGATGCTTATATCATCAATAATTAAAAACCGTGAATAATTTTAATATATATGTTTACCAAATCTCAACTTCACAAATAAGCTAATGGAAATTAATGCTGACAACTTAAGAATGGTTAATGGGCAAATAAAGCCTATAAACGGCATGACTGAAAAGTTAGTGTCTATATTTAATTCTTTAGATAGAGAAGGCTTTATGCCTAAAGAATTTAAACAGAGTGCATATGTTGAAAAAAGTTTTGCTTTATCTAATCATAGGGTTATCTTGAAACCTGAATTAGTTGCAAAGATTGCAATGTATATAGACCTAAAAGAAAATGAAAATGTCCTTATCTTGGGATCAACAACTGGTTACTTAACTGCAATATTATCATTAATAGCCGAAACTGTAATTGTCGTTGAAGAAGAAGAAAGCTTTATAAAGTCTTCAGAAATAGCTATAAAGGAAAACAATCTTAATAACGTTATCTATATAAATAAAAGTATTTCAAGTGGATGCATGGAGCAAAGTCCTTTTAATGCTATTATTATTGAAGGCGCAGTAGATCATGTTCCTCAAAAATTACTGAATCAACTTGAAAATGGTGGAAGACTAATCGCAATTTTGTCAGAAAATGGCCTATGCAATGCAAAAATGTTTACAAGAAAAGAAACGATGTTCCATTCCCAGCAATTGTTTCCTTGTTCTCTCCCAGTATTGCCTTCTTTTAAAGAGAAAAACATCTTTAGTTTTTGACAGCCAATAGATATAACAACATGTGTAACTTATGAATCAAAGCAACAAAGATACTGATGACATACTAGATGCCATTAAATCGATGATGAGCAATGACAAGCTCGACAGCGAGCAGCAGCTGCCAAAAGATATCATTGAATTAACCAAACCTATCAATGAAAAAATACATGAAAGTGAAACAAGTATTCTTGAATTAACAGAATTGGTTGTTGATGAGGTGCCCGATAAAAAAGATACATTAGAAGCAAAGGAAATGCAGATAAGTGAAGATCAAATACGAAATGTAGCTAGAAATACGATAGAGTCATTACCTGAGGAGATAATAGACAATATTATAAATGAAGAACTCAAAAGAGTTATTTTAGATAGACTAAGTTCAGCAAAGATAAGTATAAGTTCTCAAGATAACAAAGAATAAATGTTAGATAAATATTATCAGCCTGATTTGGTTGAAGAAAAAATTTATAAGAAATGGGAAGAAGATGGAGACTTTAACGCTCCAGTAGATTCAAAAAATAAGCACTTCAGCATAGTAATACCTCCGCCAAATGTAACAGGAAATTTACATATGGGGCATGCACTAAATAACACATTACAAGATATTTTAATTAGGTTTTATCGAATGAGAGGGCGAGATGTATTATGGCAGCCAGGAACAGATCATGCTGGAATAGCTACTGAAATGGTGGTCGAACGAGAATTGAAGAAACAAAAAATAAAAAAGACCAATTTGTCTCGCGAGGAGTTTATAGGACATGTCTGGAAATGGAAGGAGTCATCAGGAAATAAGATAATCAATCAACTTAAAAGACTTGGTTGTTCATGCGATTGGTCCAGAGAAAGATTTACACTTGATGAAGGTCTTTCGAAATCTGTACGCCATGTGTTTGTAAAACTCTATAAAGATGGCCTAGTTTATAAAGATAAGAGACTTAGTAACTGGGATCCCAAATTAAAAACAACAATCTCTGACTTGGAGGTTATTCAGAAAGAGGTAACAGGTACTCTTTGGTATATTGATTATGAAATTGAAAACGGAGATGATAAAATAACGATCGCAACAACGAGACCAGAAACAATGCTTGGCGACACTGCAATAGCTGTTCATCCAGAGGATAAAAGATTTACAGATATGATTGGAAAGTTTGCTATACTTCCGATAGTTAAAAAAAGAATTCCTATTGTCGCAGATGAATATGTAAAAATGGATCAAGGATCTGGCGCAGTAAAAATTACTCCTGCTCACGACTTTAATGATTATGAATTAGGAAAAAGGCATAATCTAGAAATAATAAATATATTTAATGAAAATGCTGAACTTAATGAAAATTGTCCTAGAGAATATCAAGGACTTGACCGTTATACAGCAAGAGAAAAAATAATTAGCGAACTCAAAGAAAAGGAATTATTAAGTAAAGAAGAAGAAAATTTACATACGGTTCCATACGGTGACCGATCGGGGGAAGTAATAGAGCCTCTTCTAACTGATCAATGGTTTGTTGATGCAAAAAAATTATCTATCGAAGCAATTGATAGTGTAAAAAATGGAAATACAAAATTTATACCCAGCAATTGGGATAAAGTTTATTTTGATTGGATGGAGAATATCCAACCTTGGTGTGTCTCAAGACAACTTATATGGGGGCATCAAATTCCTGCATGGTATGGCCCAGATGGAAATATTTTTGTAGAGGAAACTAAGGAAGAAGCTCATATTTCTGCAAAAAAATACTATGGTAAAGATGTAGAACTTGTTCAAGAAGATGACGTATTGGACACCTGGTTTTCATCAGCACTCTGGCCATTTTCAACACTAGGTTGGCCTGAGGAAACAGCTGAGTTAGAAAAATACTATCCAACCTCAGCTCTTGTTACTGGTTTTGATATTATATTTTTTTGGGTCGCCAGAATGATGATGATGGGTCTTTATTTTACAAAAAAAGTTCCTTTTCATGAGGTTTATGTGCATGCGTTAGTAAGAGACGAGAAAGGTCAGAAAATGTCAAAATCAAAAGGCAACGTAATCGACCCGCTTGTTTTGATGGATGAATTTGGAGCAGATGCCTTACGCATGGCATTGTGTTCAATGGCTGCCCAAGGTAGAGATATTAAATTATCAAAACAAAGAATTGAAGGTTATAAAAATTTTATTAACAAAATTTGGAATGCAGTAAAATTATGTGAGCTAAATAATTGTTCCTATCAAGAAATAGACTCTGAGAATACAAAAAATATTTTTAATAAATGGATATTGTCTGAATATGAAGATTGTCGGAACAAAACTCAATTCGCAATTGAAAATTATCGATTTAATGAGGCAGCAAATGAACTCTATAAATTTACTTGGAATATTTTTTGTGACTGGTATTTAGAATTTTCCAAAGTTATTTACTTATCTAAAAATGATACAGACATCAAAGAGACGAGAAATATTACCTCATATGTATTATCAAATATTTTGATAATGTTTCACCCCATAATGCCTTTCTTTACCGAACATTTGTGGCATAAGGCTTCAAATATTTTAAAGAACGATACGATGAAAATAAATAAATCAGAATGGCCAAAGGGTATAAGCGTAGATGAGAAGGATAATATAAAAATCAAGGTATTACTTGAGCTTATTTCCTCAATCAGGTCTACCAGATCTGAAATGAATGTACCAGCAAACGCGGTAATAGATATAAATTACTCGAAGATTAGTAATAAACTAGGCACTATTTTCGATCAACATAAAGAAACAATTCAAAGTTTAACAAGGTCTAACTCTATAACTGAAAAAAATTTTTCAAAGGATGAAGGTATGGTTCAAGTCATATTTAATGACGGTTTGATCTATTTGTCGCTTAAGGGTATTATTGATTTTGAACAAGAAAAAAATCGCCTGCAGAAAAGCTTGTTAAAAATTGAAAATGAAATGAATAAGATTGATATAAAGTTAAAAAGTGAAAATTTCACACAGAATGCTCCGGCAGAGATTATTGACGAACAAAAAAATAGATATAAAGAATATTTACTTTCTAAGGAAAAAATTGAACTAGCTATTAAGAGTTTGGGATAATTATGAAATTTGATAAAAATAAATTGCCTAGTCGTCATGTATCTGTTGGCCCAGAACGGGCACCTCATAGATCATATTATTATGCGATGGGATTGAATGAAGACGATATAGGTAAGCCTTTTGTAGGAGTTGTATCGACTTGGAACGAAGCCGCTCCATGCAACATTGCTTTAATGAGGCAGGC
>CABYDZ010000018.1 GCA_902517885.1 uncultured Pelagibacteraceae bacterium
CTTCAGCAAGATCATTGAAAATCGCATCAGAACTTTAAGGCCTTGATGATTTATTGATGTCTGAAAAATATAATTCAAAAGTAATTGAAAAAAAGTGGCAGAGCCATTGGAGCGACCAAAAGTTATTTGAAAGTAAAATAATTGACGGCAAGAAAAAATATTACATTCTTGAAATGTTTCCATACCCATCAGGGAAAATTCACATGGGCCATGTTCGAAATTATACATTGGGAGATGTAATCGCACGATACAAAAGAGCCCAAGGATTTAATGTCATGCATCCAATGGGTTGGGATGCTTTCGGTTTGCCAGCTGAGAATGCGGCAATTGAAAATCAAACATCTCCCAAGACATGGACTTACGAAAATATTGAGACAATGAAGAATCAATTAAAGCAAATGGGACTTTCAATAGACTGGTCTCGGGAAGTTGCAACGTGTGACAAACTTTATTATCAAAATCAACAAAAGCTTTTTTTAAAATTCTACCGAAAAAATTTAATTTATAAAAAAGAATCCCTCGTCAATTGGGATCCTACAGAAAATACAGTACTTGCAAATGAACAAGTCATTGATGGTAAGGGTTGGCGATCTGGTGCGGAAGTTGAACAGAAAAAACTTTCACAATGGTTTTTTAAGATTACAGACTACGCAGATAGTCTTCTAAGTGCATTAGATAAAATGTCAGGTTGGCCAGACAAAGTGAAAACAATGCAAAGAAATTGGATAGGTAAATCCTTTGGATGTGAAATTGAGTTTGAAGTATCAACAGAATTAAAGCAATTCAATGGTGAAAAGTTAAGGATTTTTACAACACGCCCTGATACAATTTTTGGCGCAACTTTCTTTGCTTTATCGCCGTTTCACCCGTTCGTAGACGACTTAATTAAAACAAGTAAATCGCTTGATAAACAAGTAAGTGAGATGAGGTCTCAAAAAATCAGCGAGGAATCAATTGCAAGAAATGAGAAAGTTGGTATTCAAACCGAGTTGTTTATAAAACATCCTTTTATTGAAAATAAGCTTTTGCCAGTTTATATCGCAAACTTCATTTTAATGGATTACGGATCAGGAGCCATTTATGGTTGCCCCGCACACGACCAAAGAGATTTAGATTTTGCCAATAAATATAATCTAGAGGTCATTCAAGTTATTAATCCATCTGATAATTCAGAATTCGATACAGAAAACGCATACACTGGAAATGGAAAACTTATGAATTCTCAATTTTTAAATGATCTCTCTATTGAGGACGCTAAGAAAGAAATTGTTGAAAGATTAGAAAGATTAAATCTAGGAAAAAGAACTACTAATTATAGACTTAGAGATTGGGGAGTATCCAGGCAGAGGTATTGGGGGTGCCCAATCCCCATTATGTATAGAGAAGATGGTAAAGTAGTTGAAGTTCCTGAAAATGAACTGCCATTAAAATTACCAGATGATATTGACTTGAGCATTCCTGGCAATCCTCTTGATAATCATCCAACATGGAAACATACAAAATGCCCAGAAACAGGCATGAAAGCGATAAGGGAAACAGATACACTTGATACTTTTGTAGATTCTGCATGGTATTTTTTAAGATTCTGTTCTCCGCTTGAAAGCAAAGAACCTTTTAATATTGACGAAGTTAACTATTGGATGCCTGTTGATCAGTATGTTGGTGGTGTCGAACACGCCATATTACATTTATTATATTCAAGATTCTTTACAAAAGCTTTAGATATCGAGGGGATCGATGAACCTTTTAACAGTTTATTTACTCAAGGCATGGTTTGTCACAACACTTTTCAGAATGAATCAAAAGCATGGGTTTACCCAAATGACGTTGAGAAAAAAAATTCTAATTATTTTCAAATATCCACTGGTGAACAAGTTGTGATAGGCGAGATTGAATCAATGTCAAAATCAAAAAAAAATGTAATTGATCCTGAGTCAATCATTGATACATACGGAGCAGACTCGGCAAGATGGTTTATGTTATCAGACAGCCCACCTGAAAAAGACATCAATTGGACAGACTCAGGAATTCATGGAGCATGGAAGATATGTCAAAAAATTTGGACCATAGTTAAAAAAAACCAACAATTTATAGAAAAAAAAGCTGAGGGTAATGTCCCAAACTATGAGGGAAAGGATTTAGTTTTTATGAAGACTATTCACCAAAATCTTCATGCCATAACTCAAAGTATTGAAAAATTTCAAATGAATGTTTCTATCGCAAGAGTTTTTGAAATAGTTAATGCAATTTCTAAATTTGAAATAAACGACGAAAAAGGCGGAATTGCAGTTAAGGAGGCATTACTCATATTAATAAGGGTAATTGAACCAATGGTGCCTCATTTAGCTGAAGAATGCTGGTCACTGATAGGAAAAGGAAGTTCTATTGCTAATGAGCCATGGCCGAAGGTAGACGCAAAATATTTAGAGAATAAAGAGGTAACTATTGTCATTCAAATCAATGGCAAAAGAAGAGGGGAAGTTGTTGTTTCAAAAGATGCCTCTGAGATTGAAGTAAAAAAAGAAATGCAAAATATCAAAAATATTAATGATGCATTATCAGAAAAAAATATACTAAAATCAATCTATGTTCCAAATAAGATACTTAACATTGTTGTTAAAGCATGAACAGGCACGAACGTAGAAGACAGAAAAGAAGCAATAAGTTAAACCAAACTGTAAACCCAGATTTGCTTCAAGGAATAAAGCTGCATACAAACAAAAATTATAAGGAAGCTGAAGTATTATACAATAGAGTACTTTCAAGTGAACCTAAAAATTATGAAGCTTTAAGGCATCTTGGGATTCTACACCAAGATTTAGAGGAATATGAAAAAGCGTATAATTATTTTATTCAAGCATTAAAAACTGATCCAAAAGGATTTCAAGCTCTTAGTAATTTGGCAACGATACATTTGCGAAATAAAAATTATGAATTAGCTTATAAGTGTTTGATTAATTCATATAGAATTAATTCTAATTATGTGCCTACAATAAATAATTTAGCAGGCTATTATCATAAGGTGCATGATCCAAAAAATGCACTTCATTATTCAGAATTATCACTCAGTATTCAGCCAGATAATCCTCTCGCATTAAATCAGTATGCAAAAGCTTTGATTATTAATGGTCAGGTTGAAAAAGCAATTGGTTTACTTGAAAAATTAAATGAGGATTTTCCTGAAAATGATAACTTTAAATACGACCTATCCTCAGCATATAGAGAGATGGGTGAATTTAAAAAAGCAAACAAATTATCCACTGACGGATTTAAAAAAGATTATAAAAATATTACTTATTTTTTGGGATATACAAAAAATAAAGACAATAAATTAAATGAAAAACACATTAAATACTATAATCAGCAGTTAGAGAGAGAAGATCTAAGTCTTGAGGATAGAGTAGTGATCTGTCATTCATTTTTTGAGTATTTTAAAAATCAAAAAGACTATCAAAAAGCTGGCTCTTATCTTGTAATGGGTAACGACGCCCAATACACCTCTAAAGTATTTGATATAAAATCTGAAAAAAAGTTTTTTGAAAAACTGAAAATAATTTTTTCCAAGAAAATAGATTTTTTATGTGAGGATGAAGTGAAAAAGCAAATACCTATTTTTGTTTGCGGTATGCCAAGATCAGGTACCACTTTGTGTGAACAAATACTATCTTCTCATTCAAAGATTACTGGTGCAGGGGAACTAGATTTTTTAGCAGAAGTTTCTGATACACGTCTTATCCAACCAACTGAAGAACAAGTAGAAAATCTTGAAAAAATTTTAAGGTCTAAAAGAGATCTTAAGTCAGCTCGCACAAAGTATCTTGAAAAATTAGCACAACGTGACGAAAAAAACTCTGTTTATATTTGTGATAAAATGCCTCATAATTTTATATTTATTGGATTAATAAAACTGATCTTACCTGAAGCAAAAATTATTTACTGCAAAAGAGATCCGATAGATAATTGTTTTTCATTATATTCACACAAATTTGTAGATGTTTCACACCAATATTCATACAATCAAAAAATGTTAGCGGAGTACTACAAACTTCACCAGCTTCTTATGGAATTTTGGTTTAAAGATTACGCTGAAGATATTTTTGTTCTAGATAACGAAGAATTGGTTAATAATCAGGAGACTATATCAAAAAAGTTGATTGAATTTTGTGAACTTGACTGGGAAGAACAATGTCTAGAATTTCACAAAAATAAACGACAAGTTCGAACAGCTAGTATCGAACAAGTTAGAAAACCAATGAATAATAAGTCTATTGGCGCATGGAAAAAATATGAAAAGTATTTATCAGAAATGATAGCAGGGCTGAATTAATGATTAGATTTTCGACAACAATATCTATTTTGATTGTGCTTACCAGTTGTGGGTTTAAACCCATGTATAAGTTATCTGAAAGCAGTTTTGACTTCAGAAGTTATTCTATAACTATAATAAATGAAAATGATACTTCTAGGGAAATAAAAGAGGAGATTAGAAGATCTTTTCCTTCAAGTTCAGAAATTAAAAAAGAATACGTTATCGAAATTAATACCACCGAAAACTTAGAACCTCTCATCACCAATACAGATGGCACTATTGCAAAATATAGAATTGAAATCATAATGAATTTCAAAGTAAAAGATAAAAATGAAAATACATATATTATGGAGGATATTGTTAGAGGTTTAGCTCAATACAGCGTTGAGACTTCGGAAATTGAAAGTGATGACAAAATACAAAGCGATACTTCAATCACTAATGATAATTAAAGACTTTCAAATTGAAAAAATAGTAAATGAGAATAAGGGTTTTTTACCTATTTTAATTTATGGACCAAATGAAGGGTTAATAAGGGATCACATTAGAAAAATTAAAAATGACTATTTAAGTGATGTTGATTTTGAAGAAGTTTCCATAACAGGAAAAAGTCTAGATCTGAATCCTGACACCCTTGCAACTTCAGCAAATTCAATTTCCATGTTTAATAGCTATAAACTCATTATTCTAGAGTCACTTAAAGATAAGAATGTGTCAGAACTTGAGAGTGTCATCGATTCCGCTCCCACTCAAACGATGCTGATCGTCAAAGCTGATAATCTCAAAAAAACTTCTAAACTCAGGAAATTGTTTGAAAATAATGCACAATGTTATGCATTGGCATGTTATGAAGATGATGCCAAGTCAATGATGAGGCTGATTGATAATTTCATGAAAGAAAATAATATTTCAATTGATCGTGATATAAAAAATTATCTCATGCAGACCTTGAGTACTGATCGAATGATCAGCTTTAATGAACTCGAAAAAATCAGCTTATTTTATGCCAACGATGACACTACACCAAATCTTGAAGAAATAAAAAATTTACTCAATGATGCAAGTTCAAATAATCTTCAAAAAATGAATGAATCAGTGATGTATGGAAACACTATAAAAAGCTCAAATATTCTCAGTAAACTTTTGTCTGAAGGAAGTAGTCCAATTTCTATTTTACGCAGCCTCATTAATTACCTCAAAAGGGTACAAAAAGTAAAAGTGGAAATGAAGAAAGGAAGTAATTTTGATAACGCGATAAAATTTTTAAGACCTCCCATATTTTGGAAAGATAAAGACAATTTTCAGCAGCATTGTGTTCATTGGCCTTTAAATAAAATTGAGAAAAATCTATCTCAACTACTTGATGCCGAAATTGATTGTAAAACCAATAGTAAATTATCCAGCATTCATTGCGAACATTCAATACTTACGATTTGTCACGAGGGCAAACAGCACTTTCAAAATTAGCTTTTAAGCTTTTGCGTAATCATCTCTAATTGATCAAGCGTTTTGTAATCAATTCTTATATTGCCACCTTTTTTACCTTTATGGTTAATGTTGATGGTCAAACCAAGTATTTCAGAAATCTTATTTTCAAGATCAATTGTATCGGGATCTTTGAGTTTTAATTTTTTTACAATACCTTTTTTATCTTTTGCTAAATTTTCCGCATCCCTTACGGTTAAGTTTTCATTAACAATTTTTTCTGCTAACTGCTCTGGAAATGCACTATTCATAATTGCACGCGCGTGGCCTGAAGATATTTTTCCTTCAGTTATCATGTCTTGGATCGATTGTGGCAAAGATAACAGTCGAATGATATTCGCTATATGGCTCCTACTTTTTCCCACAATTCCTGACAAATCTTCTTGGGTATGACCATGATTTTCAATCAATCTTTTATAACCTGCAGCTTCCTCAATTGGTGAAAGATCTGATCTTTGTACATTTTCTATGATAGCAATTTCAAGTGCTTCACTATCATTAAAGTTTCTTATAACAACGGGTACCTCATGCAGTTGTGCAATTTGTGCTGCACGCCATCTTCTTTCACCTGCAATAATTTCATAACTATTAGCATCAGACGGTGACGGCCTTACCACCAATGGTTGAACTAGACCCTTTGCTTTTATAGAGTCAGCCAATTCGTTAATACTATTTTTATTAAATAATCTTCTTGGTTGAGAAGGACTTGGTTTTAAATTCGCAATTGGTATTTTAGTTTCTTGACCGACGTTGGTGTTTTTTGCTTGTACAGTTTCTGTATCTCCCATTAACGATGAAAGACCACGACCTAAACCTTTTTTTGTTGTGTTTGTAACCACTATGCTGCCTCTTGTTTTTTGTTTTGTTTAATAACTTCGTTTGCAAGACTTAAGTAAGCCTGACTGCCTGATGCTCTTTGATCATAGATTAAAGCAGGCATACCGAATGATGGAGCTTCTGAAACTCTAACATTACGAGGTATAATAGTTTCATAAACTTGTTCCCTTAAATGGTTTCTGACATCCGTTGCAACTTGAGAAGATAATTTGTTTCTGCTGTCGTACATCGTCAACACAATCCCATCAATAGATAAACCAGGATTTAGATTCTGTCTCACGCGTTCAATAGTTTTGATTAACTGACTAAGACCTTCGAGTGCGAAGAATTCACATTGCAATGGAACAATAATTGCATTGGCTGTCGTCATTGCCATGACAGTCAATAAACTTAACGCGGGTGGGCAATCAATAAAAATAAAATCAAACTCATTTAATTTTTCGCTTGCGTTAAAAATATTTTTTAATGTGAAAGCTCGATCGTTAACATCAGCGAGTTCAGGTTCAATTCCAGACAGATCAACTGTTGAAGGAATTAAAAAAAGATTATCAATTTCAGTTTTTCGAATTGAGTCTGTAATGTTTGCTTGTCCCGCTAATACTTCGTAAATCGAATTTTCCCTCTGACCATAATCGACCCCTAAACCTGTGCTTGCATTACCCTGAGGATCTAGATCAATGATTAATACCTTTTGGCCTGTCGCCGCGAGGGCTGTGGATAAGTTTATAGCTGTGGTCGTCTTTCCGACCCCACCTTTTTGATTTGAAATAGCAATTATTTTCCTTTTCATACTAAGTTATTGATTTTATTACATTATTTAGTT
>CABYDZ010000019.1 GCA_902517885.1 uncultured Pelagibacteraceae bacterium
AATTGGGAAGCCAGGTGAGATTGTTTAACAGAACGCCTGAAAAAGCAGCGATTTTGCTTAATGATTTATCAATAAACTCAAGTCCCGTATGCACAGAAGAGCTGGATGATTACGCTAACTCCTCATCGTTCATTGTTAACACAACTAGCCTTGGGCAAAAGGAAGGAGAGCATAATAATATTTTGAGTTTTGAAAATATAGGAATGGAAACATTTATTTATGATTTAATTTATAATCCTAAGCGATCCAGTTTTTTAGAACAAGCGGAAGCAAAGGGTTTAAAAGTTCAAAATGGATTACGCATGTTAATTGAACAAGCAGCTTGCTCTTTTCAGATATGGCATGAAATTAAAGTGGGTGTTAGTGGCGAATTAATGTCACTATTGGAGAGTGTGTAATGTTGTTGATAGGTGTAACAGGATCCATTGGCATGGGAAAATCTACAGTCGCCAAGATGTTTACCGAGTATGGTTTTGGCCTCTACAATGCAGATGATACCGTTCACTATATTTATGAAAACGATGAAGAAGTAATTAATAAAATTGAAGAGTCTTTTCCTGGAACTAAATCAGAGGGAAAAGTAAATCGAATTGCGCTTAGAGACATACTTAATAAAGAACCTGAGAAGTTTAGAGATCTTGAAAAAATTGTTCATCCAGCTACCAGACGGTATCAAATCGTATACATTGAGAAGTTAATAAGCGAAGATAGCCCAGGATGTATTCTGGATATTCCTTTATTATTTGAAACAGGTGGAGAAAAGTATATCGATGTTTCAGTTGTGGTGACAGCATCAGAAGATAAGCAAAAAGAAAGAGTGGTCGCAGAAAGAAAGGTGCCTTTAGAAATTTTTAACTCGATAAAGAATCAACAAATGCCAGACCGAGAAAAATTAAAGAAAGCAGACTACATAATCTCAACAGATCAAACTTTAGATGAGACAAAACTCGAAGTAAAAGATGTTGTATCTAAAATAAAATTGATTAATCCTAAGGCATGGAAAGCCTTCTATAAGAAATGAGAGAAATCGTTCTAGATACAGAAACTACAGGTCTGAGACCTTCCGAGGGTCATAGAGTGATTGAAATTGCAGCCATTGAATTAGTTGATTTTTTGCCGACAGGTAGGGTTTATCAACAATATATCAACCCAATGAGGGACGTCCCAGAAGCCTCTTTTAAAGTTCATGGACTGAGTTATGAGTTTTTAAAAGATAAGCCGTTGTTTGAAAAAATTGCTGACGATTTTCTCGACTTTGTTGGACAAGATACGATCATTGCGCACAATGTTGATTTTGACATCGGCTTTTTAAACCATGAACTTAGCGCATGCGGGAAAGAAAGTATCAAAAATAAAAAAGTGGATACCGTTTCTATTGCAAGAGAAAAGTTTCCTGGTCAAAGCGTGTCACTAGATGCTTTATGTAAGAGATTTTCCATCGACAATAAAGAGCGAGAAATACACTCAGCTACAATTGACACGGAACTTCTTGCAAGAGTTTACATAGAACTCATGGATGCCCGTGAGCTGAGTCTTGATCTAAACGTCAACAATCAACATGCTAGTTCTGAGTCAAATTTTGATATTCAAAAGATTCAAAATAGAGAACTCACAACAAGACTAACAGACGACGATAAAGAGTTGCACAAAGCTTTTGTTGAGACACTTGGCGCAAACGCTATTTGGAAGAAAAAAGAGCAATATAATAATGAATGATTATCAAAACTATAAAATTAATCACACATTATCAAATACGAATGAAAGTAAGCAACCATTAATACCAGCAGCAACTGTTTTACTAGTTAGAGATCATAATTCTAAAATAGAAGTTTTTATGATCAAACGTGCTATGAAAACAAACTTTGGGGGAGCGTGGGTATTTCCTGGAGGAAAAGTAGATAGCAGTGATGATATTGAAAATATAAGCAAGTACAGCCCATTATTAAATGACGAAGAGGCCTCTAGAAGACTTGATATTAAATCTGGCGGATTAATCTACTGGATTGCTTGCATAAGAGAATGTTTTGAAGAGAGTGGAATACTTCTTGCCGACAACGAACAAAGAAAAATAAGTCTAGGCAGTCTCACCGTAACTGAATTAGATAATATCAATCAATACAAAAAGAAATTGCTCAAGGGAAAAGATGTCTTCTTAGAATTAATTGAAAAATTTGATTTAACATTATCTACCAATGAAATAGCTTATATTTCCCATTGGGTTACGCCAAAGATTGAAAAAAGAAGATACAGTACAAGATTTTTTATTGCTCGCTGTCCCAACCAACTTGCTAGTCATGATGGTGTAGAGGGGGTTGAAAGTCGTTGGCTGGAGCCCAAAGTTGCACTTGATTTATACAAGGCTGGAGAGTTTCCAATGATTATGCCAACAATAAAAAATCTTGAATTGATTAAAGACTTTCAAAATACGCAAACACTTCTACTTTCAATGCACGATAAATCGATTACTGACATCCCAAAAGTCGAACCTGTGTTTGATGTTGTGGACGGTAAACCTAAACTTATAAGTTATTAATTTGTCTTTTTTCTTTTTTCATAAAGATCAGCAAAATTAACAGGGTCAAGCATTAGAGGAGGCAAAGATCCATCTGCATGCATATCGTATACAATGCGTCTTGCGAAAGGAAACAGTTGCCTTGGACATTCAACCAACAAATAAGCTTCCTTTATGTCTTCTGTAAGATTAGTAATTTCAAATAAACCAACGTATTTTAAATCAATAATATAAACATTTTTATCTTCACGCTTAGCGCTTATATTAATGTTTAACTCAACTTCATAAATATCAGTATCTTTTCTATTAGTAGCTTTTACATCTACATTTGCATTGATGGCAGGTCTTTCACTCCCTTGCTGAAATGCACCAGGTCCCATAGGGTTCTCAAATGATAAGTCTTTTACAAATTGTGTTATTATTTTTGCAGATACATCCATTATTTTATTTTATCCTCATCATCATTAATTTCTTCAAAGTCTCCTTCAATTGACACATCATTTGGATTTTGATTTTTCATACCATATCTAGAAAGAACAGAGTTTGCCACTATCTTTATGAAAATAACTCTGGTAAGTGGAATGAGTCCAAGGAACCCTAATGTGTCTGTGAAAAAGCCTGGAGTGATAAGCAAAATTCCAGATATCAATATCACCAATCCTTCAAACATAGTTTGAATTGGCGCTTCTTGATTTTGGAGTTGGTTATATAACTTATAATAGGTACTGATGCCTTGTTGTCTTACAAAATAAACTCCGATCAATGCTGTTGTAAAAATTAGTAAGATTGTATTAAATGAGCCAACAAAACTGCCGATTTCAATGAAAAGACTAATCTCAATGACAGGAATTAAGACAAATATAATGAGTAATAATATGAACAAAATAGCTATAAATGTTGAAACTTTAGTTTAAATACCTAAATAAGGATCTTATAATATTAGTACATATGAGTGAAGCATTTCAATACCTAGATATATTAATACTAGCCATTATAGCTGGCATAGTTTTATTACGTTTAAGAAGTGTCCTTGGAAGACGAACAGGTCATGAGAAAACTGATAAATCTTCCTTCAATTACGAAACTCCTCAACAAGCTCAAACTGAGAAGGTTATAGAAATTAAGCCTAAGGGTGATGCACCAAGCAGAGAAGATGGCTGGTTTGACAAGGATGATTTTCTTAAAGGTGCATCAAATGCTTATGAGACTATTGTTACTAATTTTGAAAACGGCAACAAGGAAGCCTTAAAGCCTCTTTTATCAAGTGATGTCATGGATAGCTTTTCTTCTGTCATCGATGATCGTAATAACAAAAATGAATCAGTAGAATTTAATTTTATTGGAATTGAAAAGTCCGAAATTGTTCATAAAGATTTAAAGAAGAATCCTATGGAAGTTAGTGTGAGATTCATCTCTGAAATGATTACGTGTATAAAGAACAGTAAAGATGAAGTTATTTCAGGAAGTTTGAATCAAGTTCAAAAAATCACTGATGTTTGGACTTTTGAAAAAAATCAAAAATCAAAAGGTTCTAATTGGCTACTAGCAGCAACTACTGACTAATCTAATAAATATTTACTAAATTTATTTTTTAAATCTTCCGGAATAGACGTTGGCTTCATTTCATCTTGATTAGTGTTTACCCATATAATTTCTGCTTCATTAATCAATTCATCAAATCCATCTCTATATATTTCTTGCGTAAACGTGATACTTGAATTTCCAATTTTCTTAATTGCAGTAAAAATATTAACTTCATCATTTAATCTTGCTGGATTTTTAAAATTTAATTGAGCCGCGACTGTATGAAATTCATTATTAGTTTCCTTAATATATTCTTCTTGATCAAATAAACTATCAAGCATCTCACTTAAGGAAATGTCATAATAAGTTAGGTAGTGAGAGTTATAAACAATATTCTGTCTATCAACTTCTGAGTATCGTACTTTCAATTTACTGATATATGATGTTTTTTCTTTTAAAGACATTGCTTAAAGAATGAATTTAGATAAATCTGTGTCTCTAGATAGTTCGCTAACATTACTTTTCACATACTCTGCATCTATTGTGATATTTTCTCCACCTTTGTCAGCTGCAGAAAAACTAATATCTTCTAAAACTCTTTCAAGAATTGTATGAAGTCTTCGTGCCCCAATATTTTCAATTGTTGAATTTATATCAACAGCAAGAGTTGCAATGGCGTCAATTCCATTCTTACTGAAGTTGATTTTGACATTCTCAGTTCCCAATAAAGCTTCATATTGTTTGATCAAACTATACTTCGGTTCAGTGAGTATACGTTTAAAGTCCTCTTGCGTTAATGCTTTTAAGCTTACTCTTATCGGTAGCCTTCCTTGCAGTTCGGGCAGTAAATCCGATGGTTTTGATAGTTGAAAAGCGCCTGAAGCAATAAATAGTATATGATCTGTTTTTATAGTGCCATGCTTTGTATTCACGGTTGTGCCTTCAATTAGTGGAAGAAGATCTCTCTGAACACCCTCTCGAGATACATCACCACCTACTCTCTCACTGCGTGCGCAGACTTTATCTATTTCATCAATGAAAACGATACCATTATCTTCGACTGCTTTTTTTGCCTCATTTACGATTTGGTCTGTATCAATAAGTTTATCAGACTCTTCATTTACAAGTGTTTCGTATGAGTCTTCTACAGTCATTTTCTTCTTTTTTGTCTTTGGACCCATTGCTTTACCTAGCATATCATTGAGATTAATCATACCAACACCAGCTCCTTGTCCTCCTTGCAAATCAATTGTAGGAAACGATCCAGTATCTTGAACTGATACTTCGATTTCTTTTTCTTCAAGCTCTCCGTTCCTTAATTTTTTTCTAAAACTTTCACGCGTAGTAGGTCCAGCGCCAGGACCAACTAATGAGTCCAACACTCGTTCCTCAGCTGCTAGTTGTGCCTTAGCTTTAACTTCTTTTCTTTTAATCTCACGCACCATAGTGATGGCAATTTCAATTAAATCACGAACAATAGACTCAACATCTCTTCCAACGTAACCAACTTCGGTAAACTTTGTTGCTTCAACTTTCATAAAAGGGGCTTGAGCTAGTTTTGAAAGTCTTCTAGAGATTTCTGTTTTACCAATACCAGTCGGTCCAATCATTAAAATATTTTTTGGAAGAACTTCTTCTCTCATATCTTCGGGAAGTTGTTGTCTTCTCCACCGGTTTCTTAGTGCAATAGCAACTGACTTCTTGGCATCATCCTGACCAATAATATATCTATCCAGTTCAGAGACTATTTCTCGAGGTGAAAATGCTTGCATCATTAATATTCTATTTTTTCTAGAGTAATATTGTTATTAGTGAAAACACAAATTTCTCCTGCAATCTTAAGTGACTTCAAAGCAATTTCCTCAGCGGTTAAATCACTATCGATAAGTGCTTTTGCTGCAGACAATGCATAGTTGCCGCCACTTCCGATGCCAATGACAGATCCCTCAGGGTCTAATACGTCACCCATTCCAGTAATAAGCAATGAGGTAGAAGAGTCAGCAACAGTCAGTAGTGCTTCCAGCCTTCTAAGATATTTGTCAGTTCTCCAATCTTTAGCAAGCTCAACACACGCTCTTGTTA
>CABYDZ010000020.1 GCA_902517885.1 uncultured Pelagibacteraceae bacterium
GTTGATAAAATCGTTGAGATAAATCCGGATATTATTTTTACGGTTGACAGCCCAGACTTTACCCTGAGGGTAGCTAGGCGAATAAAAATTAAAAAAAAAGAACTTAAAATTATTCATTATGTAGCTCCAAGTGTATGGGCATGGAGACCTGGAAGAATTAAAACTGTAAAAAAATCTGTCGATCATTTACTCACAATACTGCCATTCGAAAAAAAAATCTTTGACTCTCATAACGTAACAACAACTTTCGTAGGCCACCCAATAACAGAGGTCGATTTAAGCGAATACGAAAATGATAACATAGATAAGCCAGAATCATTGCAAAAAGAAATATTTTTAGTAATGCCAGGTAGTCGTAGAAAAGAAATAGAAATACTTCTTCCAATATATCTAAGTGCGGTCGATGAAATGAACTTAAAGAATAGATTCCAACTTGTAGTTCCAACAACAAAAAATATGACAAAATTAGTCAAAACTATCATAGAAAATTATTCATCCAATATACCAATAGAAGTAATTGATGATGAAAAAGAAAAATATTCTTACTTTTTCAGAGCCAATTTTGCAATTGTTACATCGGGAACAGCGGCATTGGAACTAAGTTATTTTAATACGTTATACGTTACAGCATATCGCTTTAATCCATTAACCTTCTTCTTACTTAACTTAATGATAAAGTCAAAAATTGGAAATCTAATTAACATCATACTTGGTAAAATGGTAATTCCAGAACTTCTACAAAATGAATGTAATAAAAATAATATTATGAAATTTATCAATAAGTATTTAGAGAACGAAAATTACAGGAGCGATATTATAAATCAAACCAAACAAGCGATTAAACAATTAAGCACTGCACAAACACCGAGCCGTTTAGCGGCGACATCCATACTAGAAGTCTACAATGAGAAATAAATCTAGCTATACAGAGATTGAAGGCAAAGCCCTATGGTATTTACAGAGATACGCAACAAGCTCTGAAAACTTAAGAATATATTTAAAGAGAAAGGTTCAAGATACACATTTAAATATTGGATCTGATGAAATAATAAATACAATCATTTCTTCATTAGAGGATCAAAAAATATTAGATGATAAACTGTTTTCTGAGAGTAAAATTAGAAACTTTCTTAATCGAGGTTGGTCATTAAAGAAAATTCAATTTAGACTTCGTGAACTTAGAGTTAAAAATAATATAATTGAAGAATGCATTGCTGAAGCAAAGATGATAAATAAAGATTTTGATTTAGTTGCTGCGGCTAAATTAGCAAGAAAAAAATCAATAGGGCCCTTTAGAAAAAAAGAATTAAATGATAAAACTAAAAATAAAGAGTTAGGAATTTTGTCAAGAGCTGGTTTTTCTTATAACATCGTTAAACAAGTTTTATTTGAATCAGAAATCGAGGAACTAGAGGAATTATATGATCAAAGGTAAAGTAGTTATTGTAACAGGAGCAGCGAGGGGTTTAGGTCAGAAATATATTATTGAGCTGGCTAAAGAGGGAGCTCAAGTTGTATTCGCAGATATCAATGACTGCAGTGAAACTGAAGCGAGAGTGTCAGAAATAACAAATGATTACCTTAGCCTTAATCTGGACGTTACAGAATTTGATTCGTGTGGCAATCTAGTCAGTAGTGCTGTTGAAAAATTTGGGAAAGTTGATGTTCTTGTCAATAATGCAGCATTATATGGAGCGCTTAAAAGCTCTAGGTTTGAAGATATTGACCCTGAACAATGGGATAGAGCCATGAATGTAAATGTGAAAGGCTTATGGAATTGTTGCCGTGCAGTTTCTCCAGTTATGAGAGAAAATAAAAATGGATCAATAATCAATATAGCCTCACTAGCTGCAAAATACGGAATGCCTTATGCTGCAGACTACGCAACTTCAAAAGCAGCGGTAATCGGACTTACTCGTGTAATGGCAAGGGAAATGGGTAAAGACAACATTCGAGTGAATGCAGTTGCTCCTTCTATGGTAAAGACAGAATCAGCAAAAGAGTTCTTAGGAGAAAAAGCTGAAAGAGGATTTGAAGTTATTTCAAAAGGGCAAATACTTCAAAAAACACTAGAAGTAGATGATATTTATGGGACAATTTTATATTTGGCCAGTGATCATAGTAAATTTGTTACAGGGCAGACAATAATGGTGGATGGGGGTAGTATACTATCCTAGGTATGGTTGAAAAAAGAAGACTCAAAAGCAATCCAGTAGCAAGAGAGTTGAGGACTACAAAATATAAACCACATAAAATTCAGAATAAAAAAAAAATTCAGGAACGTAAGCGAGTAAAAATTAAAGTATGATTAGTGTCTCTGAGGCTGTTGAAAATCGAAAATCGATAAGAGCATTTATTGATAAGCCTGTAAATGATGAAATAATTATAAGAATTTTAGAAAAGTCAGGCCGATCACCGTCCGGAGGTAACTTACAGCCTTGGAAGATTTATATTCTAAATGGGCAAACAATGAATGACTTTCTTTCTTTTCAAAAAGATTGGAAAGGCACAGACCATCCTGAGTACCCGATCTATCCATCAAAGCTTAAGGAGCCATACAGGACATCAAGATTTGAGGTGGGTGAACAGCTTTACGGCTCAATAGGCATTGAACGCGAAGACAAAGAAGCAAGGTATAATCAGATGCTTGAAAATTTTAACTTTTTTGGAGCTCCTGCGGCGCTTTTTTGCTTTATAGATCGTCAGATGAATCAGCCTCAATGGTCAGATTTAGGCATGTTTTTACAAACATTTATGCTATTAGCGCAAGAGGAGGGTATCGATACTTGCGCTCAAGAGTCGTGGTCGTTAAAGCAAAAATTAGTTTCTGAGTTTGTCAATGCTGAAGCTGATCTTATGTTGTTTTGTGGTATGGCAATTGGATATAAAGAAATATCTGCGCCAATAAATAATTATCAGACCAAAAGAAGAAATATTGATGAATGGGCGACGTTTGTTTCTAAAAAGTAACTTACATATAAAGATTAATTATAGCTTCAGCTAACTCTTCTGGCTGATCTTCTTGGATAAAATGTCCACCATGAATTAACTTATGATTCATTCCTTCACAACCAGGAATTAATTTTTGAAATATTTTTTCGCCTCCAGCAGAGACTTTATCTTCAGTTCCGAATATCGTTACTGTTGGCTTTTTGAATTGCTTTAAAATTTTCCAAGCTTCTATATTTTCAGGGACACTTGGAGCATCTGGATCCATGGGCACAAGAGTTGGAAACTGTCTTGCGCATGCTAAATAGTCCTCGCCTGGAAAGGGAGCATTGTAGGCCTCAACTGCTTTATCTGATATTTTGTTGACTGTTCCTCCATATACAATTCTTCCAGAATTAAACTTTTCAACAGTTTGACTATATTTTTTCCAGGCATCAAACCCCTCTGAAGACCCTTTGCCAATGGGAAGCCACGTATTGGATAGCACAAGGCCGTCAAATAGTTCGGGATGATTGGCAACTATTCTCAAACCAATAAGTCCTCCCCAATCTTGTGCAAAAAGAGTTATATTTTTTAATCCTAACTGGCTTATGATTTCGGATGTCCATACTACATGCCTTTCATAAGTATATTCTTCTTTTTCTTTAATCTTATCTGATTTACCAAAACCAATTAAATCAGGGGCAATTATACGTTTTCCACTTTTTTCCAAAATGGGAATCATTTTTCTGTAAAGATATGACCATGTTGGCTCACCATGAAGTAGTAATATTGTTTCATCACTATTACTGTTCACATCAACATAATGCATTCTGGCACTAAGATTATCAGCTATTTTAATCGTAATATAATTTTCACTAAAATTGTAATCTTCAAGGTTATTGAAGTATTCTTCTGGTGTCCTTAGAATTTCCATAAACGAATACTACAATAAGATTAAAATAAAAAAATACTAATTATCATCAATGATTAATCTTCAAGGAATTCTTCTGCGTCAGGATAAAGCTCCATGGAAGTAGGGGCTGCACGACTACTCATTAATACAGTATTTCCTTGCTCATCAAGTGGTACGGCTGTTCGAATTGACATTCTGTATAGACCAAATAAACCTAAGCTAGAATGTGTTACAAATAAATAAATCCAGAAACCATTCGCTCCAATTAAGTCAATGGCTAACCCTGCTAGAATTGGTCCAAGCGTAAGGCCTATGCCTCCGGCAAGTTGAAGACCTGAGCTTGCGGCAACCATTTCTTTTTTAGAAAGAAAGTCATTAGTATGAGCAATAGCAAGTGGATAAAGAGGTACAGTCAACCCACCAAAAATAAAAGTGATAGATATTAAAAAGATGAAACTGTTCCCAAATATTACTGCAAGTACAGCCAACAGTCCTGCTAACAATGAAACAATTACAATAATAGTTCTTCTATCGTATTTATCTGAGAGATATCCAACAAGATATTGGTTGATTGCACCACCAATGATAAAGGTAAACATAAATATCGATACTTGTTGAACTGTCAAACCACTTGTAATTCCATAAATAGCCCCGATTCCCCATAATGCCCCATGAGCAAGGCCAGTAAGCATTGCCGCAACCACTCCTAAAGGAGAAGTTTTATACAATTCTTTAATTGATAAGAACTCAATGACACTAAAGTCTGGCTGCTTACTAACAACTACTAAAATGGGTACTAATGAAATTGAAATAAGTATTGAAACCAACATAAATAGTGAAGCTGTTTCTGGATCAGCAATGTTTAAGAAAAGTTGTCCCAAAGCACTACCCGCCATACTTACTATCATGTAAACAGACAAGGCTTGACCTCGATTTTCATTTTCAGATAAGTCATTAATCCAACTTTCCGCCACTGTGTACATACCAACAAAACACATTCCAGAAATGAATCTCATTAAAAACCATCCTAGAAAACTTACGTGAATTGAATGAAACAGAATAGATATTGATGCAATTGAAGCTAAAGCAGCAAACATTCTTACATGTCCAACTTTTCTTATGCGATGAGGAATAATTAGAGCACCACTTAAAAAACCAGCATAATAGCCAGTTAAGATTATACCAGCAGAAAGGGCAGAGTACCCTTCAATTGACGCTCTTACTCCAATAAGGCTTCCTTGAAGTCCATTGGCAAGCATCATCATGCCAACCCCAAAAAACAGAGCCCATGTCCCCTTGAGCAAATTATACATAGTAATTTTAGAAATTAATTCAAAGCCATCTTCTGACTGACTTCTTATAGTCTAAATAAACTTTTCCAAATTCTTTTTCAAGATATTTTTCCTCAGGAACTATGACTCCATAAGTGAGAAGTGGAATAGATATGGCAGCAGCAAAAATGTACCACCAAGAATTAAATGCAACCCCACAGCTTGATAAAATAATAACCATTGCAAGATAAATTGGATTTCTAGAAAATCTGAAACTTCCCCCCACAAATAATTGATGTTGTATTGATTTTGGATGAGGATTTTCTTCATTATCAGAGAATATTTTCAAAGTATAGATTGCGAGTAAGAATGACAAAACTGCAAC
>CABYDZ010000021.1 GCA_902517885.1 uncultured Pelagibacteraceae bacterium
CCATAAGGCTGTATGTTTTAGATTATTTGAACTTTGATCATTATTATTTCTGATCAAAGTCATGAAAAATATCCCAACTATTGGAAGTAAAATTAAAATACTTAAGATTGGCAATTCATTCATTAATTAAAACCTAAAAATTATAAGTGTTATAATCAAAGATAAGCCAATAAGAATTGCAAATGCATAATGATAAATAAATCCAGATTGAATTTGCTTAGTTCTTGATGAGATGCGGCTGACTAAAGAAGCGAGGCCATTTGGTCCAAAGCCATCAATAATATAACCGTCAATTAGTTTCCAAAACAATTTGCCAATTCCTATTGCTGGCTTAACAAGAACCATGTTGTAAAGTTCATCAAAATACCATTTATTCAGTAAAAAATTGTATAAAGGCTTATTTAATTCAGCGATATTTTTAGCAATATTTGACTTTCGTAGATACATCATCCAAGCAATGAAAAATCCAACGACCCCTAAAATTGCTGGAAGGTAATAAATTAATAATGGGATATTATGATGGTCTTCATGATGTAGAACAATAGATCCATTCCAGAATTCGTCACTGTTGTAACCTATAAAGTAACTTTTAAATATAAATCCAAAAAAGAGAGCTCCAATAGCTAAAATCATTAGAGGTATAAGCATGATCGATGATGACTCATGAACTTTTCTATAATCCTCTTCAGCCATTCTAGTTTTTCCATTGAAAACTAGGAACATTAAGCGCCATGAATAAAACGAAGTCATTACAACTCCAATAGTAAGTAGAATGTAAGCATAATCAGCAAAATTTGAATTTGATAGATATGCTGTTTCAATAATAGCGTCTTTTGAATAATAGCCAGATGTGAATGGAAAGCCCATTAATGATATGGTTCCAATAATCATCATGACTTGAGTGATTGGTATAAAATTACTTATCCCTCCCATTTTTCTAATGTCCTGCTCTTCATGTACGGCATGAATAACTGAGCCTGCTCCAAGGAAAAGAAGTGCCTTAAAAAATGCATGAGTGAACAAATGGAACATTGCTACCCCGTAAGCGCCTAAACCTGCAGCAACAAACATGTAACCGAGCTGACTGCATGTTGAATAAGCAATTACTCTTTTAATATCGTTTTGAACAAGGCCAATGGTTGCTGCAAAAAATGCAGTACTTGCCCCAATAACTACAACGAAATCCATCGCAATTGGCGCTAAATCAAAAAGCGGTGAACATCTTACTACTAGAAAAACCCCAGCAGTAACCATAGTCGCCGCATGAATTAATGCTGAAACAGGTGTAGGGCCCTCCATAGCATCAGGCAGCCATGTGTGTAAAAAAAGTTGGGCTGATTTTCCCATCGCACCTATAAATAAAAAGATACAAATTAGTGTTAATGCATGGATCTCGTATCCAATAAAAGCAAATTGAGCATCTGAAAATTTGGCCGCGCTGTTGAAAACATTTTCATACTCAATACTTCCAAAGACAATAAAAATTGTAAAAATTCCAAGTGCCAATCCAAAGTCACCAACGCGGTTGACTATGAAGGCTTTTATGGCAGCTGCGTTTGCTGTGGGTTTCTTGTACCAAAAGCCAATTAATAAATATGAAGCTAAACCAACTCCCTCCCATCCAAAAAATAATTGCAAAAAATTATCTGCTGTAACGAGCATGATCATAGCAAATGTAAACAATGACAAATAACCCATAAATCTAGGCTTACTGTCATCATGTGACATGTATCCAATTGAATAAACATGCACTAAAGCAGAAACACTTGTGATAACCACTAACATTACACTGGTTACAGAGTCTAAATAAATAGACCAATCAGCAGAAAAAGAGCCTGACTCAATCCATGTAAATAATTTTAAAGAAACAACACTAGGGTTTCCTATGTTATCGATAAAAATATAAAAAGAAAAGAAGGCCGCTAAAACAATAAAAGTACACGTAATAATCTCAGCTAAACGATCTACAAAAGCATTTCTTTTAAAAAAAGATAATGTGCACGCAATGAGAAACCCCAATAAGGGTAAAATTACAATGCTGTAAATCATAATATTATCCTTTTAAGGTATTTATTTTCTCAATTTCAATGCTACCGGCATTCCGGTTATAGATTACCAAAATTGCCAATCCAATTGCGGCTTCTGCAGCAGCAACCGTTAATACAAACAATGAGAATATCTGGCCTGTTAGATCGTTTAAAAAATAAGAAAATGAAACTAAATTAATATTAACTGCCAATAAAATAATCTCAATTGACATCAGAATGATAATTACATTTTTTCGATTCAAGAATATGCCAATAACACCTATTGAGAAAAGTAAAGCTGATAAAATTAGAAATTGATTAAGTTCAATCATTATATATCAACACCCTCACCTGATTTTACATCTACAAGTTCAATTTTTCCTTCTCTATCAACTTGCTCTGATACAATTTGACGTTTAACACCTTCTCTATCTCTTAAGGTCAACACAATTGATCCAACCATGGCAACTAGTAAAATTACTCCTGATAACTGAAAATACAGTACATAATTAGTATAGAGAATTGATCCTATAGCTTCAGTATTAGATTGGTCTGAGAAATTATCCAATGGGTTAGATAATATTTGAATATTGGACAAATCTAAACGCGTGTTGATTAATACAATAACAAGTTCAGCAATAAATACTAATCCAATTAAGAGACCTATTGGCATGTATTGTAGAATATTATCTTTTTCAAGAGATGTTTTAAAATCAAGCATCATAACGACAAATAAAAATAAGACAGCTACAGCGCCAACATAAACAATGATTAATATCATGGCTAAAAATTCTGCATGAAGAATAACAAATATTCCAGCGGCATTAAGAAAAGCTAAAATTAAAAATAAAACAGAATGAACAGGATTTTTTGTTGAAATCACCATTAAAGATGAGAGCAGGAGAATTGCGGAAAAAAGATAAAAGGTAAGTAGTGAGATTGACATACAATTTACCTGTATTTAGCGTCAGCTTCTAAATTTTCAGCGATTACTGTTTCCCACCTATCACCATTTTCTAAAAGTTTATCTTTAGTATAGTAAAGTTCTTTTCTGGTTTCTGTCGTGAATTCAAAATTTGGCCCCTGAACTATTGCATCAACAGGGCACGACTCCTCACATAAACCACAATAGATACATTTAACCATATCAATATCATATCTTGTGGTTCTTCTTGTTCCATCATCTCTTGGTTCAGTTTCAATTGTAATTGCCTGAGCTGGACATACTGCCTCACATAGCTTACATCCAATGCACCTTTCTTCTCCGCTTGGATAGCGCCTAAGAGCATGTTCACCTCTAAAGCGTGGACTAAGTTTTCCTTTTTCAAAGGGATAATTAATCGTTGCTTTCTTCTTAAAAAAATATTTCTGAGCTAGTAAGTAAGCTTTAATGAAATCAATTAATAGAAATGATTTTATAAAATTTAAAAATTTCATGACATACCTGGAGCAAGTTTAAAAAAGAATAATATTGACGATGTGAATACTACAGCAAGTAATGATAAAGGAAGGAATACTTTCCAACCTAATCGCATTAGCTGATCATATCGATATCGAGGGACAAACGCTTTAACCATAGCAAACATATAAAAAACTAGTGTTACTTTGAGAATGAACCACACAAATCCAGGTATAGCATTTAATGGATATACATCAATGGGAGGCAACCATCCACCTAAGAAGAGAATAGTTGTCATGGCACACATTAATAAAATATTTATATATTCACCAAATAAAAATAGAACAAAAGGCATTCCCGAATATTCAGTTTGATAACCTGCAACCAGCTCTGACTCAGCTTCAGGTAAATCAAATGGAGGCCTATTCGTTTCAGCTAGCGCAGAAATGAAAAAGACTATAAACATCGGAAATAGCGGTATGAAAAACCAAATATTTTTTTGAGCAAGTACGATTTCACTCAAGTTTAATGAGCCTACGCACATTAAAACTGTTACGATCACAAAACCTATTGATACTTCATATGATACCATTTGGGCAGCGGATCTTAATGCACCGAAAAAAGGGTATTTGCTGTTTGAAGCCCAACCGGCCATCAGTATTCCATAAACTCCAAGAGAACTAATTGCAAAAATATATAATATGCCAACATTTATATTTGCTAATACAACCCCTGCTTGAACGGGGATTACAGCCCATGCAGCAATGGATAAAGCTAGGGTAATAATTGGAGCAATTAAAAAAACAGTTTTGTCAGCACTGTCAGGGAGAATAATTTCTTTAAATATAAATTTTAATCCATCCGCAGGCACTTGAAATAATCCAAATGGTCCAACTACATTAGGTCCTCTTCTTTTTTGAACAGCGGCCCATATTTTTCTATCAGCATATAAGGCTAAAACGACGCCAACAAGAAGTGGTACAAAGATTAAAATACAATAAAATATTATTGTTATTAATTCAAAAAAATTTGACTGTAACACATTCATATTTAGGAAGCTTTCTCTTTAATTGAGCTTCTCATTTCTTTTCTTGCCCTACTGCATTCTGCCATCGTACTTGAGTGGCGTGAAATGGTATCTGTAACGTAAAAGTCATTTATACTTGGAATTAATTTTTTATTTTCAAAATAAATTTCTTTTGGCTTTGCGTAATAAGCCTCTTGGTTATCATTTATAACCACAATTCCTTCAGGAGTAAAATTGGCATCATCTGCCAAACCAATCAGGTTGTTTTTATTTCTCTTTGTGTAGGCCCATTTCTTTTGGTTATACGATAAATCATCCCAAACCTTACCTAAACTTTTTGCATATTGTTCT
>CABYDZ010000022.1 GCA_902517885.1 uncultured Pelagibacteraceae bacterium
GGGTATATGAAAATCAAGATCTATAGATAGTTTCTTAAAATAATTTATTAATAATGACGCAGAGGTTGAGCCGTCTACATCATAATCTCCAAATACTGCTATCTTTTCATGAGCTAAAATAGCTTGGTACAGTCGGTCACATGATTTTTCCATATCTACTAAATTGTATGGATCGGGTAAACTTTCTTTTAGAGATGGATTTATATAACTTGGTATGTCTTGTTCCGATATATTTCTTATATTTAATAACTTTGAAACTAATCTACTTAGTCCATATTTCTGTGAAATAAAATCTATTTGACGATCGCTATATTCTTTAAGTTTCCAGTTTTTATTTGTTAATGATTGTATATCGATGCTTAATTCATTATCAGACATCTATCAACTAATATCGTGATATGTTTCTATGTATTGTGAAGAAGACTCGCCCGTTCTTAGTACTAAAGAATGAGTTACATATTTATTTTGATTTGTTCTTACTCCTCTTACCATTGTTCCTTCGGTTACGCCTGTTGCTGAAAAAATAATATCCCCATGAGCTAGCTCATCAAGTGAGTATTTCTTGTTTAAATCTTTTATACCTATTTTTTCAGCTCTGATTTTTTCATCTTCATTGTTTATTACAAGTCTTGTTTGCATTTGGCCCCCAATACATTGCAATGCAGCAGCTGCAAGTACACCTTCAGGAGCTCCTCCTACGCCCATATAAATATCTACAGAACTATGTTTCTGAGTGGTCATAATAATGCCAGCCACATCTCCATCGGGAATTAAAACTATTTTTGCCCCAATTGACCTAAGATCTTCGATAATACTATCATGACGAGATCTTTCTAAAACACATGCCGTAACTTCATTTATTGGAACTTTTTTGGCATCAGCAATACTCTGTATATTCTCTTTTGTAGTTGCGTCTAAATCAATAATATCATCTGGAAGATTTCCCCCAACCGCGATTTTATTCATATAGGTATCAGGCGCATATAAAAGTCCGCCCTTTTGAGCAGCTGCAATTACGGATAAAGAATTAGGCATGCCTTTTGCAGTAATTGTAGTCCCTTCAAGAGGATCTAAAGCTATATCAACTTCATGATTCCTTCCTGTACCAACTTCTTCTCCTATATATAACATGGGCGCTTCATCTCTTTCGCCCTCACCAATCACTATTCTTCCCTTAAAATCAATTTGATTTAATGCAGTTCTCATTGCGTCCACTGCTTTTTGATCTGCTGCTTTTTCATCTCCAAGACCAATTAACATAGACGAAGCAATCGCTGCTTGTTCAGTTGCCGCAACTATTCCTGATGCATATTGTGTTGATATAATGGTCATAACGAATCTTCGATTCTGATGAATTTAGCAGATGCTGCAACTTCTGGTAATCTTTTAATTTGATTTAAAGCAACTTTCAGAGACGATTCCTTAACTTTGTGCGTAATTAAAATTATTTCCGCATATTTTGTCTTATTGGATGGTTTTTGGATAATGCTTTTAATAGATATGCCTTTATTAGATAAAGCTCTTGAAATTTTTGCCATAACGCCTGCACGATCCTTGCCCACGATTCTTACGTAATATGGAAATGATAGATTTTCAATTTTTTGAAACGTAATTTTTTTCTTTGCATCAACTGATGAGCCTAATGGGAAATTAATTGTACCTCTTACAATTTCCATTATATCAGACATGACCGATGCTCCTGTGGGACCTGCGCCTGCACCTGGTCCTTGAAACATGTTTTTACCGATAACATTGTCCTCAACGATTACTGCATTTAACTCATTCTCTACTTTAGCTATATCTGACGCTTGTTTAACAAAACATGGATGGACTCTTTGTTCAACTTTGTTGCTAACCTTTGAACTGACTGCAAGTAATTTGATTACATAACCAAATTCGCTTGCATATTTAAAATCTTTGGTATCAATTTTTGAAATACCTTCAATATATGTTGAACTAAAACTTATTGGCACATCAAATGCCAGACATGATAAAAGACTAATTTTATGAGCTGCATCTATCCCTTCAATATCAAAGGTAGGATCAAGTTCAGCGAACCCTTTCTTTTGTGCATCGCTAAGTACATCTTTAAAATCTCCAAGATTCCTATCCATCTTAGTCAAAATGTAATTACATGTGCCGTTAAGTATTCCATATATTTTCTTAATCTTGTTGAAGCGTAAATTTTCTCTTACTGCTTTAACAATCGGAATTCCTCCAGCAATAGCAGCCTCATAATTTAGTGATACATTATTTTTTTCTGCGATCTTAGCTAATTCATTGCCATGTATTGCCATAAGTGCTTTGTTAGCAGTAATAACGTGCTTTTTATTTTTTAGAGATCTCTTTACTAAATTATAAGCAATTCCTTTAGAGCCACCTATTAATTCAACAACAACATCAATGGAGTCATCTTCTGCAAGACTCAATGTATTTGAAGTCAAAGGTAATTGTTTAATAGGAAGATCTCTCTTCTTTTTAAGACTTTTAACTGCAATTTTGATAACCTTTATATTGGCTGATCTTGTTGACTTGGTTTTCAAACCTTTTAGTTGCTTCAAAAAACCTGTTCCAACAGTTCCTAATCCTGCTATACCTATACCCAAAACTTTACTCATTGATTACTACCTTTTCAGGAACGCTCTCAATATCAGGTTTATCACTTGAGATATCATTACCCATATCAATGTCAGAAATATCTGGATTTATGAAGTACTCATAAAAAGAAAAATTTTCAATTTTTGAACAGCTAATAAATAGAAAAGATGATAATAAAAATATAACTAATAAATTAATTTTTTTCACATTAATATCCCTTCGCCTTCATCAAAATCATTCATTACGTTAAAATTTTGTATCGCCTGTCCTGCTGCACCTTTTAAGAGATTATCTAAAGCACTAACTATACAGATTTTATTTTCTTTGTAGCCTTTTTTTAAACCAATTACTAAATTATTTGTACCAACTACATCTTTAGTTTTGGGAATATCACCTATTGGAAGTACTTCAATAAATTTCTCTTCTTTAAACCGTTCAACTAAAATTTCATGAAGTTCATTTAATGTTTTATTATTAAGGTTTACATAAATATTACTTAAGATACCTCTTTCAACTGGTATTAGATTTGCAGCAAAAAAAACTTCAACTTTATTTTTAGTATTTTTTGATAACTCCTGATTTATTTCAGCTATGTGCTTATGGTCACCAACTCCATATGTTGCAATATTTTCACTTACTTCCTTAATGAGCTCATGCTTGGGCTTTGTTTTTCCTGCACCAGAATATCCAGATTTTGCATCAATTATAATATCATCTTGCTCAATTGCATCCTTTGAAACCAATTCTATTAATGGAACTAATACACTTGTTGCATAACACCCTGGATTAGCAACATGTTTACTTTCTTTTATGCTCTCCCTATTAAATTCTGTAAGACCAAATTGAAAATTTTCATTTAATTCAAAACTTTCATGATCGAAATTATACCAATTTTTATATTCTTCCTTTTCATCCAGCCTGAAGTCAATTGAAAGGTCGATAATCCTTATATTTTTATTTAGTTTATGAATTAATTTATGCATCTGTATATTAGGTAAACAATTGAAAATAAAATCAACATTCTCGAAGTCTATATTTTCAATTGTTTTA
>CABYDZ010000023.1 GCA_902517885.1 uncultured Pelagibacteraceae bacterium
AAGATTCACTGAAAAAGAAGGGCAAATTTTTTCTTGTTTAATTGAAAATACAAATCCCTACATTACAAAAAAAGACCTTCTGAGCAAAGTATGGAGTTACGGAGATGAAATTGATACTCATACTTTGGAAACACACATATATGCCCTAAGAAAAAAAATAGACTCAAAACTTAATATAAAAGATCTGATTATGTTTGAGGAAAAAAAAGGCTACTATATAAATAAAGAGATTTTGTAAGCACTATACGTTTAAAAGAAGATGCTCTCTTTCCCAAGCGCTAATCACATTCTGGTAAGCATCATGTTCGGTCTGTTTGATCTCTGTATATAAAGTAACAAACTCTTTACCCAAGCTATCCGATAACTCATTACTTACCTTAAGTCTCTTCAGGGCATCCGGGAGGTATTTTGGAATATTATGTCTTCGCTCAAAAGCGTCTCCAGCAATAGGTTTTTCAGGTTCTATTTTTTCTTGTATGCCAAGTAAACCACATGCCAACGATGCTGCAATAGCAAGGTAAGGGTTTGTATCAGAGCCTGGTATCCTATTTTCTACACGGCGTGATATGTTTTGGGAAGTGGGAACTCTAAAGGCTACAGTTCTATTCTCAATTCCCCAGTGTGTATTGATTGGAGCTGAAGCATCAATTACAAATCTTCTATATGAATTAACGTAAGGCGCAAACAAAAGCATGGCATCCGGTAAGTATGTTTGTAAACCGCCAATAAAATGAAAAAACTCTTTTGAATTATTTCCTTCTTTATCAGAAAATAAATTTTCACCTGTCTTTGCTGCAACTAAGTTTTGATGGATGTGCATCGAACTGCCAGGCTGACCTTGATAGGGTTTGGCCATAAAAGTCGCATGAATATTATGTTTTAAAGCCACCTGTCTCACTGCCCTTTTAAACATAAAAGCCTGGTCGGCTAAAGCCAGAGGATCGCCGTGATTCAAATTTATTTCTATTTGTGAAGGTCCTGACTCATGTACCAGAGTATCAACTCCGATATTCATTAGTTCACAGTAATCGTAAATATCGTCTGTTAATTTATCAAATTCATTAACGGCATCAATACCAAACACTTTACTTCCAGTTTCTCTTCTTCCAGATTTTCCAATAGGTGTTTTTAGTGGCAAATCAGGATCTAAATTTTGTTCACAAAGATAGAACTCTAACTCTGGAGCGACTACCGCTCTAAGGTTTTCGTCACTCAATTGCCTAATAATATTTTTTAAAACCTGTCGAGGTGCTATTTTAGATGGTTCACCTGAGGGATAGTTGAGATCACATATTATTTGTGCTGTAGGCTCTTTATTCCATGGGATTTTTCTAATTGTTGAGAGATCCGGTGCCATGAAAAGATCTTCCTCAACGTAATCGATAACTTCACTTTGATAAACCCACTTACCAGATACTGTTTGCCCAAAAACAGAATCGGCAAGTCTTAAACTTTGCTCTTCAAATGATTTGACAAATCTATCCACAGGTAAGATTTTACCCTTTGATGAACCTGCCATGTCTGGGAAAATACACTCTACTTCTGATATTTTATTTGACTCAAGCCATTGCTTAAGCTCACTAAGGGAACTAACCGTCATAAATTAAATAATGAAAACTTTTATTTTCAACCTGCCTGTAATTAGTTGTTTGTATACCTAACTACGAATAAATTTTGGCTTATAAATATATTCTTTTTTATCTTTGTAAACTCTAAAACAGTTTTATTATCCAATTCATCAAAAATCTCCCACTTTTCAAGCTCCATAGTATCTTTATTGAAAGTGAGAATAACCCTGCTTGAAGTACTAGCATTTTTAATACCTGCCTGAATTTCATAGTTGAATTCATTTTCAATTGCATAATCAATTGTAAACTCCTGTTTAATATCCAGTTTCTTGGAAAGAAGCTTTTTAAGAGCGTTACCCCCTATTGCATAGCTGTCAATTTGAAAACCTTTTTTATCAACTATACGTAATAAGGTTTCATTGGTGACAATATCTTCATCTTTATTTGTATAAACAAACTTAGATTGATACGGCTTTAAAAAATAAAATTTCCCAGTTTCTAAATTTCCATCAGAGTCTATTTGTGAGAATTCACCAGACATTGTCTGTATCTGATTCCAACCAGTTTGTATTTTAGAGATAATTAGATCAGTTTCGGCAGAAGAAATATGCCATGGAAATAAAATGAAACTCAGTAGAATTAAAAAACGGAACATTAATTTGTAAACTTATCATAATTGATTTCTCTTTTGCCTACATGATTAGCTGCACTGATGTATCCTTGTTCTTCTAATTGGTCCATTATTCTTGCAGCACGGTTATAGCCAATTTGAAGTTTACGTTGGAGCAAGCTTGTTGAAGCCTTACCTTCTCTTGAAATGATATCTATAGAATCGCTAAACAATGCATCTTTATCACTGTCAGATAAAGTGTTATCAGCGTCATTATTTTCATCCTCTTCTTTTGTAATTTCCTCATCATATTCAGGTTGACCTTGTTTCTGCAGCGACTTGACAATATTTTCAATTTCATTGTCGGATATAAAAGGTCCGTGAATTCTTGTTGTCTGTCCCCCTGCAGTCATCATTAACATGTCACCTTTTCCAAGCAATCTCTCGGCACCTTCTTCTCCAAGAATGGTTCGGCTGTCAAATTTGGAACTCACTTGAAAACTTATTCTGCTTGGAAAATTTGCTTTGATTGTTCCTGTGATTACATCAACACTCGGTCTTTGCGTAGCCATAATTAAATGTATTCCTGCTGCTCGTGCCATCTGAGACAACCGCTGGATTGTATGTTCAATTTCTTTTCCAGCAACCATCATTAGGTCTGCCATTTCATCAACAACAACAACAATGAATGGCATTTTTTTATTTTCGATTTCAATCTTCCTTGTTTCCGGCTGACCTGTTTCCGGATTAATCCCTGATTGAATAGACCTGATGATTTTTTCAGATTTATTAATAGCATCAGCAATTCGGATGTTATAATTTTCGATATTTCTTACACCTAGAAGAGACATTTTTTTGTATCTTGACTCCATTTCTCTAACAACCCACTTGAGTGCGGTTATTGCTTTTTTAGGATCTGTTACAACTGGAGTGATTAAATGAGGCACACCCTCGTAAACTGAAAGTTCAAGCATTTTTGGATCTATTAATATAAATTTACAATCATCAGGTGAGTGCTTGTATAAAATTGAGGTAATCATAACATTTATACCAACAGACTTTCCTGAACCCGTTGTTCCCGCTATGAGCAAGTGGGGCATATTCTCAAGATTTGCGAACACAGCATGTCCGCTAATATCTTTTCCCAGGGCTAAAATTAAATTTTTTTCATTTGAAACAAATTTTTCATTTTTAAATAACTCACTTAAATAAACAGGATTTTTATCTGAGTTTGGTATCTCTATACCTATGACATTTTTTCCAGGAATTATGGCGACCCTTGCCGACATTGCACTCATATTTCT
>CABYDZ010000024.1 GCA_902517885.1 uncultured Pelagibacteraceae bacterium
GTGAAGCATTATCCGATGGATGGTTACACACAGGAGACGTCGGTGAGATTGATAATTATGGTTACCTTAAAATAACTGACAGGAAAAAAGATATAATCATAACTGCGGGTGGAAAAAATATTTCACCTTCCGAACTTGAAAACCAATTAAAGTTCAGCCCTTTTATTTCAGATGCAGTAGTAATAGGTGATAAAAGAAAATTCCTATCTTGTTTAATTATGATCGATGAGGAGAATGTAGTTAAGCACGCTCAAGATAATGACATTCCTTTCTCAAACTTTGAAAGTTTATGTAAATCTAAGGATGTTGTCGAACTCATTGATAATGAAGTCTCTTCAGTTAATAAAAAATTTGCAAATGTAGAGCAGATTAAGAAATTTTCACTTATTGATACCCAGCTAACAGCTGAGGATGATGAGCTTACACCAACCATGAAATTAAAACGCAAATTCATTAATGATAAGTATAGCTCAGTAATTGATCAAATGTATCAATCTGCTTGATTTTCAGCTACGATCTTATTAATATTCCACCATATTTTAAGGGGCAGTTTATGAAAAAATTATTAACTTTTGTTTCAATCTTATTTATTTATTCAGCATCAAGCTTTGCCGATCAGGGCGTCAGCGATGATGAGATAATGCTTGGTATGCATACGGATATTAGTGGGCCAGTATCATCATTTGGAAAATATTCCGTGGAAGGTGCTAAGATGAGAATTAATGAAATCAATGAAGCAGGGGGAATTAATGGTAGAATTCTAAAACTTGTAGCTGAAGATCATCAATACCAAGTTCCAAGAGCAGTTCAAGCGGCAAACAAGTTAATTAATAAAGATAAAATATTTTTAATGGTTGCAAGTTTAGGTACGCCCATGAACAATGCAGTATTTCAACTACAAGAGCAAAAAAATATACCGAACTTATTTCCTTTATCATCTGCGCGTTCAATGGCAGAGCCATTTCATAAACTAAAATTCGGAGCTCTATCAACCTATTATGACCAAATAAGATCTGGAGTTAAGTGGGCTGTAGAAGTTAAGGATATGGATAAAATTTGTGTTATTTATCAAGATAATGATTTTGGACAAGAAACATATGATGGAGTATTGGATCAATTGGAAGCAATGAATATGTCCTTACATGAAAAAACAACGAATAAACCAACTGATACTGATTTAACTGCCCAGATTACAAAATTAAAAAATGCTGATTGTGACGCTGTCGCAGTGGGCACTATCGTTAAGGACACGATATTAGCTTACACAAAAGCTAGGCAAATGGGTTGGGACGCTTTATTTTTTGGACAAGTAGCAAGCTTTCACCCAGTAATTGCAAGTCAACCTGATGGAGTTACAGATGGTTTTTATACATTTGCTCAATTTGATACACCAAGTAAAGAAAATTGTGATGAATGGGTATGCAAATGGATAGATAAGTATGAAGACATATACGGAAACAGTCCTAATATTGGATCAGCTTATGGATATATGTATGCAGATATTACAGCAAAGGCGATTGAGATAGCTGGAAGAGAATTGAATGTAGACTCTTTCACAACCGCGTTAGAATCAATTGATACCTACAAAATGCCATTTGGTGAGTCAGTGTTATCCTGGGGCCCAGACAAGCATTTAGGTTCAAGTGATGCATATTTATTCGTTGTAGAAGATGGAAGATTTGTCCGCGCTGACAGTATGAAATATGAATATTAGAATTCTAAAGACTCTATCATCGTTTTTTTTATTTATTTTTCTATCTAATGAATTATTAGCTGATCAAGGCATCAGTTCTGATCAGATACTCATAGGCATGCATACCGATATTAGTGGTCCAGCTTCAATGATTGGCAAACAAAGTGTTGATGGAGCCAATATGCGTTTTAATGAATTCAATGAAAACGGCGGAGCGTTTGGAAGAACAATTAAATTAATTGTTGAAGACCACCAATATACTGTTCCAAGAGCAGTGCAAGCTGCTAATAAGTTACTTAGAAAAGACAAAGTAGCATTTATGATGGGATCATTGGGTACACCTATGAATAATGCTGTGATGACAGATCAATTAGCGATGAATGTTCCCAACTTATTTCCGCTGACAGCTGCACGATCAATGTTTGACCCTTTTGATCGATTAAAATTTACATCTGGTTCAACTTATTATGATCAAATTCGAACAGGTATTAAGTATTTGGTTGAGAATAATAATCGAGAGGCTGTATGCATACTTTATGAGGATACAGATTTTGGACAAGAAATTGTTGATGCTGCCTACGATCAAGTTAAGGCAATGGGAATGACAATTGTTGAAAGCGCCTCTGCAAAGCCAACGGACACTGATTTCACAGCCCAAATTAAAAAACTATCAAATGCAGGCTGTGACTTGGTAGCCATGGGGACAATAGTGCGAACAACTATATTACCTTTTATGAAGTCTAAGGAAATTAATTGGACGGATGTAGATTTTGTAGCTACTTCAGCAAGTTACTATACGGTCGTTGCAGAACAGCCAAACGGTGTCATGAACGGCTTATATTGCTTAAATTCTCTCGTCTTTCCATATTATGATACAGCCAATAGTGATGAGAGAGCATGGTGGGATACGTTTAACTCATTATATGGCACGGAGCCAAATACCGGTGCGATTTATGGATATATATTTGCTGACATGGTCGTCGAGGGTATCAAAAGAGCTGGCCAAGACTTGACCGTTGAGTCCTTTATTACTGCGTTGGAAACATTAGAAGATTTTGAAGATCCATTAAAACTTGGATCAGTGACGTTTAATGAAAACAAAAGACAAGGAAGCAATATTTCATATTTTTTCCAGGTTCAAGATGAGAGGTTCAAAGTAATCTCAGGTCCAATCAATTACTGAGTGCTATAATTTTGAGTGCATCAGCTGTCTTAGTCGCAAACGGTGAAAAACCTGTTTCAAATTATGCAAAGCAACTCATTGCAGAAAATACTCTAAGAATTTGTGTTGATTCAAATTTAAGTTTCTTCAAAGAATTAGATGTTGAACCAGATGTCATTATTGGTGACTTGGATACAGTAGAAATTAATACAACTAGTCCTAATAGCACTATAGTAAATGAGGAAAATCAAAATAAAACTGATCTTGAGAAGTCGCTTGATTACTGCCTTGCTCAAAAAATTAAAAATGTTTACATAATTGGTGCAACAGGCGAAAGAGACGACCATAACTTAGCCAACATTATGATTGCGCAACAATATTCAGATATTTTTAATATTGAAATAGTTACAAATTTCTTTCAGATATTGTTTGTTAATGGAAGTAAAGAAATTTTAGAAAAAAAACACAGAAATTT
>CABYDZ010000025.1 GCA_902517885.1 uncultured Pelagibacteraceae bacterium
AAAAATAATAGTGAGATAAATTTTCTTAAACCTTTTGCCTCTAAAAATGTTTACGCTTTTGACTCAGATTCTTTTTTCAGTCGACCCACTACAAGAATTATTGAAGGTGCCGAGCAACTCAGAGATGCTATTTTAAATAAGTAATTAAAAATTATAATTTAAATTTAATTGAAGTGAATGGGTATTAATTTCTTGAGCTTCTTCAAGCGATATAAAAAGATTTGCGCTCAATTGATGATTATTTGCTATAGAACTAATCAACGACTCGATACCTAAAGATCCACCATACTTATGATTATATGTTTGGTCATGACGGGCATAGTACCATTTTGGATTTGCATAGTACTGCGCGCTAAGTGAAGATCGTTGAGTTGTATTTTCCTCAAAAAAAACATCCAACTTAGGTGTTACTTGGTAAATTAAACTGCCATCTTTAATTGAATATGTATTTTTTAAATTAGCCCCAACTTTCACCGAACCAGTTTCAATCGCTTGAGCGCCAATAATCAAAGCCTCAAGGCCGTCGCTTTCCCTATATGCTTTGAGTTTTATACGACCAATATTCACCCTGCCATAAGGATTTAATTGATAATTAAGGAATTCGGTTTGATGATTAAAACCAATAGATGAATTGTAATAATGGCCATCTCTATCAAATGTGAGTGATTGAGATGTATCTTCGGCATATCTACGGCCGTCAATATTCAATTCTCCGTAACTAAAAATAAAATCGACATACTGATTTTTATTTAGTGAAATATTATGATAATTTGTAAGCGTTAAGCTATCAGAGAAAACTCTATAACTATTATTCTGTGGAACACTTTCACCGCGAGACTCTTGAATTGAAAGGCCGATTAAGTAGTCTTTTGAATAATTCCTATCTATCCCTAAAGCAATGTCTTTGATTTCCAATTCACTGCCTATTCTAGTATTCTGAGATGAAATATCGCCATAAGTTATGGCCCCAGAAGTCCACACATTCCATTTATATAAAGGATCAAACTCAAAATTCACCATGTTTCCAAATGTTTCAGTGAGCTCCGCAATCACTTCATTTGTACCGTTATAATTTAGAGAAATACCCTGATGAGAAGACGGATCAGCATTTCTTATATAATTTAATCTCTGAATAACTGTATCACGAGTTCTCTGTAAGGCTTGTTCGGCGAGGATTGTTTGATCTTTAACCATTGCTACTGTCTCTGGGTTAGTGAATGGATCAGCAAGGTATAGCCAATCAAAAAGTGCTTCAAGGTTAGTATTGCCTACTGCATCAGTAAAAACACCTGCAGCAATCTTGATCTGTTTATTTCCATTCCCTGAAGGAGTAAAAGTAGCCGAATAAGATGTACCGCTACCAGCAAAATTGGATAGAGTCCCCCCTGTAAATGTAATGTCTTCTTCAACAAAGCCCACTGGGGTCTCACTGATTGTAAATGTAAGTGATAAAAATGCATCGTCAGAAACACTTGAATTTACGATTTGATTAGCAGTAATAATTACACTTGGTCTCGTACCATCATAATTCCATGAAAATTGCGTAGCCGAACTGTTTAAATTACCTGAGGCATCTGTAAATGACCCCGCGGATATATCGATGGTTATCTCCCCATCATTATTCGGTGTAAGTGTTGCCGTATAAATACTGCCTGATCCTGCAAAATTTGATAGGACTCCTCCAACCACACGAACATCCTCAACGGTAAAGTCTGAAGTATTTTCGTTAGATGTAAACGTTACTGTAAGTGTAGTGTCATTGGTAGCAGATCCACTAGAGATTGAAGATGCAATGGTGATGGTAGGACCGGTGTTATCGTATATCCAATTGAATTGGTTTGCCGCAGTGTTGTTGTTGCCAGCTAAATCTGTAAATTTTGCAGAACTTACATCTATTGATGTGGCGCCTTCTCCTGAGGGGATGAACCTTGCAGTATAAATTTGACCAGACGAAGCGGCAAAATTTAATATGGTTCCTCCAGATACACTGATGTCATCAACAGTAAAATTTTTAGTCACCTCCGAGGATGTAAACGTTAAAAATATCGACCCATCATTACTTGTACTCCCATCACTTACAGTCTCTGAGGTTATTGCCATAGATGGGGCTACATTGTCGTAAGTCCAATTGAACGTTAATGCGGCTATATTGTTATTGCTCCCGTCTGTAAAAGTGCCTCCCGCTACATCAATAGTCGTTGCCCCTGGTCCTGATGGCGTAAATGTAGCCGTATACGACGCGCCACTTCCACTGAAATTTGAAATTGCTCCTCCAGTCACCGTAATATCAGCTGCAGCAAAGTTTGACACTGATTCAGAAATGGCAAATACAACATTAAGCTGGCTATCGTTTGTTGTTTCTCCATCAAATACCTGATTTGTACCATTATTTGCACTCATTGTTATTAATGGAGGATCTCCATCGTATGTATATGTAAAAGTATTTGAAGCTGTATTATTTAGTCCAGCAAGATCAGTAAATTTGTTTGCTGCCACTAACACTGACGCTTGAGATGTTCCCGTTGGCACTAAAGTTGCTGTGTATGAAGCTCCACTTCCACTAAAATTGGAAACAGATGCATTAGTAATGCTTATGTCACCAAGATCAAAATCTGATGTCGTTTCACTTACTGTAAAAGTTAAATTGATCGATGTATTAGACGATGTAGCCCCTGAACTAACCGTTGATGAACTGATTGAAATTGTTGGTACAGTTGCATCATACATCCAATTGAACTGACTCGCTGCAGTATTTCCATTCCCTGCATTGTCTGTAAATGCACTTGCATTAACATCAATCGTGGTTGCTCCTTCACCAGTCGGTGTAAAAGTAGCTGTATAGTTTTGACCACTACCATTAAAATTAGAAATGCTCCCTCCTGTAACTGCAATGTCTGCTGCTGTAAAATTCGTGCTTACCTCAGATAAGAGAAAAGAGAGAGCAATATTACTATCTGTTGAAGCATTTCCGTCACTTACGGTTGTTGAAAATATACTTACTGATGGGGCTAACTTATCAGAAATAAAGTCAACACTTGCTTGCCAAACATTTGGAGCATTTCCAGCTAAATCACTGAAACCTGAATCCCCAGAGCCATATCCATAGTCACTTGCTTCAGGCCTACACCCATTTGACAGATCATTACTTGATGTGTTGCTGGGTACGCAAGTATAAGAAAAAACTGTCCCG
>CABYDZ010000026.1 GCA_902517885.1 uncultured Pelagibacteraceae bacterium
TCTTCAATTCTAGCCGTAGCTATTGGGTCTAAGGCTGAGCAAGGTTCATCCATTAGAATAATATCTGGATTTACGGATATGGCTCTTGCAATACACAATCTTTGTTGCTGTCCCCCCGAGAGGCCTGTTCCCGCATCGTCTAATCTATCTTTAACCTCATCAAAGAGAGCTGCTTTTTTTAGACTGTTAACAACAATTTCTTCTAAATCAGATTTATTTTCAGCTATTCCATGTATTCTTGGACCGTATGCTACATTTTCAAAAATAGTCTTTGGAAAGGGGTTCGGCTTTTGAAAAACCATGCCCACGCGTTCTCTTAGTTGTTCAACTTGCATGCTTGGTGCATAAATATTCTTGCCATCGATTTCTATTTTTCCTTGTACATTGCATATATCGATAACATCATTCATTCTATTTAAGCACCTAATAAAAGTTGATTTACCACAACCTGATGGACCTATCAAAGCAGTGACTTGTTTTTCTTCCATGTACATGGACACGTCGAAGAGTGCTTGTTTCTCTCCATAATGAACATTTAAGTTATCCGCTTTTATTTTTATATTTTTCATAATCTATTTTACCATTTTGTTTCAAATTTTCTTCTAATTAATACTGCGGCTAAATTCATTAAAATTAAAAATCCAAGTAACATCATAATTGTGGCTGAGGTTTTTTCAACATAGCCTCTTTCAGCACTTTCTGACCATAAATAAACTTGAACTGGCAATGAGGCAGAGGCATCCAGCGGTGTTTGCGGAACGTCTACGACGAATGCCACCATACCAATTAATAATAATGGCGCAGTTTCTCCAAGTGCTTGAGCAAGGCCTATAATTGTACCTGTTAATGCTCCAGGCATTGCTACAGGGACTACATGATGCATTACAGCTTGCATTTTGGTCGCTCCGACTGCTAATGCTCCTTCTCTTATTGATGGCGGCACCGCTCTTAATGAGGCTCTAGTGGCAATAATAATTGTTGGCAAGGTCATTAAAGATAAGACTATACCTCCAACCAGAGGTGTTGACCTTGGCAATCCAAATGTATTTAAAATAATACCAAGCCCTAATAAGCCAAATACAATAGAAGGTACCGCTGCTAAATTATTAATATTAATTTCAATAAAATCGGTAACTCTATTTCTTGTTGCAAATTCCTCAAGATAAATAGCTGCAAAAATTCCAATTGGAAAAGACAAAATCAAAACTACCATAATTGTGAATAAAGAACCTACTATTGAACCTCCTACTCCTGCCAGTTCAGGTTCACGGCTGTCACCCCTCATTAAAAATGGTAGATTGAATTCATAGCTGACAAGTCCCCTATCTACAAGGTCATCAAAAAATAAGAGTTGAATATCTTTAATTCTTCTTTTGTCTTCATCTAAGTCCCTAGGGTAGTTTCCTTTATTAACCTGATCTACATCGTCGGAGGCAGTTAAATATATTGTTTCTGTTTCATTTATATTTGACATATTCGATTTTAAAAATTCTCTTATTTCTTGCTCAAATTCAATACTGAATAATCGTATTAACATTTTCTTATCTTTTTTCTCTTCGATATCTGGGAAAAGTCCATAAATAGCCTTTTTGGAAAAAGAATACATTGACAGGTTGTTAATATCCTCTGAACTCATTTCGGAAAATTGTGTCGTGTCTTCAATAAGATTTAAAAAAGGTACATCTACCTGGATAACAGTTCTATAAAAAGCTGAATAGCCAGATGAAAATATATTCAGAAATAAAATAAGCACCCATGCAAGCGCAAAGCTCATTGCACCAATACAATAAATCCTAAATCTTTTCTCTGAATTGAGCCTTTTATTTAAACTATTTATTCTTTGTTCTATTCTATCAGTCATATCTCTCCGTATATTTTTTTACGACCTGTAACGCTATAAAATTTAGAGCCAATGTAACAACGAACAAGGTTAAACCTAGAGCAAAAGCTGACTGTGTTTTTGGGCTATCAAATTCTTGATCACCGATTAAAATAACAACAATCTGAGTAGTAATTGTAGTTGCCGCATCAAGTGGATTAGCTGTTAGTTTTGCATTTAAACCCGCTGCCATTACAACGATCATGGTTTCCCCAATGGCTCGTGAAACGGCCAATAAAAAAGAACCAACAATACCTGGCAACGCAGCTGGCAATAATACTTTTACAATTGTTTCCCTTTTGGTTGCTCCCATGGCATAAGAGCCTTCCCTTAAACTTTGAGGTACAGATTTTATTACATCGTCAGAAAGTGATGAAATAAATGGTATTATCATTATTCCCATAACAAATCCTGCAGCAAGAGCGCTTTCAGAAGAGACAGTTAGTCCAGCACCCTGACCGATATCTCTCACTAAAGGTGCAACAGTTAAAGCTGCAAAAAATCCGTATACAACCGTTGGGATACCAGCAAGAATTTCAATAATTGGCTTAGCCCAATCTCTTACTTTTGGAGAAGCGTATTCAGACATATAAATGGCTGTAAGTAAACCAACTGGGACTGAGACACACATTGCAATTAATGCAACAAGAAATGTTCCAGCAAATAATGGAACAGCGCCAAATGCATTGGCCAAGTCTCTTGTATCAAGATCACCAGCATCTCTTACAAAAACTCTTTGAGGACTCCAATTTAATCCAAATAAAAAATCGGTTATTGGAACTTGAGAAAAAAAACGCAACGTTTCATATAATAAGGAAAAAATTATTCCAACAGTGGTCATTATAGCGACAAGTGAGCATGTAAAATACAAGACTAGTAAAAATTTCTCGACAATCTTTCTAGAATTAAGTTTGTAATTAATATTGATTAATGAGTAAAGAACCAGTAACCCTGACAAACCAAGAACTGTAACATAAGTTAAATTTT
>CABYDZ010000027.1 GCA_902517885.1 uncultured Pelagibacteraceae bacterium
TGATTTTACATTAATATTAGATGAATCTAAGCCCAACACTCCACTCAGGGTGAACCCAGATTTACCATCGATAAGTGAAGATCCCTCAGGAAGATTTAAATCTCTATCTTGTGCTTTTTCAGTCATTACCCTTTGTTTCTCAGATTCGTATTGCTCAGGTTTATCCTGTAAGCTTTGAAATTGGGCACAGGAAACAGAAAAAACTAGTAAAAGCGGGAAAATAAGCGTTTTTTTCATAACTACGATCAAGATTTGCATGAATATTTAATTATACATATTATTAGACTAAAAGATTGAATTAAACCATTTTTCTTATTTTTTCAACAAAATCTAGTAGTTGCAGAAATGTCACATTTACACATAAAAATGTTGTATTTATGAAAATAACATTAAAAAGCGATGATATTTTTGATAAAAGAGTTTCAGTTAAATTTAACTATGATCAACTCTAATATGAAAGGAAATTATTATGAATAGATCAAAAATTATCGGAGCAACTGCTTTGGCTTCAGTTATGGCTGCAGGTGCAGCACAAGCTGAAATGTCACTTAGTGGTTATTACGCTGGTACGTTATCAGACAATGATGGTGGAGGATTGGCTCAAACATTCTCTACTAACTCGTTTTATATCTCGTACAGTGACTCTATGGATAACGGTATGGGCGTTGGACTTACAATGTCTGTTACTGCTATCGGAATCAAAACTGACATTAACTTCGACACAGGTATGGGTACAATCGGTTTAGGTAAGGGTCAAGATTCAGCTGTTGACAGTTATGACTCAAACCCAGGTTGTTTCTCACTTGTAAACTGCTGGAACGTTGCCATGAGTGGTAAAGACGGATCTTCTGGTGCTTACTCAGATGGTGATGCAGAATCTGGAAACTCAATTGCGTACTCAAACTCTGTGGGTGGAGTATCGTTTAAGGTTACTAGAGGTATGGAATCAGCTACTTATGAGCCTACTATGTCTTACGCTGCTAAAACATCAATCATGGGCGCATCAATTGCGGCTGGTGTATCTCAGGTTGACGCCAAAGGAACGGGAACTGACAGAGATCCAAATTTCGTAACTGTTGGTTATTCAGTTGCAGGCCTTAACTTAGGTTATGCTGTGTATGACTCTGATGCAGGTTCTGAAGAAACTACAATGGGTGTTGGTACATCTATGGCTGGATTGGACGTTGGTGTTCAATTCGCAAGTAGAGACTATACTACAGACACTGATTACATGAGAGTATCTGTGAACAAAGGTATGGGCGCAGCTTCATTCGGTCTCGATTATACTGAAGCGGATGAAGAAGGTGGTTCAGCTAATGATACAGACACTTGGACTTTCAACTACGTAGTTGGATTCTAATAATTTAATTATTAGTTTTTAGTTTAAAAATGCCCTACATTAATTTGTAGGGCATTTTTTTTATGAACAATTATAAAAACTTTATAAACAACTTAGAAAAAACCGCCCAACTTGCCAACAGAAATATCGAAGAGGTTGACCTTATTGCTGTAAGCAAAAAAAAACCCTCCTCGGATATACAAAATGTGATTGATGAAGGTCATATATCGTTTGGGGAAAATCAAATTCAAGAAATAGAACGCAAATGGCCTGATTTAAAAAACTTAAATGCAAATATCCAATTACATTTTATTGGAAATATTCAAAGCAGAAAAGTTGAGTCAATTCATGAAAACTGTGAAGTCATTCACTCTGTTGATCGAATGAAAGTAGTAAAATTATTTAATGAAATTGAAAAGCTTAACAACGTTAGAAGAAAATACTTTATTCAGATTAATACTGGTAACGAGCCGCAAAAATCTGGTGTAATGCTTGCAGAAGCTGATGCATTTATTTCTGAGTGCTTAGAAAACTATACCTTAAATATTATAGGGTTAATGTGCATTCCCCCACTCAATGAAGATCCCAAAAAACATTTTTTGACTTTAGGCGTTATAGCCAAGAATTTTAATCTTTCATCACTCAGCATGGGTATGTCCAATGATTTCGATGTAGCCTTAGAATGTGGAGCTACGCATATTCGCATTGGCACAAAAATATTTGGAGAGCGGAATTAATGTTCAATTGCAATCGTTGAGTCGGCAGTAAGATTTGTTGCAATTTCAATTAATGGTTCTTTCTCTATCGCAATACATCCTTCTGTTCCTGTGAAACCAGGTTTAGCGATGTGTAAGAAAATGGCACTTCCACGCCCAGGTATTATAGGAGATGTGTTATAATTCAAGACACATATAATATCATAGATATGATCATCTCTATATAAATGCTCAGCACTTTCTTGAAAAGGGAATTGAATGTACTGATTATACAAATCACTTTTTTGATCATCGCACCATCCATCGTTTTTGCTCAGAATTGATGAGTCAATAATAAATTTCTTTTTACCTAATCTGTCAGCCCTGTAATAAATTTTGTCAAAATGAAAAGTTCCAATTGGGGTGGATAAATCACCTTCTTGCTTATTGTCGGTCAGTCCGTTAAGCCCTATCGCACACTGTAATTGTCTGTTATTTATAAATAAATGATTATTTTTTACCAATAATTCCATAGATGGTATTATAAATAGTATTTCTATGGGCAAAAGTAATATTCCATTTATTTTTGAAAATCCTTCACTCAATAATATATTTATTGAAGCTTCAAGTTGTACTGAAGCATCCAAAATATTTTGCTTCCAAAATTTTAACCTAGAAAAAATAAAAAAAAGTAATTT
>CABYDZ010000028.1 GCA_902517885.1 uncultured Pelagibacteraceae bacterium
AATTTGCTTGATGACTATTTTCTGTTCCTGAAACTACCATGTTAGGTTTTAAAAGGGTGCCCCTAATATTTATATTTTTTTTATCAAGCATTTCAAAAAGTACAGATAATGTATTCTTAGTAACATCGTAGCATTGATCTATTGTATGTGGACCATCCATAATGACCTCAGGCTCTACTATTGGCACCATATTATTTTCTTGAGCTATTAGGGCGTACTCGGATAAAGCTAACATATTTTCATTGATACATTTTGCAGACGGTATGCCATTACCAATATTGATTACCGCTCTCCATTTAGTAAACTTAGCGCCTAATGTATCATATTCTCTACAACGTTCATTTAGGCCATCTAATCCTGTTGTAATTTTTTCATTAGGATTATCTTCCAGTTCTTTTACACCTTGGTCTACTTTAATTCCAGGTAGTGATCCATGGCTCAAAATTACGTCTCTTAAATATGATCCATCTTGCGCCTTTTGTCTTAGAGTCTCATCAAAGAGAATTACCCCACCGATAGCTTCTGCCATAGCAGGAGATCTAAAAAGCATTTCTCTATATTTTCTTCTATTGTCTTCAGTTGACTCCACGTCAATTGACTTAAATCTTTTTTCGATTGTTCCAGTGCTTTCGTCAGCTGCAAGTATTCCTTTACCATCTTTTACAATATAGCTTGCTATCTCTTCTAATGTTTTTGGTATCATTTTAATCTCCTATTATAAAATTCCTAATGCAACTAGGCCTGGCAATTTCCTACCTTCTATTAGCTCAAGTAATGCACCACCGCCAGTAGAAACATATGAAAAATTATCTTTTACGCCGGCTAAGTCCAATGCAGAAATTGTATCACCTCCACCAGCAAATGACCTAATTTTATTATTTGCAGTTAGATTGCTGATGAATTTTGCAATTTCCACAGTGCCCCTATCAAACGGAGAAGTTTCAAATACTCCAAGTGGACCATTCCAGAATACAGTTTTAGATTTACTAATTTCATTTTTTATTAATTTCACTGTATTTTTGCCTATATCCAGAATCATATTTTGTTCTTCAATATTATCAATATCAGACTCTTTAGTGTCTGCTTTGTTTGAAATTTTATCAGCTGTGACTGCATCAATTGGCAAAACTAACCTACAATTATTTTTTGATGAAAAATCTAATATTTCTCCAATTAAGTGATCGACATTTTCTTCATGCAATGATTTTTGGATATTATATCCATCATATTTCAAAAAGTTATTTGCCATACCACCAGCTATAACAATGGTGTCCATTTTTTTTGATAAATTTTTAAGAACAGTAATTTTTGTGGATATTTTAGAACCCCCTATTATTGTAAGAGCGGGACCAAGAGGTTCATGAATAACTTCTTGCAAATTAACTATTTCTTCTTCAAGAAGATCGCCACAATATGAAGGCATGAAATGCGATATTGCCTCAATTGATGCATGTGCGCGGTGCGAACAGGCGAATGCATCATTTATATAAACATCAGCTAACTCAGATAACTGTTTTGCAAAGTCATGATCATTCTCTTCCTCTTCTTTATAGAATCTACAGTTTTCTAATAAAATAATTGTTCCATTTTCAAGCGAATTAATTTTGTCTTTTACTTCATTTCCAATACAATCTGGTAAGAAATTTATTTTTTTTTCAAGAACTCTTTCTAGCTGAGGAACTACTTGTTGCAATGATAGTTCATCCCTTATTTTTCCCTTAGGCCTACCCAAGTGAGATAAAATAATGACTTTATTATTTCCATTCAACAGATTTAAAATAGGTTTTTTTATTCTGATTATTCTATCACTTATATAGTCGTCAATAGAATTAAGTGGAACGTTAAGGTCAAATCTTATTAATACAGTTTTATTTTTCTCAGTAATCTTTTTTAGATTAGAGACATCCAGCATTACTATTTTGATCTTTTCATTGCTACTGCAGTATCACACATTCTATTTGAGAAACCCCACTCATTATCATACCAACTTAAAACTCTTCCAAACTTTCCTTCAATGACTTGTGTTTGAGTTAGGTCAAAATTTGATGAAGCAGGATTATGATTAAAATCTGATGAAACCAGTGGCTCTGAATTAACATTAAGTATGCCTTTCAGCTTATTGGATCGTGACGCAGCAGTCATGGCTTTATTTACGCTATCAACTTTCATGGTTTTTTTTGATACAAATTTAAAATCGATAAGTGATACATTGGGAGTTGGTACTCTAATTGCCGTTCCATCTAGTTTTCCTGATAATTCTGGCATCACTAACCCAACCGCTTTGGCAGCACCTGTTGATGTAGGTATCATTGACATTGACGCAGCTCTAGCTCTTCTTAAATCAGGATGAAATGTATCCAAAACACTTTGGTCACCTGTAAATGCATGAATGGTAGTCATATATCCATGAACAATTCCAAATTTTTCGTGAAGAACTTTAACTACTGGCGCCAAACAGTTCGTAGTACAAGATGCATTCGAAACAACTAAATCATTGTGAGTTATTTCTTGTTCGTTTACCCCATATACTATTGTTTTATCAGCTTCAGAGCAGGGGGCAGAGACAAGAACTTTTTTTGCTCCAGCTTTGATATGCATAGATGCTTTTTCTTTCGAGGTAAATAAACCAGTACATTCAAGAGCTACGTCGATTTTCATTTTTTTCCATGGAAGTTTTTGTGGATCTCTTTCATTAAGCACTGAAATAGTTTTCTTTCCAATGGTCA
>CABYDZ010000029.1 GCA_902517885.1 uncultured Pelagibacteraceae bacterium
ATTGTATCTGATAGAGAAGGGACTACGCGAGATGCACTTGAAGTAAGGCTAAATATTGCCGGATTTCCTGTAGTTTTTACAGACACAGCAGGACTGAGACAGACAAGTGATGAGATTGAAAAAAAGGGAATTGAAATCACTCAGAAGAAAATTGATGAAGCAAATCTAGTTGTTGAATTATTTGATGATCCAACCAAATTAAATTTTCACGATGATCGCTTAACTATTTTAAACAAATGTGATCTTCATAATAAGGAAAACAAAACATATGATAGGGCCATCAATATTTCTGTTTCAACAGGGGACGGCATTGATCATTTAATCAAACAAATTTCTGATAAAGTATCAAATAATTTTGGAAGTTACTCAGACACCATTCCAACTAAAACAAGGTACATCTTAGGTGTTCAAAATTCTATCCAGAGCTTGTTGAATGCAAAAACAATTGATTTAAAAAATAATTCAGAACTCATGGTTGAAGAGTTGAGATTAGCAATTCAGGAAATTGGAAAAATAACAGGTCACGTTGACGTAGAAGAGTATCTTGAAGTCATTTTCAAAGATTTTTGCATCGGCAAATAACAAAAATTATTGATTGCAATTAAGCTGAGTTAATTTATTTAACTTAGTCATGTCTAACTTTGATGTCGTTGTCATTGGTGGTGGTCACGCGGGTTGTGAAGCAGCAACAACGGCCGCACGAGTAGGTGCTAAAACCCTTTTAATCAGCCATAAATTTGAGACCATTGGTGAAATGTCTTGCAATCCAGCCATTGGTGGACTGGGTAAAGGTCACTTAGTTAGAGAAATTGATGCATTAGACGGTATTATGGGAAGAATTGCAGATCTCTCAAGTATTCAATATCGTCTCTTAAACCGCACAAAAGGCCCTGCTGTGAGAGGGCCGCGCGCACAATCGGATCGGAAATTGTACAAAAAATATATGCAAGAGGAGATTCTTCAAACTAAAAATCTAGAATGTTTATTTGATCCCGTCGAAGATTTAATTTTTGATCATGATAATCAAATAGCTGGTGTCTTATGCGAAAGTGGAAAGACGGTTTCAACAAAAAAAGTAATCATTACGACTGGCACATTTTTAAATGGCCTTATTCATTTGGGTGAAAAAACAATACCTGCAGGAAGGCATGGTGATGCTCCATCAATCGGCTTGGCAAAATCTCTATATAAAACAGGCTTTAATATCGGAAGATTAAAGACAGGAACCCCTGCAAGAATTCATAAAAATACTATTGATTTTGATCGGCTTGAAAAACAGGATGCAGATGAAAAGCATTCATATTTTTCATTCTTAACGAACAAAACTTATAATGAGCAACTGCCTTGTCACATCACTCATACGAATGAGTCAGTTCATGACATTATCCAAAAAAACATAGCAAAATCAGCTATTTACTCGGGTCAAATCAGTGGAACAGGACCTCGATATTGCCCCTCTGTTGAAGATAAAGTTGTAAAGTTTGCCGATAAATTAAGACATCAGATTTTCCTTGAGCCAGAAGGTTTAGACAGTGATTTGATATATCCAAATGGAATATCAACCTCATTACCTGCAGACGTTCAAGATGAATTTATCAGTAAAATCAATGGTTTAGAGAAGGCAAAGATTATAAGACATGGTTATGCTATCGAATATGATTTTATTGATCCACAAGAACTTTACCAAACCCTGGAGACTAAAAAAATTAAAGGACTTTATCTAGCTGGTCAAATCAATGGCACAACAGGATATGAAGAAGCTGCAGCTCAAGGATTGGTTGCGGGCCTAAATGCAGCAATTTCTCTTCAGAATAAAGAACATATTTTTTCAAGAAATGACTCTTATATTGGAGTGATGATTGATGATTTAACTTTAAAAGGCGTGACGGAGCCCTATAGAATGTTCACATCAAGGGCAGAATATCGTCTACTATTAAGAGCTGACAATGCTGATTTGAGACTTACAGAAACTGCCAATACATTAGGACTGGTCTCAAAGAGAAGATATGAACATTTTACCAATAAACAAACTAAAATGAATGAGTTATTAAATATTGTTAAAAATCAATATGTTACACCAAATAAAGCTGAAAAAATGGGTGTCAAAATTAATAAAGATGGTAAAAAAAGGTCTGCGTTTGATCTAT
>CABYDZ010000030.1 GCA_902517885.1 uncultured Pelagibacteraceae bacterium
AAGTACAGTGCACACGATCCTGAAAATCAATTTAATACTGGTGACAAGGTAAAGATAATGGAGTCAAAACCAATTTCAAAACTTAAAAGATGGGTAGCTGTAAGTTAAATGATACAAGTTGAGTCAAGACTAAGTGTAGCAGATAATTCAGGGGCAAAAGAAGTTCTCTGTATAAAAGTATTAGGTGGATCTAAAAGAAGATTTGCATCAGTTGGTGATATAATAGTGGTAACAGTAAAAGATGCTATTCCTAAAGGAAAAGTAAAAAAAGGAACAGTACATAAAGCTGTGATAGTAAGAACTAGAAAAGAATTAAAGAGAGTTGATGGAAGTACAATAAAATTTGACTCAAATGCAGCGGTTCTTATTAATACTCAGGGTGAACCAGTGGGTACAAGAATATTTGGCCCAGTATGCAGAGAACTGAGAATGAAGAAACAGATGAAAATTATTTCTCTTGCTCCGGAGGTTTTATAATGTCCATGAGAATAAAAAAAGGGGACCAAGTAACTGTAAATACAGGAAAAGATAAAGGTAAAGAAGGTGAAGTTATTATGATATTAGGCGATAAAGCTGTCGTGAAGGGTGTAAACATGTCAAAAAAACACCAGAAGCAAGACCAAAAAAATGAAGGAGGCATTATCAATAAAGAAATGCCAATAACTCTGTCAAACTTAATGCTGCTTGATAAGAAAACAAAAAAAAGGAACACGGGTTGGCTATTCTTTTTTGAAAGATAATAAAAAGGTAAGAATAAATGTTAAGACAGGAGAGCAAATTGATGGATAATTATACTCCAAGACTTAAAGAGCTCTATGCCGGAACAATAGTACCAAAGTTAAAAGAAAAGCTATCTAGGCAAAACACACTTTCATTGCCAAAATTGTCTAAAGTATCTTTGAATATGGGATTAGGTGATGCAGTGAATGATAATAAAGTTATACAATCAGCATCTGACCAACTTGCAGTTATTTCTGGACAGCTGCCATTGGTTACAAAAGCAAGAAAATCCATTGCTACATTTAAAATTAGAGATGGAATGCCACTAGGAGTAAAGGTAACTCTCAGAGGCCATAGAATGTACGAATTTGTAGACAGACTTGTGACTATTGCTTTACCAAGAATCAGAGATTTTAGAGGCTTAAATAAAAATAGCTTTGATGGCCAAGGAAATTATTCTTTTGGCATTAAGGAATGCACAATATTCCCTGAAATTAATGTAGATAAAATTGATAAAACTCGTGGCTTAGATATTGCAATCTGTACAACGGCAAAGAATGATGATGAGGCATTACTTCTTTTAAAATTTTTAAATTTTCCAATAATAGATTAGGTAAACATATGGCAAAAAAAAGCTCTATAGAAAAAAATAAACGCAGAATTCAAATGTCGGAAAAAGATCTAAATAAGAGATCTCAATTAAAAGATCTTATTATGAACAAATCTACCCCGATTGATGAGAGATTTCAGGCCCAATTAAAGTTGTCCAAACTTCGAAGGAATGGAGCGAGAATAAGGGTTAGAAATAGATGTGAATTGACTGGAAGGCCTAGAGGTTATCATAAAAGAGTAAGATTATCTCGTATAGCTCTCAGAGACTTAGCTTCAAAGGGTCAAATACCAGGAATGAATAAATCAAGCTGGTAGAAAGGAAAAAATATGTCATTACAAGATCCATTATCAGATTTATTTAGCAGAATAAGAAATGCACAAATGCGCAATAAGCCAATTGTTTCTTCTCCTGTTTCTAAGATGAGAGAAAGTATATTAGAGGTTTTAAAGAATGAAGGGTATATAAGAGGTTATGCTCGCACGAAACACACATCAGGAAAAGAAGAACTAGATATAGAATTAAAGTATGATGATAGAGGTCCGGTAATATCTGATATTACAAGAATTTCTAAACCGGGAAGAAGGGTCTATTCTGGGGCTGAGAGAATACCTTATGTTCATAATGGTCTGGGTATATCTATCATTTCTACATCAAAAGGTGTCATGACAGATACTGATGCGCGAGAACAAAAAGTTGGTGGTGAAATAATCTGCAAGGTATTTTAATTATGTCAAGAGTTGGTTCAAAAGAAATAACGATACCCGATACTGTTAAAGTAAAT